>NZ_JACHZO010000021.1:0-106671 GCF_014193575.1 Rhizobium sp. BK289
CATCGGCAAGCTGATTGATCTGGTCGAACCGCAAGAGGCTCAGAATTACTTCAACTCATGTGGATATGATCCAGCATGAATGGGAAACGCTCTAATCTCGCCTCAATGGCAGGGAAAGGCCGATCTTCACCCGATCCATGGCAACGAGCGATTTGAATTTCGTGACATTCGGATTGTCGTAGAACAGACGCCGCGTCAGCGCCTCATAGGCGGACATGCTGGCCACGACGACGACAAGCACGAAATCCGCTTCACCGGTGACCTGGTAGCATTGCTGAACTTCCGGCGCCTCCAGGAAGCTGCGCTTTATCGCATTGATGAGGTCGTAACGCTCGTTTGCGATATGGACCTCGACGATGATGGTGATCGGCAAGCCCATCGCTGCCGGATCGATGACGGCGATATTCGCCTGAATGACGCCGCTCTCCTGCAAGCGCTTGATGCGCCGCTGCACGGCGGGCGCGGAGAGATTGACCAATTCACCGATCTTGCGTTGCGGAACGGTGCTGTCCTTCTGAAGAAGGTCGAGAATTGCCAGGTCGAATTCATCGAGATCGGCGGATTTGCGCATTTCAAAACATCCTTACCGCAAAGAGGAAACAAAATTGCATGGAAACCGTCAAAATGGAGCCAAATACTCTTTCCGCCTGTACTAGCTTTGCGCCACACATCACCTGACTTGCAAAGGCACGAGAATGTCACAACCGGACACTGAATACGATATGCGCGCAGCAGACCTTGGCGAGCGGACGAATGCAAACCGCCCGGCTGCCGGCAAGGCAGGGTCCGACGGCTCGAAAGAGTTCCTTTTCGGGGTCGTGGCGATGCTCCTTGCGGCATTGGCCATGAGCATCTCCCCAAGCCTCGTGCGTCTCGCCGATGTCGGGCCTTTCGCCAGCGCGTTCTGGCGCGTCTTCCTGGCTCTGCCTATCCTGTGGATCTGGATGCGATATGCGGAGGCTTCGGAGGTTAGAGCACCTCGTGCCAGCTTTACGCTGCCGACCATTCTCGCCGGTATCGCCTTTACGGGTGACCTGTTCTTTTGGCACCTCGCCATCATGCGGACGACGATCGCCAATGCCACGTTCTTTGCGACCATGGCGCCGCTCTGGGTCGTTATCTTCGGCTGGCTTCTCCTGCGGCAGAGGGTCGATCGCACCACGCTGATCGGGCTTCTCGTCTGCCTTGCCGGTGGCACGGCGCTGGTGGCGCAAAGCCTTGCATTCAATCCGAGCCGCGCTGTCGGAGACGCGCTCGCCATCATCACCGGCGCCTTCTTCGGTCTCTATTTCCTGGCAGTCGGTGCGGCGCGACCAAGGACGAATGCGGCGCGCGTCACCTTCGAACTCAGCGTCATAACCTCGGCGATCCTGTTCCTCGTCGCCTTCTTCTTCGAGCCGCGGATAGTGCCGCAGTCGATTTCGGGATGGTGCGTGCTTCTGGCGCTCGGCCTCATCAGCCATGCCGGCGGGCAAGGCCTGCTTTCGGTGGCGCTCGGGCGGCTGCCAACCGTTTTCTCCTCACTCGTCATTTTCCTGGAATCGATCGCAGCCGCGCTTTTCGCCTGGTTTCTGTTCGGCGAAAACGTCACGCTGATACAGGCCCTCGGCGGCATCGTCATTGTCGCCGGGATCTGGATCGCGCGCCCGCATACGCCATAAGAGGCCGGCGGCGCTGCGGCTATAGGGTTGCGGTGCGCCGTCAGTCGACGAAACGGCGATAGCCGGTCGGCCGCTCGTAGAGCCAGCCGATGCGTTCGACGGCGGCAGCAAAATTCTCCCGGGCGACAGTCATGGTATGGCCGTTGGCATGAACGATGGTTTCCGGATCTTCCATGATGGCCACATGCCCTTTCCAGAAAACGAAATCGCCGCGCTTCAGTTCGTCGCGAGTGATCGGCTGGCCGAGGGCGGCCGCCTGCATGTCGGTATCGCGCGGTGCCGCGCGGCCTGTCATCGACAGCGCCAGCTGCACGAGGCCCGAGCAATCGATGCCGAGACCCGAGCGGCCGCCCCAGAGATAGGGCGTTTCGATAAAGCGCAAGGCGACGTCGACAAAATCGCCGCCCCGGTTGTCGCCGATCGGCTGGACATGCTTGGCGAAGATGGCGGTGCCATCCTCCAAGACGACATAGTGATTGCCCCGCGCCTCTGCCGTGCCGGTCACATGCACGAGACTGCCCATGGAGAGGATTGCCGCATGCGGCTTGCGCAGCTCCGGCTCGGGATAGAGGAAAGTGCGCTGTGGAATGACGACATGGGTTGGCACAGCCGCGCCTTCCTTGATCGACGTTTCCGGAAGGTAGCCGACATAACCATCGGACAGTGCCTTCACCCAGCACCAGCCATCGCGGCGTTCGAATATCGTCACCTCTTCACCCATCAAGAGCTCGGTATCGATGCCCGAGGCGAGATCCGGCTTCGGCCGCAGCGCAATGACGGGGACGGCAACGCGTGCGCTAATCCCCTCGACGAAGCGCTCGGCCTCGACTTTACCTCTCAGAGAAGCCTCGGCGAGATCGGCCCTGAAGGCATTGAGGCGGCGGTCGAGCGTCATGACGAAATTTCCTGAGGTTACAGTTTGCGGCCGTGCTCGATGACGAGATCGCCGAGTTTTTCCAGATAGAGCGCGCCGGTGACCGTCCGTTTGATGATGACGTTGCGGCGATCACGCTCGTCGCGCACGCGGTCGACCAATCCCATGACGCCCATGGTGTCAAGCGCCCGGGTGATGACCGGCTTGGTGACGCCGAGTGTCGCGGCAAGACCACGCACGGTATGCGGCGGCGGCACGAGATAGATCTGAAGCAGGATCGCCATCTGCCGCAAGGTCAAATCATGATCCTCGCGGCGCACCTGAGCGAGCGTCACGCCATGCCAGAGGCCGAGAGCCTGCGAGGCGGTGAGTTCAAGCGGCAAGGGGCAAATCCCGGGATTCGTTACGCTGCCGTTCCAGTTTCGGCCAAGATCATGGCGGTTTCAAGGGAGTTTTGATTGGTTACTCTTCGGAGCAGTGACCACAGAGTTCGTTGAGAGTGCCCTCCTCTGTCACTTCGCGACATCTCCCCCACAAGGGGGGAGATGTCGCGGCAGCGACAGAGGGGGGTGTCAGGTGGGCGATAGATAGAGAAGCTCGCCTACCTGCAACGACGACCTACCGCACACTCTGCCTTATGTGATGATACAGCGCCCGGATCGCCTGCGCCTCGCCGCCGCCGGGCGAATGCGGCCGTTCGCTCTGCGCCCAGCCGTAGATATCGAAATGAACCCAGCTCGGCGTCTTCGTGACAAACCGCTTGAGGAATAGGGCGGCCGTGATGGAGCCGGCCATGCCGCCCGATGGAGCATTGGTGATATCGGCGAATTTCGTACGGATATCCTTGTCGTAGCCCATGTAGAGCGGCATGCGCCACAGCGGATCGTCCGTCTCCAGGCTCGCTTCGGTCAGGTCGCGGGCAAGGTCGTCGTCGTCGGTGAAGAAGGGCGGCAGGTCGGGGCCGAGCGCGACGCGGGCAGCACCCGTCAGCGTCGCCATGTCGATCATCAGGTCCGGCGCGTCCTCATCGGCATAGGCCAGCGCATCGGCCAGGATCAGCCGTCCCTCGGCATCGGTATTGTCGATCTGCACGGTGAGGCCCTTGCGGCTCGTATAGATGTCGCCAGGGCGGAAGGCGTTGGAGGAAATCGAGTTCTCGACGACGGGAATGATGACGCGCAGGTCGACCTTGAGCTTCGCGTCCATGATCATCAGCGCCAGGCCCATGACGTTCGCGGCACCGCCCATGTCCTTCTTCATCAGCAGCATCGAGGATGCCGGCTTGATATCGAGGCCGCCGGTGTCGAAGCAGACGCCCTTACCAACCAGCGTGATGCGGCGATGCCCCTTCTTGCCCCAGCGCAGTTCCAGCAGGCGCGGCGCATCGGCGCTGGCGCGTCCCACAGTATGCACGAGCGGGAAATTCTCCTTCAGGAGGTCATCGCCGATGATGACGGACATATCAGCCTTGTAGTGTTCGGCCAGCGCCCGGAAAGCGGCTTCGAGTTGCTCCGGTCCCATGTCGTTGGTCGGGGTATTGATGAGATCGCGCGCCAGAAACACGCCGGCCAGCTGACGTTTGATATCGGCGGCATCGGCATCGCGCGGGATCATCAGCGTCGGCGCCGTCGCCTTCTCGGACTTGTAGCGCTCGAAACGATAGCTGCCGAGACCGAAGCCGAGCGAAAGCCGGTTCGCCGTCAGCGGCGCCGTCTCGATATGCCAATCGCCTGCCGGCAGGCTGCGCGCAAGCCTTCCCGTCAGGAAAGGTTGTTCGGAGGGATTGGAGCCGAGCCCGAACAAGGCTCCGCCCAGATGTCCGTCGGCCGTCGGAATCAACAGCAGCGAGCCGCTTTCCGCCTTGTAGCCGGCCCTGCGGGCCCAATCGAGCGCGATGGGATCGATGGTGCCGGTCTCGATATGTGCCGGGGTGACGGCAAAGATCGGCAGCGTCGCACCACCCTTCGAATTGAAGGGCGTCGCACGCTCGATGTATTGGTAGGGGGCCATGACTATCCTTTGACCGATAACTTCAGGGAATTGGAGACTTCAGAGAATCGAGAGTTAACCGTCTGTTAGGGTTAACAGATTATTGCTGGAGCGAACATTGCGTCGAACCTTTCCCTGTTCCGATTCTAGGCCTCGCGCAAGATTTAAGGAATTCAGGGATAATCGAAATGCCCGCCGTTTCAGCTGCGTTTTCATTCAGAACCTTTCTTTTGCGGGGAGCTTCCGCCGCACTTCTGGCGCTTTCGCTCGCAAGCTGCTCAACGACCGGACAGGACAGGATGACGACGGGCTCGGTCCCCAAGACATCGAAATCTCTCGACACGATGAACAGTACCGAACTCGCTCAGGCGACCGCGACGTATGGCAAGGCTTATGATGCCAATCCCAAGGATCGTGATGCCGGCGTGAACTACGCCAATGCCTTGCGCATGAGCGGCCGCAACGACCAGGCGCTCGCCGTCATGCAGCAGGTGGCAATCGCCAATCCGACCGATCGCGGTGTGTTGGCCGCCTATGGCAAGGCACAGGCGGCGGCGGGCCAGCTCGACGAAGCGCTGGCGACCATCGACCGCGCACAGCTGCCGGACCGGCCGGACTGGCGCCTGGTTTCCGCGCAAGGTGCCATCCTCGACCAGCTTGGACGCTCCACAGATGCGCGCGCCAAATATCGCGATGCGCTGGTGCTGGCACCCAACGAGCCGACAATTCTTTCCAATCTCGGCATGTCCTACGTGCTAACCGGAGACCTCAAGAACGCCGAAAACTATCTTCGCTCGGCCGTCTCGCAGCCGGGCTCCGATAGCCGCGTGCGCCAGAACCTGGCGCTGGTCGTCGGCCTGCAGGGCCGTTTTGCCGAGGCGGAACAGATCGCGCGCCAGGAGCTGACGCCGCAGCAGGCCAACGCCAATGTCGCCTATCTCAGGGGCATGCTGGCGCAGCGGAATTCCTGGCAGAAGCTTGCGGCCAGCGGCGACGCCAGGAAAACCGTCGAATAATACGGCCGAAGAAACGCTCGGCCACCTCGACCCCTAACGCCAGAGATGACGTGGCAGGCCCTCGGCCACCAGCCGCGCTCCGAGCGCGCCCATCACGACGCCGGCCACGCGGTCGATCCAGAGCTTGGCACCGAGATAAATTGCGCGCGGGCGGTTCGACGAGAAGGCGATCGTCACCACCGTGTACCATCCGGTCTCGACCAGAAAGACCGCCAGCGGAACGGCGGCCAGCAGCCAGGGCGCAGGAGCCGCCGGCAGGAGGGCTGCAAAGATACTGCCATAAAAGATGGCGGTCTTCGGATTGCTGAGCTGGGTCCCGAGCGCAAAGAGAAAATTGCGCGCTGCGCCCGATGCCTTCGGCGTCGCAGGTGAATCGATCGGAAGGTCATCCGCCGCGCCGCGCCAGATGCGGACGCCGACATAGATCAGATAGAGACCGCCTGCGACCTTCAGCGCCAGATACAGCCATTCGACCTTCATCAGCAGGGCACTCAAGCCGAACAGGGCCAAGGTCGCGAATATGACGCTGCCCGTCCCCATGCCGAGAGCGGCGGCAAGACCCGCTTTTCGCGAGCGGGAAACGGCAATTCGGGAGACAAGCACGAAGCTCGGACCGGGACTGGCGGCCCCGATGAAGACCGCAGCGATAACGCTAAGAAACACTGCCATGGACGACATGCGACACCTCCCGATACGGCTGGACATCTATTCGCTGGTGGACGGCAGCCTCCAGGGCGCGCCGGGGATTTCGCTTCCGGCCGTCCACAACGTCGGATCGAAGATTAACCATGCCCGCACGCGGAAGCAAGCCGGCGGATCAGAACTTGTCCATGGCCTGGAGGATTGCCGGGCCGAGAATGACGGCCATCAAGACCGGCAGGAAGAAGATGATCATCGGCACGGTCAGCTTCGGCGGCAGGGCGGCCGCCTTCTTCTCCGCCTCGTTCATGCGCTCGTCGCGGCCTTCCTGCGCCATGACGCGCAGCGCCTGTGAGAGCGGCGTGCCATAGCGCTCGGCCTGAATGAGCGCCTGCGTCACCGATTTGACGAGCTCGATCTGGGTGCGGGCGGCAAGATTGTCGAAGGCCGTGCGGCGATCCTGTAGGAAGGAAAGTTCGGCTGTGGTCAGCACCATTTCCTCGGCGAGCGGCGGGGATTGCTCGGCCATTTCCTCGGACACGCGATGCATGCCGGCTTCGATCGATATGCCCGACTCCACGCAGATCAGCATCAGGTCGAGAGCATCCGGCCAGGCGCGCTTGATCGACTTCTGGCGCTTGGTCATCCGGTTGGAAACATAGATATTCGGCGCATAGAAACCGAGATAGGCGGTGCCGATGACGCCGAGCAGACGGATCGGCAATGGTTTTGAGGCAAACCAGCCGAGAACGAAAACCAGCACGATCGCAGCCGCCAGGAACAGGAACGGCAGAAAGAACCGCGCCACCAGAAATATGTTCAACGCGTTTTCGGAGCGCAGGCCAGCGGCCCGCAGGCGATTCATGGTATTGGCATCAACCAGCGCATTTCGCAGGTTGAAGCGCTCGACGATCTGTCTGGCGTTTCGATTGTTATGGCTGCGCAGCGATGCCTTGCCGCCATCGGCGCTAAGCCGAGCCCGTTCGCGTGCGCGGATCTGCTCGCGCTCCGTCGATACGGCCTTCATGCGCTTATTGAGATCGCCGCGCTCGAGCAGCGGTATGGCGATCGTATAGAAGGTGGCAAAGACGGCAATGGCAACGACGACAGCGAGGAGGGTGCCGGGATCGGTCAGTTTGGCGGCCAGATCGGACATGGGCTACGCGGCTCCTTCCGCTCAGATCTCGAAATTGACCATGTTGCGCATGATGAAGATTCCGACGGACATCCAGATACCGGCTGCGAGCAAGATCAGATGGCCGCGCGGATCGGTGAACAGGATCATCATGTATTGCGGCGAGGTCAGATAGACGAGCAGCATGACGATGAAAGGCAGCGCGCCGATGATGACGGCGGATGCCTTTGCCTCCATCGACAGCGCCTTGACCTTCGCCTTCATTTTCTTGCGGTCGCGCAGCACCTTCGAGAGGTTGCCTAGGGCTTCCGACAGATTGCCGCCGGCCTGGGCCTGAATGGTAATGACGATCGAGAAGAAATTCACTTCCTGCAGCGGCATGTGGTTTGTCATGCGCGCGCAGGCATCCGACATGCTCAGACCGACCTGCTGCGCTTCGACCACCCGGCGAAATTCCGACTTGACCGGATCGCGCGCCTCGGCGGCCACCAGTCGCACCGCATCGTTGAGCGGCAGGCCCGAGCGAAGGGAACGGGTGATAAGATCGAGCGCGTTCGGAAATTCTTCGAGAAATTTGTTTTGCCGGCGCTTGATGAGGAAGCCGAGAACCCAGCGCGGCAGACCGAAAGCGACGGCAAAGAACAGTCCAAGGATGACCAGGGGCGGAGCGCCGACAATGAAAAAGACCAGCACCGCAAACAGGCCGAACAGCACGCTGAAAACGTAGAAGCGCGATGGCGTCAGCGACAAACCGGCCTGCGACAGGCGCGCTTTCAGCGACTGCTTTTTCTTGGTGTTTTCGGACTGGCGACGCTCCAGATCCTTAAGCGAATCCTGGACGGACTTGCGCCGCTTGGACATCTCCTGAACGCGGTCGCGCGCCGCCTTGACCTTCACACGATCGGTTTCGGCCTGCTTGACCCGATTGACGCGGCTTGCGGCCTTCTTCTGAGCCTCGATCCGCGAATAGAGAATGCCGTAGCAGACGGCAGCAGCCGACACCGCCGTCAGCAGGACAATCAACAGCACCATTGGATCGACACCGAACATCGTTAGTCCTATTGCGCCTTCTGTTCCATCTCGTCGAGCGCGGCTGCCAGGCGCCGCTCCTCATTGTAGTAGCGGGCGCGATCCCAGAGATGCGGCTTGCCGATGCCGGTGGACACATGCCGGCCGATGATGCGGCCGTTTGCGTCTTCGCCCTCGATCTCGTAGCGCATCAGATCCTGCGTGATGATGACATCGCCTTCCATGCCGATGACTTCGGTGATCTGTGTGATACGGCGCGAACCGTCACGCAGGCGCGCAGCCTGGATGATGACGTCGATGGAGGTGGAGACGATCTCGCGCACGGTCTTGGCCGGCAGGCTGAAGCCGCCCATGGCGATCATCGATTCGATACGGCTCAGGCATTCGCGCGGCGTATTGGCGTGGATGGTTCCCATGGAACCGTCATGGCCCGTGTTCATCGCCTGCAGCAGATCAAAGACCTCGGGTCCGCGCACTTCGCCGACGATGATGCGCTCGGGACGCATGCGCAGGCAGTTCTTGACGAGATCACGCATGGTGATCTCACCCTCGCCTTCGATGTTCGGCGGCCGGGTTTCGAGGCGCACGACATGCGGCTGCTGCAGCTGCAGTTCGGCGGTGTCTTCGCAGGTGATGACGCGCTCGTCGCGGTCGATATAGTTGGTCAGGCAGTTAAGCAGCGTCGTCTTGCCCGAGCCCGTACCGCCTGAAATGACGACGTTGCAGCGCACGCGGCCGATGATCTGCAGCAGCGTTGCGCCTTCCGGCGTGATGGCGCCGAAGCGGACGAGCTGATCGAGCGTCAGCTTGTCCTTCTTGAATTTACGAATGGTCAGTGCAGGCCCGTCGATCGCGAGCGGCGGTGCGATGACGTTGACACGCGAACCGTCGGGCAGGCGCGCATCGCAGATGGGGCTCGATTCATCGACGCGGCGGCCGACCTGGCTGACGATGCGCTGGCAGATGGAAAGAAGCTGCGCATTGTCGCGGAAGCGGATTTCCGATTCGACGGTCTTGCCCCCAACTTCGATGAACGTCTGGCCGGCGCCGTTAACCATGATATCGGCGATGTCGTCGCGGGCCAAAAGCGGCTCCAGCGGACCATAGCCGAGTACGTCGTTGCAGATATCCTCGAGCAGTTCCTCCTGCTCGGAGATCGACATCGCGAAATTCTTGATCGTGATGATGTCGTTGACGATATCGCGGATTTCCTCGCGCGCCGCTTCCGGCCCGAGCTTGGAAAGCTGCGAGAGGTCGATCGTGTCGATGAGGGCGGAGAAGACCTGCGACTTCGTATCGTAATATTCTTCGGTGCGGGCCGGCCTGCGACGGCTGGGCGTCTGCATCGGCGGGGGGACGACCTGCTGGCGCTGCTGTGAAGAATCGCGCGACGGTTCTATCAGCACGGCTGGTGCCGCCGGCGCAGCTGCGGCCGGCGCACGTGCCGGCGCCGGCGGAGGCATCGTGCCGCCGCCTTTTGCAGGACCTTCATTTCCGCGCTTGCCAAACATGCTTTCGATCCAATTCTACTGCAGCATGACTTTCACGAAGGCTCGCTCTCGGGAAATTCATGCGAAATCAAACGACTACTTCCGTTTCAGGAGGCCAAGCAGACCGCCCTTTCTCGCCTTCTTCAAAGCGACGCGACCCGTGACGATGTGTGATATCTGCGAAAAGGTCTCGGCGATCGGCGATTTGGGATCCGTCTCCGAAATCATCCGGCCGCTATTGGCGGCATTGCCGAACAGATTGATGTCGAAGGGGATGACGGCGATCGGATCCGCCTCTAGCGGAGCGCAGAACTCCGAAGGGTTGATTTCCGGGCGCTTCGGCATGCCTACTTGATTGAGAATGAGGTGCGGTCCCTTGTCGTTGGGCCGCAGCTTGCGCAGAGCGTCGATCAGGTTCTTGGCGTTGCGCAGATTGGCAAGATCCGGGGCCGCGCAAATGACGACCTCATCGACGGCGGCAAGCACCGAGCGCGTCCATTCCGTCCAGAGATGGGGCACGTCTAGGACCGCCACCGGGGCGCTGCGCTGGAGAACGTCGAGCACCGGCAGGAAGGCCTGACCATCGAAATCATAGGCACGATCCAGCATGGAGGGCGCAGCCAGCAGCGACAGGTGCTGAGAGCATTTCGTCAGCAACCGATCGAGAAAGACCTCATCCAGGCGCTCCGGTGCATAGACGGCCTCGGCAATCCCCTGCGCCGGATCCTGATCGAAGTCGATATTGGCCGTGCCATAGGGCAGATCGAGATCGGCAAGGATGGTTTCGGTGGAGAAAAGGCTGGAGATACCGAAGGCGCAATTATGCGCGATGGTGGATGCACCCACCCCGCCCTTGGCACCGATAAAGGCAATGCTGCGGCCGACGGGTTCGGCATCGGGATCGATGAAGATCGCCGCCATCGCCGTCATCAGATCGACCATATCGGTGGGTTGCACGATATATTCCGAGATGCCGTTGCGGATCAGCTCGCGGTAGAGGCCGATGTCGTTATGATAGCCAACGATGATGACCTTGGTGCTCGGATCGCAGACCGCGGCGAGCGGCTCGAGCTCGGCCAGCAGACTGCGCGCATTGGCGCGTGTCTCGAGAATGATCAGATTGGGGGTCGGCGCCGAAGCGAACATGTTTGCCGCTGCCGCGGCGCTGCCGCTGGTGATCCGGAAGCTGACCTTGGACATGCGCCGATCGTTGGCGCATTGGTCCATCACCCGCTGCAGCTGCTCGCTTTCGCAGAAGGCATGCACCGAAATACGCGGCAACGGCCGCAGATTGTCGAGATTGCCCGGGCGCGAGACGTCTTCGGCGTCCGCGGCGGTCGAGCCGATATCGTATTCGATGGCGTTCATGATGTTATCCCATTCCGCCGGCGGACAATCGTCTTGCTCATTGGCTAGCTCCGCTGAAGCCGCCAAGGGTAGCGGTGCTGATCGGGACCGAGCCGTTGCGGTAATTGTCGATTATCTTGCTGCGCTGATCGGTATCGATCGGCGACACCGCACGCGGTGCGATTAGATCCGTTGGATTGGCGACCTGCGCCGCCAGATTATGCTGGGTCGCACAGCCGAAATTGTAGTAATTCTGATTGTCGATGGCATTGTCGGCGAGATCGTCAGGCCATTGACCACAGGTGTTGGTGGCTGCGGTCGTAGCGGTGAAGCGAAGGCGGATCGGAGCAGCGTCACCTATATCGCCGGCAGCATAATAGCTTTCGACGATACGATTGGAGCGAATGCCGTTCGCGACAAATTCTCTCCGAATCTGTTGACGCAAGCTTGATGCAGCCTGCGAATTCATGGACCCACGCGGCGACAGGATTTCGACCGTACCAGTTGAATGCGCACGATAGTCCTGCACAAAGCCGCGGACGGTATCGCGCATGCCTACGGTCAATTGCCGGTCACTGGTTGCCACCGGTATGTCGATATCGTGTTCCTTCTCCGTCAGCACGATCGGGTGGCGCTGGCGATAATCGTCCTTGATAGCGCTTGTACTCATGCCGTCCGGGGAGCCGGCACAACCGCCAAGGACAGCTGTGACGATCAAGGCCGGCGCGATCAATGCCAGGGCCGAGAAGCTGGGACGGAGCGAGCGAGGCGCGTTACGGGCAAGGCCACCCGTTGTTTGATGTGCGATTGAACCGGTCGAAAAGGCGCGCATCCTGATCCCTCACTTGTAGATGAAGCCGACAGTGCCGTGGAAATCGGCATCGGCGACCGGCGGCCCGTCCCTGCGGCCGTAGATCTTATTGACACGGTTCATGAAAAAGCCGCTCACATCGTTGCTCGGCGAGAAATTGTCGTCGGGACGAGCAAGCTGACCGCGGGCCACGGGGCGCACCAGATAGGGTGTCGCGATGATGACCAGCTCGGTTTCGTCACGCTGAAAGCTTTTTTGACGGAACAGCGCGCCAAGGATTGGAATCTTCGAGGCGCCCGGCGTGCCGTTGGTGGTCTGCTGAATGGTATCACTCAAGAGACCGGCCAAAGCGATCGAACCGCCAGACGGCAACTCCACCGAAGTATCAGCGGCGCGCTGGTTATAGGTTGCCGTGCCGGCGTTGGCCGTACCAACCGGATTGGAAACCTGGGTCTGCACATGCAGGGCGATTCTTCCGGCAGACAGCACAACAGGCGTGAAGGCCAAACTGATGCCATAGGTGAAGGGTGTGACCGTGACGGTCCCATCCTTGTTCGTGACGGCGTACAGCGTCTGACCGCCCGAATTGAAAGTCGCCGCCTGGCCGGAGATCGCCGTCAACGTCGGCTCAGCCAGCGTACGGACGGCGCCAGCCTGCTCAAGAGCATTGAGATAGGTGCTGATATCGTATTTGCCGATGGCGGTTTTGAACAAGCTGGCCAGACCGCCGCCGCCGGCTGCCGCAGTGCCGTCGGAGACAGGACTGCCAAGCTGGGCTACCGTCAGGCCGGATGAATTCCTGACAAGATTGTCGAAGCCGATCTGCTTCAGCACGCTGCGTTTGATTTCGGCGACGGTCACCTTGAGCGTCACCTGATCCTCGCCTTCGATCTGCAACATATTGACGATCTGCGAGGTCTGCCGCACTTCGGCGAAAATGGCGACCGCGTTGTTGTCGCCGCTGCCCGAGGCAGTCTGGTTTCGAGTGGTCGCTTCACCCCCCTTCAGAAAGGCCTGGGCGAGCTGCTCGGCCCGCGTGGCATCCTGCGGTGTGCGCACCGTGCCGGTCATCACGATATTGTCGGAAACGATCTCAACATTGATGTCGGAGTCCGGGATGAAGCGTTTGAGATTGGCCTGCAGCCCGGCAATGTCGCGCTCGATCTGCAGATCGAGGCTGACGATCTCCTTGCCGTCGGCGCCAAAGACGAAGATGTTGGTCTGGCCGACGGTCTTGCCGAAAAGGTAGATGCGGCGCGAGGTGCGCGTCACCGCATCCGCCATCTTGGGATCGGAAACAAGGATATCATGCGCGTCGGCCGGCAGATCGACGACGAGTGCCTTGTTGAGGCCAAGCTTCAATGTGCGCCTCGTGCCAAGGCCAGCGATGGTGACGATACTGTCAGAGCCATCAGCAAAGGCTACGGGCGTGCGCAGAAAAGCCGGAAGATCCGCCAGAGGCAGACCAGCAAAGGCGACCGAGAAGGAGAGGATTGCAGTGAGAGAAAGGCTGGCTTTGTTGCTTGTCCTGAACATGATGTCGCCCCTTCTCATTGTGGTTTCGGCCCGGCCGGGCCATCGGTCACGATCGCTCCCGACTTGATGACTTGGACAAGTCCGCCGCCATTGTCGCCGGCCAGAAGATAATCGGCCGCTGTCGTATCGGACTGCTGCGCATCGGCGACGGAGCGCAATGCCAACGTCAGGCGGTCGGCCATCTGGTGCGCGACGGCCAGAACCTTCGTCTGGTCCGGCGTCAGTTCGAGCGTCGCGGTGGCACCGACCGCAGCCTTGCTTCCATCCTGCTTTTCCTCGATCTGCTGGTCGACAGCCAAGACGCGCACGTTGCTCAGCACCGTTTCCGTGACGAGCTGCTGCTGCGAGCCCTTGCGGACCATGATCACATCGACGCGATCATTCGGGAGGATGAAACCGCCGGCACCGGTGGCAACGGAAATCTCGGTGGCGACGGCTCGTTTACCGGCCGGCAGCAATGAAGAGAGGATGCGGCTACTGGAATCCGCGACCTTTTCCTCGCGGATCGGTTCGCCCTCGAATATCGGCAGGCGAACGACCGCGCCATTTATATCCTTCAAGGCATCGGGCCGCTCGCTCTGGGTAATGAAACCTTTGACGACGCCGTTTTCCGGCCATGCCATCCATTGAACTGATTTTTCGTTGAGACGGGAGCCGACGGGCAGATTGGCGCTCGCAACCAGCACATTGGTGGTTGCTTCCTTTTCCACGATCGCCGCAACCTGCTGGGGCACGATATCGCGCGAACCAGCCAGGCGCATCGCCAGCAGGCCGGCCATCCCGGCCGCGGCGGCTGCCACTGCGAGTATCATTATGCGAGCGGGTTTCATGGTCATTCCTTGAGGAACAGGATTCTTCGCCCTGTAGAATGACCGGCAATTGGTGTAATTATGGTTAATGGTCTGTTACATTTATGATTACTTAACCATAATTACTTCATTTATATTAGTATTTACATATATTCAAACTTGGGATCTTAGCAACCAGCAGGCAGATTAAAGGACACCCTCGGTCATCGCAATCAAAATAGGCGAAGAAGAAAATGCGAGGATTCCGCCGACCGCAATAGCAATGCCGTATGGGATTTTCTTGGCGACTGTCAAGGAATTCGGCATCGGAAGACCGATAGCCGAGATGATGCCTGCTTGTGATCGGAGCCAAACAATAAGAAGTGTAATTATGCCGCCAATAAACGCGACATAGATAAGAAACATTACGAGCGAAAGATTGAAGCCAAACCAAAGAGCGGCAGCCGCTAATAATTTCGCATCTCCACCGCCCATAATATTGAGCGCAAACAATGCAAAACACAC
Source organism: Rhizobium sp. BK289 (assembly GCF_014193575.1). NCBI lineage: Bacteria > Pseudomonadati > Pseudomonadota > Alphaproteobacteria > Hyphomicrobiales > Rhizobiaceae > Rhizobium > Rhizobium sp. BK289. Next base: position 14,841 of record NZ_JACHZO010000021.1, read on the forward strand.
TGCAAAGACGACACTGGCAGCAGCCAGATGCATGCCGATTTGTGTAAATGGCAGGCCAAATGCCGGAGCCAGCACGAGGAACGCGATTGCTAGGGCTAAGCTTATTCTATTCGGAATTGTCATCGTCAGCAGATCGGATATCGCCGCTAGAGACATGCACAGGGGAAATATGCATAGCGCCAAAGTTCCGAACATAATAAATTTCCGCCCCGAAGTTTGAAATTCGAAAACCGCCCATTTTATTGAGCGGTTTCCGTGAAGTATTACATCTAAAGAACAGATGTATTACTTGGTGCCAATACCTGCACCAGACTTGTTCATCTGGTTGGAAATGTTGTTGAACGTCGAGCTGAGCGTACCGCCCAGGGTGGTAGCACCAGCAATGATGGCGACGGAGATCAGGGCGGCGATCAGGCCGTATTCGATTGCGGTCGCACCCGATTCATCCTTCAGGAAGCGCGAAAAAAGCTTGGACATGAGTTTAACTCCACTTTGTTGACAGCACGTCCGTCAACTGTTGCCGTTGATCGGACGAACTGCACGGTAGTCGTCCGCCGTTTCCATCGCTTTAAGGAATTGGGTTAATGAACTTTGAATAACGAAGTGAAAAAAGAATAGTAAATATCGAATTCATGTCTTGCCATGCATTTTTAAAGAACTTCTTCAGCTAAAAGAAAATTATTAGATGCATGAATATTAGCAGCTTATACGATTTGTACCAAAGCAGACCATACGAGACATGAACGGCGAAGATCAAAGCCATTTTCGGAACGTCTGCATCATAAATACACAGCCAGCGCCGTCCTTAATCCTTCATTCACCATTCTTTCCCATTCTGTCCAACAAAACCTTTCGCCATACGCTTTCCAAGAGGCCAAGCCATGCCATTCGGCGGCAAAACCGCATTCCTCGCCGGCATCGTCGCCATGGCCGGCTTGATGCCACAGCTTTCGAACGCTGCTGGAGAAAGCCTGTTGCGCGTCTATATGGATCACGCGCGCGTCTTGAAGCTTGATCGCCCTGTCAGCAAGGTCATCGTCGGCAATTCGCAGGTCGCCGACGCAACAGTTGCCGATCCGAAGACCATCGTGCTGACCGGCCGCAGCTTCGGGACGACGAATATCATTCTGCTCGATACCGACGGCAATGCCATCGTCGATGAGCAGATCCTGGTGTCGATCGATGAAGGCAATACGGTCCGCGTTTTCCGGCAGACGGATCGCGCCGTATTATCCTGCACGCCCAATTGCGAACAGCATGCCCAGCAGAACAACACGGCGACGACGGCCCCCGCAACCGGACAATAATTCCATTCGATTTCATAAATATTCGAAAGTACTTTCGAAGGATTGCGTTACAAGTAATAATCCCGGCTTCCTCTAAATATGAATAGAGAAGAGAAACGGATTATCAAGAAAGCAATTCTACTGTCCTCGGCATATAATTCGCCGCGGATTTCCCATGACACCAGATAACGCTTTTCTTACCAATATAGCCCCTGCCAGGCCACGCGCCCGAAGCGGCTTGCGAGAATTGCTGCGTTCTCGGGATGGCGCCGCGGCCATCGAATTCGCCATGCTTGCCATTCCCTATTTCCTGATCGTCTTTGCCATTATCGAAACCTTCGTCGCCTTTACCGCCGAACAGGTCGTTTCAAACGCCGTCGACACCCTGGCGCGTCAGATCAGAACCGGGCAGATCACAGCCGATCCCAACAAGACCTCCTATACGACGTCACAGCAGTTCCGTCAGGCATTCTGCAACGAGATTGCCGTGCTCATCACCTGCTCCGCATCCGAACTGCAGACGCCGGCAAACCTCTATCTCGATGTGGAGAGCTATTCGAGCTTCGCATCCATGCCGACGACGATCCCTCGGAAGTCGTCGACCGATCCCTATTCCGATCTCAATACTTCGGGTTTTACTTTCGCGCCCGGCGGCGCCAAGTCGCTCAACATGGTACGCGCCTATTACCGCTGGCAGGTCATTACGGATCTGCTGCGCCCCTATCTTACAAATGTCCGCCCAACCGATGGCTCGGCCTCAGTCTATCTCATCGTCGCGACCGCCGCCTTCCAGAACGAGAACTATCCGTGAGCCGCCCTGCGACCATGATCGAAAAGGATACGATGTCGTCGGGCATTCTGCGGCGCTTTGCCCGCGATGAGCGCGGCGTCGGTGCGATCGAATTCGCCATCCTTTTTCCCGTTTTACTGATGCTTTACCTCGGCGCCTTCGAGCTCACCGTCGGGCTCAATGTCTCCAAGCGCGCGAGCCGCTCGGCGGGATCGATCGCCGATATCGTCTCGCAGCAGTCGAGCGTTACCAAATCGGTGCTTGCCACCATGCCCTCTGTCGCTGGTGCGATCTTCGCGCCCTACGCCACGACCGGCATGACGTTGAAGATCACCGGCATTGCGATCGACGCGACAGGCAAGGCAACGGTGGCATGGTCCTGGGCACAGGACGGGACGACCCCCTATTCTTCCGGCACGGTCATCACCGTGCCGGCCAACATGAACCAGGCAAGCACCTTTCTGGTCCGCAGCGAGCTTTCCCTTCCCTACCAGCTCATCAGTTTCGGTACCAATTTCCTGCCGAGCGGCACGAACCAGATCACCATCAGCCGGCAATATTACTATCGTCAGCGCGTCGGCAATTCGATCAGCTGCAGCGATTGCTGAGCGCCTCTCATCGAGACGAGGCCCCGGCGGACCATTCCAAACAGAAAATTGCCAACTCGATGCCTCCGTTATATGGGTGACGTCCAATGTCCCGGAAGACCTCCTCCGGGGCGACGACATTCTTATCGGGTGATGTATGGCGCGCGCCTTTCTCTTCGTTCTGGATTCTTTCGGCGTCGGCGGCGGCCCGGATGCGGCAAGCTACGGCGATGAAGGCGCGGATACGCTCGGCCATATCGCCGAATTCTGCGCGGCGGGCGCTGCCGACCGCGAAGGTTTGCGCCAGGGACCGCTGGTATTGCCCAATATGTCCGGCCTCGGCCTCATGGAGATCGCCAAGGCGGCAACGGGCAGCTACCCCGCTGGCATGCCGCTGCCGGAAAAGCTCTATGGTCTCTACGGCTGCGCCAGCGAAGTCTCCCGCGGCAAGGACACGCCGTCAGGCCATTGGGAGATCGCCGGAACGCCCGTCATGTTCGATTGGGGGTATTTTCCGGCAGTGGGCGATGCCTTCCCGCCAGAGCTGGTGAAAGCCATCTGCGAGGCGGCCGACCTGCCGGGCATTCTCGGCAACTGCCATGCCTCGGGCACGGATATCATTGCAAAGCTCGGTGAAGAACACATCCGCAGCGGCAAGCCCATCTGCTACACCTCGTCCGATTCCGTCTTTCAGATCGCCGCGCATGAGCACCATTTCGGCCTCGACCGGCTGATCGGCCTCTGCAAGATCGTGCGCACGCTGCTCGATTCCTACAATATCGGCCGTGTCATCGCCCGCCCCTTTGTCGGCGAGACCGCAGCCACGTTCGAGCGTACCGGCAACCGCCGCGACTTTTCCGTTCTGCCGCCGGAGCCGACGTTGCTCGACCGTCTAGTCAAGGCCGAACGCACGGTGCATGCCGTAGGCAAGATCGGCGATATCTTTGCCCATCAGGGCGTCTCCAGGATCATCAAGGCCAATGGCAACATGGCGCTGATGGATGCGACGCTGAAGGCCATGGACGAAGCTGAGGACGGCGATCTGGTCTTCACCAATTTCGTCGATTTCGACATGGTCTACGGCCATCGCCGCGACGTGCCGGGCTATGCCGCAGCACTCGAAGCCTTCGATGCACGGCTGCCTGAGGTTCACGAGAAGCTGAAGGCCGGCGATCTCGTCATTCTGACGGCTGATCATGGCTGCGACCCGACTTGGCGCGGCACCGATCACACGCGCGAGCGCGTGCCCGTCATGGCTTATGGGCCGGGCATTCGATCCCGTTCCATCGGTATCCGCCAGACCTATGCCGATATCGGCGAGACGGTTGCGCAACATCTGGGCATTGCGGCAGGGCCGCATGGGAGGAGTTTCCTTTGACATCGCATTTGAAGAAAGTGGAGCTGCACTGCCATCTGGAGGGCGCCGCCCCACCTGCATTGACGCTCGCACAAGCGGAAAAATACGGAGTCGACACCAGCGCCTTCCTCAAAGACGGTATTTACCTCTGGAAGGACTTTGCCGAATTCCTCGTCTGCTATGACAAGGTTTCCGAAGTCTATCGCACCGAGGAAGACTATGCGCTACTGACGGAAACCTATCTGGAAGAACTTGCAGGCATCGGCACCATCTATAGCGAGCTCATCGTCTCGCCCGACCATGGCGACCGCATCGGCCTCGGCGCCGACGCCTATATGGCCGGCGTTTCGGCCGGCATCCGTGCCGCCAAGGCAAAGACCGGCATCGAGGCTCGGCTGATCGTAACCGGCGAACGCCACTTTGGGCCTGAGCGCGTCGTGAAGGCGGCAGAATATGCCGCCAAGAGCGACAATCCGCTGATAACAGGCTTCAATATGGCCGGCGAAGAGCGCATGGGCTACGTCGCCGATTACGCCCGCGCCTTCGATATCGCGCGTGAGGCGGGCCTCGGCATCACCATTCATGCCGGCGAGGTCTGCGGCGCATTTAGCGTCGCCGACGCGGTGGATCTGGTGCGCCCGCAGCGTATCGGCCATGGCGTGCGCGCCATTGAGGATATGGATCTCGTCAAGCGCCTTGCCGATCTTGGCACCGTGCTGGAAGTCTGCCCCGGCTCCAACGTCGCACTCAACGTCTTCCCGGATTTCCAGTCGCATCCGCTGCGTAAGTTGCGCGACGCCGGCGTGAAGGTCACGATCAGCTCCGACGACCCGCCCTTCTTCCATACGTCGCTGAAGCGCGAATACGAGATGGCGTCGTCAGCTTTCGGCTTTAGCGATGACGAGATCGATGCGATGACACGCACGGCGATCGAGGCGGCCTTCGTGGACGAAGCGACGCGGACGGCATTGCTTGCGAAGCTCTAAATGCGCAGTTAAGGCCCCATATTGGGGATGAAATCTCCAAAAGCGGCCTATTTTCTTGCACCAGAGGCGATTTCCGTGAAAGAACCATCTCATATCACGGAATTACTGGAAGGCTGAAACCATGGACGGCGTCACTGTCATCGATCACCCGCTTGTGCAGCACAAGCTCACAATCATGCGCAAGAAGGACACGTCAACGGGAAGCTTCCGCCGGCTGCTGCGCGAGATTTCGACGCTGCTCTGTTACGAGGTGACGCGCGACCTCGAACTGACGATCGAGACCATCGAAACGCCGCTGCAGCCGATGGATGCGCCGATCCTCGAAGGCAAGAAGCTGGTCTTCGCCTCGATCCTGCGCGCCGGCAACGGCCTGCTCGAAGGCATGCTCGATCTCGTTCCCTCGGCCCGCGTCTCGCATATCGGCGTCTACCGCGATCACGAAACGCTCCAGCCGGTCGAATATTACTTCAAGGCGCCCGAGGATATCTCAGAGCGCTTGATTATCGTCGTCGATCCGATGCTGGCAACAGGCAATTCCTCGATTGCCGCAATCGAAAAGCTGAAAGAGCGCGGCGCGCACAATATCCGCTTCCTGTGCCTGCTGGCGGCTCCCGAAGGCATCGCCAATTTCCGCAAGGCGCATCCGGACGTCCCGGTCTTTACCGCTGCGATCGACAGCCATCTGAACGAGAAGGGCTATATCGTGCCCGGCCTCGGCGATGCCGGCGACCGCATGTACGGCACGAAGTAAATCTGCTGCTATACTCTTATAAGGCCCGGCCGTTATTCAACTGCCGGGCTTTTTATTGATTGCTTTAGCGTCCTTTCAGCATACTTGGCTTATAGATGGCATGGCCCGCAGGAGGGGCCTTGCCGATGCTCGTTCGCGTTCTTATCATTGCCGGTATCATTGCTGTTGCGGCAACCCAGGTGCCAATGCTGGTGGATAGCTATAACGAGCACGCCGCAAGGCCTGTGCCTGTCGAAGCGGTCTCGCTGGCGCCGCCGAAAGCCGAGATTCCTGTTTCCTATGGCAGCGTCCAGCTGCGTGCCAATGCCGGCGGACACTATGAGGGTGATTTCACGATCAATGGCCGGTCCGTGCACGGGATGATCGATACCGGCGCAACCTATGTCGCGATGAACGAAAGCACTGCGCGCAGCCTTGGCTTCAGCAGCGCCGATCTCGATTATCGCTACCCGATCCAAACCGCGAACGGCACCTCTAAGGTCGCCCATGTCAAACTTGACCGTCTGGAGATCGGCACGATCCGGGTCCGCGATGTCGATGCCGTGGTGGCAAAGGACGGTGCGCTCGGTACGACGCTGATCGGCATGAGCTTCATGAAGAAACTGAACTCCTATGGAGTCCAGAACGGCAATTTGCTGTTGAAGCGGTAAGTGGTCTAGGTCCATGCAAAGCCGCCGACTGCACCCGTGGCGCTGTCGTCGTCAGATCCTGCCGATGATAATGGGTGACGCAGCCGGTGCTTCGTCGACGAGGCGATAATTGGCTGAGAGATCGGCGACAGCCTTCTCCGCGCTGGCCTCATCCGCCGCGTGAACAGTCGCGATACGGTCGCCTTTGCTCACTTTCGTGCCGAGGGGCAGGATATCGCTGAAGCCGACGCGATGATCGATCTTGTCCTGCGGGCGACGGCGGCCGCCGCCGAGGTCGATTACGCTCACGCCGATCCCCCGCGCATCGCAGCCGCCAAGCCAGCCGTCGGCAGCGGCGAGAACCGGCTTCCGTACCGGCGCGCTCACCAAATGGCGATCTGGATGTTCAAGCAGATCCTCGGGGCCGCCTAGCGCGTGCACCATGCGGCCGAAGATGTCCGCCGCCTTGCCGGATGCCAAAGCCTCGCGCGCCCTGCCCTCCGCCTCGGCAACGTTCGCAGCAATGCCGGCCTGCATCAGCATTTCGGATGCGAAGGCCAGCACGACCGTTTCGAGCCGCGTGCCCGCCTTATTGCCCTTCAGGAAATCCAGGCAGTTGCGAAGCTCGACCACGTTGCCGGCTGCATCGGCCAGAGGCTGGTTCATGTCGGTAATCAGAGCCGAAGTCTTCACCCCACCACCATTCGCCACCTCCACCAGCGAGCGCGCCAGCGTCTCGGCCTCTTCCTGCGAAGTCATGAAGGCGCCGCTGCCGATCTTGACGTCGAGCACCAGCGTTTCCAGCCCGGCCGCCAGTTTCTTCGACAGGATGGAGGCGGTAATCAACGGTACGGAATCGACGGTCGCGGTGACATCGCGCACCGCATAGAGCTTGCCGTCGGCGGGCGCCAGCGCGCCGGTCTGGCCGATGATGGCGCAGCCGACTTCTTCGACCACCTTGCGAAAACGGGCGGCATCCGGGGTAATTCCATAGCCGGAAATGGATTCCAGCTTGTCGAGCGTGCCGCCGGTGTGGCCGAGACCGCGGCCCGAGATCATCGGCACGGCGAGGCCGCAGGCGGCGGCGATGGGTGCGAGCATCAGCGAGACATTGTCACCGACGCCGCCCGTCGAGTGCTTGTCGGCGACCGGCCTGCCGATGCCGTCCCAGGAGAGCGTATCGCCGGAGCGGGCCATGGCGAGCGTCAGCGCCACCGTTTCTTCCCGCGTCATGCCGCGAAACCAGACGGCCATGGCGAAGGCGCCGATCTGGCTTTCGGCCAGTTCGCCACGGCCCAACGCGCCGATAAATGCGTCGATATCGGCGGGCGAAAGAGTGGCGCCGTTGCGCTTCTGCCGGATGATCTCCTGCGGGATCATGGATCAGTAGCCCGACGAAGCCACCTTGGACTCTCCGCCGGCCAGCACGTTCAGAATATCATCGAGGAGGCTCGATGCACCGAAGCGGAAAGTCGAGGGCATGGCCCAATCGGGTGTCAGGATGGTTTCGGCAAGGCTCAAATAAAGCGCTGCGTCGGCAACGGAGCCGATGCCACCCGCCGGCTTGAAGCCGACCTTGCGGCCGCTGGCACGGATTGCCCTCAGCATGATATCGGCAGCCTCAAGCGTTGCATTGACAGCAACCTTGCCCGTCGAGGTCTTGATGAAATCGGAGCCAGCCTCGATCGCCAGTTCGGAGGCACGCCGGATCAGCGCGCTATCCTTGATTTCGCCGGTTTCGAGAATGGTCTTCAGGAGAATTGGTCCCTTGCATTCGGCTCGCACAGCGGCAACCATCTCGGTGACGGCCCGCTCATTACCCGCCAGAAACGCGTGATAGGGAATGACCAGGTCAATTTCGTCGGCACCATCGGCAATCGCTTCGCGCGCTTCGGCAGCAACATCGGCCACCTCCATATCGCCACCGGGGAAATTCACGACGGTCGCGATCTTCACGACATGATCGGTTCCGAGAATGCCACGCGCCTGCGCGACAAAACGCGGCCAGATGCAGATGGCGGCCGTATTGCCATAAGGCGATTGCGCACGGGCGCAGAGTGCCTCGATCTGCGCCGGCGTGCAGTCATCCTTGAGATTGGTGAGATCGAGAAGGGAAAGCGCAACAGCTGCCGTTTCTCTGAGGGAATGGCCCGTCATTGTGGATCTCCTTCGTCAGCGATCATTTCTTTCAAAATGGCGGCAAGGCGTGCGCCGCCGACCGGAGCCATGTCTTTCGTCTCCTCATGCGAGAGTTCTCCGCCGGTCATGCCAGCACCATAGTTAGTGATGACGGAGGCAGCGGCAACCCTCAAACCGAAAAGACGCGCCAGGATGACTTCCGGCACCGTCGACATACCGACGGCATCGGCACCCAGGATGCGCGCCATGCGGATTTCTGCCGGCGTTTCGAAGCTCGGTCCGGAAAACCACATGTAGACGCCGTGCGACAGCTTGATCTCGGCCTTTTCCGCCGCCTTGCGCATGCGCATGATGAGGTCTGTATCATAGGCGCTCGTCATGCCGACGAAACGCCTGTCGCTCTCTTCGCCGATCAGCGGGTTCATACCGGAATAGTTGATGTGATCGGTGATCTGCATCACCGACCCCGGCGGCATTTCTTCCCGCAGCGATCCGGCCGAATTCGTCAGGATCAGCGTGTCGACGCCGAGGGCCTTCAGGGTCTCGATCGGCGCGCGCATGGCATTGGCATCGCCCTTTTCGTAGTAATGCACCCGGCCGGACAGCATGACGACAGGCACATCACCGAGCTTGCCCGCGACCAGCGTGCCGGCATGGCCGGAGACGGCGCTGACCGGAAAGCCGGGTAGGTCGGCATAGGGGATTCGCAGGGCGTCAGTGACCTGATCGACGAGAGCGCCCAGGCCGGAGCCGAGAATGATGCCGTAGCGCGGCTTCAGATCGCCGAGCTTTTCGGTGAGGATCTCGACGGCCGCGCTCATCCGAGTATCTCGGTTTCAAAGCTGAAGGGGAGCATCTCGTCCATGGTCATGGTCTTCTTCACACCGGTTTCGTCGCAAAGATAGATGCGTGTCTCCTTGCTGGCAAATTCGGCAATCTTCTGGCGGCAGCCGCCGCAGGGCGGGCAGAGCGGCAGCTTCTCGGCGATGACGGCGATCTCGACGATCTTCTTGGCGCCGCCCATGATCATCTGGCTGATCGCTGTCGGTTCGGCGCACCAGCCCTGCGGGAAAGATAGGTTCTCGATATTGGCGCCAGTATAGATCTTGCCGTCCTCAGCACGGATTGCCGCGCCGACGGGGAATTTGGAATAGGGAGCATGCGCAAAGGCCATCGCTCCGCGTGCGGCCTCGAACAGATCATGCGACATGGTTCAGCGCTCCTTGGTATAGGGCACGCCACCGGCCTTCGGGGGCTTGGCGACGCCGATAAAGCCTGCAAGCAGGATGCAGGTGAGGATATAGGGCAGCGCCTGGAAAATCTGCACCGGCACCTCGCCGATGCCCGGAACCGCCTTGCCCTGCATGAAATTGGCGAAGGCATCGAGGAAGCCGAAGAGCAAGCAGGTGAACATGACCGGCACCGGCTTCCACTTGGCAAAGATCAGCGCCGCGAGAGCGATATAACCCTTGCCCGCCGACATGTTGTTGATGAAGGCGGCCGACTGGGCGATGGCGAGATAGGTACCGGAGAAGCCGCAGAGAATGCCGGCCACGATCAGCGAACGATAGCGCAGCCATTCGACCGATATGCCGGCGGTATCGACGGCGCCGGGATTTTCACCGACAGCACGCAGCCGCAGACCGAAGCGGGTGCGATAGAGAATCCACCAGGAAATCGGCACGGTAAGGAAGGCGAGATAGGTCAGGATATTGTTGCCGGAGATGACATTGGCATAGAGCGGCCCGATGAACGGAATATCGCGGATGGCATCGACACCGGGAAGGGTAATGCCGGAAAAACGAGCCGTGCCGGGCAAGGTCGGCGTACGGCCGCCCTGCCCGAACCAGGCCTGACCGAGAACGATGGTCAAGCCGGCCGTCAGGAAGTTGATCGCAACACCCGAGACGATCTGGTTGCCGCGATTGGTGATCGATGCGAAGCCATGCAGCAGACCGAGAATGACCGAGACGACGATACCGGCGCCGAGGCCGGCCCAGGGCGAGCCGCTGATCGAGGCGACGCAGGCGGCCGCAAAGGCGGAAGCCAGCATCTTGCCCTCGAGGCCGATATCGAAGATGCCGGCGCGCTCGGAAAAGAGGCCGGCAAGCGCGGTGAAGATCAGCGGGATCGACAGGCGGATGGTCGAGCCAAGAATGCTGATGAGAAGATCGTAATATTCCATGGTCTGATCCTCACGCCCTGGCGAATGTCTGGTAGATGCGCACGAGTGCCGGCCGGAACATATATTCAAGTGCACCGGCAAACAGGATGACGAGGCCCTGGATCACCACGATCATGTCGCGCGTGATGTTCGGCATATCGAAGGACAGCGCATCGCCACCTTGATAGAGAATGCCGAACAGGATTGCCGCCAGGATGATGCCGAGCGGATGGTTGCGTCCCATCAGCGATACGGCGATGCCGACGAAGCCAGCACCGAGCACGAACTCCACCTGCAAGCGCGCGGACGCGCCCATGACCGGATTGAGCGCCATCATGCCGGCGAGGCCGCCCGAAATCAGCATGGCGATGATGACGGTGCGGGCATAGGGAATGCCGGCATAAACCGCGGCCGTCGGGCTCAAGCCGAGCGTGCGCATCTCATAGCCGAGCTTGGTGCGCCAGACGAGCACCCAGACGAGGAAGCACATCACCAGCGCGATCAGGAAGGACACGTTGAGCGGAGCGGCACCGATGGTCGAGCCGAAAACGTCCATCAGCCAATCGAGCTTGGGCAACTGACCGCCCGCCAGGAAGGTACGGGTTTCAGGCGCCATCTTGCCCGGCACGATCAGCACATGCACCAGCAGGAAATTCATCATCGCCGACGCGATGAAGTTGAACATGATTGTCGTGATGACGACGTGGCTGCCGCGCTTGGCCTGCAGCCAGGCCGGGATGAAGGCCCAGAGAGCCCCGAAGATCGCCGCACCGATGACCGCAAACGGCATCGTCACGTACCAGGGCACATAGTTGTCGAGCGCCAGCGCCACGAGAGCACAGCCGAGACCGCCGACATAGGCCTGGCCTTCCGAGCCGATGTTGAACAGACCGGCATGAATGGCAACGGCGACCGAAAGGCCGGTGAAGATGAAGCTCGTGGCATAATAGAGGGTGAAGCCGATGCCCTCGCCGCTGCCGAGCGCACCCTGCAGAAGCAGGACAAGCGCATCGAGCGGGCTCTCGCCGATGAACCAGACGACAAGGCCCGAGATCAGGAAAGCGACGATCAGATTGAGAAGGGGGATCAGGCCGTAGGTAATCCAATTGGGGAGCGGAACGGAAGCCGTGCTCATATACGCCTCACGCGGCAATGCCGGCCATCATCAGGCCGAGTGTTTGTTCACCGGCTTCAGCCGACTTCTCACCGACGATATGGCCGGCGAACATGACGAGGATACGGTCCGAAAGCGCGCGGATCTCATCCAGCTCCACCGATACCAGCAGGATCGCCTTGCCAGCATCGCGCATCTCGATGATGCGGCGATGGATGAATTCGATGGCGCCGATATCGACGCCGCGCGTCGGCTGGCCGATCAGCAGCGCCTTCGGATCGCGCTCGATCTCGCGGGCGACGACGATCTTCTGCTGGTTACCGCCGGAGAAATTAGCGGTCTTCAGCCGGGCGTTTGGCGGGCGGATATCGTATTTCTCGATCTTTTCGATCGCATCCTTGCGCATGGCATCGAGATCGAGCATGCCACCGCGTCCGTATTTGCTGTCGCGGTGGTAGCCGAGCATCGAGTTCTCATATTCCTCGAACTTGAGGACGAGGCCCATGTGATGGCGATCTTCCGGAATATGGGCAAGGCCCAGGTCGCGCAGTGCAGCAGGATCGGCATTGCCGATCGGCTTGCCGTGCAGAAGGATCTCGCCTGAGGCCGGCTTGCGGATACCGGCGATCGCCTCCAGCAATTCGGACTGGCCGTTGCCGGCGACGCCGGCAATGCCGACGATCTCGCCGGCGCGGACATCGAAGGAGACATTGTCGACCATGGTGACGCCGCGGCCGTCCTTGACGGTGAGATTGCGCACCGAGAGCAGGATTTCGCCGGGATTGGGAGCGCCCTTTTCGACGCGCAGCAACACGCGGCGGCCGACCATCAGCTCGGCCAGTTCCTCGACGGTGGTTTCCGCCGTCTTGCGGGTCGCCACCATCTCGCCGCGGCGCATGACCGACACCGTATCGGTGATCGCCATGATTTCGCGCAGCTTATGGGTGATCAGGATGATCGTCTTGCCCTGGTCGCGCAGGACCCGGAGAATACGAAACAGATTGTCGGCTTCGGCAGGTGTCAGAACGCCGGTGGGTTCATCGAGGATGAGGATCTCGGCGCCCCGATACATTGCCTTCAGGATCTCGACGCGCTGCTGCTGGCCGACGGGCAGCTCTTCGATGAGCGCGTCCGGATCGACCTCGAGGCCGTAATCCTTCTCCAGCCGGTTGAGTTCGGCGCGCGCGGAGGCGACGCCCTTGGCAAGCAATGCGCCGCCTTCGGCGCCCAGCATGACGTTTTCGAGGACGGTGAAATTATCGACCAGCATGAAGTGCTGGTGCACCATGCCGATGCCGGCCGATATCGCCGTCTGGCTGTCGCGGATCGAGATTGGCGTGCCGTTGACGCGGATCTCGCCGGCGTCGGCATGATAAAAACCGTAGATGATCGACATTAGTGTCGATTTCCCTGCTCCGTTTTCGCCGATGATCCCGTGGATCGAGCCTTTGGCAACGGTCAGGTTGATATCTTTGTTTGCGTGAACGGCACCGAACTTTTTGTCGATGCCCACGAGTTCGATGGCGGGTGATTGGCTCACTATAGGGGGCTCCAGAAACCGGATTCCGGATAAGAAAAGGGCGTATGACGGTTTGCTACGTCATACGCCCTTGTTTCATATCAGCTCTTCGGGCAGGCGTTGTCGGTCGTGTAGTCGTGGACCTTGACGGTACCAGCAACGATATCAGCCTTTGCCTTGTCGACGGCAGCCTTGATTTCCGGGGTGACGAGCGGCTTGTTGTTGTCATCCATGGCAACGCCCACGCCATCTTCCTTCAGGCCAAGCTCCTGGGTGCCGGGCGTGAACTTGCCGTTCTTGGCATCGCTGAAGGCATTGTAGACTGCGAGATCGACGCGCTTGACGACGGAGGTCAGAACGGAGCCCGGATGCAGGTAGTTCTGGTTGCTGTCGACGCCGATTGAGAGCTTCTTGTTGTCGGCAGCCGTCTGCAGCACGCCGAGACCGGTAGCGCCGGCAGCAGCGTAAACGACATCAGCGCCCTGGTCGATCTGGTTCTTGGTGAGTTCGCCGCCGCGAACCGGGTCATTCCAGGCCGCACCCGTGGTACCGGTCATGTTCTGGAAGACTTCGATCTTCGCGTTGGTGGCGCGGGCACCCAGTTCATAGCCGCATTCGAACTTGCGGATCAGCGGGATATCCATGCCGCCGACAAAGCCGACCTTGCCGGTCTTCGAAGCCATGGCGGCCATGACGCCAGCGAGATAGGAGCCTTCGTTTTCCTTGAACTTGACCGAGCGGACGTTCGGCAGGTCGAGGCTGTCGTCGATCAGGACGAATTGGGTCTTCGGATATTCGGCAGCAACCTTCTGAAGCGCGGAGGTCCAGGCGAAGGAGACGGCGATGACCGGATTGAAGCCCTTGCTGGCGAAGTTGCGCAGTGCCTGTTCGCCCTGGGTGTCACCCGTCGGCTCGAAGTCGCGATAAGCGATACCGGTTTCCTTCTTGAACTTTTCGGCGCCGTTATAGGCAGCCTCATTGAAGGACTTGTCGAACTTGCCGCCGGTTCCATAGACGATTGCCGGCTTGATATCGGCCGCAAGCGCCGTTGCCGACATGGCAGCCAGTGCGAAAAGGGTCAAAAGGGATTTTTTCATGAGTTGCAGCCCTATTGTTTCTATCTTGTTGGGTCCTCCCGCAAGCCCGTTGACCGGGCATGTCTGCGGAACTGCCGGCCTCCCCCGAGGCCAAGCTGGCGCGCATCCTTGCATGGCTGCACGAAAAATTCACGAGAAATTTTTCAGTTGGTAAAGATTTGTGGGAATTGGTGAAATCCGATCCAAACGACCCGTTTTTTAAACAATTTCGGCCTGAAACTGCAATTTTATTGATCAGAAGGATGGCAATCCGGCGCTGCGCAATCGCGAACTTTGCCCCTTGCGACGATGCTATCGGCCCGTTGCCGAACACCCTCAGACAATGCCGAATTCCCTGAATGGCACAGGCCGAAGACCGCCTCTCGATCCCCTCATGCGCTGAAGCGGCCGGCGGCCGGCCGGCGCTTGTAGGCGACCATCCACAGCAGCAGCGAGAGGACCAGGAAGACGGCGAAAGCCGGCTGAAACAGCAGCCACTGCATCGCCAGATCGTAGAAGCGGGGATGGAGGTAATAGGCAATTGCCGAGCGAACGCTTGCCAGCGACGAAGGGCTGACATCGTTCCATGCGTCGCCCATCGGGGTCAGCACGACAGTGGAAGCAGCAACGGATTGAATGGAATCGATGGTGCCGGCGATGACCGCCACCACAAGCGCAACAAGGCTGGCAAAACGCAACAGGAAACGCATGAACCTCCTCCGGATACTCAACTACGCCCAGCCTTTTCAGGCCAGCCAGTCTTACGCCGCCTCGTCTCTTTCTTAGATAAGTTGACCGCGAAATAAGCGCAATGGGGATGAGATGCAGAGTTTTGCGCCGACAAGTCAAAAATCTGTCAGATTCGGGTTGATTGCCGGGAATTCATCGGTATATATCGCGGCCGTTCCGACGATTTGCTTCCTGACCGGGTGCGAAACGCCAAAGGACAGGTGGCCGAGTGGTTTAAGGCGCACGCCTGGAACGCGTGTGTACGTGAAAGCGTACCGAGGGTTCGAATCCCTCCCTGTCCGCCATTTTCCTTGTGTCCATACCGAAGACATAGGTCGCAGTCTGTCCCCAAGACATAAACGCGAGGCTGCAGCCTCTGGCCGCCGCACAGCCTTGTCTTATGCTTCAATCAGACACCGCTCTCCTCAGACAGATGCAGGCTCCTTGCCGGGTTCGCCGAACCATTGCGATGCCGCCCGGGCGACGTCTTCTGGATTGGGAGCAGTTTCGCCAGCCCAGGCGACGACACCGTCCGGCCGGACGAGCAGGGCGCTCAAGCCGAGCCGATCCTTGGCGTCGCTGGCGATATAGGTGATCCGGTCTGCCCAGCGGCTTGCCAGCGCCTCGAACGGTGCGCAGGCATCGAAATACAGCAGCAGGCCCCTACCCGCTCTCAGGAGATCGCCGAGCCTTCTGCCGTCGGCCAATTCGAAATCAGGAGCGCTGCGGCCGACGAGCGGGTGGCTGCCGCCAAGTTCGTAGCGGAGGGAAATGCCCCAGACGCGTTCGGCGAAATAGGTGGCGCCGTCGCGCGTATCGATCAGATCGCGGATGATGGCTTCAAGCGCGCGTGAACTCCGGCTTGGCCGCATGAGCCCGACCTGCGCGCGCGACCAGTCGAGCACCTGGGCTCCGATCGGATGCCGCTCGCTCGAATAGGTATCGAGCAGGCCGTCCGGCGCTTCGCCGCGGATGGTCGCGGCAAGCTTCCATCCCAGATTCATCGCATCGCCGAGCCCGAGGTTAAGGCCCTGACCGCCCAGAGGGGAATGGATGTGTGCGGCATCGCCGGCGAGCAAGACTCGCCCTTTACGGTAAGCCGTCGCGTGGTAGGCGCGGTCCGTCCACGTGGTGGCAAGCTTGAGCGCCGTTAGAGTGGCGTCGGTGACGGAGATGCGGCGCAGCACCTTCTGCACATGCTCAAGCGTAATCGGCTGGGTCCGGTGGAAGGCACCGCCATCGAAGTCGACCATCGTGATCGTCCCGGGCGGCGTATAGGTGTACATGCCCATCGCGGTGTAATGGCGGCCGGGACGAAGCTTGTCAGGGTCCGCCATCTCGATCTCGGCGGAATAGCCGGTGAATTCGGGATCGGTGCCGACGAATTCGAAGCCGCCGGCCTTGCGGACGGTGCTGCGGCCGCCGTCGCAGCCGACGAGCCAGGATCCGCGAAAGGTCTCGCCGCCGGCTCGAACAGTGACGTCCCCGTCGAACTGATCCAACTCCTCGACGCCGAAACCGCGCTTGATTTCGACCCCCATCGCCTCGGCGCGAGCGGCGAGGACAGCTTCAAGGGCTTCCATCTCGACCATCATGCTGGTGCCAGCCGGGCTCGGCAGACGATAGGGCCACTTGGAGGCGTCGATTTTATCGCAAAAGAACTGGATGCCGGCGAAATGGCCGCCCGGCCGACGCGGCTGGTGCATCCAGTGCGCAGCAGGCGAGGCACGATCGCCCGAACCGTCCTTTGCGGGTTTGGGCGCAGCGACATCGTCTAGCAGGCCGCGACGATAGAAGGCTTCGATGGTTGGGGAGGAAAGGCCGCGCATGCCGAAGGGAAGGCGCTTCAAGGGCGAGCGCGGATCCTCGGCCTGCTCCAGCACCAATACGGAGAGACCGGCGAGACGCAGCTCGCAGGCGAGAAATAAGCCGACGGGTCCACCGCCGGCAATCAGAGCATCATAAATCAAGGCAGAACTCCTCAAGCGAACGGCGCTGCAAGGGCGTCAGACATTCCGGCTTTGGGCAGTCTCAGCCGGCGCGAGTTGTTGGAAAATGCGCACCCATTCGGGCAGGTGACGGTCCGGTCACAAGAACGGCGATAAAACCCGTGCCGATTTCACGAATTTCGTCATGGTAGTGAAATTTTTACACTCAGTATAAGTTTACTTATGGTATAATTATCTTTATGTCAAACCGAATCAAACTCCGGGACCGCAAGAAGGAGATGACGCGTCAGGCGATCTCCAACGTCGCAACGCGCCTGTTCGTCGAACGTGGCTTCGACAAGGTTTCCGTCACCGACATCGCTGACGAAGCGGAAGTCGCCAGGAAGACTGTGTTCAACTACTTCCGCCGCAAGGAGGATCTCGTCTTCGATCGCGAGGACGAAGTGCGGGAACTGGTGCAGAAGGCAATTGCCGATCGCGGCCGCGTGCCACCAGTCCGCGCCTTCCAGGCGCTGATGCGGGAACTGGTGGAAGCACAGCATCCCCTGTTCAGGATTACAGAACGGCCCATCCAGTTCTGGCGCATGGTCGCAGAGAGCCCGACGCTGACGGCGCATGCGCGCGGGCTGCAGGTGACACTTGCCGACGATCTCTCGAGAATTCTATCCGATGCGGTGGGACGGCCGCGCTCCGATGCGGATGCACATCTCGCGGGCGCAATGCTGATGGCGACGCTGGTGGCCGCCTATGGCGAGGCACTGCGTGTCTTTCGCGAGAATGGAAAGCCCGAAGCCGCCCTGCTAGACATCATCGACCGCGGCTTTATCGGCATCAACGCCGCGCTTGTCGGGACGCCCTATATCTGACCCTGGAAATTTCCGGTCGCAGTCTGAAATCGACGAAAACCCGGCTGAAGGATCGGCCGGGTTTTCGAATGCGTGGTCCGTCAGGCCATCGGCCATCTTCAGATCGTGGCAGACAGCATCAACATCAAGCCGCGGAAACCTGCAGCTCGGCAAGATCCTGAAGCAGCGTCGGGCCGTTGGGTTCCCAACCCAGTTTCTGTCGGGTCTTGGCGCTGGAGGCCGGCATGTCGTACGTGGTGAACATAGAGAGCCAGCCGAAATAGTCCTGCGCCTCCGCCTTGTCGATGGATTTGACCGGCAGCTTCAGGCGCCGGCCGATCGTCTCGGCGATATCGCGCATCGGCACGCCTTCCTCGGCAACCGCATGATATCTGGCATTCGGTTCGGCGCGTTCGACGACGAGGCGATAAAGGCGAGCGACATCGGAAAAATGGGCCGCTGGCCAGCGATTGAGCCCGTCTCCGACATAGGCGCAGGCGCCCTTTTGCCTGAATATTTCGATCAGGGGAGTAATGAGCCCCTGGCTGACCGGATCATGCACCTGCGGCAGCCGCACGAATGAGACATTGACGCCGATTTCGCTGGCCAATATCCCCGCCTCCTCGGTGGCGGCACGCGGATGCCTGTCGGAGTGGACGATCGGATTGTCCTCCTTGGCGGGCTCGCCCGGCACCGTGTTGGCGATCGGCGTGCCTGATGTAATGACCAGCGGCCGAGCCGAGCCGGTGAGCGCCGAGGTAAGCGTTGCGATGACGCGTCGGTCATCTTCGCAATTCTGCGCGAATCTCGAGAAGTCGTGGTTGAAGGCAAGATGGATGACGCCATCCGATTGCGAGGCGCCGCGTTTCAGGATTTCCGCATCCTCGATCGTGCCGTGAAGAACTTCCGCGCCCGCGGCGGCAAGCGCTACGGCCTTTTCCTGGGAACGTGAAAGGCCAAGCACCTGATGGCCCGCACCGATCAATTCCCTGACGACATTCGAGCCGACATTTCCAGTCGCGCCGGTAACGAATACACGCATAAGCACTGTCTCCTTTTTTCGTCGGAGACAAATCTGTGCCCATCGTTTATTCTGGTAAAGTAGTGACCTTATCATAGTAAAGACACTAACAGCATGACCGATCTTATCGAAACCGAAAATGTGCTCGGGACCTATCTGAGGGACCGCCGCGCGAAACTCGACCCATCCGCCCTGGGATTTGCCGGCGACCGGCGACGCACGCCCGGGCTTCGGCGCGAGGAAGTGGCGCAGCGCGCCAATATCAGCCCGACCTGGTACACGTGGCTAGAGCAGGGCCGTGGCGGTGCGCCTTCCGCCGACGTGCTCGACCGGATCGCCCGCGCGCTGATGCTGACGGAAGTGGAGCGCGAGCACCTATTCCTGCTTGGCCTTGGGCGTCCGCCAGAAGCGCGTTACCGCAAAAATGATGGCGTTACGCCGCGGCTGCAGCGCGTGCTCGATGCGCTGGAGCCGAGCCCCGCTATTATCCGGACCGCCACCTGGGACGTCATCGCCTGGAACCGGGCAGCGCCAGTGATGCTGATCGATTACGGATCGCTGCCGCCGGAAGAACGCAATATTCTGCGCTATATCTTTCTCGATCCGCGTGCGCGCGCCGTGCAATATGATTGGGAAAGCGTCGCCCGTTTCGCCCTGGGCGCATTCCGTGTCGATGCGGCGCGCGCGGGCGCATCGAGTGAGATAGAGCCTTTCGTGGCAGAACTTTGCCGCATCAGCCCTGAATTCAGGGCCATGTGGCGCGAAAATGACGTTCCTGGCACCCATACCGAAGCCGTCAAACATATACGCCATCCCATCCTCGGCCCGCTGGCATTCGAGTATTCGGCCTTTTCGGTCGACGGCCGGACGGATCTCAGCATGATCGTCTACAATCCGGCAACGCCTGACGATGCCGAGCGGATCAGATCGCTGCTGCCCAAACTCTAGCGCGAAGATGTTTGTTGCAAGCATGCGCACGCTTGTTATTCCACGGATGCCTGACGCCATCCAACATCGCTGCCCTTCACGGCGAAGCCGACTGCGCCTTCAATCGTAATAGTTCGGAGCCTGCTTGAACCGAGGCCATGCCTCGGGATCATGCCCGGTGACCACCATGGCCTTGGTCTGTTCGGCAAGCGCGCGCAGCTTGCCGACGGATCGCACCGTGTCGACGGCGGACGCCATGAAGCCGGGGAGCGCCTCTTCGTTCCAGTGATCGAGCGTATAGGCGGCATCGATGGTCAATAGTATCGCGCCCGAGGTCGGCAGCCGCACCAGGAAGGATTGGTGGCCGATACTGTGGCCCGGCGTGAAGACCATCCGCAGCACGCCGTCGCCGTAGAGATCGTAACCGTCAATCGCATCGCCGTCCAGGAAGTGCCACTTCAAGCCGGGGCGATCGAAATCACGGCGGATATAGGCACCGGCGGCGAACCAGTCCGGCGCAAAGGCGTAGTCATATTCGCGACGCTGGACGATATGGGTCGCGTTCGGGAAACGGCCGATAGCGCCGCTGTGATCGGAATGCAAGTGGGACAGCGCAACGAAACGGATGTCCTCGCCGTATAGACCGAGCTTCGCCAGCTGCGCAACGCATCCCTGTTCCTCGGTCATGAAGGGCTGATAGCTGTCGACCGCATCGCCCCAATAGCCGCGCGGATCGGCCAGACCTTCCGCCGCCAGTCCGCCATCGATGACGACATTACCCTTCGGATGCATCAGCAGAAACCAGGGAACCGGAATTTCGTAATCGGCGTCGCCACCCAGATTCATCCTGATGTCGTGGGCCTTGCAGCGCTGCGTGCCCGATTGAAACATGTAAAGCCTGATATTGCCCATGAGCCTGACCTCTGATTTTCGATTGCGTGCAGTTTTCGGCGATCAGAGGCACGTCGGGTAGACGGCATCATCCGCTTTCATTTATCGGCTGTGCCGATATATTGACCTTCATGGATCTGTTGGTGGCGATGCGTGTCTATGTCAGAGTCGTGGAAAGGGGCAGCATGTCGGCCGCTGCCCGCGATCTTGGCATGGGGCAGCCTGCCGTCAGCGAGCGGATTGATCGGCTGGAGCAATATCTCGGTGCGCGGCTATTGCTCAGAAACACCCGCAAGCTTTCCGTCACCGATGTAGGTGCCGCCTTTTATGAGCGCAGCAAGCAGGTGCTCGAAAGTGCCGACGATGCGCTGACCGTCGTGGATGGCGATCAGTCGCTCCGCGGCATGCTGAGGATCGCAGCACCGCACGGAGTCGGCGAGGTCATTTTGCCGTCGATCCTACTGCAGATGCGCAAGCGCCATACGTTGCTCAAGATCGAGCTGATCCTCAACGACAGGATCGTCGATCCGGTGACGGAAGGCGTCGACATTTCGCTGCGCCTGGGGGATCTCGGCGGGGGCAGCTTCATTGCCCGCAAGCTCGGCCATGTCGGCCGCGTCCTGGTGGCATCGCCTGCCTATCTCAATGAGCATGGGACACCGGCGATACCCGACGAACTTGCCGACCACCCCTTCCTGCGGGTCTCCGGCCTGTTCAACAACGGCCGGATTCCGTTGATCTATCCGAACGGACAGACCGAACTTGCCACCGTCGATATCGCCTTGAGCACCAGCCATTGGCGGCCGCTGCACCGCCTGCTGCTGGATGGAGCCGGCATCGGTGTCCTGCAGGAGCCGGTTTGTGCAGAGGATCTCGCCGATGGCAGGCTGATCCGTCTGCTGCCCGGCTTTATCGTGCCGGGCTTCGATCTCAACGCGCTCTATCCGGCGACAAGGCCCTTTCCGCCGCGGATTCGAGCGGTTCTCTCCCTGCTGGAAGAACAGTTGCCGAGGATTCTGATCAAGCAAGCCTGAGCGTTGGAAAGCTACCTGACGCTCTGGGTCGCCACTTTTGGCGTTGCCCGCAAGGTCAGCGCCCAGAAGAGCAGCGTTGCGAGGCTTATCGCTGCGCCGGAGAGGCAGACGCCCGGCCAGCGGGCATGAGCGTAGATGATCGTCGATGTTGATGATCCCGCAGCGCTGCCGATGGAGTAGAAGATCATATAGGCGGCGGTCAGCCTGTTCTGGGCATCGGGCCTGACGCGATAGATCATGCCCTGATTGGTGACGTGCACCGCCTGCAAGCCGAAATCGATGACGAGGACACCGAGAATCAGCCAGAGGATCGAACGGTCCAGCATCGAAATCGGCAACCAGGCAAGAAACATGACTACCAGTGCGATGCCCGTCGTGCGCTGGCCATGGCCACGGTCGGCCCAGCGCCCTGCCCTTATGGCGCCGAGTGCGCCTGCCGCGCCGGCAAGACCGAACAGGCCGACTTCGGTGTGGGACAGCGAATAAGGCGGAGCGGTCAGCGGCAGCACCAGAGGAGCGAGCAACGTGGTGATATTGGCGAAGATCAGCATGGCGATCACGGCGCGGATACGCAGGACCGGTTCTTCAATCAGTAGAGCGCCCAGCGAGCGGATGAGGCCGACATAGGAGAGTCCGCTTCTCGGCTTGTCCTGTCGCGGCAGCGCGCGCCAAAGAAGAAGCGCTATCACCGTCGTCAGCACGGCCGAGACGATGTAGACGGTCCGCCAACCGGAGAGATCAGTCAGCGTTCCCGCGACGCTGCGCGCCAGCAGGATGCCGAGCACGATGCCGCTCGTGACCATGCCGACGATATGGCCGCGCTCGGCGGGATGCGCCAGGCTCGCCGCATAGGCAACGAGCACCTGTGTGACCACGGCCAGAAAGCCGACCGCAGCCATGGAAGCGAGCAGCATTGCGGCACTAGAGGAGAAGCCGACGCAGAGGAGCGCCGCAACGCTCAGCAGCGATTGCACGATGATGAGCTTGCACCGGTCGACGAGATCGCCGAGCGGCACCAGCAGGATGAGGCCGAGGCCATAACCGAGCTGCGTGGCGCCGACGATCAGGCCGGCAGCCGTGCGCGACAGCTTGAGATCATCGGCCATGACATCGAGAAGCGGATGGGCGAAATAAGCGTTAGCCACAGCAAGGCCGCTCGCGACAGCAAAGAGGAAAATTGTCGCTCGTGTTAGCTGCGAATTGGTTTTTCCGGAATATTCGGTACCCTCCGTTAAATAATCTCGCGGGAAACGACGGCGCGCAACGTCCTTCGTGCTGCCCGCCGGCGGCGCGTCATGATCGATCGTCATTGCAAAACTCCCGATTCTTCGGTTTAATAATGAAACCAAATATCGAGTAACATTGTTTGGTTTAATAATGCAACCATTCTTGCAAGTAAAAAACCGAGAAGGCTAAGCCGATGGTCGCGCGAAAAAGTTTTAAAGGCAATTACTGCCCGAGTGCGCGGTCGCTCGACGTGATCGGCGACTGGTGGTCGCTCCTGATCGTACGCGACGCCTTCGACGGACTGACGCGCTTCGGCGAATTTCAGAAGAGTCTCGGCATCGCCAAGAACATTTTAACCGAACGCCTGCGAACGCTCGTCGCAAGCGGCATACTGGAGCTTGTACCAACAAGCGAAGGCGGCACACGCATGGAATATCACCTGACAGCGATGGGAAAGGATCTCTTCCCGGTCATGGTGGCGTTACGGAAGTTCGGCGAGCGCCATCTCTTTGCGCCGGCCGAGGAACATTCGCTGCTGGTGGATCGCGCCACCGGACAGCCGGTGCAGCTCGATATCCGGGCGCAGGACGGCAGATCCATCGGCCCGGACGAAACAATTATCTTGAAGGTGCCGGAAGGGGAATAGACGAGGCAGGGCCGCGGCCAAGCCCTCTCTTTGAAACGAACCTCCTGCGCAGAGGCGCAGATCCCGATCTCGTCGCCGAGCGACCATTCCGTTGCCCGCGAGGCCAAAGCCGCAGGCGAGCAAGACTGCCTCAGAAAGAGGCTTTGACGAGCATCTCGGCGCCGAGCGCGAGGAGACAGATCAGGAACCAGCGGCGGAACGTGGCCGGGCTGACGCGATTGCGGATGATCTGGCCGAGCCACATGCCGGCGAGCGCCGGGATGATCGCAAGGGCAGATAGCGCGATATTGTCGATGCGGAATGCGCCATGCCAGGCGAGTGCGCCGGCAAGCGCCACCGTGGAGACGGTGAAGGAAAGGCCGAGCGCCTGAACCAGCTCTTCCTTCTCCAGGTCAAGCGCCTGCAGATAGGGCACCGCCGGCACGACGAAGACGCCAGTTGCCCCAGTGAGCAGGCCAGTGACGGCGCCGACGAACGGCGATAGCAACGGCTCGAACCTTGCGGGCACATGCAGTTGACGGGCGAGCAAAGCATGGCCGGCATAGAGGATGAGGGCGATGCCTAGCGCTGCCGCGGTCCTGCGGGTATCGCCGGCGGCCAGCAGATATGAGCCGGCGAAGGTTCCGATGATTATGGCAAGAACCAAGAGAAGGAAACGACGGGCAAGCGCGCCAAAACTCGGGCCTGCCAGCAGCTGCCAGACATTGGTGACGAAAGAGGGCACGATCAGCAGGCTCGCTGCCATCATCGGCGAGATCAACGTACCCAAGACGCCCATCGCCACGGTCGGCAGCCCCATGCCTGTGACGCCCTTGACCATGCCGGCCATAAAGAAAGTCGCGAAGATCGCCGCGACGAGCCATATCGAATGATCCATCATACCCTTTCACTAACAGACGCGAGGCCGGGCACAATACGGATGATGCGAGGCCAGCCTTCGGCTATTCCGAAGGCTGGATATGCGGTAATCTCCACTCCATGCGCTTCGATCTGACCGACCTTCGCCTTTTCCTCGCCGTCGTCGATGCCGGCAGCATCACGCATGGGGCCACCGATGTCGGTCTTTCGCTGCCGGCCGCCAGCGAGCGGCTGCGCGACATGGAGGTAAGTGGCGGCGTACAGCTTCTGGAGCGTGGGCGGCGCGGCGTGAGCCCGACGCCTGCCGGCGAAGCACTGGCGCATCATGCCCGGCTGATCCAGCGGCAGCTCATGCAGATGCGCGGCGAGCTTGGCGAGCACGCAAGCGGCCTGCGCGCGACAGTCCGGCTTCTCGCCAACACTGCCGCGATTGTCGAATACCTGCCGCCGCGCCTTGCCGGATGGATGGCAAAACACCCACGGACGGATATCGACCTCAAGGAGCGCCAGAGCATCGAGATCGTGCGGGCTGTTTCGGCAGGGCTGGCCGAGATCGGCATCCTGTCGGACGCGGCCGATACCTCCGGCCTGATAATGCGGCCCTTCGCGATCGACCGGCTGGTGGTGGTGATATCTAGCGATCATGCGCTGGCGGCGACAAAGCGGATCGCTTTTGCAGAAATCCTTCACGCGCATTTCGTCGGGCTCACAGGCGGAGCGCTGCAGGATCATATCGACGCACAGGCCGCCCGGCTCGGCACCCGGTTGAAAATGCGCGTGCGGATGCGGACATTTGAGGCCATCTGCGATATGGCAGGCCAGGGTATCGGTCTCGGCATCGTGCCCGAAAAGGCGGCAAGGCGCTGCAGCCGATCCGCGAAAATTGCAACCCTCCTTCTCACGGACCGGTGGGCGACGCGCCGGCTTTCGATCTGCGCTCGCTCCCTCGAAGAGCTTCCGTCGCCGGCCCGCGATCTTTTCGAGCATCTGGCAACGATATGACCGTGGCCTGTTGAAAAGACGCATTGGGATCGACTAGTCTCGCCACGTGGCTGTCGGGGAGAGACGGCGCAATGGGAGATGGGTATGGAATTTCGCGACGACGAGCTTTATCGCTTCGAAGCAGAAGGGGCCGCACCCCTGCCGCATACCGAGGTGAAAGGGCATGTCGATCATGATGGCGCGCATATCTGGTATGCCTCTTACGGCAGCGGAGCTCCGGTAATCCTCCTCCATGGCGGGCTCGGAAACAGCGGCAATTGGGGCTATCAAGTGCCCGCGCTCATCGACGCCGGCCATCAGGTTATCGTCATCGACAGCCGCGGCCATGGCCGCAGCACGCGCGACGAGCGGCCATACACCTACGAACTCATGGCCTCCGACGTTCTCGCCGTCATGGACAGGCTGAAGATCGACAAGGCGGCCATGGCCGGCTGGAGCGACGGCGCCTGCATCGGCATGGTGCTTGGAAAAACCCATCCGGAACGTGTGTCCGGCGTCTTCTTCTTTGCCTGCAATATGGATCCGAGCGGCACCAAGGAATTCGTGGCGACGCCGATCATCGAGCGCTGCTTCTCACGCCACACGAAGGATTACGCAGCCCTTTCCGCCACGCCGGACAAGTTCGATGCTTTCATCGAAGCGGTCGGCCTGATGCAGCGGACCGAGCCGAACTACACGGTCAAAGATCTCGCCGAGATCGATGTGCCTGTCGCCATCGTCCAGAGTGAGCATGACGAGTTCATCAAGCGCGAACATGCCGATTATCTCGTGCGGCACATTCCCGGCGCAGAGTTGATCCTTCTGCCCGGCGTCAGCCATTTCGCGCCAGTGCAGCGGCCGGCGCAGTTCAATGCCGCCCTGCTCGGCTTTCTTTCCAAACTTCCGGCCTGACAGCAGATTCAGTTGCGCACGTCCGATTGTTCGAATAAATGATGATCATCATCTTATTTGAACTCCCGAGACCGAATCGCCGCTGACAGGCCCTTCCGCCCCGGGGAGCAATTTGGCTCCAGGCAGGAGAATTTTATGACAGCCACTTTGTTTTCGCCGCTTTCCATTGGCCCTTATGAATTTGCACATCGGGTCGTCATGGCGCCGCTGACCCGCATGCGAGCGAGCCAGCCGGGCAATGTACCCTCGGCTTTGAATGCAGAATATTATGCCCAGCGCGCCAGCGAGGGCGGTCTCATCATTTCCGAGGGCTCGCAGATTTCCCGCGCCGCACAGGGCATGCCAGCAACCCCGGGCATCCACACGGCCGAGCAGGTCTCCGGCTGGAAGGCGGTGACCGACGCCGTTCATGGCAAGGGCGGCAAGATCTTCCTGCAGCTCTGGCATGTCGGTCGCATCTCCCATTCTTCTCACCAGCCTGATGGAGCTCCACCGATTGCTCCTTCCGCCATCGCCGCCAAGGGCGAGGCCTTCACGGCCTCCTTCCAGCGCGTGCCCTTCGAGACGCCACAGGCGATCGATATCGACCTGATGCCGCTCCTGATCGACGTCTATGCCGAGGCCGCCGCCAATGCCAAGCGGGCCGGCTTCGACGGCGTCGAAATCCATGGCGCCAACGGCTATCTGATCGAACAGTTCCTGCAGGCCCGCACGAACCGGCGCTCTGACCAATATGGCGGCTCGATCGAGAATCGTACGCGGCTGCTGCTCGAAGTGGTCGAGGCAGTTTCCGAAGTTTGGGGTTCGGATCGTGTCGGGGTCCGCCTCTCGCCCTTCGGCATTGCCAATGACAGCGGCGAGGATGATCCCTTGCGTCTCTACGGCCATGTCATTCGTGAGCTGGACCGGCTGAACCTTGCCTATCTGCATCTGATCGAGCCGCGCGCCAGCGGTGCGGGACAGGCCGAGGTCGACCACAAGAACGTACCGTCGGCCGCGGAATTGTTCAGGCCGGCATGGTCAGGCACGCTGATCGCCGCGGGCAATTTTCGGCCCGACACGGCCGAAGCCATGCTCGCCGCCGGCCATGCCGATGCCATCGCCTTCGGTCGGCTGTTCATCGCCAATCCCGATCTGCCGGAGCGCATCCGGCGCGGTGCACCCCTCAACCCCTATCACCGCCCCACCTTCTACGGCGGCGGCGCTGAGGGCTATACCGACTATCCGACGCTCGATGCCAGGGAGGCCGCCGAATGAGCACGCCAAGCGCAATTATTGTCGGCGTAGGTGCCGAGCAGGGTTTGGGTGCGGCACTCTGCCGGCTTCTTGCAGACAAGGGCTACCACGTCATCATCGCTGGCCGGACGGCGGCGAAGATCGATCAGGTGGCCGCTACCATCCAGGCGTCTGGCGGCAGTGCCGAGGCGATCGAAACGGACGCGACGGATGAAGCCGCCGTCGTCCGGCTGTTCGATCATGCCTTTACCGCTCGAGACGATATTGCCGCGCCTGACTTCGTCGTCTTCAACGCCGGCATCAACCGCCAGATCGGCTTTCGTAATCTAACAGCCGCTCAGTTCGAGGAGTTCTGGCGCATCTGCTGTTTTGGCGGCTTCCTCGTTGGCCGCGAGGCCGCGCGGCATCTGGCGCCGCTCGGCCGCGGTACGGTGATTTTCACCGGGGCCTCCGCCAGCCTGCGCGGCAAGGCCCGCTTTGCGCAGTTCGCCGCTGCCAAGGCGGGCCTTCGAATGATCAGCCAGAGCATGGCGCGGGAATTCGGACCACTTGGCCTGCATGTCGCCCACACCATCATCGATGGCGGCATAGACGGCGAGCGGCTGCGCTCGCGCCGGCCGGATGTGGATGCCGATGGGCTGTTGAATATCGACGCCATTGCCGAGAGCTACTGGCACATTCATCGCCAGCATCCTTCGGCCTGGACGCAGGAGCTCGATCTGCGTCCCTACAAGGAAAACTTTTGAGGCCCATCGAAAGGGTGATCGAGTATCAGCCGGCATTGCACTAGCAATTCCGCGACAGGGCCTTGGCGATCGCGAGGAATTTCGGATCTTCATCACAGGGGCGATGCCGGATCTCGGCATCACTCTCCGCGTCTGATATCTCGCTCGGAATGGTGAAGGACCATGCAGACGGCCGTTTCCGGCGGCGAAAAAACTGCGCTAGCCGGCTCAGCACGCTCTGTTTATCAGCCTCACCCTTATGTTCTAAACGCGGGTCGACGGCATTCGGATTGCAGGGATCACCCCATCGTTCATCATAAAGATCCTTGAAGAGATAATTGGTCAGCACTAGCTTGCCTTTCATTTTGAATCGATTCAACTTGAACACGCAGCACATTCTTGAATCGGTTCAATCGTACGCCTCAAAATTCTGCTGTCAAGAAGAATTGAACCGATACAACTTCATTGCTAGTATCCGCCAGAAACATAAGGAGGATTTCATTGGCCAAGGGCACCATCAGGCTCGCGGATGTCGCCAAGGCGGCCGGCGTATCACAAGGAACCGCCTCCAATGTTTTCAGCCGACCCGAAGTGGTGCGTGAAGAGGTGCGCGAGCATGTGCTCGAGACGGCCAAGCGGCTCGGCTATGCCGGGCCGAGCCTGACGGGCCGTCTGCTGCGGGCGGGAAAGGTCAATGCCATCGGCGTCGCCGCGGTCGAGCCGATTGCCTATTTCTTCAACGATCCGTGGGCCAGGGCTCTGCTGGCCGCCGTTTCCAGGGTCTGCGATGCCAGCGGCACGGGCCTCGCGCTGGTTTCGGCCAAGGACCGGCAGACGGTGGATTGGAACATCAAGAGCGCATTGGTGGACGGCTTCATCCTGCTCTGCGTGGAAGGCGGCGAGAAACTGGTGCAGTTGACGCGCGAGCGGCAATTGCCCTTCATCGCTCTCGCTTTGAATGACGAGGATCCCGCCATCCCCTCGATCAGCGTCGATAATGTCGGAGGTGCGGCCGTTGCGGCCCGGCATCTGGCGGAACTCGGCCACAGGCGTTTCGGCGTGCTCGCGACAGAACTCTCGGACGACCATGTCGGGCCGGTCGGCATCGCAGAGATCGAACGAGCGATCTATTCCACCTCGCGCAATCGTGCGTTCGGTTATTGGCGGGCCCTTGAAGCGTTCGGCATTCGGCGCGAGGACGTGCCGATCTATGAGACGCTCAACGACAAGCCAAGTGTCGAAGCCGGGCTCGACTACCTGTTCTCCGCACCCGAGCCGCCGACAGCGATCCTTGCCATGTCCGACAATATCGCGCTTCTGGCGATCAACTGGCTGCGGGCGCGAGGTCTCTCAGTGCCGCAAGACGTTTCCGTCATCGGCTTCGATGGCGTGCCGGAAGGCGGCATGGTGGAGCCCGGCCTGACGACGATGGCCCAGCCCTTTGCCGAGATCGCGGAACGCGCGGTGCAGGCCGTCCTCCACGATGCCGTACCGGCTGAACGCGAGATGATCGGCGTCACGCTGATCGTGCGCGGCAGCACAGCGGCTCCAAAATCATGATCGGATCTAGAGCGGCTTAGCTTTTAACGGAGTCTCTTAACCGCTCTATCTCTTTGTTTTCACGCAATTCCGGACGCAAAACCGCTTCGCACTTTTGCTGGAATTGCTCTAGCCCGCCTGCTGTGCGCCATCCACGTTTGCAGCCCGCATCTCGATGAGCTGCCGGGCAGCGGCGGCAGCGGCATCCTTGTCGCTCGCTACCTGTACGGTGGGGAAGGCGAACTGGATGCCGTTCTCGTCGAAGGACTGCTTGATCAGGGCCAGCGCACTGCGGCGGATGACAGAGAGCTCGTCGGGCTTGGCGGTGATTGCCAGCCTGATCTCGATCGCAAAATCGCCGAACTGCTCGACACCCTTCATCTTCAGCGTCTGGATGATGCTCGGTTTCAGCTCCTCGTCTTCAAGCAGGCGCTGGCCGATATCCTTGACGATGCGCTTCAGCTTCACGAGGTCAGTATCATAGGTGACCTTGACAATGATCTTGTCGATCGCCCAGTCGCGGTTCATGTTGTTGACCGCGCCGAGGGAGCCGAAGGGTATCGTCGCCAGCGGACCGCGCTGGTGTCGCAGCTTCACTGAGCGCAGGCTGAAGGATTCCACCACGCCTTTGTGGCTGCCGCTTTCGATATATTCGCCGATGCGGAACGCATCGTCCCAGAGATAGAAGATGCCGCTGATGACATCCTTGACGATCGTCTGCGCACCGAAGCCGACGGCGACGCCGACAACGCCGGCACCGGCGATCAATGGTCCGATCTGAACGCCGAGGCCGGACAGCACCATCATCACGGCGATGATGCCGATGATGACGGCCAGGATATTGCGGAAGATCGGCAGCAGCGTCTGCAGCCGGGCGCGGCTCGCTCTCATCTCCTCGGAATCGCTGACCGCAGGCAGGGATTGCATCAGCTTGGCGTCGATATAGGTTTTCGCCAGCTGCCAGACGAGATCCGCAACCAGAAGGATGACGATGCCGCCGAGAATGCCGCGCGCGATACGGCCAATATTCGATTCACTGCCGCTCATCATCGCGTGCGCTTCGACCCCCAGCATCCGGCCGAGCCAGAGGGCTGCGAACGTGATGATCAGCGCACGGACGCCGCGATCGAGAAGGACGGTCGCCAATTTTCCGGCACCGAAAATGCCCTCGGCCGCCTCATGCAGCGCCTCGATTGCGCGGGTGGAAACCGACAGGACACGCGGCAGCAATATCGCATAGATGCCCACCCAAAGCAGGCCATTGAAGCCCGCCACCCACAGGCCCCAAAGCGCTGCGAAGTAGATCGTCAGCAGCCAGGAGACTGCCCGCCTTCCACGCTTTCCCGGCACGGCGGGCCTCGACCATACAGCTTCCACCGCGATCACAAACAGGCCGATGCCGAGCGCGTACCCGATCAGGTCTCGCGCGCCGGCGGAAAAGCCGAGCGACGCGACAGCCTGTATGACGGCCCAGCCGCAAGCAAAATAGATAGTGAACAGCGTGCATCGCCGATACCAGTATTTTGCGACAAGCCGCCGTTCCGCAATGCGGGCAGCACCGCCATCCTCGTCCAGAACGTCATCCGTCCGGCGCATGGAGATCAGTTCCGTCAAAAGCCTGCCGATGGAAATGGCCAATCGGATGGACACGATCGCGATAACGCAGGCAATGGCGAAATTTTCGATGGCCGGCGGCCAGTCGAAAGCGAGAAGCGGAACGAGCGTCACCAGACCGTGAATGATGGCGGGCATGACGCCGCCCAGGAACTGGAATCGTGCCGCCTGCAGCTCGGTCTCGACGCCGGCTGCCCGTTCGGTGCGCTGCATATGCTTGGTATTGATGAAGCGCGCGGCCGCGAGCTCGGCCACGAGCCCAAGGAAGAAAAGGATCACAATCTGGATGGTGATGCGCAGCAGACCTACCGCCTTGCCCTCGCCCTCGAGCTTTTCCGATGCCGTCATGACTTCGGAGGGCAGCGTCATCGCCGCGCCTGATACGACTTCTAGGTGGCGCCGCGTATGACCAAGCAGGCCGGACAAAACCGACATCTGGTCACTTCCCGACGCTTCCGGATCGCCGGCAGTGGAGGTTGGAATGGAGCTGGGCTGAGGCTGATTGTTGAGCTGCGCGGCAAGCCATTGCTTGACGTCGGGCTCATTCATCAACTGGATCAGTTCACGGACCTTGTCGGGCGGCGGTGCCGCCGGCTGGGGTGCCGCTGCATTCTGCGCGAGCGACGTGACAGGCGCGGCCAAAGCAAGAAGACATAATAGCAGGGTCCCGATCCACAGCCTGCCACCCCCGAAGTTTCTCATATGCGATGCCCTTCCTGCAATCGGACCATCCGGTCCGTTCCCGCAGACTATACGCGTTTTTCGTCCGGGCAAGCAGGCGCTTAACGGGACAAATCCATCGCCTGCCCGGCATTGCCCCGGAGCGGTGGCCGCGCTAGGTTCTGACACATGCCGGTCGGTATTCGGGGACGCGCGTGTTCAATTTCCTGAAAAGGCTCTTCGGTAAGGGCAGTCGGTCCGACACGCGCAGCGGGCCGAGACTGCCCGAACCCGAAGCCACGACGGCCGTCAAGACGCTCGATCTGAACATTCCGGATGACGCCTTGCGGAACGAGGCAACCTTTGCGGCCTATCTGCAGGAGCGCCTGCCATTCTTCGGCGACCTGATCCGCGTCGATTACGATCCCGCGGCCGGAAGCCTGACGCTGCATAGCCGCAACGGCGATCGGATGACGAAATTCCTCAGCAATGCCCTGCTGGCATTGCGCGAAAAGAAAGGGCCGGCGCGCGCCCAAGCGCTGCTCAACTATCTCAACATGACAGAAGCCATGGAGGACGATAGCGAGCTCTCCAAGGTCCTGCCGGTGCTGAAAACGCGCGATTTCGTCGAGGTTGCCCGCCAGCAGATGATGCAGGCTGTCAGGGATGAACCCAGCCCGCCGCAATTCGTCTATCTCGACGAAGCGGAAAACCTGATCAAGCTTTTCGTCGTCAATGGCGAGACCACCGTCAGCTACGTCATGTCCACCGCGCTGGACGATTGGGGCATCGACGCCCGGGAGCTTGCCGAGACGGCGCAGGCCAACCTGCAAAAATTCCTCGCCAAGACGGGCGTTCAGATCGCCAAACGCAGCCGGTTCCAATATGTCGAGGTGGACGGCCAGTTCGAATCCAGCATCGCCTTCCTGCCGAATTTCTGGGCGCAGGTGCAGGAGCAATCCGGCGGCGCCGCGCCGATCGCCGCCTTCCTGTCGCGCGACAAGGTGTTCTTCACGCATGAAAACGATACCCAGGGCCTGCAGCTGCTGGAGCTGATCAGCGCCGATCTCAGCGACGTGCCCTACGTCATTTCGCCGGATCAATATCGCTGGGAAAACGGCCGCTGGACGCTATTTCGCCGCGTCGCGCGGATGGAGGCGGCGATCCGTCATTAACCCCCATGCGGGGCTTGTCTATAGCAGCATCAGACAAGTACGTCCTGATCGATGCGATCTTCCGCGCCGAAGAATTTCAGATAGCGCTCGACCTCTGCCGGCTCGCCGGTTGCCTTCTGCGGATTGTCCGAAAGCTTGACGGCCGGGCGGCCATTTGCCTCGATCACCTTGCAGACGATCGAAATCGGGCTGAGCCCCTTGAGTTCGGTGGGCGCGCAGCCGGCGAAATCATTGGTCAGATTGGTGCCCCAGCCGAAGCTCATGCGGACGCGACCGTCGAAATGCTTGTAGGTGTCGATGATGGCATCGACATCGAGGCCGTCAGAGAAGATCAGCAGCTTCTGGCGCGGATCGCGGCCCATCTTCTTCCACCAGTTGATGATCTTCTCGCCGCCTTCGATGGGAGGCGCGCTGTCGGGGCGGAAGCCGGTCCAGTCGGCCACCCATTCCGGCGCGTTGCGCAGGAAGGAAGCCGTTCCGAAGGCATCGGGCAGCACGACGAGCAGATTGCCGCCATAGAGGCGGTTCCAGTCGCGCAGCACCTTGTAAGGCGCCTTGCCGAGTTCTTCGTCGTTTTTCGCAAGTGCCGCGGCGACCATCGGCAGTTCATGCGCATTGGTGCCAACGGCTTCGAGATCGGAATCCATGGCGAGCAGCACGTTGCTCGTGCCGGTGAAAGCGTGCGGCACGCCTTCCTTCAGCGCCTCGACGCACCAGCGCTGCCAGAGGAAGCTGTGGCGGCGGCGGGTGCCGAAATCGGAAATGCGCAGGCCCGGCAGTTCCCTCAGACGCTCCACCTTCTCCCACATCTTGGCCTTGGCGCGGGCGTAGAGCACATCGAGCGTGAAGGGACCGAGCGCCTTCAGCGCCGTGCGCGAACGAAGCTCGTTGATGATGGCGAGTGCGGGGATCTCCCACATCGTCGTTTCCTTCCACGAGCCGTGGAAATCGAGAATATACTGGCCGTCGCGCTTCGAAAGCTCATATTCGGGCAGTTGGAAATTCGACAGCCAGGCGAGGAATTCCGGCTCGAAGATCTGCGCGCGGCCATAGAAGGTATTACCCGCGAGCCAGATCATCTCCTTCTTGGAGAGGCGGAGCGTGCGGGCGTGATCGAGCTGCTCGCGCAATTCCTTTTCGTCGATCACCTCGGCAAGGCGAACGCTTTTGGTGCGGTTGATGAGCGAGAAGGTGGCGTCGACCTCCGGATAGAGTTTCCAGATCATCTGCAGCATGAGAAGCTTATAGAAATCCGTATCGATCAGGCTGCGGATGATCGGATCAAGCTTCCAGGTGTGGTTATAGACACGGGTGGCGATATCCGTCTTGGTCATGTCGTTCCTGCCCCGTCTCCTGCCCTACGGACGTCATGCTCGCCGCCAACTATCCTGCGGGCATGCGATTGTCGCGCCTTGTTATCAAAAAATGTGGAGCGAAAGTCCAGTCACTGAAAGAAAATTGATGTCAGGGCAAACGCGCCGCATTCAACCCGCGAAAGCGAAGCGCCGTAACTTCCGCATCCTACCGGATTTAGTAACCCCGGTCGCGATCCACCAGATGCTGCAGCGGCTCGCCGCGTTCAAAACGGGCGATCTGCTCCTCGACATGGCGCATCAACGCCTTTTCGTCAGACACGGCGGAATCATGCGGCGTAATGATGACATTTTCCAGGTCCCAGAGCGGATCATCAGCCGAGAGCGGTTCGACGGCAAAAACATCGAGCGAGGCGCCGCCGAGAATGCCAGTGCGAACGGCCGAGGCGATATCGGCCGCAACCTGGCTCTTGCCACGGCCGGCATTGATGAAGACCGGCTTGCCGAGCGGGCCGTTGCGGTGCAGCCTGGAGAAAAGCGAGATGTTGTAAATCCCGGTCGTTTCCGGTGTCAGCGGCAGGAGGCCGACAAGAATGTCGGTACGCGCCAGAAACGTATCGAGCCCGCCGGCATCGAAGGTTTCCATGCCGTCGATTTCTTTCTTCCCACGCGACCAGCCGATGACGTTGAAACCCATCACCTTCAGCTTGGCGGCGGCATCGCAACCGAGAACGCCGAGTCCCATGACGCCGATGGTAACATCCGCCGCCTCGGGGCCATGCTGCGGCGCCCATACATGCTGTCGCTGATTGCGCATATGCCCCTGCACATCGCGCAGATGCATCAGGCACTGCATCACGACCCATTCGCTCATGCGCACCGTCAGGCTGCGATCGACGAAGCGGACGATCGGAATATCGGGCAGGCCGGCAATGGACATCATCGAATCGACGCCGGCGCCGCCCGAGAAGATCACCTTGAGATTGGGCGCGCGCTCAAAAAGATCGGCATCCGGCTTCCACAGCAGCGCATAGTCGACATGCCTCAGATCCAGCCCCTTGCTGGCGGGGTCGGCGAGATTGATGCTGCCGCGATCGGCAAAAGCGGTTTCGAGTGCCCTGGCGACGGTTGCCGGATCGAATTTGAGGTCGACGAGAACGGGGCTTTTGGCCGGCATGATGGTGGTCTCTATTGCTGGATGGCGGCGGTCGGCACCGCTTCGATATTGAAGGCAGCGGCAAGCAGCGCCCTGGTGTAGTCCTCTTTCGGCGCCCGGAAAATATCGGTGGATGCGCCCTGCTCGACGACCTTACCGAAGCGCATGACGATCAGTTCGTTGGCGAGCGCCTTCACCACCTTCAGGTCGTGGCTGATGAAGAGATAGGCAAGATCATGCTTCTTCTGCAGGTCGCGCAGCAAATCCACGACCTGTGCCTGCACGCTCATATCGAGCGCCGAGGTTGGCTCGTCCAGCATGACGAAACGCGGCTTCAGCACCATGGCGCGAGCGATTGCAATGCGCTGGCGCTGGCCGCCGGAAAATTCATGCGGGAAACGCCAGCGGGTGGAAGGGTCGAGGCCTACTTCCTCCAGCGCCCAGCAGACGCGCTTGTCGCGCTCATCGGCCGAAAGCGATCGCTCATGCACCTTCAACCCCTCGGCGATGATCTCGCCGACCGACATGCGCGGGCTCAACGATCCATAAGGATCCTGAAAAACCACCTGCAGCTGGTTGCGCAGCGGCCGCATTTCCCGGAACGAATAGCCGGCTATATCCTTGCCGACGAAGGCGATGCGTCCTTTGGAGGAAATAAGCCGGGCGAGCGCCAGACCGAGCGTCGTCTTGCCCGAGCCAGATTCGCCGACGACGCCGAGCGTCTGGCCGGCCCTGAGCTTCAGATCGATGCCGTCGACCGCCTTCACATGATCGACGACCTTGCGCATGAAGCCCGCCTTGATCGGGAACCACACACGGATATCGCTGCCTTCCATGACGACAGGCTTGTTCGCATCGCTCGCCGGCGGCTCGCCGCGCGGCTCGGCGGCCAGCAGATGGCGGGTATAGTCATGCTGCGGATTGGTGAAAACCTCCTCCACCGTGCCGGTCTCGACGATACGCCCCTTGGTCATCACGCAGACACGGTCGGCGAACTTGCGGACGATGCCGAGATCGTGGGTGATGAACAGCATCGACATGCCGTGCGTGCCCTTGAGGTCGCGCAGCAGTTCGAGGATCTGCGCCTGCACGGTCACGTCGAGCGCCGTCGTCGGCTCGTCGGCGATCAGCAGTTCGGGACGATTGGCAAGCGCCATGGCGATCATCACGCGCTGACGCTGACCACCCGATAGTTCATGCGGATAGGCCTTTAGGCGCTTTTCCGGTTCGCGGATGCCGACCTGGTTCAAAAGCTCCAGCGTGCGGTTGCGGGCAGCCTCGCCGGTCATGCCCTGATGTAAGGCCAGGATCTCGCTGATCTGCTTTTCGATCGAGTGGAGCGGATTGAGCGAGGTCATCGGCTCCTGGAAGATCATCGTGATGTCGTTGCCGCGCACGGCGCGCAGCTCGTTGTCGGATGCCTTCAGCAGGTCCTTGCCCTTGAACAGGATTTCGCCGGAAGGGTGGCTTGCGGCCGGATAGGGCAAGAGCTTCAGGATCGAATTGGCCGAAACCGACTTGCCGGAGCCGGATTCGCCGACCAGCGCCAAGACTTCGCCCTTGGCGATATCGAAGGAAACGCCATCGACCGCGGTCGATGTCTGCCCGCCCTGATGAAAGGCGACAGAGAGATTGCGGACTGACAGCAACGGAGTGTAGTTTTCGCTCATCGGAACGTTTTCCTCGGATCGAAGGCGTCGCGCACGGCCTCGCCGATGAAAATCAGCAGCGACAGCATGATCGACATGGTGAAGAAGGCCGAGAGCCCCAGCCAGGGAGCCTGCAGATTGGATTTGCCCTGAGCGATCATCTCACCGAGCGACGGCGAGCCCGGCGGCATGCCGAAACCTAAGAAATCCAGCGAGGTCAGGGTGGTGATCGAGCCCGACAGGATGAAGGGAACGAAGGTCAGGGTCGCGACCATCGCGTTCGGCAGCAGGTGGCGATACATGATGGTGCGGTTGTTGACGCCGAGCGCGCGGGCGGCGCGCACATATTCGAAATTGCGCGCTCTGAGGAATTCGGCGCGCACGACGCCGACGAGCCCCACCCAGGAAAACAAGAGCAAAATCCCGAGCAGGATGAAGAAGCCCGGCGGCAGCACCGAAGCGATGATCAGCAGGATATAGAGCACTGGCATGGACGACCAGATTTCGATGAAACGCTGCATCAGAAGATCGGTCCAGCCGCCGAAATAGCCCTGTATCGCGCCGGCGCAGACGCCGACGACGGCCGAGCAGATGGTGAGGGCGAGTCCAAACAGCACCGAGATGCGGAAGCCGTAGATCAGGCGGGCGAGCACATCACGCGCCTGGTCATCGGTGCCGAGCCAGTTGAAATTGCTCCAGTTGCAGTTCGGGTCGGCAACACCGCCGGGATAGCCCGAACAGCGCGTCTCCTTGCTCATCGCCCAGAATGGCGGCGTCGGCGCCGACAATCCCTTCGGCAGGTTGGAATTGGCGGTCTGATAGGAATAGTGGATCGGTGGCCAGATCATCCAGCCATTGGCATTGATCTCGTCCTGGATATCCTGGGCGCGGTAATCCGTCTGCGCCAGGAAGCCGCCGAATTTTTCTTCCGGATAATCGACAAAGACCGGCGTCAGGATCTCGCCCTTGTAGGAGACGAGGATCGGCCGGTCATTCGTGATGAACTCGGCTCCAAGGCTGAGGACGAACAGAACGAGGAAGATCCAGAGCGACCAGTAGCCGCGGCGGTTGGCCTTGAAATTCTCCCAGCGGCGCAGGTTGGTCGGCGAGAACAGTCCCTTGCGTGGCGGCTTCACCGTAGTCGATAGCGTCTGCTGATTGGTCGCGTCCATCACACCTCCCTCCGCTCGAAGTCGATGCGCGGATCGATCCAGGTGTAGATCAGGTCGGAGATAAGGCTGACGACGAGGCCAAGCAGCGAAAAGATGAAGAGCGTGGCAAACACCACCGGATAGTCGCGCTGGACAACGGAGAGATAGCTCAGGCGCCCCAAGCCATCGAGCGAGAAGATATTCTCGATCAAAAGCGAGCCGGTGAAGAAGGCGGAGATGAAAGCGCCGGGGAAGCCGGCAATGACGATGAGCATGGCGTTGCGGAAGACATGGCCATAGAGCACGCGCCGCTCGGAAAGACCCTTGGCGCGGGCGGTGATGACATATTGCTTCTTGATCTCTTCAATGAAGGAATTCTTGGTGAGCAGCGTCGTGGTGGCAAAGGCGGCGAGCGAGAGCGAAATCAGCGGCAGCACCAGATGCCAGAGATAGTCGAGGATCTTCTGCCACCAGCTGAGGTCGGCGAAATTATCCGAAACGAGGCCGCGCAGGGGGAACCAGTCGAAGAAGGATCCGCCGGCAAACAGCACGATCAGCATGATGCCGAACAGGAAGCTCGGGACCGCATAGCCGATGATGATGATGCCCGACGTCCAGACATCGAAGGTCGAGCCGTCCTGCACCGCCTTGCGAATGCCGAGCGGGATGGAGATGGCGTAGGAGAAGATCAGGATCCAGATGCCGAGCGAGATCGATACCGGCAGCTTCTGGCCGATAAGA
This sequence comes from Rhizobium sp. BK289, assembly GCF_014193575.1. Classification (NCBI taxonomy): domain Bacteria; kingdom Pseudomonadati; phylum Pseudomonadota; class Alphaproteobacteria; order Hyphomicrobiales; family Rhizobiaceae; genus Rhizobium; species Rhizobium sp. BK289. The sequence goes on from NZ_JACHZO010000021.1 coordinate 54,218, forward strand.
TCGATGACCGTGGTGTTGCGGAAGAAGCTCTCGCCGAAGTCGAAGCGGATATAATTCCACATCATCTGGCCGAAGCGCTCGAGCGGCGGCTTGTCGAAGCCGAACTGCTTGTCGAGCTTGGCGATCAGTTCCGGATCAAGACCCTGCGCGCCGCGATATTTCGAGTTGCTGTCATCTAGGGATTGCTGAGCCAGCATATCGGTGCCGCCGGACAGGCGGCCGGTGGCATTGTCGCCCTGCCCGGTCAGCTGCGCGATGACCTGTTCGACCGGACCGCCGGGCGCAAACTGCACGATGGTGAAGGAAATGGCCATGATGCCGACGATGGTCGGGATCATCAGCAGGAGGCGTCGCAGGATATAGGCGCCCATCAGCCCGCCGCTCCCTCAAAGAGGGGTATGCTCCGCCTTGCCTCAATCCAACTGTCGATCAAATCACATTCCCTTCCGCCGGATCGAGACCGGCGCAGTCATATCATCTTGAAACTATCCGAATCAGCCCTGAGCATTTGGAGCCAGCGGGCCCCTTATGGCAAGAGAAGCTCACTTTCCGACGCCTTTCGACCACCAGACTTCGGGGAAGCCGATCGAATAATAGGGCAATTCGGGCAGATGCTCGAACTTGTCCCAGTAAGCGATTCGTGTCGTCGTCCCGTAGAAGGTCGGCAGGACATAATGATGGGCAAGCAGTACACGATCGAGCGCTTTGACCGTCGCTTCCTTTTCCGCCACGTCCTTTGCGAAGATCACCTTCTGAATAAGCGCGTCGACGCCCGGATCGGAAATACCCGCATAGTTGCGGGATCCCTGGCGGCCGGCGGCGGCCGAACCCCAGAAATCAAGCTGCTCGTTGCCGGGATTCAACGTCTCCGCCCAGACGACCCAGATCATATCGTAATCGAAGCTGCGAACGCGGTTGACGTACTGCGAGGGATCGACAGTCCTGATGCTGGCATCGATGCCGATGCGCTTCAGATTCTGAATATACGGCAGCACCGACCTTTCCAGTGAAGGATTGTTCAAGAGGAGCTCCAGCGAAAACGGCTGACCGGTCTGCGCGTTCACCATCTTATTGCCCTTGAGGACCCAGCCGGCCTCCTTGAACAGGGCAATCGCCTTACGGAAATTATCGCGCGCCTTCTGCGGATCGCCGGCGACCGGATTGGCATAAGGCGTGGTAAAGACCTCGGCAGGTACCTTGTCCTTGACACTATTCAGGACATTGAGCTCCTCCCCTTGCGGCAGGCCAGAGGAAGCGAATTTCGTACCGAAAAAGAAGCTGTCGACGCGCGTCAACTTGCCAAAGGAAAGGGTCCGATTCAGTTCCTCGAAATCGTAAGCGTAGTTCAGCGCCTCGCGCACACGTTCGTCCTTGAACTGTTCGCGGCGCATATTGGGAACGAGCGCCTGCATGACGCCGACCGAGCGCAGTGTGTTGGGCAATTCCTCACGCTTGATGCGCCCATCCTTGGCGGCCGGAAAATCGTATCCGGTCACCCAATGGCTTGTCGAATTGTCCTGCCAGTAATCGATGACGCCGCTGCGAAACGCCTCGAAGGCGACGTCATAATCGGAAAAATAAACATAGTTTATCGCGCCGAAATTGTTCTCGCCGATATTGACCGGCAGGTTTTTGCCCCAGTAATCATCACGCAGTTCATAGCGGATCGAGGACCCCGGTTGCATTGATGCGATCTTGTAGGGACCTGATCCCATGACCGGCTCAAGTGTGGTGCGCGAGATATCGCGGGGCTTGCCATCAGGGCCATTTGCTTCCCACCAATGTTTTGGCAGGATCGTAAGCTGACCCAGGATCGAGGGCAGCTCGCGGTTACCTTTCTCATCGAAGTGGAAGGTAACGTCGCGCTCGCCTGTCTTTTCGGCGCTCACGACATGGGTGTAATATCCTGTCACCAACAGATTGAGTTCTTTGGTTTTCTCGAAGCTGAAGATGACATCCTCGGGCGTCACCGGTGTTCCATCGGCCCACTTTGCCTCGGCACGCAGCCGGAAGGTGGCGCTCGAGACGTCATCGGGATAGGAAACGCCCTCGGCAAGCAGGCCGTAGGAGGAATTGGCCTCATCATCGGCCTTCTTCAGCAGCGTATCGTAGATCAGTTCGGTACCATCGACGATATTGCCCTTCGATAGCACCGGATTGAGGGTATCGAACGTGCCGCTGGCAGACAGCTTCACCTCACCGCCCTTCGGCGCATCCGGATTGACATAGTCGAAATGCTTGAAGCCGGGCTGATATTTCAGGTCGCCGAGAATGGCCGTACCGATGCGGAATTGCGGCTCTTCGGCTTGCGAGGATAGAGGCATTGCCAGCAGGCAAAAAAGAGAAACGACCAAGCCTGCTTTCAACCGCGACAATGCCATTCATGATCTCCTGATGTTTTCCGAGAATCAGCATAAGGCAAATGAGGGCAAAAAGCAGGACGCAACAACTCATCTCTTTGCAAAGACGCCGAAGACCATCTCCAGGAATCAGCCCTTTGCCGCAGCTTCTTCAAGACGTTTGCGCAGCATCAGCCGCAATTCGCCGGCGACGCGGCGGTCCTCGGCGGCATCAGGCTCGGCGGCGATGGCAACGACGATGCGCAGCAGTTCGAGTACGATGCCCGACATCAGCGCGATATCGTCCGATATCGGCGGCTGCGCCCGCCGCAGAACGCCGGCGATCAGTTCCTTCAGCTCCGCCCGTGAGCGCGCCTTGCGCTCCTTCGGAATATCGCGGCGACCCGCCAGCACCGAAAACTCCGGATATTCATCCATGAAGGCGCTGAGCGCATCGAAGATCGCCTCGCCGCTATCGGCTGCGGAAAGGCCGGTGCTCCGTTCCGCCATGTCCCGAAGCCCGGCTTTCAATCGCTCCAGGCGTTCGATATGCAGCGCTTCGGCCAGCAAGGGCTTGGTCGGAAAGAACTGATAGAGCGAGCCTATGGAAGAATGCGCCTCGGCCGCAATCTCCGTCATCGTTGCTGCGTCGTAGCCCTTACGCGCGAAAACCTTTGCGGCCGCCTCCAGCAATATGACGACGCGCTCATGGCCGCGCTGCCGCTTCGGCGTTCGTGTCTTCAATGCTTCACTTGATTTTTGTGAGGCTTCCCTCATATTTTTCATTGTGAGGATAGCCTCATATTTCTTTCGGAGCTCCAGATGCCGCTTTACGATCCCAAGACCACCGCTCTTATTTCCATCGACTTGCAGGGCCTCGTTCTTACCAGACCGCTCGCGCCCCATCCTGCCCAGCAGATCGTCGCCAATACGGTTGCCATCGCAAACAGGCTGAAAGCCGATGGCGGAACGACCGTTTTCGTAACGGTCGGATTTTCCGCAGACTATGCCGACGCTGTCAATCAGCCGACTGACGAAAGCTTCACGCTTCCCCCAGGAGGTTTGCCGCCGGCCGCGTTGGAAGCGCCTGTCGAGATGGCGGCGCTGACGCCGGATGTGGCCATCGTCAAGCGTCAATGGAGCGCCTTCTACGGCACGGAACTCGATCTGCAGCTTCGCCGCCGCGGCATCAACACTTTGATCGTGACGGGAGTCGCCACCAATTTCGGCGTGGAAGCGACCGTACGCGACGGCTATGCCGCAAATTATGCCGTGATCGTCGCGGAAGATGCCGTAACGACCCTTTCGCAGGAGATGCAGGATTTCGCCTGCACGAAAGTGCTGCCGCGGCTGTCGCGCATCCGCAAGACGGCGGAAATCCTGGCGAACTGATCGGTCCGAAGCCTTAGTGCAGTCATGAGAAGGCGGTCGCTTGTCGGCCGCCGGCCATGCCGCGGATTAACTTCCATTGCTTTTCAGGATAATCTCGGGGCAAATCACTTCGGCCCAAATCACTTTGGATAACGCCGACCGCCGCTCAAGGATATGCATGATTTCACTTCTGGCTCGCTCCCTTCCAACAATCGGCAAAGTCTCTTTCGCGACAATGATTGGAATGGGTCTTATCGCCGGCGATGCGCTGGCGCAGCAGGCACCCCCCTCGCCCGGCAGCGCCAAGGCCGTCTTCGGAGCCGCGACACTGCCGACGCAGGGACCGCCGCAATCGATCGGTTTCTATGCCAAGGGCTGCCTTGCCGGCGCGGTCGCCCTGCCCGCGGACGGTCCGACCTGGCAGGCGATGCGCCTGTCGCGCAATCGCCGCTGGGGCCGGCCTGAAATGATCGGTCTGCTCGAGCGGCTGTCGCGCGATGCGGCCAGGAATGACGGCTGGCCGGGCCTGCTCGTCGGCGATATCTCGCAGCCGCGCGGCGGCCCGATGGCAAACGGCCATGCCTCGCATCAGATCGGCCTCGATGCCGACGTCTGGCTGACGCCGATGCCACGGCACAAGATGACGGCGGAAGAGCGCGAAACCCTGCCCTTCACCACGATGCTCGCCAAGGACAAGTTCCTGACGATCAACGACAAGGTCTGGACGCAGGCGCATGCCCGCCTGCTCATGCGGGCGGCAAGCTATCCCGAAGTCGAGCGCATCTTCGTCAACCCGGCGATCAAGAAGAAGATGTGCGAGACCTGGACGGGCGATCGCACTAATCTCAGCAAGCTGCGGCCGGAATACGGGCATGACTCGCATTTCCATATCCGCCTCCGTTGCCCAGCCGGCTCCGTCGGCTGCACAGGGCAGGCGCCGGTCGCCGCGGGCGACGGCTGCGACAAGCCGCTCGCCTGGTGGTTCGGTCCCGAGCCGTGGGCGAAGCCGAAGCCGAGCACGAAACCTCCGGTCAAGCCGCGCGAGGTCATGGTTTCCGATCTGCCCAAAGCCTGCCAGGCCATAGTGGCGGCACCATCGGTCGCATCGGCTCGCGCCGCAACCTTTGGCGCCAAAGCTGCCGATGCAGCGGCGGAAACGAACGCGTTACCTGTCTCTGGGCCTGCCTCCGGATCTGTTTCCGGCGACACGCCGCCCGGCCAAATCCCGCAGCAATGAGGCCGGAAACCTCCTTGCCGGTTCAGCCTTTTAAAACAGGTCTCCTTGGTATAGAAGGCGGATAAATCGATTGAAAGCACTGGGTGGAGCAAGGATTTCATGGCCGGCAGCAAATGCATCGCCTTGATCGCGCATGATCAGAAAAAAGATGCGATGGCGGAGTTCGCACGGCGCAACCAGGCAGCTCTTGCCGATTGGAAGATCGTTGCGACCGGCACGACGGGCGGCCGAGTGCTTGATGCCTGCCCCGACCTCAAGGTCACCCGCCTGAAAAGCGGGCCGCTTGGCGGCGATCAGCAGATCGGCGCTCTCATCGCCACCGGCGAGATCGACATGCTCATCTTCTTCATCGATCCCCTCACGCCCCTGCCGCACGACGTCGATGTGAAGGCATTGACGCGGCTTGCCGTTCTCTACGACATTCCGATGGCACTCAACGAATCCACCGCCGAGCGGCTGATCAAAACACTGAACCATTAATCCGCCTTGCCGGCGGCAGACACGGACCTGTCCATGCCCGAGCTCAATCACAGCGATGCCCCCCCGCCGTTTCCCATTCTGATCGGCGATATCGGTGGGACCAATGCGCGTTTCTCGATCCTTGTCGATGCAGGCTCCGAACCGGAGCATTTTCCGGTCGTGCAGACGGCGAATTTCGAGACAATCGACGATGCGATCAAGCTGATCCTCGAAAAGACGAAGACACGGCCCCGCGCCGCAATCCTCGCCATGGCCGGCCCTGTCCAAGGCGATGAAATTCCACTCACAAATTGCGACTGGGTGATCCGTCCGAAGACGATGATCGCCAATCTCGGCATCGAGGACGTGCTCGTCATCAACGATTTCGAGGCGCAGGCGCTGGCGATCGCCGAGATTTCCGACGAGCATCGCCAGACCATCGGCGAAGCATCCGGAACCAAGATCGCATCGCGTGTCGTACTCGGACCGGGCACCGGGCTTGGCGTGGGCGCCCTGGTCCATACCCAGCATCAATGGGTGCCTGTGCCGGGCGAAGGCGGCCATATCGATCTCGGGCCGCGCACGGAACGCGACCTGCAGATCTGGCCGCATCTGGAGCCCATCGAAGGCCGCATCTCGGCCGAGCAGGTGATCTGCGGCCGCGGCCTGCAGAACCTTTATCATGCCATCTGCGCAGCTGACGGCATCGCGCCGAGCCTGAAGGAACCGGCCGACATCACCAACCACGCCCTTGCCGGCACCAATGCGCAGGCGGAGGAGACGCTGACGCTGTTCGTCACCTATCTCGGACGCGTCGCCGGCGATATCGCCATGGTCTTCATGGCGCGCGGCGGCGTCTATCTCTCCGGCGGCATTCCGCAAAAGATCCTGCCGGCGCTGCAGAAGCCGGAGTTCCGCGCCGCCTTCGAAGACAAGGCGCCACACACGGAAATGATGAAGACGATTCCGACCCATGTGGTCATCAATCCGCTGGCGGCGCTTTCGGGCCTTGCGACCTACGCCCGCAAGCCCAAGAGCTTCGGCCTTGCCACGGAAGGCCGTCGCTGGCGGCGTTAACCGGATTGCCAGGTAGAGCATGGCGCGCTGAAACCCTGTGTGCCATGCCTTTTTGAAGGCGCCGGCTTTCTCTATAATGGGCCCGGCTCCGTGATCGGCCTTAACCAGCCCGGCAGACCATGTCTAGCCAAAGCCGTGCTAACTCTTTAATAGAGCCGCGGAAGCACGTGCCAGATGCGGCTCGCTTGGTTCAAGACAGGAAGCCGATTATTGAAATTGCCTGACCCGAAAAGCAAAAGCGTCGACAGCGAAGCCATTACCGGCATGCTGAAGCGTATTATCGCCGAGAACGGCCGCGATCACATTCGCGGCTACGCCATCGCGATTACCTGTCTTACCCTCGTTGCGCTTTCGACCGCTTACATCGGTTACATCGTCAAATCGGTCATCGACAGCGCCTTTATCGCCCGCGATATCGTCGATGCCTGGAAAATCTGCTTCAGCATCTTCCTCGTTTTCGTGGTGCGCGGTTTTGCGGGATATTTTCAGTCGGTCATCCTGTCGAAGATCGGCAACAACATCATCGCCCGCTATCAGCGCCGCCTTTATTCGCATCTGATGACGCTGTCGGTCGGCTTCTTCAGCGAAGCCCGCTCCGCGCAGCTCGCTGCCCGCATCAGCCAGAACGTCTCGGGCATCCGTGATGTCATGAACCTGACGATCACGTCGACGGCGCGCGACCTTCTGACCTTCGTCGCCCTGCTCTGCGTCATGGTCTTCCAGGATCCGGTGCTTAGCATTGCGTTCGTCGTCATCGCGCCGCCGCTCTTCTTCGCGCTGCGCTATATTTCCAAGCGCCTGCGCGCGGCCACACGCGATGCGGTGGTCCTGAACAGCCATGTGCTCGGTGCGATGCAGGAGACCATTCAAGGCGTTTCCATTGTCAAGGCCTTCACGATGGAAGAAGAGCTCGAGCGCAAGATCAACAAGCTGATCACCGCCGCCGAGCACCGGCAGAACCGCATCGCCCGTCTTTCGGAGCGCAACGGACCGCTGATCGAAACAGTCGCCGGCTTCGCGATCGCCAGTCTTTTCGCCTATGCCGCCTACCGGTCGATCTACGACAATGTTTCGCCGGGCGTATTCTTCTCCTTCGCCACTTCGCTGCTGCTCGCCTATGATCCGGCCCGCCGCCTCGCCAAGCTGCAGGTGCAGCTGGAGCGCGCGGTCGTCAATGCGCGGATGATCTACGAGCTGCTCGACATGGAGCCGCGCCAACGCGACCTGCCGGATGCCAAGCCGCTCAGCGTGACCGAGGCTCGCATCGAGTTCCGCGACGTTCATTTTGCCTATGGCGACGAATCCGTGCTTTCCGGTGTCAACTTCACGGCCGAGGGCGGACAGACGACGGCGCTGGTCGGCCCTTCCGGCGCCGGCAAGTCCACCGTCATCAATCTCATCCCGCGCTTCTATGATCCGAAGGCCGGCAGCATCTTCATCGACGGGCAGGATATCGCGCATGTAACGAAACAGTCGCTGCGGGAACAGCTCGCCTATGTTTCGCAGCAGCCCTATCTCTTCGAAGGCACGATCCGCGACAATATCCGCTACGGCCGTCCGAACGCGACGGATGCCGAGATCGAGGAAGCAGCGCGCCTTGCCTATGCCCATGATTTCATCGAGGCGCAGCCGATGGGCTATGACACACCGGTCGGCGAAAATGGTGTGACGCTGTCCGGCGGCCAGCGCCAGCGCTTGTCGATCGCCCGCGCGCTGGTGCGCAACGCGCCGATCCTGCTTTTGGACGAAGCGACCTCGGCGCTCGACACGGAATCCGAAGCAGCTGTCCAGAAGGCGCTGGAAGAAGCGATGAGCGGCCGTACGGTCGTCGTCATCGCGCACCGCCTGTCGACGGTTGTCCGCGCCGAGAAGATCGTCGTCATGCAGAACGGCCGGGTTGTCGAAGAGGGCAACCATGAGACGCTTGCGACATCAGACAATGGCCTCTACGCTCGGCTCAACAACCTGCAGCTACCGGCGATTTCGAGCAGTTCCCGCAAATAGACGATAGAGACGACATGAGCGACGATGCGATGAAGCTGGTGGTGGTGGGCGCGGCGGGCCGCATGGGACAGGCTCTCATCCGGATCATCCACGCAACCGAGGGCGTAACCCTGCACGCCGCCGTCGCCCGCCCCGGCTCCGCCTTCATCGGCAAGGATGCCGGCGAGATCGCCGGGCTCGGGCCGATCGGCGTTCCCGTCACCGACGATCCGCTTGCCGCCTTTCTGCATGCCGAAGGCGTCATCGATTTCACGACGCCGGCAACCAGCATCACCTTCGCCGGTCTCGCCGCCCAGGCGCGCATCGTGCACATCATCGGCACGACCGGATGTTCGGACGAAGACGAGTCGAAGTTCAAGGCTGCCGCACGGCATGCCCGCATCGTCAAGTCGGGCAATATGGGCCTCGGCATCAACCTTTTGAGTGTGCTTGTCGAGCAGGCGGCGCGGGCGCTGCCTTCGAACGATTGGGATATCGAAGTGCTGGAGATGCATCACCGCCACAAGGTCGATGCGCCCTCAGGCACGGCACTCCTGCTCGGCCAGGCAGCGGCGAAGGGCCGTGGCGTCGATCTCAACGACAATTCCGTTCGCGTGCGCGACGGCCATACCGGGCCGCGCCCGGCAGGCTCGATCGGCTTTGCGACCTTGCGTGGCGGCGGCGTGGTCGGCGATCACTCCGTCATCTTCGCCAGCGAGGGGGAGCGGCTGACGCTGTCGCACAATGCCGGCGACCGCTCGCTGTTTGCGCGCGGGGCGCTGCAGGCAGCACTCTGGGCACGCGACAAGAAACCCGGCTTCTATTCCATGCTCGATGTTCTCGGGCTTTCCACACGTTGATCCGATCCTGGAGCGGATCGGCATGGAACTGCCGATCCGCTCCAGCCTTTTGTTGTCTCGCAATTCCGGACGGAAAACCGCTACACACTTTTCCTGGAATTGCTTCATTAAGGAGAAATTTATGAGCGGCACTCTCGTTCTCGTTCGCCACGGCCAGAGCGACTGGAATCTGAAGAATCTCTTTACCGGCTGGAAGGACCCGGATCTGACCGCGCTTGGCATCGAAGAGGCCAAGACCGGCGGCAAGGCTTTGGCCGACTACGGCATCAAGTACGACATCGCCTTTACCTCCGCGCTGACGCGCGCCCAGCACACGCTGAAGATCATCCTCGATGAAATCGGCCAGCCCGGCCTCGAAACCATCAAGGATCAGGCGCTGAACGAGCGCGACTACGGCGATCTCTCCGGTCTCAACAAGGACGACGCCCGCGCCAAGTGGGGCGAAGAGCAGGTTCACATCTGGCGCCGCTCCTACGACGTTCCGCCGCCCGGCGGCGAAAGCCTGCGCGATACCGGTGCACGCGTCTGGCCCTATTACCTCACAGAAATCCTGCCGCGCGTGCTCGCCGGCCAGAACGTGCTGGTGGCCGCTCACGGCAACTCGCTGCGCTCGCTCGTCATGGTTCTCGACCGCCTGAGCAAGGCGCAGATCCTGGAGCTGAACCTCGCGACCGGCGTACCCATGGTCTACAAGCTCAAGGCCGATTCCACCGTCGCCTCGAAGGAAGTCCTCGGCGACATGTCCGGCGCGCATTGAGCTGTTGAACGGAAACCACCCCTCATATGCCTGAGATGAGGGGTGGGAAATGCCGCAATAAGTGTTACACTGCACTGCGTATGTAACACATGGACTGACATGACCGACGCGACATTTACCTTCCGAGTTGAAGAAGAGTTGAAGGCGGCTTTCAGCGAGGCTGCGAAAGCGCATGATCAAACCGGTGCGCAGTTGCTTCGGGCTTTCATGCGCGATTATGTGCGGCGCCAGCAAGATGCCGCTGAATATGACACATGGTTTCGCCAGCAGGTTCAGGCCGGTCTTGCTTCAGCCAACGCCGGCAATCTCATTCCTGACGACAATATAGATGCTGAATTTGCCGCCTTGCGAGAAGAAACACGCCGCAAACTCAGCGGGCGTTCTTCGTGAAACTTGCGTGGACTCCCGAAGCACGGGCTGATCGACGCGCCATCTATATTTATATCGAGGCTGAGAACGCCTCTGCGGCAATCGCGCTGGACGAACTCTTCGCCAAACGGTCGAAACAACTCATGACCCATCCAATGACGGTCTGACCCGGCCGCGTATCCAGGACACGCGAACTCGTCGTGCACAGAAACTATCTGCTGGTTTATGATCTTGCTGATGAAACGGTGCGCATAATCCGCATCCTGCATGCCGCACAGCAATGGCCGCCGAACGATTTTCAGCCGATTCCCTAGTGCGGCATCAGTTCTCGACGGTGAAGCGCACCCTGTCGGCGGCGAAGCGGGAAATCGAATATTGCACGGGGATATTGTCGAGATCCGCATTGAGCGCCTGGGCAACCAATACGATGGCGCCGGGGGATAATTGCAGATCGGTGAGATCGCCTTCATCGGCATGCGTTGCGGTGATCTCGGTGACGACGCGAACGTAATCGGGCACGCCAAGCTCCTTGAATGCCTTGGTGATCGATCCCGTCGCCCGATAGATCTCAGCGATATCGCCAAAACGATCCGCCGGGAACCAGCTGGTGGCGCGCGATACCGGACGATGATCCGCCTGGCCGAGCGTTTCCAGCCGGATCAGCGGCGTACCCGTCTTGATCTTGAGCTGCCGGGCCAATTCGATACTCGCGGCCTCTTCGCCCGATGCAAGCAGCACGCTGCGGGTCTCACGTACCTGGTCGCCGATCCCTTGCGAAAATCGCGTGCGCCTTGAAATCGGGAAGCTTAGTCGCTCCTTGCGCTCAATCAGCGTGCCGCGTCCTTGCACGGCGCGGACAATCCCTTCCTGCGCTAGTGCCGCGAGCGCGCTCCTGATCGTGTGCCTGTTGACGCCGAACTGCAGTGCCAGCACCGTTTCCGGCGGCACCATACCCGTCTGGTCGAAGTCGCCGTGGTTGATCGAGGTCCGAATCCGGTCGGCGATCTGCCGCCAGAGCGCCACGCCCGTTTGCCTCTGGATCTTCTGCCCTGCCATTTCGCCCACTCGCCCTGTCACACGCTTGTCACGACTCGCTAATAGATATAAAACTATCTTGTATGGTTGTCTATATCAATAGACATTTAGAGGAAGGCGCGATGAATTCAGCACAAAGGCAGGAAGCGGCCGCTCAGGAGCGTCGGGAACGCAAGCGCGTCGCCGATCTCTTGGCGCAGGCCGAGCGCGACGAGCTCGAGGCGGCCTGGGAAGCATTGCCGAGCAAGCCGACGGTACAGCCGGTGCGCGGACCGGAGACAGGGCTCGTCATGGTGCGCGGCCGCATCGGCGGCGGTGGCTCCCCCTTTAACCTCGGTGAAGTCACGGTGACACGCGCCACCGTCAGGCTGGCATCCAATACAATCGGGCACGCTCACGCGCTCGGCACGGATCGGGAAAAGGTCCGGCTTTCGGCCATCTTCGATGCCCTCTGGCAGCAGTCGGCCACGAAGGAGTTCGTCGAAAGGGCAATTCTGCAGCCCGTGACCGAACGTATCGAAAACTATGATCGCAAGCGCGCGGAAGAGACGGCGGCAACCCGCGTCGATTTCTTCACCATGGTTCGCGGAGAAGATTGATGAGCCTTTCCAGCACCCCAACCTTCGGCAACGAAGCCCTGACCGGCGGCTTCATCGATCCGGTTTTCGATGCCCAGAGTGTCTTCAAGAAGGCAATGGACGCCATGGCACGTCCGGGCACCCTGCAGACCGTTGAGGCTGACGTCGCGCCGCCCGCTCCACTCGGTGTTGCCGCTGGCGCCATCGGCCTCACCCTTTGTGATCACGACACGTCTGTCTGGCTCTCCAACAGCCTGGCAAGATCAAGCCTGCCGGAATGGCTCGGCTTCCACACCGGAGCGCCCGTCATTTCGGATCGGCTGGAGGCGCAGTTCGCCTTCATCGAAGCCGGCATGGCGCTTTCCTCCTTCAGCCAGTTCGGCATCGGCACCCAGGAATATCCCGATCGGTCGACCACGATCGTTCTGGAAGTCCAAAGCCTGGAGGGCGGCAAGGAACTGGCGCTTTCGGGGCCTGGCATCAAGGATGTGACCATGATCGGCCCGGTTGGGCTGCCGGACGCGTTGCTGCGCATCTGGAACGACAATCGCGCGCTCTTCCCGCGCGGCGTCGATCTCATCCTGACGGCGGACCGGCAATTCCTCTGCCTGCCGCGCACCACCAAGATCACCGCAACGGAGTTGTGACATATGTATGTTGCCGTTAAGGGCGGCGAAGCCGCCATCGCCAATGCTCACCGGCTGCTGGCCGACCGTCGCCGCGGCGACCGCTCGCTGCCGGCAGTCGGCATCGACCAGATCGTGGCGCAGCTGGGGCTCGCCGTCGATCGCGTCATGGCCGAGGGCTCGCTTTATGACCGCACGCTGGCCGCGCTTGCCGTTCGCCAGGCGCGGGGCGACATGATCGAGGCGATCTTCCTGCTCAGAGCCTACCGCACCACTCTGCCGCGCTTCGGTTATTCCCAGCCGCTCGACACATCAGCAATGAAGATCGAGCGCCGCATCTCCGCGACCTACAAGGACTTGCCGGGCGGCCAGCTTCTCGGCCCGACTTTCGATTATACGCATCGCCTGCTCGACCCGAGCCTTTTGACCGACGAACCTGTCGACGAGCCGATGCAGCGGCCGGCGGAAGATGGCCGCGTGATGCGCGTCTCGGAAATCCTCGGCCAGGAGGGGCTGATCGAAGGCGACGGCACCATGCCCATCGATCACGAGATCGGCGACCTGACGCGCGAGCCGCTAGAGTTCCCGATGACCCGCGACCTTCGCCTGCAGGCGCTCGCCCGCGGCGACGAAGGCTTTCTGCTGGCGCTCGGCTATTCGACGCAGCGCGGTTATGGCCGCACCCACCCCTTCACCGGCGAAATCCGCATCGGCGAAGTGGAAGTGGAATTCGAGGTGCCGGAACTCGGCTTTGCCGTCTCGCTCGGCCGCATCCAGGTGACCGAATGCCAGATGGTCAACCAGTTCAGGGGTTCGGCCAAGGCACCGCCGCAGTTTACCCGCGGCTACGGCCTGGTCTTCGGCCAGAGCGAGCGCAAGGCGATGGCCATGTCGCTGGTCGATCGCGCCCTGCGGGCAGAGGAACTCGGCGAAGACATCGTTGCGCCGGCTCAGGACGAGGAATTCGTCATTTCCCACTCCGACAATGTGCAGGCGACGGGCTTCGTCGAACATCTGAAGCTGCCGCATTATGTCGACTTCCAGGCCGAGCTCGACCTGGTGCGGCGCATGCGCCGCGACTTCGAAGCGGCTCGCGACCGCGGCATGGAACCCATGACGGAGGCAGCCGAATGACCGAACTCGCCACCTACAATTTCGCCTATCTCGACGAGCAGACCAAGCGGATGATCCGCCGCGCCATCCTGAAGGCGATCGCCATTCCTGGCTATCAGGTGCCCTTCGCCTCGCGCGAAATGCCGATGCCCTATGGCTGGGGCACCGGTGGCGTGCAGCTGACGGCGGCGATCATCGGCCCGCAGGATGTTCTGAAGGTCATCGACCAGGGGGCCGACGACACGACGAACGCCGTCTCCATCCGCGCCTTCTTCCAGAAGGTCGCCAATGTCGCCGTGACAACCCGCACGGAAGAGGCGACCATCATCCAGACGCGCCACCGCATTCCGGAAGCCAAGCTCGGGCCGAACCAGGTGCTGGTTTACCAGGTGCCGATCCCGGAACCCTTACGCTTCCTGGAGCCGCGCGAGACCGAGACGCGTAAGATGCATGCGCTCGAGGAATACGGCCTCATGCACGTGAAGCTCTATGAGGATATCGCCCGCAACGGACGCATTGCCACGACCTACGCCTATCCGGTCAAGGTCGCCGGCCGCTACGTCATGGACCCATCGCCGACGCCGAAGTTCGACAATCCGAAAATGCATCTGTCGGACGCGCTGCAGCTGTTTGGCGCCGGCCGCGAAAAGCGCATCTATGCCGTGCCGCCCTATACCGAAGTCGTCAGCCTGGATTTCGAGGACCATCCCTTCGAAGTGCAGCGCTTCGACAAGCCCTGCGCGCTTTGCGGGGCGGAGCAGGTCTATCTCGACGAGGTGATCCTCGACGACAAGGGTGGGCGCATGTTCGTCTGCTCGGATACCGATTTCTGCGAGGATCGCCGCGCCCACGGCCATGCCGGGTCTATGCTTGCGCCCGATGGATTGCCGGCTAGCAAGGAGGCTGCCGAATGAGTGACTCACCCCTTCTCAAGGTCAAGGACGTCTCGAAATTCTACGGCAGCCGCATCGGTTGCCGCGATGTGTCCTTCGAACTCTGGCCCGGCGAAGTGCTCGCCATCGTCGGCGAATCCGGCTCCGGCAAGACGACGCTGCTCAACTGCATCTCGACGCGGCTACTGCCGACGACGGGCAGTGTCGAATACCACATGCGCGACGAGACCTATCGCGATCTCTTCCGCATGAACGAGGCCGAGCGCCGCTTCCTGATGCGCACCGACTGGGGCTTCGTGCATCAGAACCCGGCCGATGGCTTGCGCATGACGGTTTCGGCCGGTGCCAATGTCGGCGAGCGGCTGATGGCGATCGGCAACCGTCACTACGGCAACATCCGCAACACGGCTATCGACTGGCTGGAGCGGGTCGAGATCGATGCCGACCGCATCGACGACCAGCCGCGCGCCTTCTCCGGCGGTATGCGCCAGCGCCTGCAGATCGCCCGCAACCTTGTAACCGGTCCCCGCCTCGTCTTCATGGACGAACCGACCGGCGGCCTCGACGTGTCCGTGCAGGCCCGTCTGCTCGACCTGGTCCGTGGTCTCGTCAACGATCTCGGGCTTTCGGCAATCATCGTAACCCACGATCTTGCCGTCGCCCGCCTCCTGTCGCATCGCATGATGGTGATGAAGGACGGCCAGGTGATCGAGCACGGTCTCACCGACCGCGTTCTCGACGATCCGCGCGAACCCTATACGCAACTGCTGGTCTCTTCGATCCTGCAGGTCTGAGGAAGAAACATGGCAACCCCACTCGTCGTTTCCGAAGTCTTCAAAAGCTTCACCATGCATCTGCGCGACGGCATTCGCCTGCCGGTCGTTGCCGATGTCTCCTTCTCCGTCGCCGCGGGCGAATGCGTCGTGCTCGGCGGACCGTCCGGCATCGGCAAGAGCTCGTTGCTGAAGATGATCTATGGCAACTATGCCGTCGACAGCGGCCAGATCCTGGTCACTCACCGGGACAGGATCGTCGATCTCGCCACCGCCGATCCGCGCACCGTGCTCGACGTCCGCCGCCAGACCATGGGCTATGTCAGCCAGTTCCTGCGCACCGTGCCGCGCGTTGCTGCCATCGACGTCGTCGCCGAGCCATTGCTGGCACGCGGCGTGACCGTGAGCGAGGCCCGGGATAGGGCAGCCGAGCTCCTGGCGCAGCTGAACCTGCCGAAGGAACTCTGGCAGTTGCCGCCTGCCACCTTCTCCGGCGGCGAGCAGCAGCGCGTCAACATTGCGCGCGGCTTCATCACCGATCACGCCATCCTGCTGCTCGATGAGCCCACGGCATCGCTCGATGCCCGCAACCGGGCCGTCGTCGTCGATATGATCGAACAGAAGAAGCAGGCCGGCGTCGCCCTTCTCGGCATCTTCCACGATGAAGAAGTGCGCGAGGCCGTCGGCAGCCGCGTTCTCGACGTCTCGCAATTCTCGCCGCGGAAGGCCGCCGCATGAGCCGCAAATTGGGCGAGACGCCCTTCATCAGCCCTTCGGCGAGCGTCAACAATTCGACGCTCGGCCGCTATACCGAAGTCTCCGACCGCTGCCGCATCGATGAAGTCGAGATGGGCGACTATTCCTATATCATGCAGGATGGCGCGGTCTGGTGCGCGACGATCGGCAAGTTCGTCAACATCGCCGCCGCCGTGCGCATCAATGCCACAAACCATCCGACATGGCGCGCCACGCTGCATCACTTCACCTATCGCGCCGCCGATTACTGGCCTGACGCCGATATGGAGACGGATTTCTTCACCTGGCGGCGCGACAACCGGGTCGTCATCGGCCATGACGTGTGGATCGGCCATGGCACCACCATCTTGCCGGGTGTGACGGTCGGCAATGGTGCCGTGATCGGGGCCGGCGCGGTCGTCTCCAAGGATGTCGCGCCCTATACGATCGTCGGCGGCGTGCCGGCCAAGCTGATCCGCGAGCGCTTCACGCCCGAGGTCGGCGCGCGCATGGATAGGCTTGCCTGGTGGGATTGGGATCACGACCGCCTGCGCACAGCGCTTGCCGACTTCCGCGCCCTGTCTGCGGAAGATTTCCTGGATCGCTACGCCGCCTGAGGACGCTTTCGACCCTCATCGGGCTTGCGAGGCGGTGACAAGCGATCCAGCTTTCAGATGATCCTTGCAAGGACGGGATCGAGAGGAGTTTCCATGGCGAAGCAATTTTCCAGCATCGACGACCGGCTGCGCGATTTCATCGCGCGGCAACATATATTCTTCACGGCGTCCGCGACATCGGAGTCCCGTGTCAATGTTTCGCCCCGCGAGACGCTGTGCCTGCGCATCATATCCCCTAACACGGCTATCTATCTCGACCGCACCGGCAGCGGCAACGAGACCGCGGCGCATATGAAGGCCGACGGGCGGCTGACCATCATGTTCTGCGCCGTCGAAGGGCCGCCGATGATCCTGCGCCTCTATGGCCGCGGCCGGATCATCCATCGCTCGTCCGCCGAATATCGGGAATTGCTGCACGCTCACTATGCGGACGAAGAGCCGCTCGGGGCGCGGCAGATCGTATGGCTGGACTTCGATCTCGTACAAACGTCCTGCGGTTTCGGCGTGCCGCTTTTCACCTATGAAGGCGAGAGGCCGAGCCTTGATCAATGGGCGAAAGCCAAGGGTACCGACGGCATTGAGGAATACCGGCGCGAGAAGAACAGCTTCAGCATGGACGGCCTGCCGACAGGTATGTTTGACGGCTAAACTCCAAGGAAAGCCCTCAGCCGGCTAATTTTGCAAAATCGCCGGGAATTGTAACAGCAGTTACATAAAACTGACATTGGAGCTTCATGAAGCGGGACTAATCGGTTGCCTTGTGGTCGGCGCCAGCCCCTTCGAACTCCTTTGGAGACAGAGGCACGCGCCCATTCTTAGCACCGGTACCGCTGAAATTTCTGCAGCCCGGCAGCCGCGAAAGGGAAGCACTATGTTCGAACTCAGGAATGTCTCGCGCCGGTTTGGCAACAAGCTCGCTGTCGATTCCGTGACTTTGGACATTCCGCAGGGACAGATGGTCGGCGTCATCGGCCGTTCCGGCGCCGGCAAGTCGACGCTGCTGCGCATGATCAATCGCCTCTCCGATCCCAGCTCCGGTTCCATCCATTTCGCCGGTACCGAGGTCTCAAAGCTCAGCGGCCGTGCATTGCGCAGCTGGCACCGCGACTGCGCCATGATCTTCCAGCAGTTCAACCTCGTGCCGCGCCTCGACGTGCTCACCAATGTCATGCTCGGCCGCCTCAACCATCGTTCGACGGTGCTGAGCCTTCTCTCCGTCTTCACCCGCGAGGAGCGCATCCAAGCTATTGCGGCGCTGGAGCGCCTCGGCATCGAGCAGACGGCCCTGCAGATGGCCGGCACGCTTTCCGGCGGCCAGCAGCAACGCGTCGCCATCGCCCGCGCCCTGATGCAGCAGCCGAAGATGATGCTGGCCGACGAGCCAATCGCCTCGCTCGATCCGCTGAACGCCAAGATCGTCATGGATGCGCTGCGAGATATCAACGAGCGCGAAGGCATCACCGTCATCACCAACCTGCACACGCTGGATACGGCGCGCAACTACTGCGAACGCATCGTCGGCATGGCAGGCGGCAAGGTCGTCTTCGACGGCAAGCCGAGCGATCTGACGGCAGCAGCCGTCAAGGAAATCTACGGCACCGACAAGGACGGCGCTGGCATCGATGAGACCATGACGTCGACATCAATCAACATTGCCGATCCGGCCGTGCAAGCCGCGGCGACAGAATCTGCCGGCCCGCAACCGCTGGCGCTGGCCGGTCTCTGAGGGGGACGGCCGGGATCGAATGCCCGCGTCAAGGGCGCATTTCTTCTATCAGACCGAAGACATCCGGGGACACCGGTTAATCAGGAGACGAACCCATGTTGAAGAAAGCACTCTTTGCCGCTACGGCGCTCGTTGCGCTCGCAGTCGGCGCTGCTGCCAACGCAGCTGATCTCAAGGAATTCCGCGTCGGCATTCTCGGCGGCGAAAACGAAGCCGACCGCCTGCGCAACTACGCCTGCCTTTCCGACCACCTGAAGAAGGAATTCGGCTTCGAGAAGGTTTCGCTGTTCCCAGCCGCAGACTATAACGGCGTGATCCAGGGCCTGCTCGGCGGCACGCTCGACTTCGCAGAACTCGGCGCTTCCGGCTATGCAGCCGTCGCCATCAAGGACCCGAAGGCCGTTACCCCGATCCTGACCACGCAGCAGACCGACGGTGCGACCGGCTACTACTCCATCGGCCTCGCTCTCAAGTCCTCGGGCATCAAGACGATCACCGACGCCAAGGGCAAAAAGCTCGGCTATGCCGATCCGGACTCCACCTCGGGCTACCTCGTTCCGCTGACGCAGATTCCGAAGACCACCGGCGCCCCGAACGACAAGTTCTTCGCCTCGACCCAGTTCAACGGCGGCCATGAGAACAACTTGCTTGCCGCTTACGACGGCAAGGTCGACGTTGCAGTCGACGACTCCTCGGGCATCGGCAATTTCAAGGATGGCTTCACCTCCGGTACCTTCCGCAAGGCCGTCGACAAGGGCACCGTCGACCCGAACAAGCTCGTCGAAGTCTGGCGCTCGCCGCTGATCCCGAACGGCCCGCTCGTCGTTCGCAACGCTCTCGGCACAGAATGGCAGACCAAGCTGGCCGACTTCTTCTTGAAGCTGCCGACCACCGACGCCAAGTGCTTCAACGCCATCGAAGGCGGCGACTTCAAGGGCTACGTCAAGGTTACCCCGGATTTCTACAACGCCGTTATCGAAGTCCGTAAGGCTGCCATCGGCGGCTGATCTGCATCCCGATAATGGGGCGGCCGGCAACGGCCGCCCTTTTGCTATTCACACCCCTTTGCGATTCACAAGGGCAGGACTTCATGACGATCGCCGATACGCACCCGAACATGCAAAGCGCACCGCAGAGCGCCAAGGAGATCGGCGACGCCTGGAGCAAAATGGTGGCTCGCCGCCGTCTTTACACCGGCATCGGTCTGGTGATCCTGCTCGTTGCCTTCGTCAGCTCGGTGCGCTTCGCCGATGAAAACAACGCCGGGCATTTCTTTGACCGCCTGCCGCATCTCTTCGATTTCCTGAGCTGGCTCATTCCAAAGGACTGGGCTGACGTCTACCGCGCGCTCTTCGACCTGCCGAGCCCGAACGGGGCCAATGGCACCGGCGGCGAGGAGTTCAATTTCCCGCTTGGCCGCGTCTATGTCTGGGGCGATTTCTACATCCCCGAATATTTCGAGCTGATGATCATCACGATCAATGTCGCCCTGGTATCGACCATCATCGGCGTCGTCTTCGCCGTGCCCTTGAGCTTCTTCGCCGCCCGCAACATGTCGCCATCCAATCCGATCCGGCTGGTAACGAAGCGCATCATGGAGCTTCTGCGCGCCTTCCCGGAAATCGTCATCGCCGGCCTATTTTCCGCGATCCTGTCGATCGGTCCCATCGCCGCGATCATCGCCGTCGGCCTGCATACGATCGGCGCGCTCGGCAAGCTCTTCTACGAAGTCGTAGAGAATATCGACATGAAGCCCGACGAGGGCATGCGCGCCGTCGGCGCGAGCTGGAGCGAGCGCGTCCGCTTCGCCGCCCTGCCGCAGGTGCTGCCGAATTTCATGTCCTACGCACTGCTGCGTCTGGAGATCAACGTTCGTGCCTCCACGATCATCGGCGCCGTCGGCGGCGGCGGCATCGGCGAGGAGCTGAAACTTGCGATTTCGCGCGGTTTCGGCGCCAAGACATTGGCGCTGGTGCTACTTCTCTTCCTGACGATCATCGCCGTCGACCAGTTTTCCGCATGGCTCCGCCGCCGTCTGATCGGCGAACATGCCTTCCTTTTGCAGCATTGAGGTTGACCATGTCCATCATCGACGCCGGCCGCATGCAGGAAATCGAAGCGCGTTACCCGGAAATCCTTCACCGGTCCTTCCGCCAGCGCTTCGGTGCCCTGATGATTTTCATCGGCATCATCCTCTACGGCATCTATGCAGTCTGGTTCTTCGATCTGCCGAAAGTCATTTCAGAAGCACGTTGGGAGCGCGTCGGCATCTATCTCAGCGAATGGGTGAGCTATGACGTGCAGCCGGAATTCCGCATCTCCGGCGACAAGATCAGCATCAAGTATCCGCGCTTTTCGCCGCTGGGCGACAATCCGAACCCGGACTGGGTGAAGACCAACCCCGATGGTAGCATGACCGTTTCCGTCAGCGGCTCACGCCGCATGGTAACCGTCACCAAGACGCAGGCGATCGTGACCGCGCACGGCATCACGATTCCGATCGATATTACCGGCGATGTACCGAAAATCGTCGGCTCAGAGCCTGTTCCCAGCTGGATGACCGTCTATGACGACAATATCCTGGTCGATCTCGGCTTTGCTGGCGATGCCAGCATTTCCACCGACCGCGTGAAGATCCGCAAGCGCTTTCTAGGCTGGGCCAACTTCGTCTTCGATACGCATTCGCCCTTCTTCGACAAGCCGGTAAGCGAAGTCATCAGCCTGATCGTTTCGGGCCCGCGGCTCGATCCTGCACAGTCCAATCTCTCGCTGGCATTCGACAATATCTGGAACAATGGCGCCTGGCAGCATGGCGACGTCTGGACCAAGCTGTTCCAGACGATCGTCATGGCCTTCCTCGGCACGCTGCTCGGCTCGCTCGCCGCCTTCCCGCTTGCCTTCATGGCGGCCCGCAACATCACGCCGAACCGGTTGCTCAACCAGGTACTGAAGCGCTTCTTCGACTTCTTGCGCTCGGTGGACATGCTGATCTGGGCGCTGTTCCTGACACGCGCCTTTGGCCCCGGCCCGCTTGCGGGCAGCGGCGCCATCTTCCTCACGGAGACGGGCACGCTCGGCAAGCTCTATTCCGAAGGCTTGGAGAACATCGACAACAAGCCGCGCGAAGGCGTGAAGTCCACCGGTTCGTCGACGATCCTCGTGCATCGCTACGGCATCATGCCGCAGATCGTGCCCGTCATCGTCAGTCAGACGCTCTACCAGTGGGAATCGAATGTGCGCGGCGCGACCATCATCGGCGCCGTCGGCGCCGGCGGTATCGGCCTCAAGCTTTGGGAAGCGATGCGCACCAATGCCAACTGGGAAAACGTCGCCTACATGGTGCTGTTGATCCTGATCGTCGTCTTCCTGTTCGATGCCGCATCCAACGCCTTGCGCTCGCGGCTGATGGGCGCGCGGGTGAATTAAAAAGATCGGTAAAAAATCGTTTCCCATCATCATTCTGTCACGGGAATCCGGTAGCGCAGGCCGGCAAGACCGTAGCGCTCAAACCGGCTTTAGCCGGATTCGAACCGTTACTGCCTTGCTGCTCTTGCGGTTTGTCGCAAATCACCCAACAGTGTCTCGCGCAGCCGATTTTTCCAAGGAATGCAGCCTTGCGCTATGCTCTCTATTTCACGCCGCCCAAAAACGATCCGTTGACATCTCTCGCCGCCCGCTGGCTGGGACGCGATGCATTTTCCGACGAGATTTTTTCCGACAAGGCCATCGGCCCCGTGCCAGCAGGCCATGCCGAACTGACGGCCGATCCGCGCCGCTATGGCTTTCACGCCACGCTGAAGGCACCATTCGAGCTTGCCGCTTCGGTGACCGAGCGCGATCTTCTCGAGGTCGCTGCCGAATTCGCCTCGCAGGCCAAGGCTTTCACCATTCCGGAGCTCGTACTCGGCCAACTCGGCCATTTCTTCGCGCTCGTTCCCGGTTCCGCTTACCAGCCGCTGCAGGATTTCGCCTCCCGTGTGGTAAAAACCTTCGAGCCGTTTCGCGCACCGCTTTCGGACCATGACATCGCCCGGCGTAAGCCGGAGGGCCTGACCGAGCAGCAGCGTGCCAATCTGCTGCGTTGGGGCTATCCTTATGTCAATGACGAGTTCCGTTTCCATATGACCTTGACGGGACGCGTCCCTGCCGAGCGCCAGGCCGAGATGCACGACGTTCTGCGCGAGCGCTTCGCCGACCATACCGGCAAACCGCTCGACATTTCCGGCCTCGCCGTCTTTATCGAAGAAGAGCGGGGTGCTCCCTTTACCGTCCGTTCATGGCTGCCGCTTGCCGGCGCCTAAAATGAAAGAGCCGATATGACCAAAGAAACCGTCCTTTCCAACGCCCGCATCGTCCTTGAAGACAAGATCATCGAGGGCTCCGTGCTGATCCGCGACGGTCGCATTGCCGCCATTTCCGAGGGCAAGTCCAATATGGGCGAGGATTTCGAGGGCGATTATCTGATCCCCGGTCTGGTCGAGCTGCACACCGACCATCTGGAAGCCCATTACTCGCCGCGTCCGGGCGTGCGCTGGAACAAGACGGCGGCGATCCAGGCGCATGACGCCCAGATCGTCACCTCGGGCATCACGACAGTATTCGACTGCCTGCGCATGGGCTCGGACGCCGATGACGGATTTGAAAAGGGCGAGATGCGCGACATGGCAGACGCCATCCAGGCGGCCCAGCGTGAAGACCGCCTGCGCGCCGATCACCTGATCCATCTGCGCTGCGAAGTCTCCTCCGACAATGTTCTCGACCATTTCGAAGATTTCGAGAAAGATCCTTACGTCCGCCTGGTCTCGCTGATGGACCATGCTCCGGGCCAGCGCCAGTTCCAGACCATGGATCAGTACATCTTCTACTATCAGAAGAAGCGCGGGCTCAGCGACGAGGCCTTTGCCAAGTTCATCGCCAAGCGTCAGGAAGAATCGGCCAGGTACGCGAAGCCGAGCCGCGACGCTATCTCCAAGGTCTGTGCCGAACGTGGCATCACCGTTGCAAGCCACGACGACGCGACGCTCGCCCATGTCGACGAGGCCATCAACTACGGCGTTCGCCTTGCGGAATTCCCGACCAGCATCGACGCCGCCAAGGCTTCGCATGGCGCCGGCATGAGCGTGCTGATGGGCGCGCCGAACATCGTGCGCGGCAAGTCGCATTCGGGCAATATCGCGGCCCGCGATCTCGCCGAGCTTGGCGTACTGGATGTGCTTTCCTCCGATTACGTGCCGCTCAGCCTGCTGCATGCGCCTTTCATCCTCGCGGACGAAGTCGAGGGCATTTCGCTGCCCCAGGCGATTGCCATGGTGACGGCGACGCCGGCAAGGACGGTCAGCCTCAATGACCGCGGCCGCATTGCCGAAGGGCTGCGGGCGGATCTCGTGCGCGTACGGCGCGATCACGGCGTGCCGGTCACGCGCTCGGTTTGGCGGGAAGGACGCCGGGTCGCATGAGCCCGGACGCCAATATCAAGCCGGCTAATCTCGGCCTGACGGAAGCGACAGCAGGCACGCTCGCTGTCGTCGTCGGCCCGAGCGGCGCCGGCAAGGATACGCTGATGAATCTGGCTGCCCGGCATTTTGCCGGCCGGCCCGATGTCCACTTCGTGCGCCGCGTGATCACCCGCGATGGCGATGCCGGCAACGAAGACCATAGAAGCGTTTCGGAAGTGGATTTCGATGCGATGGAACAGGCGGGCGCCTTTGCCGTCTCCTGGGAAGCCCACGGCCTGAAATACGGCATCCCGGCCGAAGTCGCCGAGGAACTTGCGCGCGACAATCTGGTGATCGCCAACGGCTCGCGCTCGGCGCTGCACCGCTTCCAGGCCGCATTTCCGCGGCTCAAGGTCATCAACATCACGGCTACGCGCGAAGTGCTGGCCGAACGGCTGATGGCGCGCGGACGCGAGAGCCGCGAAGACGTGCTGAAGCGCCTGGAAAGAAGTGCGCTGACCGTCCAGGGCAGCTACGACGTTGTTGATATTGACAATAGCGGGACGCTCGAAGAAGCTGAACGCGCCATTATTTCGGTGCTGGAAGCGCTGGTTGGGAAGTAGGCGGTTGTGTCACGCCCGGATTATCGCAGTGAATTCGTAGCTACGTCGGGTCGCGAAACTCTCCCCACCTCATGCTGAGGTGCCTTGGCGCGCAAGCGTCAAGGCCTCGAAACAAGAGGTGGCCCGGTAGAGTATCTTCACCCGCCCCCGTGGTTTGAGGCTTCGGCCCTTCGACAAGCTCAGGAGCCTCCGCACCTCACCATGAGGGCTGATCTCCTCGATGCACCCAATGCAGCTTCAGTGCGCCTCATCCCAATTATGGGCAGCGCGCGCGTCGACCTTCAGCGGCACGGCCATATCGACCGCTGGCATGGCGGCGTTTTCCATGACCGAGACGATGATCGGCGTGGTGCGCTCGACATCGGCGTCCTCGACTTCGAAGATCAGTTCGTCGTGAACCTGCAGCAGCATGCGGACGCGATCGCCCAAGCCGGCCGAAGCCAGTGCCGGCTCCATCTTGATCATGGCGCGACGGATGACGTCGGCAGCTGATCCCTGGATCGGCGCATTGATCGAGGCGCGCTCGTTGAAGGCGCGGACGGAGGGATTGGACGAGCGGATTTCGGGGAAATGGATGCGACGGCCGAAGATGGTCTCGACATAGCCCTTGTCGCGCGCCGCCTGCTTGGCGCCCTCCATGTAATCGCGGATGCCCGGGAAGCGCTCGAAATACCTCTTGATGTAGTCGCCGGCTTCCGAGCGCTCGATCGAGAGCTGGTTGGCAAGGCCGAAGGCAGAGATGCCGTAGATGATGCCGAAGTTGATCGCCTTGGCGCGGCGGCGCACTTCGCTCGGCATGCCGTCCACCGGCACACCGAACATTTCGGAGGCCGTCATGGCGTGAATGTCGATGCCGTCCTCGAAGGCCTGCTTGAGCTGTGGGATATTGGCGACATGCGCCAGCACGCGCAGTTCGATCTGGCTGTAGTCTGCCGAGACGAGCTTGTGGCCCGGTGTCGAAATGAAGGCCGTGCGGATCTTGCGGCCTTCCGCCGTGCGTACCGGAATATTCTGCAGGTTCGGCTCGGAGGAGGACAGGCGCCCCGTCGTGGTCGAGGCCAGCGAATAGGAGGTGTGAACACGCTTCGTCTCGGGATGGACATAGCTCGGCAGCGCATCCGTATAGGTGGATTTCAGCTTGGTGAGCTGACGCCAGTCGACGATCTTGCGCGGCAGTTCGAAGCCGGCGGCCGCCAGATCCTCCAGCACCTGCGCCGAGGTGGACCATTGCCCGGTCTTAGTCTTGCTGCCGCCGGCCAATCCCATCTTGCCGAAAAGGATGTCGCCGAGCTGCTTCGGAGAGCCGATATTGAAGCGTTCGCCAGCCAGATTGTAGATCTCGTCCTCGAGAGCGGCGGCGCCCTGCGCCAGCTCGCCGGAAAGGCGAGAGAGGATCTGCCGGTCGATTGTGATACCGCGCTCTTCCATGTGGGCAAGCACCGGCACCAGAGGCCGTTCCAACCGCTCATAGACGACAGAGAGTTTTTCTGCCGCAAGTCGTGGTTTCAGCACCAGCCAAAGACGCAGCGTCACATCGGCATCCTCGGCAGCATAGGCCGTGGCGCGGTCGATATCGACGAGATCGAAGGTGACGTTGGACTTGCCGCTGCCGGCCACATCCTTGTAGGCGATCGGCTTATGGCCGAGCCAGCGTTCCGAAAGGCTGTCCATGCCGTGCGTGGCGTTGGAGCCGCCGTCGAGCACGTAGGAGAGCAGCATCGTGTCGTCGAACGACTTCATCTCGATGCCGTAGCGCTTCATCAAAAGGTAGTCGTATTTCAGGTTCTGCGCGATCTTCAGGATGGAGGCATCTTCAAGCAGATCCTTCAGGCGCGCCAGCGCATCGCGAACCGGAATCTGATTGTCGGCCAGGCCACCGCCCAGCAGATCGCCGACACCGGTCTTGTGGCCGAGCGGTACATAGGCGGCGCGGATGGAAGAACCCGAGGGATCGTTGCGGTTGTCGGCGATCGCCAGCGAGAAGCCGACGATTTCGGCCTGCATCGCATCGAGCGAGGTCGTTTCGGTGTCGAAGGCGACGATGCCGGTTTCGCGCGCATCCGCGATCCATCGGTCGAGCGTGGCGATATCGCGGATGGTCACATATTTCGAATGATCGATCGGCGCGCTTGCGAAACTTGCGGCGCGGGCCTTGGCGAGATCCTCGGGCGCAGCAGTGCCATCCAAAGCCAGGCGCGCCTTGGCCGATGGCGCCGGGACGGTCGCGCCCTCGGCTTCGACGGTGCTGCCGGCGACGAGATCGACATTCTCGCCGACATCGAGATCGGGGCCATGAGCGCCCTCGCCCCATTCGATCTTGACGACGGCGGGCTCGATCGCCGCCGCATCACAATCGCAGGCCTCCGCCACACGCCGCGTGAGCGTGGTGAATTCCATCGCCTTCAGGAAGCCGATCAGCTTCGGGCCGTCCTGCGGATCGAGCACCAGCGCATCGAGCGCGAGCTCCAGCGGCACATCGGTCCTGAGCGTCACCAGCTGGCGGGAAATGCGGGCAAGCTCGGCATTGGCGATGATGTTTTCGCGGCGTTTCTGCTGCTTGATCTCGTCGGCGCGGGCAAGCAGCGTGTCGAGATCGCCGAACTCTTCCAGAAGCTGGGCGGCCGTCTTCGGGCCGATGCCGGGAATGCCGGGGACGTTGTCGATCGAGTCACCCGTCATCGCCTGCAAGTCGATCATCTTGTCCGGCGGCACGCCCCATTTCTCGACGACGTCGGGAATGCCGATCTGCTTATCCTTCATGCTGTCATACATGTGGACCATCGGCGTGACGAGCTGCATCAGGTCCTTGTCGGACGAGATGATCGTCACGTCTGCGCCGGCTGCCTCCGCTTGACGAGCGTAGGTGGCGATGATGTCGTCGGCCTCGAAGCCGTCGGTCTCGATGCAGGGCAGGTTGAAGGCGCGGGTCGCCTCACGGATGAGGCCGAATTGCGGGATCAGCTCCTCCGGCGGCGCCGAACGGTTCGCCTTGTATTCCGGGAAAATGTCCTTGCGGAAGGTCTTCGAAGAATAGTCGAAGATCACGGCGAAGTGCGTGGGCGTCACACCCACGGAGGTATCGCGCGCCGAGGTCAGCAGCTTCCACAGCATATTGCAGAAACCGGAGACGGCGCCAACAGGCAATCCGTCGGACTTGCGCGTCAGCGGCGGCAGGGCGTGAAAGGCCCGGAAAATGAAACCGGAGCCGTCGACGAGGAAAAGATGATCACCTTTTTTCATGGAAGCATGGATAGCGTGGCGCACTTCCAACGTCCATATAAACTTCTGCTTTTGCAGCCTGTGGAAAGAGCGAAATCTCTCACCGAAACGTTACTAAGTTTTAATCAATCTAATCTGCGCATTCCCTTGAAAAACCACATTCGGAATCTCAAATCATATTCACCGGCGATTGATTTGCCGAGGGTCTGACAACCGGCCTGTCCCCCGCCATGTCAGACTTGGACAAAGGCCTATCCCCTCTCCGGGCCTTTGTCCCCCCTTTTACGAGCCGCCATGGCAAACCTCCAGGCCATGGCGGCTTTTTCATGCCGAAAGATGCAACCTAAAAACGTGAAAAAAGCGCCTGAAGTTGCTGATTTTCGAGTAGCTCTACCCAAGAAATTGCCGATTGTCTTGATTCTGAATTGTCGGCATATTTGCAATCATGGGATTTAATCGGATGGACTCCGCCGCCTACCTTGCCAGTCAAATGGCAAAGGGATTTGCTCGCTCGTTACACCAACGCGCGGCGAAACTCGGTTTTTCCCCCGGTCAGTTTCCGATCCTGCTGGAATTATGGTCCGAAGACGGCCTCACCCAGAAACAATTGCTGGAACGGGTCGATATCGAGCAGGCGACGATGGCCAATACGCTGTCGCGCATGGAGCGCGATGGGCTGGTGGAGCGCCGCCCGCATCCATCGGACAAGCGGGCACAACTGATCTTCCTGACGAGCCGGGCGGCGGCGATGGAGGCGGAGGCTATCGAAGCGGCGATGGCCGCGGATACGGACCTCCTGAAAGATTTCCGCCATTTCGAGCGCGAACTTCTGCTGGAATATATCCGGCGCGTCCTGGACAACGCCAAGCAGCTCTAGTGGGTTCAGCTTTTCAATCTCCGAGCCGCTCTATCTCTTTGTTGTCACGCAATTCCGGACGAAAACCGCTCCGCACGTTTCCTGGGACTCTAGGATTGCCCGACCGCCTTGACCAAGACAGCGTGATGCTGACTGGGCCCGACGTCCGGCTTGCCGAAGAATATCCCTTGAAGCTGCGCGCAACCCTCCTCGATGACGATGCGGCGCTGGGTTTCCGTTTCCACGCCTTCCGTCACGACGGGCATGTTCAGGCTATGCCCGAGGCCAATGATGGCGCGCACGATCGAACGCGCCGCGGGATCGTGTTCGAGTGCGCCGGTGAAGCTGCGATCGACCTTGATCTTATCGAAGGGAAAGGCGCGTAGGTTGCTGAGCGAGGAAAAGCCGGTGCCGAAATCATCCATGACCACGCGCACACCGAGGCGGTGCAGCCGCTGCAATGTCGCGATGACAACCGCCCGCTCGCGCATCAGGGCCGCTTCAGTGATCTCCAGCTCGAGGCGCCGCGGCTCAAGACCGGTTCTTCGCAGAATGCCTTCGATCTGGTCATAGAGGGTGGGGATCATGAATTGCAGAGGCGAGAGGTTGACGGCGACATTCGCAGGCTCGCTCCAGCGCATCGCTTCCTGGCATGCCTGCTGCAGCACCCATTCACCGATCGCGACGATCGATCCGCTCTCCTCGGCAATGGGAATGAAGGTTTCCGGATCGATCAAGCCCCGATCCGGGTGCGCCCAGCGCAGCAGTGCCTCGTAGCCGCTGACGCTGTCGCTGCCGACATCGTAGATCGGCTGATATTCCAGAAAGAGCTGCCTGCGCAGAATGGCCTGGCGCAGGTCGTTCTCAAGCTGGCGGCGCATGCGCACGGCCTTGTCCATTTCGGCATCGAAGAAACAGGCATGGCCCCGGCCAGCTCGCTTGGCGCGATAAAGCGCCGTATCCGCATTGGCATACAGCTGCTCGGCGCTGGCGCCGTCACGCGGATAGATGGCGATGCCGAGACTGACACCGACGGCCGTCGGATCACGCGCCATGTCCATCTCCATGGCGAATTCGGCAAGAATGCGCTCAGCAAGACGCGTGGCGCCTGCGGGCTGCTGGCGCTTGGGCTGGATGATGGCGAATTCGTCGCCGCCGAGCCTCGCCACCGTATCGCCCTCTTCGATGATGTGTTGCAGGATGCCGGCGACCTTGCAAAGGATGCGATCTCCTTCGGCATGGCCGAAGACGTCGTTGATCGCCTTGAAGCGGTCCAGGTCCAGGCAGAAGACGGCGACTTCGCCGCCTTTGCGGTCGGCCACCTGCAGCGCCTGCCGCATGCGTTGGTCGAATAGCGAGCGGTTGGGCAGGTCCGTCAGAATATCATGATGGGCCAGATGCTCGATCATCTGCTGTGCCTGGCGCCGTTCCGTCAGGTCGCGCACGACCAGTACGCTGCATTCATGGCCGCGATAGGTGATGGAACGCCGCACGGTTTCGACGGGGATCGATTTGCCGTCTGAACCCGAAAGCGTCGTCTCGAGTGGAATGGCCGCATCGGCGTGAGCCTCCATGTCGAGCGTCAGGAAGGCTTCGGGCGCGACGCCCGTCACCTGCTGGGCGGACCATCCGGAAATGGCAAAGAAGCGCTCGTTCGCATCGATGATTCTGCCGTCGCGGACGATGAGCAGTCCTTCGAGCGAAGCGTTGACGAAGCCGCGGAGATCGGTCAGATGGCGATCGATGAAGATCGCTCCGAGAGCGATGAGAATAAGGCACGTCGCGGCAGCCATGACGATGCCGGCAAGGATGCTACGATCGATAGAGACGATGGTGGCGAATATATCCGCTTCCGGCGTCAGCGTCACACCGCTCATCGCGGTGAAATGCAGCGAGCAAATTGCCAGCAGCAGGAGAAAGGCGCCGGCAATGATGCGCCTGAGGCCATGAAGGCTGCGAAATGCGAGGAAGGCCAGCGAGGAGAAGACGGCACCGACGGCGATGGAAATGACGACGCGCTGCAAGTCATAGGAAAGCTCTGCCGAGGCCTCGATGGCCTGCATGCCGCTGAAGTGCATGGCGCCAATTCCAAACGCCATCAGGATGCCACCGACAGCAAAGGAAACGCCGTTATCCCACTCGAAGGCGATGGCAACAGCAAGCCAGGAGCCTATGATGGCAAGAACCACCGAAAGCACGGTCAGCGAAAGACCATAGTAGATGGGAAGGCTGCTCTGATAGGCGAGCATGGCGATGAAATGCGTCGCCCAGATGCCGATACCGCTGGCAAAGGCTGCAGCGGCTATCCAATAGCGACGCTGATGCGACTGGCATTCCTGCGCACGGGAGAACAGAAGCATGGTGGCAAGACTGCCGATGAGGCAAATGACTGCCGCAACGAGAATGAGCCTGAAGTCATGATCGTCACGAATGCATGCAATCACTGAAAACATTACACGTCTCCAGAATATTCTTCTGGATCACGTTATTTCTAATACTCTAAAAAACTTGTAAACTACATACGCAACTAATCACATAAGATCGAGCTCAACCCAAACCGGCAAGCTGCGGTAAATTTTCAATTTTAACGCCTCGAAACCAACCGGGCTTTGGTCTATCGTCCCTCCAAATCTCATGTAAGGAGTCGGATATGACCGATCTATCGCCCGTTCTCGATCGCGCCGATCAGAACCTCCCCTCCAGCCTCGACAATCTCTTCGAACTGCTGCGCATCAAGTCCATTTCGACGGATCCGGACTATAAGGCGGAATGCCGTAAGGCGGCGGAATGGCTGGTCGCCTATCTGAACTCGCTCGGCTTTACAGCCTCCGTGCGCGACACGCCCGGCCATCCAATGGTGGTCGCCCATCACGATGCCGGCAGTGCCGATGCGCCGCATGTGCTCTTCTACGGCCACTACGACGTGCAGCCAGTCGATCCGATCGAGCTTTGGGAAAGCGATCCCTTCGCCCCCGCAATCAAAGACCTGGGCAACGACCGCAAGGTTCTGGTCGGCCGCGGCACGTCCGACGACAAGGGGCAGCTGATGACCTTCGTGGAGGCGGTGCGCGCCTATAAGGAAACCAGGGGCGCGCTTCCGGTGCGCATCACCATCCTCTTCGAAGGCGAGGAGGAATCCGGCTCGCCCTCGCTCAAGCCGTTCCTCGAGGCCAATGCCGCCGAGCTGAAGGCGGATTTTGCCCTCGTCTGCGATACCGGCATGTGGGATGGTGAAACGCCGTCGATTTCAGCCAGCCTGCGCGGCCTCGTCGGCGACGAGATCATCATCAACGCTGCCGACCGCGACCTGCATTCGGGCATGTTCGGCGGTGCCGCTGCCAATCCGATCCACATCCTCTCCGATATTCTCGCCGGCCTGCATGACGAGACCGGGCGCGTAACGCTCGACGGCTTCTATGACGGCGTCGAGGAAACGCCTGCCAATATCAAGGCCTCCTGGGAAACGCTCGGGATGACTACGGAAAAATTCCTCGGCGAGGTCGGCCTATCCATTCCCTCGGGCGAAAAGGGCCGTTCGGTGATGGAGCTGATCTGGGCGCGGCCGACCGCGGAAGTCAACGGCATCACCGGCGGCTACACCGGCGCCGGCTTCAAGACCGTGATCGCCGCCAAGGCATCGGCGAAGGTCTCCTTCCGTCTCGTCGGCCGGCAGAACCCGGCGGCGATCCGCGAGAGCTTCCGCGCCTATGTGCGCTCGAAAGTTCCTGGGGATTGCTCGGTGGAATTCCATGAACACGGCGGCTCGCCGGCTATTCAGCTTTCCTACGACTCGCCCGTACTGAGCAAGGCGAAGATGGCACTTTCCAACGAGTGGCCGAACCCCGCCATCGTTGTCGGCGAAGGCGGCTCGATCCCGATCGTCGGCGACTTCCAGAGGATGCTTGGCATGGAGTCGCTGCTCGTCGGTTTCGGCCTCTCCGACGACCGCATCCATTCACCGAACGAGAAATACGAGCTGCGCTCCTATCACAAGGGCA
The DNA here is from genome assembly GCF_014193575.1 of Rhizobium sp. BK289. Taxonomy (NCBI): domain Bacteria; kingdom Pseudomonadati; phylum Pseudomonadota; class Alphaproteobacteria; order Hyphomicrobiales; family Rhizobiaceae; genus Rhizobium; species Rhizobium sp. BK289. Next base: position 86,897 of record NZ_JACHZO010000021.1, read on the forward strand.
TTCGTTCCTGGATCCGCATCCTCGACGCACTCGCCGGCTAAGCAATTTGCGGGACGCGCAGCCTTCTCCGCGCGTCCCGCACTGTTCCCGCCTCGACGGCACGGCATGCCGTCAGCCGGACCGAGCGGTGAGGCTGCCCTCGCGTCTTCCGGCCGAGATCAATGAGATAGGACATGGGAATCTGGATCGATACCGACATGGGGTTCGATGACATCGCCGCTATCCTGGTGGTGGCACATTCGGATCTCGTCATCGACGGCGTTTCGCTTGTCAGCGGCAACGCGCCCCTGTCCCATGTCCGGGCCAATGCGGCGAGCGCGGCCGCGGTCTTCAACTGGACCTTTCCAATCCATACCGGCCGCGAGCTGCCCGTGCTCTGCAGGCTGGAAACGGCGCAAGGCATTCTCGGCCAGACCGGCATTCCCAGCACAGGCCGAAGCCTGCCGCCAGCCGATGCGCTTCCGGCAAGCGACGCTTTTACGGCGCTCTGCAACTGGCTGGCCGACGGCGACGTGCCGAAGCGCATCCTGGCGCTCGGGCCGCTTACCAATGTCGCCGCCTTGGCACTGGCACGGCCGGATCTCGCCGCCCGCATCGACGAGGTGACCTGGATGGGCGGCGGCGTCACATCCGGCAACCACACGGCATCGGCGGAATTCAACGCCTTTGCCGACCCTGAAGCGCTCGCCATCGTGTTGGCGCATGCCCTGCCGTTGCGCATGATTGATCTCGATATCTGCCGGAAGGTGCTGGCTTCACCCAAAGATGTCGCCCGCATCCGCGAGATCGCCGGCGAAAAGGCGCAGCTGCTCGCCGATTTGCTGGAAGGCTACGTCAACATCGCCATCAGCCGCGGCAGACCGGCGATGGCGATCTACGATCCGACGGCAGCGGCCATCTTCGTCGAACCAGGGATCGCAACGCTTCGGCACGCCCGGATCGACGTGGAACTATACGGGCAGCATACGCGCGGACGTACCGTCATCGAAATGCGCGCCTCGCATGCCGAGTTCAACGCCCATTTCGCCGCCGAAATCGATGCGGAGCAGGCACGCGGAATCATATTCGACGCGCTGCTTCGGGAGGCCGGCCGATGAACAGGGATGGCGACGAACCGGCGGACCTGAATGTTCCGGAGCTGCGTTTACGCGCGGTCGCCGCAGCACGCGGCGATCAAGCCTTCGATCTACTGATTGCCGGCGGCCGCCTTGTCGACATGGTGACCGGGCAGATCCGCGCCGCCGATATCGGCATCGTCGGCCCATTGATCGCAAGCGTGCATGCGCCCGGCACCCGTACCGACGCGACGCGGACGGTCGATGCCGAGGGCTGCTTCCTTTCGCCCGGCCTGATCGACACGCATATGCATATCGAAAGCTCGATGGTGGCGCCTGCGATCTATGCCGAAGCCGTCCTGCCGCGCGGGGTGACGACCATCGTCTGGGATCCGCATGAGTTCGGCAACGTCCACGGCCTCGATGGCGTGCGCTGGGCGATCGAGGCCACACGGCAACTGCCGCTGCGCGTGATACCGCTGGCGCCGTCCTGTGTGCCTTCCGCACCGGGCCTGGAGATCGCAGGCGCCGATTTCGACGCGGCAGTAATGGCCGAGATGCTGACATGGCCCGATATCGGCGGCGTGGCCGAGGTCATGACCATGCGCGGCGTCATCGACGGCGATCCGCGCGCCACCGGTATCGTCAATGCCGGATTGCTTTCGGGCAAGATGGTTTGCGGCCATGCCCGCGGGCTCGAGGGTGCCGATCTCAACGCCTTCATGGCTGCCGGCATCTCCTCCGACCATGAGCTGACGTCCGGCGCCGATCTTTTGGCAAAACTTTCGGCGGGCCTTGCCATCGAGCTGCGCGGCTCGCACGACCATCTGCTGCCGCAATTCGTCGACGTCATCAACGATCTCGGCTTCCTGCCACAGACCGTGACGCTCTGCACCGACGACGTCTTTCCAGACGAGCTTCATGACGGCGGCGGTCTCGATGATGTGGTGCGCCGCCTCGTGCGCTACGGACTGAAGCCCGAATGGGCCTTGCGGGCAGCGACCCTCAATGCAGCCATGCGGCTGGGGCGCAGCGATCTGGGCCTGATCGCGGCTGGACGACGCGCCGACATCGTGCTTTTCGAAGATTTGTCGAGCTTCAAGGCGCGGCATGTGATCGTCAATGGTGCGGCAGTCGCCGAGGCCGGCCGGATGATCGGTCCGATCGAACTGGCCGATGCCGCACCGCTCCGCAACTCGATCAAGCTGAGATCGTTCAGCGACAACGATTTCCGTGTGGCGGCGACGGGCGACCGCGTCCGGCTTGCGACCATAGATCGGCCGCGCTTCACGCAATGGGGCGAAACGCAAGCCGATGTGGAAAACGGCTTTGTCGTGCCGCCGGCGGGAACGGCGATGATTGCCGTCGCCCATCGTCATGACAAGGCGGACGGCCGGCCGCGCGTCGGCTTCCTGACGGGCTGGGGCGAATGGCGCGGCGCCTTCTGCACCACGGTTTCTCATGACAGCCACAACCTGACGGTTTTCGGCGGCAATGCAGACGATATGGCGATTGCCGCCAACGCTGTCATTAAGGCCGGCGGCGGACTTGCGGTGGCACGCGACGGCAGGATCGAGGCGCTGCTGCCGCTGCCGCTCTCCGGGCTGGTCAGCGATGCGCCGCTCGCAGAAGCCGCCAATGCCTTCCGCGCCGTCCGTGAGGCGATCGATACCATCGTCGACTGGAACCCGCCCTACCTCGTCTTCAAGGCCTGCTTCGGCGCAACGCTTGCCTGCAATGCCGGCCCGCACCAGACGGATCGCGGCATTGCCGATGTTACGATCGGTAGGGTGTTGGAGACGCCGGTGCTTGGGGAGGTGTAAGTTCTTCACCTGCGATCGGCTGCGCGTTCGTGGATGGTGCGCCCCTACTGTCACTATCGTGACAAAGGGGTATCGAAGCTGCGGCAAACTCGCGGTCTCAACCAAGATTAAGTCCGCTCGCCTCCCCCCAACTCCTGCTCGACCAGTGTCGTCCAGAAGGCCACGCCCGAGGCGATCGCAGCGTCGTTGAAGTCATAGCCGGTGTTATGGTGCAAAGCTCCGTCGACGGCCGGGCCGTTGCCGAGCCAGACGTAGCAGCCGGGAGCCTTCTGGCCGAAAAAGGCAAAATCATCGCCGGCAGTCGAAGGCGGGAAGCGGGTCAGCACCTTCTCGCCAAAGATTGTCGTCGCGGCCTTCAGCGCCCGCGCCGTGGCATCGGCATCATTAACGACGGGTGGAATGCGGCGCTCGAACTGATAGTCGACGGCGATCCCGAACATTGCGGCCGTCCCATGCGCCAAACGTCCGATCTCCTCCTCAAGCTGATCGCGGACCTCAGGCGTATAGGCACGCGCGGTGCCGCCGATCTCGACGATGTCGGGGATGACGTTCAGCGCCTTGGGATCGCCTGCCTGCAGCGAGCAGGCGCTGACGACGGCCGGCTGCAGCGGATCGACGACGCGCCCGACGATGGTCTGCAGCGAAGACAGGAAGGTCGCTGCCGCGGTGATCGGGTCCTTGCCGAGATGTGGCTTGGCGCCATGGGTGCCGGTGCCGCGGAAGGTGATGCGCCAGCTGTCCGACGAGGCAAGCTGCGGCCCTTCCACAACGGCCATCTCATCGACCGCGAGACCGGGCATATTGTGCAGCCCGTAGACGGCATCGCAGGGAAACAGCTCGAAAAGACCATCTTCCACCATGCGCTTGGCGCCGCCGCGACCTTCTTCCGCCGGCTGAAAGATGAAATGCACCGTGCCGGAAAAGCCGCGCTTGGCGGCAAGGTGTCGGGCGGCACCGAGCAGCATCGTCGTATGGCCGTCATGTCCACAGGCATGCATCTTGCCCGGAATGGTGGATTTGTAGGGGCGATTGGCCTTTTCCGGCATGGCGAGCGCATCCATATCGGCACGAAGTCCGATGCGGCGGGTGCCGTTGCCGACCTGCAGCGTTCCCACAACCCCGGTTTTGCCGAGGCCACGATGCACTGTCAGCCCGGCCTCTTCTAGCAGGGTGGCAACGATGCCGCTGGTGCGCTCCTCCTCGAAACCGAGCTCCGGATGGGCATGAAGGTTGCGGCGAAGCGAGGTGAGGAAAGGAAGATCCGGCTCGATCTCATCGGGAAAAGACATGGAAATTCCTTCGGCTTAAATGATGCTCAGGCACCGAGCTTGCTGAAGACGTGCGCCTTTCCGATGACGGTCACCGAAACCATGCTGTCGATCTCGGGCAGGCCGACGCCGGAGCTCTTGATATTCAATGTCTCCGAACCGTTGGCATTAGACAAGACGACCGTCACGACGCAGACGGCACCGCCGAATTCGACTTCAGTCACCTTGCCGATGCATGCTGCATTGGCACCGGCGTCATCAAGGGCGGTCAGGCGCAATTGCTCGGGCCGCAGCATGATATCGGTGCGTCCCTGCTGGCTTCCGGCGTCGACCGGTATGTGCCCGAGAACACATTTGGCTGATCCATTGTCGAGATCGGCCGGCAGCACGAGGGCATCGCCGAGGAAGAGCGCGGTCTCGCGATCCCTGGGGCTGAGATAGAGCGCCTGCGGCGTCCCAGCCTGTATGAGCCTGCCCTCGCGCAGGACGGCGACCTGATCCGCGAAGGACAGGGCTTCCGCCTGATCATGCGTCACTAGAACCGCGGTGATGCCGGCAATCTGCAGCACGCGAGCGACCGCCTTTCGCATGTTCTCGCGCAGGCCGGTATCGAGAGCGGAAAAAGGCTCGTCGAGCAGCATCAGCTTCGGCTTGCGCCCGAGTGCCCGCGCAAGTGCGACGCGCTGCTGCTGGCCCCCCGAAAGCTGATGCGGGCGGCGATCAAGCATACCGCGGTCGAGCTCGACCATGTCGATAAGGGCGTTTATGCGTTGCTCACGGTCGCGCGCGCCGCGCTCCATGCCAAAGCCGATATTCTCCGATACGCTGAGATGCGGAAACAGGGCGCCATCCTGCGAGACGATGCCTATGCCGCGGCGATGTGCGGGCACGATCGCCTCCCCATCCGCCAGGGTTTCGCCTTCCAGCACCACCTGCCCCGCATCGGGGACCTCGAAGCCGGCGATGATGCGCAGCAGCGTCGTCTTTCCCGAACCGGACGGGCCGACGATCGCCGTGCGGCTGCCAGCGGCGACCGTAAGGTCGATATTATCAAGCGCATGCACGGGGCCATAATGCTTGCTGATATTCTTGATCGCCAGAAAGGTCATTGTCCGGCCGTCCGCTTGGATTGCACATAAAGAAGGAGGGTGAGCGGCAGCGACAGGACGACCATCATGAAGGCGTAGGGCGCTGCGGAAACATAATCGATCTCGCTGGTCAGCGACCAGAATTTGGTTGCCAGCGTTTCCGTGCCGTTGGGAGAGAGCATCAGCGTCGCCGTCAGCTCGTTGGTGATACCGAGCGCGACAAGCGCGACGCTGGCGGCAAAGCCGGGGGCCGCCAAACGCATGGTGATCTGCCGCACGGCCTGCGCAGGCGTGCGGCCGAGCGCCATGGCGGCACGTTCGAGTTCGACGGGTGCCTGAGCGATGCTGGCACGCAGGCCAACCATGGCGCGCGGCAGGAACAACAGCACATAGGCGAGCAGCAGCGTCGCAAAGGTCTGGTAGAGCGGCAGGATTAGCCGCACGGTGATCGACACCAGGGCCAGGGCGACGACGACGCCCGGCAGCGAGCCGACATAATAGTGGCATGCTTCGAGAATGCGCTGCAGCCGGCCCGGCGCACGCACCGACAGCCAGGCCATGGGGGTTGCCGCAATGGTGGCGAGCAGGCCGCCGGCGATCGCGAGAAGAATGGTCTGCAGCAGGGCGGAGCCGACCGTTTCGATCCGCCAGATATCTATACCGCCAAGATAAAGCCAGCGCGCCAGGGTGACGAAGGGAACACCGAGCGTCAACGCGGCGGTGACGACGGGCAGCGCGACCGCGGGAACGACGAACCAGCCGAGACGGCGGCGGTCGGCAGGTCGGGCGGCACCCGAACCGATGCGCGCATAACGCTCGTTGCCGCGCACCAATACCTCGATGCCGAGCAGCAGAAGGCAGCAAATAACGAGGACGCCGCCGAGCATATTGGCGGCCGGGCTGTTATAGGCCGACTGGAACTGATCGACGATGGCTGTCGAAAACGTGTCGAAGCGGATCATCACGTAGAGACCGTATTCCGCCAGGAGATGCAGGCCGATCAGCAGCGAGCCGCCGCAGATGGCGAGGCGAAGCTGCGGCAGGATCGCCCGGAAGAAGACACGCCAGGGGCCGAGGCCAAGTGAGGCGGCAGCATCCTCGATCGCCGGATCGAGCCGGCGTAGCGCTGCCGCGACCGGCAGGTAGAGAAAGGGAAAATAGGCGAGCACCGATACCAGCACGCCGCTCCAGAGCCCGCGCATGCCGGGCACGAGACTGACCCAGGCGTAGCTGTGCACGAAAGCGGGGACGGCAAGCGGTGCGGCCGCCAGCCAGGACCAGAGGCGGGCGCCGGGGATATCGGTGCGCTCCGTCAGCCAGGCGAGCGTGACCGCCAGCAGGATGGAAAGCGGAATGGTGCAGACTTCAAGCAGGACGGTGTTGACGAGCAGTTCGCCGACACGATTGCGGAAGATCAGGGCAATGACTTCGGCCCAGCCGGTGTCGATCGTGATCCAGATGATGAAGCCAAGCGGTACCAGACTGAGAAGCGCAACAATGGAGGCAAGGGCGACGACGGAGGCATGCCGAACGCGCCCGCGGGGAGCGGCCGTCAATTGGGGCATTCGCATGGCGGCAGCTTCGCCGGCATATGTGTTTTTCTGCAGCAAATCCGAGCTGCCTTTCACGCCCTGAAATAGGAAGGCAACCGCCGCTTGCGGCGGTTGCCCGATCGATCGGCCTTGAGACCATTCGTATGTCGTATGCCCCTAGCAGGGCACAGGATAGTGATGCAAGAGCCACGCCCGCCCGAAAGCGCCCTAAAGGCGCCGCGGCAAGGGCTTTGCCTTAGATAAGCCCTGCTTCCGTCATCAGGTCGGTAACCTTCTTGCTGTTCAGCTTCGAAGGCTCGACTTTCGGTGCCTGCAGGTCGGAGAGTGGAACGAGCTTCGGATTGGAAGCCTCGCCGTTGCCGACGGCATATTCATAGGAGTTGCCATCGCGCAGGACGGCCTGACCGCCCTTGCCGGTGATCCACTTCAGGAATGCCTGGGCTTCCTTCTGATGCTGGCTGGAAGCGAGAACGCCGCCACCGGAAATGCTGACGAAGGCACCCGGATCCTGGTTCTTGAAATAGTGCAGCGAGACATTCTTGCTGTTTTCGCCGGTCTTGGCCTGATCGCCGAACCAGTAATAGTGATAGATCACAGCGCCTTCGACCTCGCCGGCATTGACGGCCTTCATGGCGACGCTGTTGCCCTTGTAGAAGCTGGCATTTTCCTTCATCGCCTTCAGCCAGGCGCGGGTCGCGTCCTCGCCCTTCAGCTCAAGCAGCGCGCTGACGATCGCCTGGAAATCGGCACCGGCCGGGGAAGCGCCCCAGCGGCCCTTCCACTTGGGATCGGCGAGATCGAGCATCGACTTCGGCAGATCGGCTTCTTTCAGCTTGGTCTTGTCATAGGCAAAGACGGTGGAACGGGCGGCAACGCCGATCCAATTGCCGTCGGCGGCCTTGAAGGTGTCCGGCACCTGCGCCAGCGTATCGGCATTGACCGGGGCAAAAAGCTTGTTGGCATCGACCAACGCCATGCCCGGAGAATTTTCCGTCAGATAGACGTCGGCAGGCGAAGCCGCGCCTTCCTGGACGATCTGGTTTGCGAACTGCATGTCGCTACCGTTGCGGATCGTTACCTTGATGCCCGTTTCCTTGGTGAAGCCATCAGCCCAGGCCTGCGTCAGCGTCTCATGCTGGGCATTGTAGACGACGATGCCTTCGGAATCGGCGGCATTCGCCATCATCGGGGCAACCGCAAGGCCTGCGGCCAGCGCCAGCGCACTGGTGAGATGAGTAAAGGAAAAAGTCATTAAGTCCTCTCGCTTGAAAGTCACCGCCTGAAGCGGCATTGGAATAGCCTATATTTTTCCTGACCGTTTATTTCAAGTTTACGGTCGTTCCCGCTTATCACAAAAGTTTGAGAATAGAGTCAAGATTTCGCCGCTATCTCAGCAGCGAGGTCGAGCCAGGCACGGCCGGCATGCGACAGATATCCGCCGCGCCGCCAGATCCAGGCCATGTTCCACTCCATGCCCGGTTCGACGACGAGCGCATGGGCGATGCCCGAACGCTGGCGCTGTTCAGCGATCAGCCGCGGAAGGAAGCCTACACCGAGGCCCGCAGCAACCAGTTCGATGATGAAATTGATCTGGCTCGAGCGCGCGGCGATGTCAGGCGCAAAGCCGGCCGCGCGGCAGGCGTCGAGAATGATGCCGTTCAGCGCGAAGCCGGTTTCGAAGAGGAGGAAGGGGTTGTCCTTGAGCCCCGCCAGCGGCACCGTTTGCTGCCCGGCGAGCGGATGTGCCGACGGTAGGAGGACATGCATCGGCTCGCAGCGCACGGTCTGCCACTCGAAGACATCGGGCATCGGCAGCAGCGAGGCTCCGAGATCGACCTCATCGGCCAGTACCATTTCTTCCAGCCGCTTGGCGCCTTGTTCTACCAGCCTGATCTCTATGCCCGGATAACGATTGCGGAAGACGGCGAAGACCGGCGCAAATAGTGCATCATTGCCGATCGGCGGCAGACCAAGCCGGAGGGCGCCGCGCGAGAGCCCACGAAGCTCCGACAATTCCGCCAGCAGATCGTCGCGCCCGGCAAGGATCGCAATTGCCCGACGATAAACCACCTCGCCAGCATCCGTCATTGTCGTGCGATGGCCGATGCGGTTCAGCAGCGGCAGGCCAAGCTCGTCCTCCAGCTGGCGCACGGCCTTGCTGACGGCCGATTGCGTTGTGAACACCACCTTGGCGGCTTCCGAAAAGCCGCCCTGGCGCACCACTTCGACGAAGGCTTTTAGCGTTCGAAGTTCCATTACTATTCCTTATAGGACTGGATTTTATGAAATCAATTCATTTTCTTCATAGGGCAGAAACGCCTATTGTCGGGCCGACAGATTTTCCCGAGCTTTCTATGCGTATCGACCCAAAGAACCATCCGAAATTGAGCTGCCTCGCTCAGATCCTGCTGCTGCTTGCCTTCTGGCAAGCGGGCGAAGCCATCGTCCGCCTGGCACATCTGCCGATACCCGGCGCCATCGTCGGCATGCTGCTGGTGCTGGTACTGTTTGCGAGCGGCAAGGTGAAACTGGCGAGTATGAAGCGTGGCGCGGAGTGGTTTCTCGCCGAAATGCTGTTGTTCTTCGTGCCGGCGGTGCTGGCCTTGCTCGATCATGGCGAATTCATCGGCATCATCGGGCTTAAAGTGCTTGCGGTGATCTTCGCCGGCACCATCATCGTCATGGGTGTCACCGCGATAGCGATCGATTTCGGCTACCGGCTGATGATGCGCCAGGGAGCACCCAGCCATGCCCAGCATTGAAAGTCTGGCAGCCGGCCTGTTCTGGCCGCTGGCGACGATCGGACTTTATTATCTTTCCAAGATGCTCTATCGGCGTCGACCTTCGCTCTGGCTGTCACCGCTGGTGGCGGCACCGGCGGCTTTGATTGCGACCGCGCTCATGCTGCATGCGAACTATCAGGATTATATGCATGACAGCGGTTGGCTGCTGGCCCTGCTCGGGCCTGCGACCGTCGCGTTCGCCGTACCGATCTACGAACAGCGCGGTCTCATCAAGCGCTATTGGCCAGTCCTGCTGTTCGGCGTGATCGTCGGCAGTGCCACGGCCATGGTTTCGGCTTGGGGGTTTGCAAGCCTTCTCGGCCTCGATGCGAACCTGCGGCTCAGCCTGATGCCGCGCTCGATCAGCACGCCGTTCGCCATGGTGGTTTCAGGCGATATCGGCGGCGTCCCCAACCTGACAGCCATCTTCGTCGTCATCACCGGCCTGTTCGGCGCCGTCGCCGGCCAGGCACTGCTGAAGCTGCTGCCGCTGAAGTCCGGCATGGCCCGCGGTGCACTTTACGGCATGGGGGCACATGGCATCGGTGTCGCCAAGGCGCATGAGATCGGGCGCGAGGAAGGATCGATCGCCGGTCTCGTCATGGTGCTGGTGGGATTGACGAACGTGCTGGCGGCACCGCTGATCGCGTGGCTCCTGCATTCAGCCTGAACGAAAAAGGCTGCGGCACTTTTATGCCGCAGCCTTGTTTCATTTCGCGAATCTGACCTAGTTGTCGCGCGTCTCCAGCGTCTTGCTGAAGAAGATCGCGACCAGCGTGCAGACGACACCCGACAGCAGATACAGGCTCGTATAGACCAAGCCGAACTGGCTGGAGAGGGCAAGCGCCACGAAAGGTGCGAAGCCGGCACCGATCAGCCAGGACAGATCCGACACGAGGGCCGAGCCGCTGTAGCGGTAGTTCTGGCTGAAACGGGAAGCACTGGCGCCGGCTGCCTGGCCGAAGGAGAGACCGAGCAACGTGAAGCCGAGAACCACGTAGATGTGACGGCCCGTGATCCCGCCATCGAGCAGCCATGGCGCGACGAAAGCGAAGCAGGCGATCAGCACGGCACCGATAGCGAGCTGGTTGCGGCGACCGATCCGGTCGGCGAGCATGCCGGAACAGATGATGGCGAGAATGCCGCAGATCGCGCCGAGGAACTCCACCAGCAGGAACGAACCCGGGGTCTGCTCGCTGTAGAGGGTGACCCAGCCGAGCGGGAAGACCGTAACCAGATGGAAGGTCGCAAAGCTTGCCAGCGGCACGAAGGCGCCGATCAGGACGTCGCGACCATGCACGCGCAGCAGTTCCGTCATCTTCACCGGCTCGAGCTCATGACGCTCCAAGAGCGTGCCGAACTCCTCGGTGGCGACCAGACGCAAGCGGGCGAAGAGTGCGACGACGTTGACGGCGAAGGCGCAGAAGAAGGGATAGCGCCAGCCCCAATCGAGGAAGTCCGCCGTCGTGAGGCTCGTGACGAAATAGGCAAACAGAGCGCTTGCCAGCATGAAGCCGATTGGGGCGCCGAGCTGCGGGATCATCGCATACCAGCCGCGATGGTTCGTCGGTGCGTTGAGCGCCAGCAGCGAAGCCAAGCCGTCCCATGCACCGCCAAGCGCAAGGCCCTGGCCGATGCGGAAAATGGCAAGCAGGATGATCGCATAGACGCCGACTTCTGAATAGCCGGGCAGGAAGCTCATCGCCGCCGTCGAGCCGCCAAGCAGGAACAGCGCGATCGTCAGCTTCACGCCACGACCGTAGGTGCGGTCGATCGCCATGAAGATGAACGAACCGATCGGACGGGCGATGAAAGCGAGTGAGAAAACCAGGAAGGAAAGGAGCGTGCCATGCAGCGGATCGGCGAAGGGGAAGATCAGCTTCGGGAAGACCAGGACTGATGCGATGGCATAGACGAAGAAATCGAAGAACTCGGACGTGCGACCGATGATCACGCCTATGGCGATATTGCCGGGAGCGACGGTGCCGCCCGCATGCATGCTGCGGGCATCGCTCTCAAGCGTTGAAGATGTGGGATTCAATGATTCATGCGTAACGCTGACCATGCGCGGGAGCCTCCCTCTCCGAGCGCGAATTCCTCCACGAACTCGCGCGTAATGAAAATGTCGATCAAACCTGCGAACATATCAAGTATCGAGCATGAAATAATTCGCAAATTAGCGATCAAATCGGGTTCTTTTCCGCTTTTGCCGCCCTATTCCGTCTAAGCAGAAACCGGCGGCGATAGCCATTTGTTCCGATCCGGGTATATTGGCGGCGACAAAAGCGAAGAGCCTCGCGGAAACCTTCTGGATTTCTCAGGGTTTTGCGGATAGGTGGGACAGCATTCCATACCGCAACGCACCCGAGCTTGCTGCGGTGCGACGAAACACCTCATATCGTTCATGACCGCCGTCCTTTAGTCGCGGTAGGGTCGAAACAAAAAGAGCTTTAAGACGTGCCAAGACTATCGAAGATTCTCAGCCGTTTATCCATCATTCCTTTGTTTTTGCTGCTGTCAGGCTGCAATCTGGTGGTGATGGCTCCCTCCGGCGATATCGCCATGCAGCAGCGAGACCTCATCATCGTCTCGGTCGTGCTGATGCTGATCATCATCATCCCGGTGATCTTCCTGACGCTGTTCTTCGCCTGGAGATACCGCCAGTCAAACAACGAAGCGACCTACGAGCCGGATTGGCATCATTCGACACGTCTGGAGCTGGTCATCTGGTCCGCTCCGCTTGCCATCATCATCGCGCTCGGCGCGGTGACCTGGATCAGCACGCACCAGCTCGACCCCTACCGTCCGCTCGATCGCATTGCCGCCGACAAGCCGCTCAGCGCCGATGTCAAGCCGCTGACGGTGGAAGTGGTCGCGCTCGACTGGAAATGGCTGTTCTTCTATCCGGAATACGGCATTGCGACCGTCAATGAGATGGCGGCTCCGGTCGACCGGCCCATCAACTTCAAGATCACGGCTTCGGCCGTCATGAACTCCTTCTTCATTCCGGCACTGGCGGGCCAAATCTACGCCATGCCGGGCATGGAGACGAAGCTGCATGCCGTCATCAATCATCCCGGCGAATTCCAGGGCCTGTCCGCCAACTACAGCGGCGCCGGCTTCTCGAACATGCGCTTCAAGTTCCACGGTTTGGATCAGGCCGGTTTCGACCAATGGGTCCAGAAGGCCCAGAGCCAGGGGACGGCGCTCGGCCGCCAGGAATACCTGACGCTTGCCAAGCCGAGCGAGCGCAACCCGGTGCAGTACTTCAACGCCGTCGACGATGGTCTCTACAACGCCATCCTCAACATGTGCGCCGATCCGAGCAAAATGTGCATGAGCGAGATGATGCATATCGACGCCAAGGGCGGCGGCGGCAAGGAAAGCCACGAAAACCGCGAGCGCCTGATCTACGACAATCGCGATGGCGCCTCGACCGAGGTCACGCCAGTCAAGGCCGACGGCGGCGCCGGCCACACCATGCAGCATGGAGACAACTCCATGCCGGGCATGGATATGGGCAACGGCTCCTCTTCCGATTCGTCGACCGGTTCGGCGCAGCATCAGGGTCACTGATCCGGTGCGCTCAATAACAAGACATTCATAAGGGACAGAGGCAATCCATGTTTTCCAACCCGGACCTCTATAAATTCATCTTCGGTCGGCTGACGCTCGACTCGATCCCGTATCACGAACCGATCCTCGTCGTGACCTTCATCGGCGTCGCCATCGGCGGTATCGCCCTTCTCGGCCTGCTGACTTATTTCCGCCTCTGGGGCTATCTCTGGAAGGAATGGTTCACCAGCATCGACCACAAGAAGATCGGCATCATGTATGTCGTGCTGGCGCTGATCATGCTGCTGCGCGGCTTTTCCGACGCGCTGCTGATGCGACTGCAGCAGGCGATCGCCTTCAACGGATCCGAGGGTTACCTGCCGCCGCATCACTACGACCAGATCTTCACTGCCCACGGCGTGATCATGATCTTCTTCGTGGCGATGCCCTTCGTCACCGGCTTGATGAACCTCGTCGTGCCGCTGCAGATCGGCGCCCGCGACGTCTCCTTCCCGTTCCTCAACAACTTCTCGTTCTGGATGACAACGGCGGGCGCGATCGTCATCATGATTTCGCTCTTCATCGGCGAATTCGCCAAGACCGGCTGGTTGGCCTATCCGCCGCTGTCCGGCATCGCCTATAGTCCTGACGTCGGCGTCGACTATTATATCTGGGGCCTGCAGGTCGCGGGTATCGGAACGACGCTTTCGGGCATCAACCTGATCGCCACCATCGTCAAGATGCGCGCGCCGGGCATGACCTTCATGAAAATGCCCGTCTTCACCTGGACCTCGCTCTGCACCAACATCCTGATCGTTGCGTCCTTCCCGATCCTGACCGCCACGCTCGCCCTGCTGACCCTCGATCGCTACGCCGGCACGAATTTCTTCACGAACGACCTCGGCGGCAATCCGATGATGTATGTCAACCTCATCTGGATTTGGGGCCACCCGGAAGTCTACATCCTGATCCTGCCGGCCTTCGGCGTCTTCTCGGAAGTCGTCGCCACCTTCTGCGGCAAGCGCCTCTTCGGCTACGCCTCGATGGTTTACGCCACCTGCGTGATCATGATCCTCTCCTACCTCGTCTGGCTGCACCACTTCTTCACGATGGGCTCGGGCGCCAGCGTCAACTCCTTCTTCGGCATCACGACGATGATCATTTCGATCCCGACGGGTGCGAAGCTTTTCAACTGGCTGTTCACAATGTATCACGGTCGTATCCGCTACGAGCCGCCGATGCTGTGGACTGTCGGCTTCATGGTGACCTTCACCATCGGTGGCATGACCGGCGTCATGCTCGCCGTTCCGCCGGCCGACTTCGTGCTGCACAACTCGCTGTTCCTGATCGCCCACTTCCATAACGTGATCATCGGCGGCGTGCTCTTCGGCATGTTCGCGGGCGTCAACTATTGGTTCCCGAAGGCCTTCGGCTTCAAGCTCGATCCTTTCTGGGGCAAGATGAGCTTCTGGTTCTGGCAGATCGGCTTCTGGTTCGCCTTCATGCCGCTCTACATCCTCGGCCTGATGGGCGTGACGCGCCGCGTCAGCCAGTTCGACGATCCGTCGCTGCAGATCTGGTTCATCATCGCCGCTTTCGGCGCCGGCCTCATCGCCATCGGCATCGCCTGCTTCCTCATCCAGCTCGCCGTCAGCTTCATGAAGCGCGAAGAGCTTCGCGACCATACCGGCGACCCCTGGGGCGGCCGCACACTGGAATGGTCCACTTCGTCGCCGCCGCCGGCCTACAACTTCGCCTTCACGCCGATCGTCTACGATCACGACGCGTGGTGGGACATGAAGAACCGCGGCTACGTCAGGCCGACCGAAGGCTTCATTCCGATCCACATGCCGAAGAACACCGGCACCGGCATCATTCTCGGCGTTCTCTCGATCGGTTTCGCATTCGGTATGATCTGGTACATGTGGTGGCTTGCAGCCATCACCTTCGTCGCGATGATCGTCATCACGATCGGCCATACCTTCAACTACAAGCGCGACTACCACATCCCCGCCGACGAGGTCGTTAAGACCGAGAACGAGCGTACGAAGCAGCTCGCAGGACAGGTGTAAGACTATGACGACCCACTCCGCACAAGCTCCCATGGACGGCGAAACACCCGCCTTCTATCTGAAGGAGGAGCATCATCCGGAAGGCAGCACCATGCTGGGCTTCTGGATCTACATCATGAGCGACTGCCTGATCTTCGCAGTCCTCTTCGCCACCTTCGCCGTGCTCGGCCACAGCTATGCGGCCGGCCCGTCGCCGGCCGATCTATTCGAGCTGCCGCTCGTCGCCCTCAACACGGCGATGCTGCTCTTCTCCTCCATCACCTATGGCTTCGCTATGCTGGCAATGGAGAAGGACAACAAGTCGGGCACGCTGATCTGGCTGACGATCACCGGCATCTTCGGCGCCCTCTTCATCTTCTTCGAACTCTATGAGTTCTATCACCTGATCCTCGACGGTGCCGGCCCGCAGCGCAGCGCCTTCCTGTCGGCCTTCTTCACGCTGGTCGGCACGCACGGTCTGCACGTCACCACCGGTATCGTCTGGCTGATCACGCTGATGGTGCAGGTTGGCCGCTACGGCCTGATCACGGAAAACAAGCGCCGCCTGATGTGCCTTTCGATGTTCTGGCACTTCCTCGACGTCGTCTGGATCGGCGTGTTTTCCCTCGTCTATCTCATGGGAGTTCTCGGATGAGCTCGAACGCAGACCATTCGCATCATTCCGCCGACGCCCACGGCCACGATCATCATGGCGGCCACGAGGCGGCACACGGCACCTTCAAGAGCTACATGACGGGGTTCATCCTCTCCGTCATCCTGACCGCCATTCCCTTCTGGCTGGTCATGGCCAAGGTCATCCCCGACCCGGCCGTCACCGGCGCGATCGTCATGATCCTCGGCGCGATCCAGATCGTCGTGCACATGATCTACTTCCTGCACATGAACACCCGCTCGGAAGGCGGCTGGAACATGATGGCGCTGATCTTTACGATCGTGATCGTCATCATCGCCCTTTCCGGCTCGCTCTGGGTCATGCATCACCTCAACGCGAACATGATGCCCATGTCGCCCGAGATGATGCGCAACATGCCTTAAGACCAAGCGGCGGGCCTTCAAGCGAGGGCCCGCCCTCTTCCCGGCGCGAAAATTCCGCCGGATGCTGCCCGATGCATGCCTGAAATGCCAGGAGCCGCAGCCAAATCTTCCCGACCGCGCATGATCTTCAGCGAAGAGAATTGAACCGCTCGACATCATGCGGCAGCGCCTCCCCGGAGACCAGCGCCATGACCGATATTTCCTCGAGCACATCTCAGGGCAAACCGCGCTCGACGCTGACGCTGGTCGTCTGGGTATCGCTGCTTCTGCTTCTGACCGGCCTCCTCATCGGTCTCGGCACCTGGCAGGTGAAGCGGCTGCACTGGAAGCTGGATCTGATCGCCAGGGTCGATGCGCGCGTGCATGCGCCGCCGGTTCAGGCGCCCGGTTCGGCGCAATGGGCTGGTATCAACGCCGAAAACTCCGAATACAGGCACGTCCAGGCGAGCGGCATTTTCCTCAATGACAAGGAAGCGCAGGTCTATGCCTCGACCACGCTCGGTCCCGGCTATTGGATCTTGACGCCGCTGAAGCTCGCCGACGGCACGACCATCATCGTCAATCGCGGCTTCGTGCCGACCGAGAAGCGCAGTCCGGTTACGCGCCCCGAGGGCCAGATCGAGAGTGAAACCACCATTACCGGCCTGCTGCGGATAAACGAGCCCAAGGGCACGCTGCTTCGTTCGAACATGCCGGCGGAGGAGCGCTGGTATTCACGCGATGTAACTGCGATCGCAAAGGCCCGCGGCCTAGAGAACGTGGCGCCTTATTTCATCGATGCCGACGATGCAAAAAATCCAGGCGGGCTGCCCGTAGGAGGGCTGACACAGATCACCTTCCATAACAGCCATCTCGTCTATGCCATCACCTGGTATGGACTGGCCGTGATGACCTTCGGCATGGCCGCCTATCTCATCCATGTCGAACGGCGGCGGGCAAAGGCGACCCGCTGATCGCCAGAGCACTTTCGTTTTTCAACAGAATTAGGCCCGCTTCGCACTTTGCGGGAATTCCTCTATGCCGCCATCTTCGGAAAGCGAAGCTGCCAGCGATGACCGTCGCTGGTCATTTCGACGACGCCGAACGGCTCGACGTCGACTGCCCAGAATGCGGCTGCCGGTGCCTGCAGCACATGCTGAACGGCAGCGCGGATGACGCTCGCATGGGTGACGACGACGATATGGCCGGCATCCTCGATATGATTTCCCATCCATTCGCCGACACGCCTCATGACCGCCGACAGGGATTCGCCTCCATGCGGCGCAACCGATGGGTCCGCCATCCACAACGTCAGAGATTCCGCATCCTTTTCATGCAATTCGGCAAGCGACTGCCCGCGCCAGTCGCCATAATCGCATTCGCGCAAGGCGACGTCCGGAATGGCGTCGAGACCGAGGACGCTGGCTGTCTGGCGAGCACGCAAGGCCGGGCTCGTCCAGACTCGATCGATCGCACCAAGGCCGAAGGACAGTGACTGAGCCTGCTGTGTGGCCTTGACCTCCAACGGTTCATCATCGGGAAAGCAGCCATTCCGATTGGCCTGCGTCGCCCCATGGCAAATCCAACTCAAACGCGTTTTCATGAGACTCCCCAACTCCATCCCCTGACGCGCTCTTGTCGCGATTTCACATCGCGGTGGCGCTTGATTGACAACCATCTTTGCAAATAGATATAAACTTGCACTTGCGGGTGTGGAAGCCGGTGTAATCCCGGCGCGGTCGCGCCACTGTAATCGAAGGCGGACAAGTTCCATCTCCGAGAGCCAGACCCTTCCCGCAAGAACCCTTCCGCAAATGGAACGCGCTTTTCTTAAAGAGGGAAATACAATGTCCGACACCACTTTTGCCGCATCCGCAATTCCGCAGCCGATTCCGCTCGGCCAGATCCTGCCCTGGGCCATTTTTGCCGGCCTGCTGATGCTGCTTGCGATCTATTTCATCGGCGCGGAAGAAGGCGCGACTTCGCTCTTCTCGGGCACGTATGTACATGAATTCGTGCATGATGCCCGTCACCTTCTCGGCTTCCCCTGCCACTAAGGGGTCAAGCACATGGTTGGACGTCTTTTGCTCCGCGGCATGATCGTCGGGGCTCTTGCCGGTATTCTCGTTTTTGCCTTTGCCCATACCTTTGGTGAACCGTTGGTCGATTGGGCCATCGGCTTTGAGGAAAAGGCTGCCCAAGCCGCCGGCGAAGCGCCGGAGCCCGAAATCGTCAGCCGCGCCACACAGGCTGGTCCTGGTCTTCTCATCGGCGCGGTAATCTTTTCGACGGCGATCGGCGGATTGTTCGCGCTGGTCTTTTCCTTCGTCTACGGTCGCGTCAGCCCTCTCGGCGCGCGTGGCACGGCAGCACTGCTTGCGCTCGCCGCGTTCGTGACGATTTCGCTCGTGCCCGACATCAAGTATCCGGCGAACCCGCCGGCGGTCGGCAATCCCGATACGATCGGCGCGAGAACCGAGCTGTTCTTCATCATGATCGTCGCCTCCGTCGTCGGCATGATCATCGCCGTGGGCTTCGGTCGCCGGCTGGCGGCGCGATATGGTTCCTGGAACGGAGTGATTATTGCCGGCATCGGCTACATCGTCTTCATTGCGCTGATCCAATACCTGCTTCCTCCCATCAACGAAGTGCCCGAGCAATTCTCGGCCGTCGTGCTCTGGCGCTTCCGCATCACTTCGCTCGGCATGCATGCCATCCTTTGGACGACACTCGGGCTCGCCTTCGGAGCCTGGGCGGAACACCAGCTGCCGCAGCCGCGCTATCGCAATGCGTCCCTGCGCCGGACTTAGCCTTATACGTAGCTCGCATCCCGCGCATAACAACATGCGCGGGAAACACCGGCGTTCAAACGGCGCCCTGCTTGCAATTGTTTGTCTCATAATTTCGGCTTGGCCGCTTGCAGCCGCCGCGCATGGTGGCGGCTCCTCCGGACGCCAGGCCGGCATCCCGATACCTAGCCTCAGCCATGGTGAGATGGCTGTGATCGCGCCCTATTACGGGCGGATCATCTCGCTTGCCGAAAGCGCATCCGACACCGACGAAACCTTCCGGCGCCTCTTGAATTTCGCACAGATCCAGCGGGCCTATTGTCTCTGGGGCATGATGCCTGGCAGCGTCAGCGACGAAGAAAGCCCGTTCAACGAATGTTCGCATGCCTATCTTGCAGCGGGGAAGGCGGTGCTGCTCCAGATGCGCACGATGAAGGACGAAAAGGCAGCGGTCGGCGACATCGTCTCGGATATCGACACGGCGCTGGTGCGCAACAATCTCTCGCTCACCTTATGCAAATTCAGCGGCGAGAGCTTCAATACGGCCGATCTCATCCGCCCGAAGCCCGCCGATATCATCCTGCACGCCAGGAGCCTTGCGACCATCGTGGCCGCAGTGCTCGTCGTTATCGTAGCATTATGGCTCACGGCACGGGCATTGCGACCTCAGCCGTATCCATAAGTCATGACCTCCACCAGAGGTGGAGGTTTGAAACGCTGCGCTTGAACCGCTAGAAGCGGTATTGTTAGCGCTTAGTAGCTACGATTGAAGAGG
>NZ_JACHZO010000022.1:0-80605 GCF_014193575.1 Rhizobium sp. BK289
AGGTGGCCGAACATGTGCGGCTTGATCTGCTGCATCCAGGAGACGGCAGCCGGTTCCTTATTGATCAGCGTTTTGGCGAAGGGGATGATCTGCTCACCGACCAGAATACCGAGAAGGCCGACAAGGGCGATGACGGGTGGCGCCGGCGAACGGACGTTCAGCAGGCTGTAGACGATGCCGACAAGCAGGCCTGCGCCAAGCGATAGGAGATAGACTTTCATGGGATGTTCTCCGGTTGTGGAAAAAGCCGCACCGACGGGGTTATCGGAGCGGCCTGATCAGGCCTTATTTTGCGGGGTTCGGGCCGATGCGCTTGCCGTGCTTGACGCGTTCCTCTGCGCCGTGAACCATCGTGTAGGCGTAGTCGACGCCCATGCCGTACGCGCCGGAATGCTCCTTCACCAGCTTGGTGACTGCATCGTAGGTCTCCCTGCGAGCCCAATCGCGCTGCCACTCGAGTAGGACTTGCTGCCAGGTGACCGGGATCACACCTGCCTGCACCATGCGGTCCATCGCGTACTTGTGGGCGTCGGCGGAAGTGCCGCCGGAAGCATCGGCGACCATGTAGATCTCGTATTCCGGAACATCATGGAGAGCGGAAAGAGCAAACGTGGTGTTGCAGACCTCGGTCCAGAGACCGGAGACGACGATCTTCTTCCGGCCGCTGGAGGCATTCTTCGCCAGAGCGTCACGGACGTTCTGATCATCCCATGAGTTCATCGAGGTGCGCTCGAGAAGGTCGTTCTCGGGGAAAACGGCAAGCAGCTCGGGAAAGGTGTTGCCAGAGAAGGATTGCGTCTCGACCGTGGTGATCGTGGTCGGGATATTGAAGATCTTGGCGGCCTTGGCGAGGCCGACGACGTTGTTCTTCAGCGTCTGGCGGTCGATCGACTGGACACCAAAGGCCATCTGCGGCTGTTGGTCGATGAAGATGAGCTGGCTGTTCGCCGGGGTCAGGACTTCAAGCTTGGACATGGTTCTTTCCTCTTCGGTTGCGGCCCGCATGCGGTGCCAGAAAATGGTCAGCAGCGGTCGATCGGACGTCGTCTAGCGGCGCTCGTTCTGCAATTCTTTGAGTGTTGCTGGCTCCATTCCAGGCCCTCCACTCGTCGTCTTGGCTGCTGAAAATAAACTTACCGCGCCGTCACCATTCGAGGAATTGCAATAAGACTTTCGATTGAATTGCGCCATTTGAAATAATCGTTTGTCGGAGAGCACGTTAGAAACGAAAGAACGCCGCAATCCTTCCGGATCACGGCGCTGTCATTCCCAACTTTCGGTGACTGCTGCTTATGCCGCCAGCGGCACGAGATTAGCCTGGATCTGTTCGCGGTACTCCTCGTATCTGACCGGAAGCTTAAGGGCTTCGCCGAGATGGGCAGTATCCTCGTCGCGATTGAATCCGGGCTCGTTTGTCGCGACCTCGAAGAGGATACCGCCCGGTGTGCGGAAGTAGATGGCCCAGAAGTAATCGCGATCGATGACGGGGGTGACCTGGTAACCGGTGTCCATCAGCGCCTTGCGCACCTCGAGCTGCTTCTCGCGGCTGTCGACGGCGAATGCGATATGATGCACCGAACCCGCACCCTGTCGCGCGAACGGAGTCTTTGGCAATGCCAATAGATCGATCGTGTCCGCTCCATTCCCGTTGGGTATGATGAAGCGTACAACGTCACCCTCCTTCTCAACGCGCTCATAGCCCATGAAGCCGAGCAGCTCCTCCGTTGCAGCGGTGTCGTGCAGGCTGAAGCGTGCGCCAGCGAAACCGCGGATGGCCGCATCATCTGGAATTCCATCTGCCAGCCATGGAGCACGCCTGTCGTCTGCCGACTCGATCAGCGCAAAGCTGTCGCCGTCCGGTCCCATGAAGCGCAGTCGGGCAGCGCCGAACACAGTGTCGCGTTCCAGACCGTCCACGCCTTGGGTTGTGAAGCGATCCTGCCAGAACTTCAGAGATCCAGCGGGAACGGAGAACTGGGTCTCGCCGACTTCACCGACACCGGGGCGGCCGAGCATCATGTTCGGGAACGGGAAGTAGGTCATCACCGTTCCGGCCGAGCCCGTCTCGTCACCATAGTAGAGGTGATAGACGCTCGGATCGTCGAAGTTAACGGTCTGCTTGACGCGGCGAAGACCCAGCGTGTCGGTGAAGAAGCGGTTGTTCTGCCGCGCGTCCGATGCCATCGAAGTCACGTGGTGCAGTCCCTTGATGTCCTTGATCATCTTGAAATCCTCTCGGCTGTGTTCCGGTGTTGATAAGTATGTACATCGGTTGATCGCCTCTCGGAATTGCAATATTCCTTTTGATTGAATTGCAATTTATGAAACAATGAGATGAACGACTACAAGGCTCTCCGAACCTTTCTGCTCGCCGCTGAGAAGCGGAACTTTGCCCAGGTCGCGCGCGAACTGGACATGACGCCAGCGGCCGTCACACGGGCAATCGCCGCCCTCGAGGCGGAACTTGGCGTGCAGCTCTTCGTCCGCACGACGAGACAGGTATCGTTGACAACCGACGGGGCAATCTTTGCCGCGCAGATCCAGCCAGCGGTCAAGGCTCTGGAGGACGCGCGGCGCGAAGTAATGAACGCACACAAGGCGGACGAAGGTCGGCTGCGTATCAGTGCACCGACATGGTTCGGCAAGACGGTGCTGCCGCCGATCCTGTCTGGGTTTAAGGAACGCTATCCGAAGATGAGCTTCGAGATCTCGCTGTCGGATGGATTGGTGAATATCGTCGATGACGACTACGATCTGGCGATCCGCATCTCGTCGCAGCCTTCGGACAAGTTCACGATCTGGAGGAAGATCCGAGTGGTGCCGCGCATCCTGGTCGCCGCTCCCGGAAGCAGATTCGTCGACATGCAGCACCCGAACGAACTGAAGCCCGACGATTGCCTCGCATACAGCGGCGAAAGCCGGCGTGAGAACTGGGTGCTGTCGGACGGTGGGTCAAGCATTACGATTTCGGCAGGTCGAGCCTTCAGTGCGAACAGCGGAGAGGTTCTGGCGGACATGGCCGCCGATGGCGCGGGTGTCGCGCTGCTTCCAGGATTCAACATCGCCGATCACATCAATGGCGGTCGCCTTGTCCACGTCTTCAAGGGATGGGCGCCGCCGGACCTGTGGCTGACGCTGTTCTACCCGCCCTACCAAGCCCTCCCGCCAAGGATTGCGTCATTCTCCAAGTTCTTCGAGGAGCAGATCGCGGCAAAGATGGTCATGTTGGACTGACGCACGCAAATGCTGTCACCATGACCTGTCACACCCGTTTCAGATTCGATTATGCTGTTGGAGTGCTCGAAGCCTGGCTGCGACTATTTGCTGGAGCTGCCACAGGTTTCGATCATAGATCTTACGGTCCGCCAGATCTGAAACCGTCCGATGCAGGTATTCCGCGCAAGATCCGGCAGGTCCACATGCCTGGGCGATCAACCCTGCCGCCTCTTCGAGGGGGATCTTCTCCGTGAGTGAGGATTGCCTGCCGCTCGCCCAGAACGTGAGCGCCCTCCGCATACCCGTCGGTGTCTTGACCGCAACCCAACGCACCATGTCGCACACTTCGGCATACCGAATCTCTCGCGCCAGAAGAGTGCGCAGATTCTCCCGCTTGGTAGTGCACGGAAGCTTGAGGACAAGACCCGAACAGCTTCCTCCTGGCCGAAGCGCGAGCATGAGACCGGGCGCTTCGGAGGTGGCCCTGAGCCGCTCAATCCTCAACGAGAACGCACGGTGCCAGCCGTAGGCGACCGCCTCTTCGCTGGCGGCCACCTCAAAACCCGGGTTCCACATCAAGGATCCGTACGCGAACACCCATATCTCCTCGTCACCAGCCTCTTCCTCAACCCCGCTGACGAGATCGTCGAGCTGCTCGGGCGAGATCGGATTCCAATTGGGTTCAGGTCCCTCGTCCTCGACAATTCTAATGGTCGTGCGACGAGGTCGGGAGTAAGTTCCATGGTAGCAGGTGCGGGCGCCTTGGCGGCCGGTCTCTTTGGCATCGTATAAACCGTTTCAACGGGTTTGCCGCCGCAGGCCCATCGTCTCCGGCGGCTCATGGAGTAGTTGCCGTCCGATCAATCAACGGATCGGTTGATGATTGCCCGGAACGTGATTTCGACGATCTGCTCGGGGAAGGCCAGTGCCGAGACTCCGATCAGGTTGCTGGCGTATTGAGGCACATCCGTGCCGTACATTTCCTTGCGGACCTTGGATCCGGCCGCAAACACACAAGGAACATCAAGCACGTACAGTGTCTCTTGAACGACATCATCGAGGGTCGCACCATATCTGGCGAGCAGAGTCTTTGTGTTGATGTAGGTCTGGCGGACCTTGCTCTCCATCTGGGAGAAGTCTGCAGGCCGCTTATTCTCATCGAGTTCCGCCGGAGCGACGAGATTGCCTTTGTCATCGTGGCTCAACTGGCCCGAGACATAGATCGTGTCCTTGACCTGTACGGCCTGAACGTATCGGAAGGCACACTCCAGGCGGCGCCATGGTTCTCTACTTTCTTGGACGGGTTGCTGTTCGTCATGATCGATTCGTTTCCTTGAATGATGGCGCGCCGAGTAGGCACTCGTGGTTCATGGAGGCGACGGATGCGTGGGAGGCCGCACCCGCCGCCGGACCGATTAGGCCTTCACGAAGGCAAGGAGATCGGCATTCAGGACATCGGCGTTGACGGTCAGCATGCCGTGCGAGAAGCCGGGATAGGTCTTGAGCGTGCCATTCTTCAGGAGCTTGGAAGATTTCAGTGCGGAGTCTGCGATCGGCACGATCTGGTCGTCTTCACCGTGTAGGACCAGCGTCGGGACGGTGATGGCCTTCAGGTCTTCCGTCTGGTCGGTTTCCGAGAAGGCCTTGATGCCGTCGTAATGGGCCTTCGCGCCGCCCATCATGCCCTGGCGCCACCAATTCTGGATCACGCCTTCCTGGACTGTGGCACCATCACGGTTGAAGCCGTAGAACGGGCCGGCCGGAACATCACGGAAGAACTGGGCGCGATTGGCGGCAAGCGCCGAACGGAAACCGTCGAACACTTCGATCGGCAGGCCTTCCGGGTTGGCTTCGGTCTTCAGCATCAGCGGCGGAACAGCGGAGACGAGAACCGCCTTGGCGACGCGGCCCGAAGGCTGGCCGTGCTTGGCAACATAGCGGGCGACTTCACCGCCGCCTGTCGAGTGGCCGATATGGACGGCATTCTTAAGATCGAGCGCTTCGACGACGGCGAAGGCATCCGCGGCGTAGTGATCCATATCATGACCGTCGGAAACCTGGGCGGACCGTCCGTGACCACGGCGATCATGAGCAACGACACGATAACCCTTCGACAGGAAGAACAGCATCTGCGCGTCCCAGTCGTCCGATGACAGCGGCCAGCCATGGTGGAAGACGATCGGCTGAGCGTCCTTCGGACCCCAGTCCTTGTAGAAGATGTCGACTCCGTCCTTAGTGGTCACGTATGCCATTGTCTTGGTTCCTTCGCTGGTATTGATGGCGGCAGCCGCATTGGCTGCGAAGCTGAGAGAGGGGGATATCGTCATGACCGCTGCGGCAACGCCTCCGGAGAGCAGCATGGTCCTGCGGGTCATGGAAGAAAGGCCTTCGGTCATTTCACGTCCTAAAAACTTCGTTTTCGATAGCTTCAGGCGACGCTGAGTTCGTCTGACCGGTTAACAATGCCGCCAGAACGCGTTTGCCACAATTGCATCAATAGTTTCTACTTTATTGCATGAGCCGCAATTATCTCTGTCATCTGATGATGTTCAGGGGCCGAGCGTAAAGTCCCTCGGCAGGTCGCAGCCGCGCCCGACGAAGCAGAGATGGTGCGGATGCTGGAGGGGAGCGGACGCTATCAGATACTGGAAAAACTCGAACAGCGTCCGATCACTCCTACCCCGAGGCCAAACTATCCGCTCCGGTGTCGTGTCGCGACAAGACTGGACGATTTCATCGAGAACATAGCCGTCCTGGTCGACGGCTCGCCAGAGCCAGTATTTCCGACCGCCAATGGAAATCACCCCCTTGTCCAGATGCCAGATGTCCTTTCGGGACGGATTCTTTCTGCGCAGTTGCTTGGCATATGCCGCACGGAATTTGCGACCCCATCGGCGGATGGTTTCGTAAGAAATGACAATGCCGCGTTCCAGAAGCATTTCCTCCATCAAGCGCAGGCTCAGCGGGAAACGGAAATACAGCCACACCGCATGGGCAATGACCGGTGGTGGAAAACGCTGGTTCTTGTAGCTGACGATCGATGGGTTCATCGAGACGGCTTAACCATCAAGCGTTAAGCCGCAAACAACGTGACATCACCCACGCACGCGACAGAGAGCTTCATGAAGACGCTGAAACCGGAAGACCTCCATCAGGCAGCTACCAGACCTTCGCGAACGTTGCCGGATGATTGCCGATGGTCATCAAACGGGTCTGGATCGACGCCGACAATCTCGCCCCGAGGACCAACAATATGCATGAAGGAAGGCGGCGGGCGCTAGAGATTGTTGGCTCGCGGATTTTGTCCCACCACTTGCTCCGCATCTACCGGCACCTCAACCAGGATGGATGGGCGACCAGGGCTGTAGCTTTCACGCATGATCGCGGCCAGATTGCTCAGATCCAGCATCAGCTTCCGGCTTTGCCAGCCGCAGGCGCGCGCCATCGATCCAAAGTCGATGCGGTGCAGATCGCTGTGGTAGCGATCGGATGAATGGTCTGGAATGACCACGGGCAGGCCCTGCACCATGATGCCGAGTGCGCCGTTGTCCAGCACGAACAGGACTAGCCCCAATGATCGTGCTTCGGCCAGGCAACCGGCAATCAACCGGAAGCAGCCATCACCCGTAAAAGCGAAGACCGTCGCATCCGGTTTTGCAAGCTTGGCACCGATTGCCGCGCCGAATGCTCCACCCATTGCCGAACCGCGATAAAGCGAATGGAAGCGAACGTTCGGATGCGGGCGCTGCGTGACATATTGACGATCTTTGTAGGCCAGGCACACATCATCGAACGCAATGCTTCCCGGCTGCCATTGACGATCAAGCTCCTGATAAAATCGGGCAATATCGATCGTCCCGGCGCGTGGCGGCATGATCTCGCGATCATTGAGATCAGCGACAAAAGCCGGTGCCGGAGGGCGCGGCAGCTGAAGACCCTCGAGCCGGCCGATCGCCTCGCTCAGAACCTGATCGATTGGGCCTCGAATATCGAAATATTCGCCGCGCACGCGATGCCGAAACTCACCCCCAACGCTGCCGTATGGCGCGGCCAGATTGGTGAAATTCCATGTCGTATGGGCAGGTATTTCAGAAAAATTAAGGGTATATTCGTCAGGGCAAAACCCGAGGGTGATGACGATATCGTCGGGACCGAGGCTTCTCCAGAGTTGCATTGCGCGATCATTGCCGCCAAATCCCAGATAGCCGAAACCGAAGACATTGTTGCGCGCCACCGCATTCGCCCCGTTTATGCTCCAGACGATCGGTGCCTGTAACGCTTTGCACAAACGTGTGGTGAGGACGGGCATATACGGATACATGGCCGCCTCTTCTCCAGCGAGCACGATGACCCGGCGCCCAGCCGATTGCCGCGGGAATTCGGCCAGGAAATGGGCGAGCGACCCATGGTCGATCCTGTTCGGTCTATGGGCGTAGTCACCGCGCCAAGGCGTATGGGCCGGCTCGGGCACCATCTTTCCGAGTGCCTCCGGCGGCATCAGAAGTGCGATGGGCGAGCCCTGATCGAGGTGTCTGCGGGCCTCGTCAAGTTGTTCTCCGAGGCGTTCCGGATCGTTCAGGACGAATGTGCCTGATGGCAGCTCGGCCATCAGCTGAGTCACGACGTCGGCCCCTTCCGGGCTCGTGTCCTGCAACGGTGCACGATATCGCGTCTCTGCAGGGCTGAGAGGAATGAGGTAGATTGCGGGAATATTGTGCAATTTCGCATCGCTCAGGCCGCAGGTCAGCAGCCGCGTTGCGGCTCCCGTCGTCGCAATGGCCGCACTGATCTTCCCGCTCGCCAGATAGTATCCCAGGGGAATAAAGCCGGCGACGTACTCTCCGATATTGAAAAAAACCGGGCGATCGGCCCCCTCATCGGGGACGATCATCGGCTCGAGATGCTTGAGCAAATGGATGACCCCTCCCCCGGTGACGCCGGCATAGTGATGCACATGCCAGGTCGCCAGCGTTTCGATCAGGAATTCATATCCTGTTTTCGGCTTGACGACCTGAGCATCACCCGCCGTTCCGACTGCAAGATTCACCGTCATTGGCTCGCCTCTCCGCTATGACCTTTTCCTGAATTCAGCAAAGTATTGACATTCGTTCCCCGGACCGGTCAGGCCCGGAGGAAACGCGGTTCCGGCATCGAGCCGATTGCGCTTACATGTTCCGACAGCCGATCTATGCGATGTGTTTTTCCCGTGAGAGCGCTTCCATACCCACGACGGTTGCCAGAAGATCCTCATCGCAAAGCGATGCCTTCTGATCGGCGATATCCTTGAAACGGGAAAAAGCGCGATCGAGATCGGCATCGGAACCGAACTCGATGCCCAGCGAACGCATGTACATGCGAAAACCGTTGCGACCGGAATTCTTTCCGAGCACCAGCCGATATTCATCGGCGCCGACCTCCGCCGCCGTCATGATCTGATAGGTCAACGGGTTCTTCAGCATGCCATCCTGGTGAATGCCGGACTGATGCGAGAACGCGTTCCTGCCGACGATCGCCTTGTTAGGCTGCACAACGAAACCCGTGATCTCCGAAACGAGCCGGGAGGCAGCCGTCAATCGGCGGGTTTCGATCGACGTCCTGCACCGAAAGAAATCCGCGCGCGTATGCAGTGCCATGACGATCTCTTCAAGCGACGCATTGCCCGCTCGCTCACCAATGCCATTGATCGTACATTCGATCTGGCGCGCGCCTTGCCTCGTCGCCTCGAGCGAGTTGGAAACAGCCATGCCAAGATCATTGTGACAATGTGCGGAGAATACGGCCTGGTCGGCGTTCGGTACGACATTGCGCAGATAGGTGAATAGCTTGCCGTATTCGTGCGGCGTGGAGTAGCCGACCGTATCAGGCAGGCTGACCGTGGTTGCACCGGCCTTGATCACCTGTTCCACGAAACGGGCCAGAAACTCGGGCTCCGATCGGCTCGCGTCCTCGCAGGAAAACTCGATATCCTCGGAATAGCGTCGTGCATGGACCACCGCGCGAACGGCATGTTCGAGCACGTTTTCCGGTGTCATTTGCAACTTGTATTTCATGTGAATTGGCGAGGTGGCCAGCACGATATGGATACGAGACGACGCTGCACCGGAAACGGCCTCCGCCGTGAGGTCGATGTCGCGCTCCACCGCGCGGCTCAGGCTGCAAATCGTACTGTCCTTGACGACGCGCGCCACGGCTTTGATCGCTTCGAATTCGCCGGGACTGGAAACGGCAAAGCCGGCCTCGATCACGTCAACTTTCAGCCCTTCGAGCATAAGCGCGATCTCGACCTTTTCAGCCGTATCGAGATTGATGCCGGGGCTTTGCTCACCGTCACGCAAGGTTGTGTCAAAGATGATGATTTTTTCGGTATTCATGCGACTCTCCCGATCGATTGAAGCATCGGCATTGCCGAATTCGTAAGGGTTAGCTGTATGCATTATGCGCAAGTCGCGGCTGATCGACGCTTCGGTCGCACGTCAGAGACGAACTCCATCACGTGATGCAGGTCCTGTAAGATCCGATCCTGTTTGGCCCGATTCTGCGACCCGGTTCTGCGGCATTGTGCACTGAAATATGAGCCGTATCCCGATGGCCCGGGCTCTCGCCCCGCTCGGCTATCCAGACGACCGATGGCTGTATCGGCTCGGGAACGGAATGAATGCAATATGGGGGCGATTGGAAGGGAGCTCGGTCCCCACCGGGGCACGGCCGACAAATAGATGATCGATTTCCGCACCGGTCAGGTGGTTGGCATATTGCCGTTGCAAGGCAGTCCAAGCCACATCGATTTTCGGAGCAGAGATTTCAAAACCTGAGAATTGAGTGTCCATAGCGCACCGAATGGTTACCATGGCGAGGATGGCTGCATTCGTGACAGCGGTATTTTAGAAAACTATGGACTATGTTTAGAAAATTACGGTTTTCTGCTTGGCCAGCGACAGCTGTAGCCGCTTTGCCACACTGATTCCGGCAGCCCGTATTTCAATGATAGGGGGTGGCACCGGCCTCGGTTCGCGAGCGGGAGGGAGCACCCGTCAGTTTCGCACGACCTGCCCCGAGCGCACGTCTTCGAATGAAAGCGCGCGGGAGCCTGAGTTCTGCCCGGCAAGGAGTTGCCGGGCAGAACAGCTCCGATCAAGTCGCAGCCCCGATGGCGGAACCACGAGCGCTCATGCGAAGCAGATAGTAGACCGTCCCGCCAATGCCGACGCCGAAGAACCAGCCGTAGGTTCCCCACCATTCCGGCAGGATCGATGTGAAGGTCGGCAGGATCGACGAGAACAGCGCGCCGACCACAAAGGCGATGAAGGCATTTCTATGCCAGCCGTTCTGGAAGCGAAACTCTCCGTTTTCCTGGTAGAGCGCCGTGACATTGAGCTCGCCTTTCCGGATCAGATAGTAATCCACCATCATGATCCCGAAAATCGGCCCCATGCTCGAACCGATGAAATTGACGAAATGCGCGGCACTCGTCTCCCAGGGCGCGAACGGATAGAGCACCAGCGCGATGAGGGCGGCGATATAGCCGCCTCGCTTGAAGCTGATCTGCCTTGGGAAAACATTCGAGAAGTCGAATGCCGGTGAAACGAAGTTTGCGACCACGTTGATGCCAAGCGTTGCGACCGCAAAGGTCAATGCGGCAAGCAGCGCCAGGAACCAGCTCTCGAACTTCGCCGAAATCGCTTCGGGATGCAGAAGCACTTCGCCGTAAACGGTGAAGGCAGCCGTCGTGGTTACCCCGGCGACGAGGCAGAAGGCGAGCAGGTTGATCGGGAGGCCCCAAAGATTGCCCTTGCGCAAGGTCTTGGTGTCCTTGGCGTAACGCGAGAAATCGCAGAAATTCAAATAAAGCGCCGCAAAGTAGGTGATCCAGGTGGCGGCCACAGCCGCAAGCGCCGGGAAGGATCCAGGCTCACCGGGCACACCCGCGTCCTTCGTCTTTTCCAAAAGGACCTCGCGCGGAATTTCACTGCCGAAGGAAAACGTGCCTGCCTTGATGACCAGATAGATCGCCAGCACTAGCATCATGATCCAGACGGCGGGGCCGGCCAGATCCTGAAATTTGCGCACCGTCTCCATGCCGCGCTGAATGATCAAAAGCTGCAGCGCCCATATGACGACGTAGCAGATGACCTCGAGCGTTGAATGGCCGAGCATGTGGCTGCTTTGATGGAATGCGAGAATGCTCTCGTTGCGGATCAGAAGCGCGACGATCGCGCCCGAGGCGGCCGCGGTCTGGGCGCCATACCAGAAGCAGGCGACGATAGCCCGCACCAGCGCCGGGACATTCGCGCCGAAGGTTCCAAACGAGGCGCGGGCAAGGACCGGAAAGGGAACGCCTGTCTTGACGCCGGCGTTGCCGACGAGGCTCATCAGGAAGAAGATGACCAGCGAGCCGATGCCGATCGCAATCACGAAGTTGATGAAGCTACCGCACAACAGGAAGAGACTCGCGGCAAGATAATATCCCCAAAGGCTGTGAACGTCCGATGTCCACACATTGAAGATACTGAACGCCCCCCACTTCCTCTCTTCGGCAGGCGCCAGATCCTCGTTGTACAAGGCAGGCGATGGATTTTGTATGGTCATTTCCTCTCTCCCCAATCTTTCAGAGTCCGCCGGACTCTTCGCGAAGAGTGCTCCCCAAATGCTGATATGACAATCGCGATGGGGTGCCGCGGATGGCTTTTCCAGCTCATAATCGCGGTACTTCGTCATTCGACGCGCCTACGCCAACCTAAACGTTAGCCATAACTTACAATAGATACACCCAAGCAAAAACCCAGTATAGATTGATGTAATCGGCGGCATTTTATCGTGGAATGGTACGTCCTTATCAAAATTCCAAAATATCCTCGAACGACTATTGCTGGACTGCAGCTCTTTTTAAGAATGCAACTTTTGGAGGTTGCTGCATCTGCTAACGCCTGATCGAAGTAACGTTGGTCGATTCATCTGATTTTCCGTCATTAATTGTTTCATCAGATGTATCTGTCATCTTTCACGCTGCAGCGCCAAGATGCGACGAGCAGGATGCTCATGCCTGCAATGTTCCCGATTTTCAGAGCAGGCGATCGTCGCGGCCTTCGCCGCGCGGGCGGTCACCGACTCCCAAAAAGTGGATGAGCCCATGAGCATTTTTCAGAACGCAAAAATCAGAACAAAAGTTCTTACGATCATAATTCCCATCTGTCTGATCGGGATCGCCGGTGTCCTCGTTGTAGCAAGCGAATATAGGGACACAGTTGCCACCTACTCGAATTTCATCGCCAAGGATGAGACGGCGGCGGTGGAGATGTCCAGAGCCAGCCAGCGCATGACCGCGATGAGTTACAACGCCTACCAGATCCTGCAATATCCAGCGGCGGATTCACGGATGGCGGGGTTCTCAAACGATTACCGGGACAACAAGCAAGTTCTTCTGAAGCGTTTGGCGAACGCCAGGCAGCTGATTCCAGCGGAAGCGGATACCATCGATAAGCTGGCCGCGACGGCAAATGATATCATCGCTCTGACCGACCAAGCCGTGAACGCCGGCCTGGTCGATGATAACGATACCGCCGCCAAGCTCTTGAAGCAGGTCGATCCGATGATCAATGACGAGCTCGTTTCGATTCGTCAGTGGCTCGATGTGTTCAACAAGTCCCTCAACGACAAGAGCAACATGTTGGCGGCACAAGCAAGCGGCACCATTGGCGACGCTGTGATCGCGCTCGGTGTTCTCTTTGCCGCCGCCATCGCAATCGCCTTCCTCGTGTCGACGCGCGGCATTGCCGCTCCCATCGAACGCCTGCGGGCACGCATGGTCGCGCTGGCGGCCGGCAATACCGAGGAGCCTGTTTCAGGGATCGAGCGCAAGGACGAAGTCGGTCAGATGGCTACGGCTGTCTCCGTCTTTCGCAACAGTGCCATCGAACGCATACGATTGGAGGAAGAAGCCGCTGCCGGCCGCAGCCTCTCCGAAAAGGAACGTCTGGAACGCGAGGCGCAGAAGGCCAAGGATGCCGCTGACGCCCAATTCGCTGTCGACAGCCTGGCAAACGGCCTCGGAGAGCTTTCGAACGGCAACCTGGCTTATCGCCTGGATCAGCCCTTCGTCGCCCATCTTGATCGCCTGAGAGCAGATTTCAACGCCTCGATGGCAAAGGTCGAAGAGACGCTTGTCGCTGTCGGCCAGGGCGGTCAGGCGATCGCGGCCGGTGCCAACCAGATCCGCTCTGCCGCAGAGGATCTTTCCAAGCGTACCGAACAGCAGGCGGCCTCCGTCGAGGAGACGGCCGCCGCACTTGAGGAAATCACGACCACCGTCAAGGATTCCACCCGGCGGGCGGAGGAGGCAAGCTCGCTGGTCGGCCGCGCCCGCATCGGCGCGGAAAAATCCGGCGAGGTCATGCAGCAGGCGATCGCCGCGATGGAAGCAATCTCGAAATCGTCCGGCGAAATCAATAACATCATCGGTGTCATCGATGACATCGCCTTCCAGACGAACCTGCTTGCCCTCAATGCCGGCGTCGAGGCGGCGCGTGCCGGTGAAGCCGGCAAGGGCTTTGCCGTCGTCGCGCAGGAAGTGCGCGAGCTTGCACAGCGATCCGCCACGGCGGCAAAGGAGATCAAGGCACTCATTTCCACATCGGGACAGCAGGTCGACAGCGGTGTGGATCTTGTTACGAGAACCGGGCGATCGCTGCAGCAGATCGTCAAGGAAGTGGAAGAAATCGATCGCAACGTGCGCGCGATCGTCGAGGCTGCCCGCGAACAGGCAACCGGCCTGCAGGAGATCAACACGGCCGTCAACAGCATCGACCAAGGGACGCAGCAGAACGCGGCAATGGTCGAGGAATCGACGGCTGCCAGCCACAGCCTTGCCAAGGAGGTGACGGCGCTGAACGACGTTCTCGGACAGTTCAACCTGCAAAATGGCCGCAGCCGCGCACGGCCGGCCGTCGCGACGGAACGGGCGAGCCCCGCCGCATCGCCGGCACGCTCGCTCAGGGCCAAGATTGCCGGCGCATTCGGCGGCTCCGGTGCCGCGGCAGCGGCAGCTGCAACCTGGGAAGAGTTCTGATCCTGCGCGCCTCGGCCGTCCCTGGAAGGGATTGCCGGGCTTCGAAATCAAGAAGAACGCGGGAAGGTGCGGCCTTCCCGCGACCGTGTCCGACCCATATGTTAAGGCCGGCCTGACAGAGGGAAAAGGACAAGACCACCTGCGTGTCGCAGCTCAATCGTGAACCGCCAGCCTAGAGGTCGCCCGTTTTGCGATCGACAGATCGTGCGAGAGCTGGAAACTTTTCTGCCTTTCAGAACTTTGATTACGCGAACGGCTTTGCATGAATGAAGCCTCTCGTTTCGCGTGACGGCATAGTCTGCGGACTGCGCCTCACTCCAGGAGCCCTGTCAACAGGCCGGAGGAGATGATGCCCTTAATATATAAGGTCGGCAAACATGATGAAGGTTTCGCTTACCGACTCGGGGATGTTTGGTCGGAGACGTTTCCGGATCATGAGAGTGCCCTTGCCGCGGCAAAATCAGCCGCAGCCCGGCAGCAGCAAGATGGCGAAGACGCCCAGATAACCTACCAGCTTTACGACGGGCGCTGGCTTACGGAGCACGTCAGCCGCGGTGAGGGTCCAACCACGGATGTCATCGACGAAGAGGGTATGCCATGACGAAATTGACGGGTTCATGCCGGTGCGGGCAAGTGCGTTTGGCGGTTCGAGGAAATCCCCTGCGTGTCGGCATTTGTCACTGCACCGATTGCCGGCAGGAGAGCGGCTCGGCCTTTACCTATTTCGGCGTTTGGCCTTCAGATGAATTCGAATATCAGGGCGAAACGAGCGAATTTGCCGGACGGGAATTTTGCGCTCGTTGCGGTTCGCGCGTGTTTGCAATTCGGGAGAAGGAAGCGGAGATAAAGCTCGGCGTCCTGACCGAAGCACCTGTTCGCCTCACTCCGACCTATGAGCTGTGGACGAAGCGTCGGGAACCATGGCTTGCGCCGCTCGAGGGCGCAGAGCAATGCGAAGAGGACAGAGAATGAGTGAGGCGAGATGGTCGGGCGGCTGCCTTTGTGGCTCCTGCCGATACGAATTTAGCGGCGATCCTCTTCACGCCGGCTATTGTCACTGCAATATGTGCAAGCGGGCGACCGGCGGCGCTTTCGCTATTCTGGTGCAGGCGCCGTTGGCAGCTTTCGAATGGACGAAAGGAAAGGCGAGAATTTTCAGATCATCGCCAATTGCCATCCGTGGATTTTGCCCCGATTGCGGCACACCGCTCTTTCTCCAATATGACGATGATGAACTCATCCGGGTAACCATCGGCTCTCTCGATCATCCCGAACGGGTGGTGCCCGAAACACATTATGGTGTCGAAAGCCGTCTTGATTGGGCCGATATCGGTTCGGATCTGCCGCAGGAGGAAACGCGCGAGCGCTTCTGAGAAAAGGGTTCAAAGATACGGCTCGGCTTGTCTAGGCGAACAGGCAAGGCGACATGTTGTCGGCCCATGAGACGTGCGGCCGGCGATCAGTCAACGAGATTAGTGCCCTGTCACCGGAGCTTACTCCGGTGACAGGGCTGACCGCCCACACTAATGGTGGTGAAGGCGACCGGGGGCAAAATGGCCATAGCTCAAGAGAAATGCATTGAACATGGACCTTAGTCTGAACACGGGTGCCAAATGCGGCTTTCTTTTTTGTAAGCCGGCTTATTAGCGAAACTCGATCCTTGCCCGCCTTCGTTGCCGATACCGCGCCCAAGGAAGCGATCGGCCTGACCGGCGGCCTCTTCCATGCCGAAGGAGATATCGGCGGGCTCATCGTTCCAGTCGCAATCGCCTACATCATCGAGGGAACAGGCTCCCATCACGGCGCGCTCCTCTCTGTGGAGCTGCATGTCATAGATGGGATTTCAGCTATTGAGTGCTGGTCGGCCAGAGCAAGTGGTTCGAGATTTCAAAACCGTCTCTCCAGCGCATACCCGCCGTCGCAAAACCGCCACACACTTTGCGCGACGGCCTTAGCCAATGTTCGGATTGCTGTCATTTGGCAGAGCGTGCGAACAAGCGCTCCTCTGCCCTGAGCTCCATGGTGCGCCTAGAACTCCGTCCACTCGGAAGCGACTCGGCCGCCGGCGGCGACCGCTCTGCGCGCCATTTGCGCAACCGGCTCGGCGGATGAAGCGCGCCGCGATGGCTCTGCCATGGCGCGCGCCGTTTGTCGCAGGATCGCCGAGCTGGCGGAGGCTGCGGCTTCGAGGCGGAATTGAGATACGAGTTCGCTCAGCTTGCTGGCCTCAGCGGCAAGTGCGGCGGAGGCTGCCGTCGACTGCTCGACCATCGCCGCATTCTGCTGTGTCGTCTGATCCATCGTATTGACCGCGGCATTGACCTCGGCAAGGCCTGTCGACTGCTCCTTGGCGGATGCGGCGATGGCGTTCATGTGCTGGTTTATGCCCGAGATACGCTCACCGATTTCCTTCAGCGCGACACCCGTTTCACGCACGAGCTTCACGCCACCATCGACTTCGGCCGAAGAAGCATTGATCAGCGCCTTGATCTCTTTTGCCGCCGCCGCGGAGCGCTGCGCCAATTCCCGCACTTCCTGCGCTACGACCGCAAATCCCTTGCCAGCTTCGCCGGCGCGCGCCGCTTCGACACCGGCATTGAGCGCAAGCAGGTTGGTCTGGAAGGCAATATCGTCGATCACGCCGATGATGTTGGAAATCTGCTGGGAGGAACTCTCTATTCGCTGCATGGCTTCCTCGGCCTTGCTGACGACGTCGGCCGACCGTGTGGCGCTATGATCGGCAGCCGTTGCTGCCGCCCGTGCTTCTTCCGTCCGCTTGCTCGAATTGCTTACATTGACCGTAATCTGATCGAGGGCGGCGGCGGTCTCTTCAAGCGATGCTGCCTGCTGCTCCGTTCGGCAGGAAAGATCGTTGGCTCCGGAAGAGATCTCCTGCGTGCCGCTGTCAATCGACACGATGCTCTCGGCAATCGCCTGCAATGTGCTGCTCAATTGCTGCAGCGACGTGTTGAAATCGTGGCGAAGAGCTTCGAAATCGGGGGCGAATGGCTCGTCGAGCTGGAAGGAAAGATCCCCGGAGGCCAATCTCTTGAGCCCCATGGCAAGACCGGATGTTGCGGCCCGCAGACGCTCCGCCGCATCGGCTTCCGCCTGCTGCTGGGCAGCGATCCGGTCGGCTTCCGCCTGCTGACGGTCCCTTGCGGCGTCCGCTTCGAGCTGGCCGTTGGCGATCGCTGCCTTGCGGAATACGTCAACGGCCTGCGCCATCGTCCCTATTTCGTCGTGTCGGCCGATGCCCGTGCAAGCGATATTGGTATCGCCGCCCGCGAGCTTGGCCATGTCCACGCAAAGCGCCAGGATGGGTTTGCACACCGTCCTGCGGAACAATACGAAGAGCATGATGGCGAACAGCGCTGTCAGCCCTAGAAGCCCCTGCATGAAGCCGCGAATGAAATTTGCTGTGCGGGTACTCTCTGCCGAGATCGATTCCGATACCTTTTCTATCTGATCGCCCGCGTCCTCCATGGCAGTTTCCAAAGCGGAAAACTGCTTCATGAAATCGGGCAATGCCTTCAAGGCGCCGGCCGAATCCTTCTCCGCCGTCGCGACCATTTTGGTTGCGTTGTCGATATAGGCCAGCAACGGAGGTTCGACGCTGGCGAGCACCTTTTGGGTGTCCGGATCCGTCGCGAGCGCCTTGTTGGCCTTGATCATCTCGCGAAATGACGTGACATGTTCCGACAGATCCGAGTTGACTGCTTCAAAGCCGATGCCGGATGCGGGATCGGAAGCAAGCAATGCAGCCAGCACATCCGCCCTCAAAGCGTCATGCATCATATCTGCCTGCATGTGATTACGCAGGATCTGAGCCGATCCTGCGATTTTCTCGGCATTCTGCGTCAGGGTCGAGGCGGACCATATGCCCACACCGGTTGCGCCGCCCGCAATCACAAATATTGCCACACTTGCAAGGATGATTTTCTGCTGGATCGATGCCATGAAACATATCCCAAGATTTCCTCAAGAGAAGGATGTGGGATCGTTGTTAATTATCCGTCAAAATATGTCGATCACTAATAATTTTTATGCTCAATGATCGAAATACAACTAAGATGATATTATTTAGTTTTATACACACCGCCAAGAGTTGATATTTCACGTCGATGAGAAAATATACATCAAGATAGACCTGATAAATACTACTATAACACCTATGGGTTCACCGAAGGGCTCTCCGGAAGTTCTCCCCGGGAGCGGACCGTTGAGTTTTGGCGCACCGCGGTATGTCTAATGATGCTGTTGGGAATGATGCTGACGTCCGCCGATGCCGACCTATGTGCCCTACGCAAAGGCCTGTGGTTCTGACGGATCGGCGGCAATGCCGGCAGCGATGTCCCGCTTCGGCCATGTTAGTCGACATCGCCGCAAAGTGGCTATGGCCTTCAATGAGCTCATTGGGTCTCGGCTTTCGAAGACCTTAGAAGGGAGAATGTCGGCTTCACCCTCATTGCAGCTTGAACTCACCCTCGACCCGGCGCCATTCGTTTGGTCCGATCAGACGCTGGTGGGTATAGCGGACGGAATGCAGCGGCCCGTCGAGGCTCGCTTGCCAGAAGTCCAGAAACTTGTGCATTTCAGGAAAATCAGGCGCAAGATCATAGTTCTGCCAGACATAGGTCTGCAGGACGGATTCGAATTCGGGAATGCGGTAGAGGATATGCGCGGTGGTAAGTCCATAGCCATTGAGCTGATGCTCCAGATCCGATGAAAATCGCATGCTTCATCTCCGTTTCATGACAGTCGGATGGTGGCGCAAATTTTTACGGCCCTCAACGGGATTTCCAACGCATAATGCCAGTTTCCTGTTCCTTTCCAGTGTGTTAGCAGCCACTCAAAATGAGTGCTAATTTTTTCTTCTATCCCTCTTGAAATCGAAAAATCCCAAAACCAGATCATTTCGCGCAAAAAGCTCCAACGAGGTTTTGCACCCGCCCGGACTGGTCATCCGGTCCGGTGAGGGGATCAACGTCATCTTTTTTGTCTTACGGAGGAAAATATGTCGTTCCGACCGCTTCATGATCGCATTCTCGTCCGCCGCGTCGATTCGGAAGAAAAGACCAAGGGCGGTATCATCATTCCCGACACTGCCAAGGAAAAGCCGCAGGAAGGCGAGGTCATCGCCGTCGGCCCGGGCGCGCGCAACGAGTCAGGCCAAATCCAGGCACTCGACGTGAAGGCGGGAGATCGCGTCCTGTTCGGCAAATGGTCTGGCACGGAAATCAAGATCAACGGCGAAGATCTGCTGATCATGAAGGAAAGCGATGTCATGGGCATCATTGAAGCCCAGGCTGAGCAGAAACAGGCCGCCTGAGCACCTGATCAGGAAACAATCAGTCAATAATAGCTGCCTATTGAGGAGTTAAAGAAATGGCTGCGAAAGAAGTCAAATTCCACAGCGACGCCCGTGAACGCATGCTGCGTGGGGTCGACGTGCTCGCCAATGCCGTCAAGGTGACCCTTGGTCCGAAGGGACGTAATGTGGTCATCGACAAGTCCTTCGGCGCACCGCGCATCACCAAGGACGGCGTTTCCGTCGCCAAGGAAATCGAACTGGAAGACAAGTTCGAGAACATGGGCGCCCAGATGCTACGCGAAGTGGCATCGAAGACCAACGATCTCGCCGGCGACGGCACCACGACCGCGACCGTGCTTGCCCAGGCGATCGTCAAGGAAGGTGCGAAAGCCGTTGCGTCCGGCATGAACCCGATGGACCTGAAGCGCGGTATCGACATTGCCGTCGATGCGGTGGTCAAAGAGCTGAAGACCAATGCGCGCAA
Source organism: Rhizobium sp. BK289 (assembly GCF_014193575.1). Lineage (NCBI taxonomy): Bacteria > Pseudomonadati > Pseudomonadota > Alphaproteobacteria > Hyphomicrobiales > Rhizobiaceae > Rhizobium > Rhizobium sp. BK289. The sequence continues at coordinate 20,077 of NZ_JACHZO010000022.1, forward strand.
GATCACCAGCAATTCCGAAATCGCGCAGGTCGGTACCATTTCGGCCAATGGCGACAAGGAGATCGGCCAATATCTCGCCGAGGCGATGGAGAAGGTCGGCAATGAAGGCGTCATCACGGTTGAAGAAGCCAAGACCGCCGAGACCGAACTCGAAGTCGTCGAGGGGATGCAGTTCGACCGCGGCTATCTCAGCCCCTATTTCGTGACCAACGCGGACAAGATGCGGGTCGAGTTCGAGGATCCCTATATCCTCATTCACGAGAAGAAGCTCTCCAACCTGCAGGCCATGCTCCCGGTTCTCGAAGCCGTCGTTCAGACCGGCAAGCCGCTCGTCATCATCGCTGAAGACGTCGAAGGCGAAGCGCTTGCGACCCTCGTTGTCAACAAGCTGCGCGGTGGCCTCAAGATCGCTGCCGTCAAGGCTCCGGGCTTCGGCGACCGCCGCAAGGCCATGCTGGAAGACATCGCCATCCTGACGGGCGGCACCGTCATCTCCGAAGATCTTGGCATCAAGTTGGAGAATGTCACCCTCGACATGCTCGGCCGTTCCAAGAAGGTTTCGATCGAAAAGGAAAACACGACGATCGTCGACGGCGCCGGTGCCAAGTCCGACATCGAAGGCCGCGTTGCCCAGATCAGGGCTCAGATCGAGGAAACCACCTCCGACTACGACCGCGAGAAGCTGCAGGAACGTCTTGCCAAGCTCGCTGGCGGCGTTGCCGTCATCCGCGTCGGCGGCTCGACCGAAGTCGAAGTGAAGGAAAAGAAGGACCGTGTCGACGACGCGCTCCACGCGACCCGTGCGGCTGTCGAGGAAGGCATACTGCCAGGCGGCGGGGTTGCCTTGCTTCGGGCGATCAAAGCACTCGACGGGCTCTCCACACAAAACGATGACCAGCGTGTCGGCGTCGATATCGTGCGCCGTGCCATCGAAGCACCGGTGCGTCAGATCGCGGAAAATGCCGGTGCCGAAGGCTCGATCATCGTTGGCAAGCTCAGAGAGAAGAGCGACTTCTCCTTCGGCTGGAATGCGCAGACCGGCGAATATGGCGATCTCTATGCGCAAGGCGTGATCGACCCGGCCAAGGTCGTGCGCACGGCTCTTCAGGACGCAGCTTCCGTTGCCGGCCTCCTGGTGACGACGGAAGCCATGATCGCGGAAAAGCCGAAGAAGGAAGCGGCACCGGCGCTGCCGGCCGGAGCAGGAATGGACTTCTAACAGCTTGAAGTGCCCGCTCCGCCGGACGGTGGAGCGGGCTTCACGACGGAGATCACCATGGTTCAGACGATCATCAAAAGATCAAATGCGCCGCTGGATGCACGTGATCTGGAACTTTGCCAGCGCGTGTTCGATGAGATCCGGGCAGCAGCGGATATCCCGCGCAAATCGGAAGAAGGCGAGCGCATCGCCGCAATCCTGATGGAGTTGTATCGTCAGGGTGTCAGGAACCCGGAGCAGCTGAAAATATTGGTTCAGGGTGCACGCGGCACTTTTCCGGAGGTGGCGGAAGGATGAACAGCCATCGTCCTCTTTCACGGGAAGATTTGCGGATGTGCGTCGACGTCGTCAAAGCGATCGCTCGCGATAGGGGAGTCTCACGAGACCCCACAGCCGTTGCTCGGATCATGGCGACGGTCGCACGATATTATCGCAGAGGCATGCACGAGCCGTCAGCCTTGCGTGCGGCAGCCCTCTCCGAAATCGAAAGCAATTCTCTTGCTGGAGGGACGCTCATGGAGGCAGGACACCGAGCTGAAGCTCCCTGACGTGGCAAGAGCTCAGCGACCAGACATCGATGGAGCCAGATATGAGAAAGGAAACCGACAATATCGCAGTAGCCGACCAATCCACCGCTGCAATCACCTCAGCGCATTTGTTGCATCCTGCCCGGCATTTTGCTCATCCGCGCGACATTCTGGCGGCAGAGCACATCGCCAGGGATCACAAGCGCGCCATTCTTGCGTCCTGGGCCTCGGACATATTTGCAATTGAATCGATGCCGGGCTTTCGGCGCGTTCCAGGCGCAGACCATATCGTCTCCTATGACGACATCATCGCGGCCTTGAAATCCTTGGATGATAGCCAAGACATGATCTCGCTGCACTCTACGGCAGCCGGTAAACTCCATCGTCATGGCTCACGGCTGCGCCATTTTGCCAACCGTTTTGTTTCCAATGGCCTGCGAAAGGGAGGGCGCCGCCGCCAGCTATCAGAAGTCTAGACTTCCACCCCGCAAACGCGTGCCTGTTTAGGACGCTACCCCGATTTTTGCCGTCCATTCTTTGCTCTTATGAGGAGGTTTTGCCGATGAAGATCGCCCAGATTGCGCCGCTTGCCGAAAGCGTTCCACCGAAGCTTTATGGAGGAACCGAGCGCATCGTTTCCTATCTCACTGAAGAACTTGTCCGTCAGGGCCACGATGTCACGCTGTTTGCCAGCGGGGATTCCATGACCGACGCTACCTTGGTGGCGTGCTCGGATGTCGCGCTCAGGCTTAATCCGTCCGTCAAGGACCATCTTCCGCATCAGGTCGTCCTGCTGGAGGAAATCCGCCGGCGGGCGCATGAGTTCGATGTCCTGCATTTCCATATCGATCTCCTGCATTTCCCGCTGATCCGGGATTTTGCGGATCGTACAGTCACGACGCTTCACGGACGCCTCGACCTGCCGGATCTCAAGCCTTTCTACAAGGCTTTTCCAGATATCCCGCTGGTATCGATCTCCAATGACCAGCGTCGCCCCATGCCGCCGGTCAACTGGTCCGGGACGGTGTATCACGGTCTTCCGACCAATCTTCTTTCCTTCACGGCAAAGCCCAAAGGCAACTATCTTGCCTTCCTGGGACGAATCTCCCCCGAGAAACGTCCGGATCGCGCGATCCGCATCGCAGCCAAGGTTGGTATGCCGCTGAAGATCGCCGCCAAGATCGACAATGCGGACAAGGCCTATTGGGACACGGTGATCGCGCCAATGGTCAAGAGCCATCCGAACGTCGAGTTCATCGGCGAAATCAACGAGCACCAGAAGGCCGATTTCCTTGGTAACGCGGGCGCGTTGCTTTTCCCGATCGACTGGCCCGAACCATTCGGGCTGGTGATGATCGAGGCAATGGCATGCGGCACCCCGGTGGTCGCGTTCGGATGCGGTTCGGTTCCGGAAGTGATTGACAACGGTGTTTCGGGTATCGTCGTCGATAGCGTTACCGAAGCGGCCGAAAATGTCGAATGGGCACTGCGAATGGATCGCAACAAGGTACGCGCGACCTTCGAACGGCGTTTCAGCGCAGAACGGATGGCGCGAGACTATCTCGCTATCTATCGTAACCTGCCCGGCGTTCGCACAAAGGCGGCGTCGCTGCGCCGCGCCAACGGTCAGGATCTGGATCTCCAGGTCGTGGCGTAGGAGACATAGCAGCATGTCGACAGCTTCTGTGGACAGCAAGCCATCCGTCGCGCCGGCAGAGCCGGCCGCCCCAGTGGCCCAGTTCTTCATTCCGGCAACCGCATCCCTGCAGGAGCGGCGGCCGCGCACCCTGAAGCACGGCGATACCTTCGCCGTCTTCGACCACAATGGCGATGCGCTTTCCGGGCCGGGTAGCCCCGAAGGCCTATTCCATCGTGATACGCGCTATCTCTCGCATTTCCATCTGACGATCAACGGCAAGCGGCCGATGCTGTTGTCGTCGACGCTGCGTGACGACAACGCGATGCTCACCTGCGATCTCACCAATCCCGATCTTTTCGACGAAAAAGGTAAGCTCACCCTCGGTCACGATCTCATTCATCTTCGCAGATCCCGATTCTTGTGGAATGGCGGTTGCTATGAGCGGCTGGCCATCCGGAATTATGACGATCGGCCGCAGCATGTTCGTATCGAAATCGTATTGGCGGCCGATTTCGCCGACCTGTTCGAGGTCCGCGGGACTGTGAGAGCACGCAAAGGTCGCCATCTTACCCCCGTTGTGGAGCAGGCTTCGATCCTGCTTTCCTATATCGGGCTTGATGAGCGAAAGCGGTCGACCCGCGTTTGGTTTGATCCAAGGCCGAAGCACATTCGCAGCGATCATGTTGTTTATGACCTCCAACTTGAGTCGCATGAGACACGATCGCTCTTCGTCGAGATAGGCTGCGATCAAGTCGCTGACCACAGGCCGAGCCACCGTTCCTTTTTCCTTGCGCTCAGGGATGCACGCCGAGCACTGCGTTCGTCTTCCTCGCGCGCGGCATCGATCGTTACGTCCAACGAGATCTTCAATGAGGTGGTCCGCCGCAGCGTCTCCGATCTCTACATGCTGATGACCGACAAGCCGGAAGGACCTTATCCCTATGCCGGCATTCCCTGGTTCAGCACCGTCTTCGGCCGCGACGCCCTGATCACCGCGCTGGAAACGCTCTGGCTCGATCCGCAAATCGCCCGTGGGGTGCTCGGCCATCTGGCAGCCAACCAGGCGACGGAGATCGATCCCATCGCGGATGCGGAGCCGGGCAAGATTTTGCACGAGGTCCGCTATGGAGAGATGGCCGAACTCGGCGAGGTGCCTTTCCGCCGCTATTATGGCAGTATCGACTCCACGCTCCTCTTCGTGCTGCTGGCTGGCGAATATCTCAAACGTACGGCTGATTTTGCCACGATCCAGTCGCTGCTCCCTGCTATCGAGGCGGCCCTTGCCTGGATCGACGAACATGGCGATCGAGACGGCGACGGTTTCGTCGAATATGGACGACGGACAGAAGAAGGCCTGATCAATCAGGCCTGGAAAGACAGCCACGATTCCATCTTCCACATTGACGGCACGCTTGCGAGGGGACCGATCGCCATCGCCGAGGTTCAGGCCTATCTCTACGGCGCCTGGCAGGCGGCCGCCGAGATCTTTCGCCGGCTCGGCAAAGCGGAACGGGCCGCGAAATTCCTCGCGAGGTCGGAGGGCTTGCGCCGCGCTTTCGACACGAGCTTTTTCGATGAGGAACTCGGCACCTATGTACTTGCGTTGGACGGAGATAAACGTCCCTGCCGGGTTCGATCCTCCAATGCCGGACATGCCCTCTTCACCGGCATCGCCTATCCCGAAAGGGCACGCGTCATTGCCCGAACGCTGATGGGTGCTTCGTCCTTCTGCGGCTGGGGTATCCGCACCATTGCCTCGACCGAGGCGCGTTACAATCCCATGAGCTATCACAACGGCTCGATCTGGCCGCACGACAATGCCCTGATTGCCGCCGGCCTTGCCCGCTACGGCCATCGCGCCGAAGCTGCGCGGATTTTCGAAGGCCTGTTTGCGGCATCGACCTATATCGACCTGCGCCGGCTTCCAGAGCTCTTCTGCGGGCTACCGCGCCAGCAGGCGCAAGGGCCGACCTTCTATCCGGTCGCCTGCTCCCCACAGGCATGGGCGGCCGCCGCGCCGCTCTTCCTGCTGCAGTCGTGCCTGGGCCTTGACTTTGATCCGAACGCGCGGCACGTCAGCTTCAACGAGCCACAGCTGCCTTCTTTCCTCGATGAGGTGCTCCTGCGACGCCTGCGGATCGGCGACGGTTCGGCTGACATCGCCATCCGCCGATCCCGCCGCCAATTCGTGGTCGACGTCGTCGATCGTCAAGGCGATGTTCGGGTGATCACGACGACTTGATGAATGGCGATCCCTCGGCCCGCCGGCTTCGTCGGGCTGATCGTCCTCACCGTCAGCAAATCACCACCCCCTGTCTGCCGGCAGATGTCCACCTTCGCCTATCAACGCTTCATCATTGTCGGCTCGCGCAAATTGCCTGGGCGAGCGCAGATCACGTCGCGCCGGCCGCGATAATCTCTGCCCAGTGCCTTCACCGACAGGTCCAAGGACGACGACCACGCCGTCAAAAGTCATGGTCATGGCCAATTGCTCTTTCATTTTCCTCAATAGGAACTTGGTGAGAACAATGAGAGATCAAATTTTCAAGCGGATGATTCACCTGTTCTTGAAACCGGCAAGCCACGGAATTATATGAATATTGTTCGATTGCCCAACGGGAATCGACGAAGTCCAGGAGGCGCCATGTGCTCTTGGCGCCTCCTTGTATCCATGTTGCTTATAAGGAGGATATGGCTATGAGGACAAACCTCGATTTTTCTCCCCTGTTCCGGTCGAGCATCGGTTTCGACCGAATGTTGAATGCGCTCGAAGCTGCGAGCCGCGTCGATACGATCGACAACTGGCCGCCCTACGACATCGTCAAAACCGGTGAGGACGATTACCGCATTGCCATGGCAGTGGCGGGTTTCTCCGAGGACGAACTGACGATCACACAGGAACAAAACCTTCTCGTCGTTTCGGGCCAGAAGGCAAACGGCGAAGACGTCCACTATCTGCATCGCGGCATCGCAAACCGCGCGTTCCAGCGCCGGTTCGAGCTCGCCGATCATGTCAAGGTCGTGGGCGCCGGTCTCGTGAACGGTCTGCTGACCGTCGATCTCAAGCGCGAAATCCCCGAAGAGATGAAGCCGCGCCGGATCGAGATTTCGACGGATATGGCTCTACCGAAAGCCGAGACGAAGCAGATCGAGACTGAGAAGCACGCGGCTTAGGCCTTCCACCAGTTCGACACGCGCAAAGGCGCCGGGCGAGGCTCGGCGCCAGCGAGCAAGTTTTGCCAACAGACCAGCAGAAAGGAGAAATACGATGAGTGTTCGTGATCTCATTCCCTGGAGCCGCAACAACGGCAACCAGGTGTCAAGTCTCCTGCGCGATGACGACCGTGATCCTTTCCTGTCGCTGCATCGCGAGGTGAACCGCCTCTTCGACGATGTCTTCCGCGGCTTCGGCTCGGGCCTGCCGTCTTTCGGCAAGGGCTCCGCGTTTAGCACCGGTTGGCCAAGCGTGGAGATTTCCGATACCGACAAGGAGATCAAGGTGACGGCAGAGGTGCCCGGCCTTGAGGAGAAGGATATCGAGGTCCTGCTCAATGACGGCGTCCTGACGCTGAAGGGTGAAAAGCGTTCCGAGACCGAAGACAAGGATCGCCAGTTCTCCGAGCGCTATTACGGCCGGTTCGAGCGCCGCATACCGCTCGGTGTCGAGGTCAAGGAAGACCAGGTGGATGCCCGCTTCCGAAATGGCGTGCTGAGCGTGACCTTGCCGAAGAGCGAGAAGGCGCAATCGCAGGTCAAGCGCATCGCCATCAAGAACTGATCGTTCCAATCAGCCGGCGGCAGGCCCAATGGCGGCCGCCGGCTGCTTGCGCCAGCATCTCCCGGCGGTCACTGCTGCACGAACGATCTGCTGCCGCAGCAATCATCATTCCTTCACTGCACCAGTCATCGACGAAACATAATAATCGACGAAGAAAGAGTAGAGGATGACGACCGGCAATGAACCGAATAATGCGCCAGCCATGAGCGAACCCCACTCGAAGACGTCGCCACGAACCAATTCCGTCAGAACACCGACAGGGATCGTTTTGTTTTCCGACGATTGAATGAAGGTGAGCGCATAGATGAACTCGTTCCAGGACAGCGTAAAGGCGAAGATACCGGCCGATATCAACCCGGGCACCGCCAGCGGCAGGATAATTTTGACAAGGATCTGCCAGCGGCTGGCGCCATCGACCAGCGCGCTTTCTTCCAGCTCGAAGGGTATCGATCTGAAATAACCCATCAGCAGCCATGTGCAGAATGGGATGAGGAAGGTGGGATAGGTGAAGATGAGCGCAAGTCTGGAATCGTAAATTCCAAGCTTGAAGACGATGAAAGCCAAGGGAATGAACAGGATCGAAGGCGGAACGAGATAGGCCAGAAAAATCAGCAGCCCGATCGAACGAGAGCCGGTAAAGCGCACGCGCTCGATTGCATAGGCACCAAAAATCGACGCCAGCAGCGACAGCGCGGTCGACCCCACCGCCACCAATATCGTGTTCCAGAGCCAGCCTGGATAGGAGGTCTCAAAGAACAGGTACTTGATGTGATCGAGCGTCGGTCCCACGACCCAGAAGGGGCTGTAATTATTGTAGTCGGTCAACTGTGCGTTCGGCTTGATGGCCGTTATGGCCATCCAGTAGAAGGGAAACAGAAGCACGAAGACAAAGACCGCCATCGGCAGATAGAGCATGACGATACGGCGAGGCAGGCGGTTCAGATAACCCATGCCTTGGATGTCGTCGGTCAGAACGGGATTGGCTGTCTCGGTTTTAATGGTCATGGCGTTCTCCCGATCTCAGTCCTGTCCGCCCTGCTGCCATTTGCGGCGCTGCAGACCGAAGAAGCTGAACATGATGGCACCGAGCAGGAACGGGATCATCGCCACCGCGATTGCCGCACCTTCGCCAAGCTGCCCTCCGGGGATACCGCGCTGAAAGGAAAGCGTCGCCATCAGATGCGTCGCATTGACCGGTCCGCCCTTGGTCAGCACATAGATCAACTGGAAATCCGTGAATGTGAACAGCACGGAGAACGTCATCACGACGGCGATGATCGGGGTCAACATCGGCAGCGTTACATAACGGAAACGCTGCCAGCTTGTGGCGCCATCAAGCGATGCCGCCTCCTGCAGCGAAGCAGGAATGGTCTGCAGGCCGGCGAGCAGCGAAATCGCCACGAAGGGAATGCCGCGCCAGACATTGGCGATGATGACCGAAATCCGCGCATTGGTCGGATCGCCGAGGAAATTGATCGGACCATGGATCAGGCCGATCTTCATCAGGGACCACGAGATGATGGAAAATTGGGAATCATAAATCCACCAGAATGCCAATCCCGAAAGCACCGTCGGAACGACCCAGGGCAGAAGCACGATCGCCCGAAAGAACGACTTGAACGGCAAATGCTGATTGAGAAGCAGTGCCAACCAAAGGCCGAGCACGAATTTCAGGACGGAGGCGATGAAGGTGTAGAGCAGCGTATTGAAGACCGATAGCCAGAACACGGAATCATTGGCCAGGAATTGATAATTCTCCAAACCGATAAAGCTGCCGGCACGCCCGATCCGCGTGTCCGTGAAACCGAGCCAGACCCCAAGTCCCAGCGGATAGGTGAGAAAGCAAACCAGAAAGATGGCCGCCGGCAACATGAAGAGGAAGCCGAGCATATTATTGTTCTGCATGAGCGATCGGATCGGACTGCGCGTCGTATCGCCGGATGTCACGGTCGACATGGCATTATCTCCTGATGGACAGTCGCAGCATGCCGGTGCCGGCATGCTGCAGATCTTCGCGGGGGATCAAACCTTGTAGTAGCGGTTTGCGCGGCGCTCAGCCTCTTTCATCGCATCCTCCGGCGTCATCTGGCCGGTCACGGCGGCGGCGAACATGTCGACGAGCACGTAATCGGCCATCACACCTGCCGAAGCATAGCCCAGCGGACCGGCATAGCCGTTCGGGCGCAGCGTTTCCGATGCGCGTGCATAGGGTGCATGGACGGGATCGGCGGTCCAGACAGGATTGTTGGCAAAGGCCTTCAAGGGTTGGCAGCAATAGGCGCTCGATCCTTGGATCCAGGCGTTCATCTGGTCGCCTTCCATCATGAACTTGATATAGGCCTTGGCTGCTTCCGGATATTTGGTATGGCTGAAGAGAACCAGCGAGCTCGTCTGGTGCAGTTCGACACTCTTGCCGACCGGACCGATCGGGAAGTTGGTGGTTCTGATATCGGCCGCGATTTCGGCAAGCTTCGGATCTTTTTTAGCTGCGTAATAGACGGAAACGCCGTTTGCGATCAGCGATACCTGTCCGGCAAGGAAGGCCCGGTTGTTGTTGATGTCCTGCCAGCTTTCCGTGCCGGGGATGAAGGTCGCATAAAGGGCTTGCGCATAGTGGATTGCCGCCAGCGTTTCAGGGCTGTTGATGGTCACCTTGCCGCTTTCGTCCACCATCTTGCCGCCATGACTCCAAAGCAGCCAATGAGCGTAATTATTGCCATCGCCAACAGCCTTGCCATGTGGAAAACCGGCGGGCGTGCCTTTGGCCTTCATGGCCTTGCAAAGCTCAAGGAATCCCGCGGTGTCCTTGGGGAATTCACTGAAACCGGCAGCCTTTACGTGACTGTCGCGATAAACGACGGCGTTCCCGATCGCGGTCAGCGGCATGGCGATGAACTTGTCGCCGCGGGTTGCATAACCGCGCACGCCGTCATACCAGCCGCCGTATTTGTTGCCGAGGTAGTTGCCAAGTTCGGTCAGGTCGACGAGTTTGTCCGGATACTGATGTGCATCGTCGAACCAGCACATCACCATGTCGGGGCCGGAACCGACATTGGCAGCGACGGCGGCCTTCGGTCGGATGTCTTCCCAGCTTTCCTTGTCGATACGAACTTCGACGCCCGTGGCCTCGGTGAATTTCTTGGTATTGGCAAGCCAGGCATCCTCATCTCCCTTGACGAAGGGTGTCCAGCGAAGAAGCCTGAGACTTGCGCCCTTTTCAGGCGTGTAGCCGGGTTCGGCCTGGGCGAATGATGGGCGTATACCGAGTGGCGCGAGGCCGGCAATGCCGGCCGCTGCCGCCGATGCGGCGAGAAAGTCACGTCTCTTGAATGCCATGATACTCCTCCTTTGAAAAACGGGAGCAAATTCCCCCTGCGCCCACCTTCCCGTTTGGTGAACGACGACTATCGCATCCGAACCGGTCGGATGCTTCCGCATCGATGGGTGAGCAGGGAGACTCCTCTTCTTCCGGCTCCCCACCGAAGCGACATCAGATCGTCAATCTCTGACCGCTTTCGGCGTCGAAGAGATGGACATGCGGCACATCGATGGAAATGCGCAGCGTATCGCCGGGTTTGGCATTGATCCTCTCCCGGAAGATGCAGTTGACATCGCTGCCGCCGAACCGAACCGTCATCTGCGTCTCATAGCCTGTCGGCTCGATCACGATGATTTCCGCGGGCAGCCCATTGGCATCGAGCATGATGTATTCCGGACGCAACCCATAGACGAGATTCCGACCCTTTGCGCCGGCGGGCGGATTTGCAACGGGCAAGACAGTTCCGTCCGACGCGATGAACCGGCTATCGCTCTGCGTATCGAGGTGGCCTTTGATCATGTTCATCGCCGGCGAACCGATGAAACCCGCGACGAAAAGATTGGCAGGCGTGTCGTAGAGATCCAGCGGCTTTCCCACCTGCTCCACGACGCCGTCATGCATGACGACGATCTTGTCGGCCATCGTCATGGCCTCGATCTGGTCATGCGTGACGTAAACGGTCGTGGTGCCAAGACGTTGGTGAAGCTCCTTGATTTCCGCGCGCATGGCGACCCGGAGCTTGGCATCAAGATTGGAAAGCGGTTCGTCGAAGAGGAAGACCTGGGGATCGCGCACGATCGCCCGGCCCATGGCGACACGCTGGCGCTGACCGCCGGAAAGCTGGCGGGGATAGCGATCGAGAAGTTTGGTCAGACCCAGGATTTCCGCCGCTTTCTTGACACGCTGATCCATGTCCGCTTTCGGCGCGCGTTTGAGCATCAGCGAGAAAGCCATGTTCTGGGCCACCGACATATGCGGATAAAGCGCATAATTCTGAAAGACCATGGCTATGTCGCGGTCGCCGGGGGCCACTCCATTGACGACCTGATTGCCGATACGGATCTCGCCGGCGGAAATGTTCTCCAGCCCGGCAAGCATTCGCAGAAGCGTGGATTTTCCGCATCCGGACGGCCCGACCAGGATCACGAATTCCCCGTCGGCGATCTCGATGTTCACACCTTTGATAACAGGGAACGCCCCGAATGATTTCCTGACATCGACAAACTCGACACCTGCCATAAAAGTCCCTCCCAGAACCTTTCACTTGCTTGACTTACGGTCGTCCCTCCTCCGAGGCACTAACCGCCAGAATGGATCGATTCGACTTCGACATTCTATCCCCGGCCGACGACCGGTATCCCTGTCTCCCTCACGTGCATCTCAGACAGATCTCCTCATACTGGTCAGATCAGACCGGATTGCCACTCGCCAGTTGAACCTTGGTCGTATCGTAAATACGTGTCAGATGATGCTCGAAGGCCGCAATGACGGCATCGCGATCATGGCGAGCGAGCGCTTCAAAGATCGCCAGATGATCGCTGTAGCTCGCCTCGATGGCGCCCGGCTTGGCCATGGCGTAGCGGCGGTAATTCATCATGTAGGTGTACAAATCGGTGACGAAGGCCGCGAGCAGCGGGTTTCCGCAGGCCCGATAGATGGCGACGTGGAATTCGCGGTCGCAGATCAGGAAACGCATCGCGTCATTGCCCCCGAGACGCTGCGCCTCCAGCAGGACCTGCAGCTTTGCCAGCGTGACGTCATCGATGCGCTCGGCGGCGTCGCCGACAACCTTGAGCTCGATATGAAGACGGGCAGCGTGGACGGATTCCAGATCGTAGCCGTCAATTGCATTGGAAGAGGCGATCGTCACGGTAATGTGGCTGAGATCGACTTCACAGACCCGACTTCGGCTGCCATGGGAAACCTCGATAATGCCCTGTGCGGCAAGCGCCTGAATAGCACCACGCACCGTTTCGCGACTGACATGAAGAACATTGGCCAATTCGCGCTCGCCCGGTAGCTCGTCGCCCGGCCGCAGCATGTTGGTGGCGATCAGGACCATCAGCTTCTCGGCGATGACGTCACGCGCCGTCCGGCGGGCGAGGCTCCGCGCGATATTCGGTACCTCGGTCAAGATCGGACTTCCGTCCATCGCGCCCCCCGGTCTACTGGTTGGTCCAGCAGATCAGTTAATTAAAGATCGTTGCGGAAATCCGTCAAGACAATTTCATTGTCACAACCAACTTGATACCAACCATAAAGGGAAGGAGGAACAGGCCTATGCCCTTCACGGCAGAAACGGCTGGCAGCCGTCGAGAGATCCCTGCCGCAATGATTTTTCGGCGTGCCCCTTACCGACGATAAAGCCCGGCGGCTAGGCCGGGCTTGGAATCGTTCGATTGCGGCGGAAGCTGCTGCACCCAACCTGGCTGCGTTCAACTTCAATAAACCCGCAAATCCGCGCGGGGTCAGCGATTACAATCGCGTTTCACTTCGGCGTCACATCAAAGCCGAACCACTTCTGGGACAGTTTGGCGATCGTGCCGTCCGCCTTGGCTGCGGCGATCGCATCGTTGAACATGGTTTTCAACTCCGTATCGTCCTTGCGCAGACCGACGGAACTGCCTCTTCCGAGCATGCCCCCCTGGAAACGCGGGCCGGCGACGATCATGTCCTCGTTGCCCGGCTTTGCCGCCGCGGTCGAAAGATAAGCCATGGATGCCATGACGAGGTCGACGCGGCCGGCCTTCAGATCGAGATCGTGCTGTTCGGTCGTCTTGTATTCACGGATATCGGCGACGCCCTTCAGGTATTTATCGAGGAAGGTCGCAGCGATCGATGCGGTCTGCACGCCGATCGTCTTGCCCTTGAGCAAGGGTTCAAGCTCTTTCACCGCCTTGGCGGCGCCGGCCTCATCCGTTGCCAGCGAAAAGACTTCGCCCTTCAAAGGCAGGTTGGCAAGCGGAGAGTCTTTCAATGCCGCAAAAGTCTGCCCCGTCGTGCCGTAGGAATCGCTGAAGGCAATGACTTCCTCGCGCTTGGCAGTCGCCGACATGCCGGAAATGATCGCATCGAACTTGCCGGCATTCAGCGCCGGGATCATGCCGTCAAATGGCTGGATCACGGTCGTGCATTCGACCTTCATATGGGCGCAGAAATATTTGATCAGCTCGATTTCGTAGCCGTCGAGGCTGCCATCGGCCTTGGTAAAGTTCCATGGACGAAACGCGCCTTCGGTCGCGATCGTCACATGTGTCCATTTCTTCTCGTCGGCGCGTACGGCGGTCGAAACGGCCAAGGTGGCGATCATCATGAACGCCGTCAGAATTGCAGTCAGGTATTTCATGCTCGAGTTCCCCTTCTTGATTGAGCGTGGTGCGTTATTGGCTGATGAACTGGCGGAAGCGCTCCGATCGCGAGTTCGAAAAGACGTCCTGGGGCTTGCCGTCTTCTTCGACGACGCCCTTGTGCAGGAAGATGACGCGGCTGGAGACATCGCGCGCAAAACCCATCTCATGTGTGACGACCAGCATCGTGCGCCCCTCCTCGGCAAGCGAGCGCATGACGCGCAGCACTTCGCCGACAAGCTCGGGGTCGAGCGCGGACGTCGGCTCGTCGAACAACATCACCTTCGGATGCATGGCGAGAGCGCGCGCAATGGCGGCACGCTGCTGCTGGCCTCCGGAAAGGTGGGCGGGATAGAAATTGCGCTTGTCGGCAATGCCGACCTTGGCGAGCAGCGCCTCGGCCTCCTCGATGCATTCGGCGCGCGAGCGGCGCTGAACATGGATCGGCGCCTCGATCAGGTTTTCGAGGATCGTCTTGTGAGACCAGAGATTGAAGCTCTGGAACACCATTCCGAGCTGCGAGCGGATTCGGTCGACCTGCTTTCCATCCGCCGCACGGTGCGCGCCGCGGGCATTGCGCTGCATACGGATCGTTTCGCCGGCAACTGTCACCTCACCGGAATCCGGCGTCTCCAGCAGATTGATGCAGCGCAGGAAGGTCGACTTTCCTGAACCGGACGAGCCGAGAATGGAAACGACATCGCCTTCCATTGCATCCAGGGAAATGCCCTTGAGAACCTCGACAGGCCCGAAGCTCTTGTGCATGTCGCGCACGCTGAGTGCGATGGGCGTGGCCGTCATTGTGGTTCTCCTGCAGGGGTCGCCGTTGCGGCACTCTCTTGGGTGACGGCAAGAGGAGCGCGCGAATGCGGGCTCAGCCTGTATTCGGCAAATTGAATGAGACGCGTCAGCACGAAATTGATGGCAAGATAGATCGCCCCGGACACCACGAAGACCTCGATTGCCCTATAGGTCTCCGAGATGATCTTGGCGGCAACGCCCGTCACCTCCATCAGCGTGATGATCGAGGCAAGCGACGTCGCCTTGACCATCGATATCATTTCGTTGCCATAGCCGGGCAAGGCCTGGCGGATCGCCAAGGGCAGCACGATGCGGCGAAACATCAGGAAGCGATGCATGCCGCAAGCGCGGGCAGCCTCGATCTGACCATACGGTACGGAGAGCAGGCCGCCGCGAATGATTTCGCTGGCATAGGCCGCGGTATTCAAGGTCAGCGCCAGAACCGCGCACCAGTAGGGATCACGCAGGAACGGCCAGAAAATGCTGTGCCGTATGGCCGGAAACTGGCCGAGGCCGTAATAGATGAGAAATATCTGCACCAACAACGGCGTGCCGCGGAAGATAAAGACATAAAGCCGCGCGAACCAATCCAGCACGGCGACGCCAGAGAGACGGGCAAGCGCCAGCAGCAGCGCCAGAATGGCGCCGAGGCAGATCGACGTCACGGCAAGTTCGATCGTCAGCGGGATTGCAGCGATCAGGCTCAGGAATGTTTCTGCGAGAAACTGCCAATCCATCAACGCCTCCTCACGCCGCGCGACAGGCGCCGCTCGGCCTGCCGGATGATGAGGCTCGAAAGGGTCGAGATCATCAGATAGATCGCGCCGGCGATCAGGTAGAAATCGAATGGAAGCCCGGTGGATCCAGCTCCGACCTGGGCCTGACGCAGGAGTTCGGCGACGCCGGTGATCGACACCAGCGCCGACTCCTTCAAGACGACCTGCCAGACATTGCCGAGACCGGGAAGCGCATGACGCAGGGTCAACGGCGCAATGATCCGCCGCAGGCGAAGCCAGCGCGGCATGCCGCAAGCAATGGCAGCCTCGATCTCGCCTGGGTGTACCGCCTTGAACCCGCCTCGCAGCACTTCCGTAAACTGGGCACCGGATGTGACGCCCACGGCCAGCGAACCGGCAAGAAAGCCCGGAAAGCCGAGGAAGCCTTCCGCGCCGAAAAGCTTGCCGATCGCCGTGACCGCGGCACTGCCACCGAAATAGAAGAGATAGATGACCAGCAGATCGGGAATGCCACGCAGCACCGTCGTATAGGCATCGGCCGTGGCGCGAGCGAAACCGTTGCCGGCGATCTTGGCCCATGCCCCGATCGTGCCGATGCAGGCCCCAACGGCATAACCGGCTATGGCAACCAGAATGGTCATCCACGCTCCGGCCAGAAGAGCATGCCCCCAGCCTTCCTGACCGAAGCCAGCAAGCTCAAATAAACTTGGCTGGTTCATGATACAGCCCCGGGAGAGCGGACTTTTGCGGCAAGTAACATTGTCTAGCCTCGACTAAGGGTGACGCGGACAAAGAGCGCTCAATTGGTGTCGAAGGTCGGCGTCAGGTCGATCTTGCTCCATTTCTCGGAGAGCTGTTTGATCGTGCCATCCTTGGCCGCCTGCTTGATGGCATCATCGAATTTAGCCTTCAGATCGATCTCGCCCTTGCGCATGCCGAGCGCGACTTCGGTTGCCAGCATCGCGCCCTTCACCAATGGGCCGGACATCATCAGGTCGTCATTGCCAGGCTTGCCGAGTACGGAGGTTTCGTAAACACCGCTGTCGAAACCGGCATCGATTCGCCCGGCCTTCAGATCGAGGTCACGTTCTCCGGAATTCTTGTAGGCGCGCACGCTGACATCGGATCCGAAATAAGCGTTGATCAATTGCTCCTGGCTGGTCGACTGGACCACACCGACGGTCTTTCCCTTGAGAGCCTTGCCGATTTCACCCATCACCGGGTCGGCCTTGGCCTTATCGTTCAGATTCAGCCGTTCGCCGGTCATCGGCAGGGAAGCGACCGGCCCATCCTTCACAAGCAGGAAGCTCGCAACGCCGCTTGCATAGGGCACGGTGAAATCGACCACCTGCTTGCGCTTCTCGTTGATGCCGAGCGTCATCACCAGATCGAACTTGCCGGCATTGAGGCTCGGGATCATCGCATTCCATTCGCCGGCAATCAGTTCGCAATCGACCTTGGCGCGCTTGCAGAGGTCATTGATGAGATCGACGTCGAAGCCGGCCAGCTTGCCGCTGGAATCCATGAGGTTCCAGGGCGGAAAAGCGCCTTCGATGCCGACCTTGACATGTGTCCAGTCCTTGGCGCCGGCGGCAGGCGGAGCCAGGAAGGCAATGGCGCCGAACACGGCAGCAAACAGGTTTCTATTCTTCATTTTCAGTTCCCTCTTTTCGGCCTCGAGGTGCCGTTTGTTTAGTTTGAGATATGACTGCGTCAGCCCTCCAGGCCCGCACGCAATGCTGCATTGGCTTGCCTCAACGCATGGGCGACGCGATTCCTCACCTGACGGGCATGGACGGCGTAGAAAGCTGTCTCCGGCGATGCCGCGGGTAGGGCTGCCAGCGCTCGCAGCCCCTCCAGCGACGGCCAGGCGGGGTGCGGTAGGGCGGAATCATGATGGAAGCGCTCGCCGCTCGTATAGTTGAGCGGCACGAGATGGCGGCTTGCGCGCATGAGCGCGGCATTGATGCGAGCTGCGTTGGCGGCGGACAGGTCCTTCGCCTCCAATATGGCTTTCGCGTTGGTGCGTAACTCGTCGATTGCGTTTGCAAGAACCGAAATATCGATGCGGCCGGCGAGCTCCGTCTGCAACTGGGCGACCTGCTTGCCAAGGGCATCCGCATAAACGGTATAGTCCAACGGCAGGATCGGCGAGGTCAGCAGGCGCCAAAGTATCTGAAGCACGATCTGTGTATCCCGCCGGAGATTGTCGGGATCGATATGTTCCGCCGTGTCATGCGGGGTGTGCCACCACCAGCCGAGCGCCGTCAGCATTTTGACGGGACCGGGCGGCTGATGGCTGAGGCTTCCGAACATCGAGGGGATGCCGATACCCCAAAAGGATTGATCCGCGGCTCTGCCGTGACGTCTGCCGGCATGCTTTTGCCCGGTCAGCCGCTCGATCACCTCCGCGGCCAGTGGCTTCAACTCATCGATGACACCGGAATTGGTGAGAACGGTCGCCCCCTCGCCGCCGGTGGAATCGACATTGACGTGCGCCGCGCACCGGCGATCGAGCTCATCGAAATATTCGTCGGCATACCAGGCAGAACCGGAGTAGCGTCCGTGCGAATGACCGGACCAAAAGCAGATGCGCAGGCCGCGTTGGCAATCACTTGCCTGAAGGGCAAGCAGGCGGGCCGCCTCCAGCATGGTCGCGTTGGCGCCGCCATTGTCCATGACACCGAAATGCCAGGTGTCGTGATGGCCTGAAAACAGCACGAATGGCTCGTCCTCACCCGCCGGCTGAAGCTCGGCAACAAGGAGCGGCGTCGTGCGCCATCCGGTGTCGACCTCTGCCATGAGCGTTGCCTGCACCTGCTCGCCGCGCGCAAGCCGTTCGCGCAGGCGCATGCCATCGTCCCTGGCAACAGTGCAGATGACAGTCTTCGGGAGTTGGGCCTGCGTATGTTGCGACGGGCTGCCCCAGACCGGCGACACGCACATTTCGTAAAGGTGTTCGTTTGGACTTAGATGAAGCTGGCCGAGCGCGCCGGCCGCACTTGCGAGCGCGGCGACTTCTTCGGTGGCAATTCCATCGACCAGAACGATCTTGCCGGCGACGTCCTTGCCGATGAAATCGGCTTCCGTCCCTTCGCCGACATAGGCGAGCTCACCGCTTATACCTCCTGCCCCGCTCGAAACCGACATCGAATGAGTGATGCAACGAAGACTTTCGCCGTCGATCTCGACCTTTGCCGTGCCGGGCAGACTGATGAAAGCATCGTGCGACAGCAGCCGTGTGCGATACCCGTAGCTGTCCATCTGCGCCTGAAGGTAATGGAAGCTCTCCAGTTCCTCCGGCGTTCCCGACAACTTCACCCGGCGGGCAAATTCGCGGATATGCGCCATCAGCTGTTCACGATCCGGCTGCAGGGCCACGTCAGGCATGGGCCTTCTCCGGCAGCGGCGGCTCGACATCATCGGGGATCGGGTTGACGAAAGGCGTTCCTGCAAGGCGTGCCTTGTGATCCGCCTTGGCGGCTTCGATCAACTGAGGATTACGGATGAGATCTGCGGCCGTGCTGGCCATTACCTTGGCGGCATGCTCGGTTCCCTTATGAGCAGCCGGCAGCTTGCCTTGGGCGACCAGTTGCCAGGAATGGCCGGGCGTGCCGATGGCATAGGTCGCGCCGCGCATCTGCACTGTTGGCACCACCCAGCTGACGGTTCCGACATCGGTGGAGCCAACCAGCGTGCCATCGCCGGCGTTCAGCGGGAAAATCTCCTCGCAAAGCGGCTGATCCCTCCTCGGTCTCAGCGCGAAACGGCCATAGGAGGCTGCGATATCCTCTGCATTGAAGGTCTGCTGGAACTTGCGGGCCATTTCCCGGTCCGCATCATCGAACCGTGGGGGCCCAAGCCGCTGCAGATGGGAGAACATGCATTCTTCGAGCGGCGTGTTGCCGACGAGATTGGCATCGCCGCTGATGATCTCGCTGCGCACGGTCGTCTCGGTCATCAGGGCTGCACCTTCGGCGACCTTCTTGACGCGGGCGACCAGGGACAGGAGTTCCGGCAAGGTTCTCGCGCGGACGAGATAGCGCACCGTGGCGCGCGCCTGCACGACGTTGGGCGCCGCACCACCCGCATCGGTGATGGCATAATGGATGCGCGCGGTCGAAGGCATGTGCTCGCGCATGTAGTTGACGCCGACATTCATCAACTCCACCGCATCGAGGGCGCTGCGGCCGAGATGAGGCGTGGCGGAGGCATGCGAGGCGCGGCCTGAAAAATGGAAGTTGATTTCGTTGCAGGCGAGCGAGATGGGATTGTTGACGCCGGCAAAAGCTGCCGGATGCCAGGAGATCGCGATATCGACATCGTCGAAAACGCCGGCCCGAACCATGAAGCCTTTCGAAGAACCGCCCTCCTCGGCGGGACATCCATAATAGCGCACCCGTCCCTTCAGGCCGTTCTCCGCAAGAAAATCCTTGACGGCAGCGGCAGCGAGCATCGATCCGGCACCGAGCATATTGTGACCGCAGCCATGACCATTGCCGCCGTCGACCAGCGGCCGCTCCTCGGCAATCCCCGCCTCCTGGCTAAGCCCCGGCAGGGCATCGAACTCGCCAAGGATCGCGATCACCGGACCGCCTTCGCCCGCTTCTCCCATGACCGCCGTCGGCAAGCCGGCAATGCCGCGCTCGACGCGAAAACCTTCAGTTTCCAGCAGGCGTGCCTGCTCTTCGGCGGATTGGTACTCCAGGTAGTTCGTCTCCGGAATGTCCCAGATCCGGTCGCTCAGCTCGAGGAAGGCCGCTCGTTTTTTTTCGACAATGTCCCAGATCGCATCGGAGTTTTGCATCGATTTACAAGCCGCCTCATATAATGGTATCAAAATTGGCGCCAATTTATGCGCCAATTGAAATGACTGCGCAAGAGATAAGCATGAATATTTTTTCAGCACCGATAATCGGGCTCGTTGTGAGCCAAGGGAGAGCTATGATACTCGTCGCCGAAAACGGAAGGCTGGGGAGAACTGCATGAATTCGCTGGAAGCCGGAGCGGCAGCGCAAGCACAAGAGCCGCAAACGCCCGATGTGACTGAACTCATTCTCCAGGATATTCTTGCCGGCCGCCTCCCGCCCGGAACCTGGCTGAAGCAGATCGACCTCGAACGGCGATACAGCTGTACGCGACCCGAGGTCCGCCGGGCGCTAGACCGGCTGGTGCAGAAGCGACTGGTGGAGCATATTCCCAATCGTGGCTATCACGTTCATGAGCAGGATGGACGCCGCGCTCAGGAGGTCAGCGACATTCGTGTCATTCTCGAAGTCGCCGTCAGCGACCGTATCGTTGCGAAGGCGAGCGCGGCAGATATCGCGAATTTGCGGGTTCTTGCTTCACGCTTCGACGATCTGGTGCTGAACGGTACCATGCTTGAACTTTACGAAGCCAATCTCGCCTTTCATCGCGATTTGCTTGCAATCGCCGGCAATCAGGAGCTCGTGGAGCTGATCACGGAAATTCGGCAGCGAACGTCGTCGGCCCCTGTGTCGCAATGGCGAACGCGCGCGCGCATCGAACAGTCCGGCCACGAACATCAGCAGATGGTTGATGCGATAGAGAAAGGTGATGTCGGTCATCTGATGGAACTGACGCGCAGGCACATTCTTCAGGCCTGATCGGCTGTCAACTAAGGCTGCAATTCGGTCTCAAGGCGGTGGACCGATGGAATCGCGTATAACCAATTGGCATTCCATCTTCAGGCGCACCGGCGACTTCTTCGGCTGCGCCACCTTTTCCAGGAGCTCAGTCACCGCCCATCGCCCCATGTCCATGTGCGGTAGCTTCAACGTCGTGAGCGGGGGCAGGATTTTTCGGGCAAGGCTTTCATCGTCGAATCCGACGACGGAAATATCGTCGGGGATTTTCAAGCCGCGCATCCTGATCGCGTCATAGGCACCCATTGCCACCCTGTCTGAAAAGCAGAACACCGCGGTCGGCGGCGACGGCAGGTCGAGCAATTGCAGCATCTTCTCCCGACCGAGATCGAGTGACCAGGCCTCCGAGAGGATCAACTCCGGATCGACGGCGATGTCGTAAGTCGTCAGTGCCTGGCGATAGCCGCTGAGGCGATCCCGCGCCGCTTCCAACCGCTGCCTGCCTGCATCGATCATGGCTATGCGGCGATGCCCGACCTTGATCAACGCCTCCGTGGCCGCGAAACCGCCGGCATGATCGCCCGGAATGATGGACGAGAATTCAGCTCGCTGCTGGTGACAGTTTAAAAGCACGGTCGGATAGTTGCCGAGCTTGGACGGCAGCACGGGGGCGAGCTGAGTAATCAACGTGGCATAGATCACGCCGACGATCTGGCGCCGCCCGAGATAGTCAAGAATGGATTCCGCGAATTCGACCTGTCCGCCGGTGACGACGGTGAGTGCCGCCAGACCCTGCTCCTCCGCTGCGACCCGCACGCCTTCTATCAGCGGCGCGGCATGCTGCGAGGCCATGAGATCGTCGATCAGTAGAACGATGATTCCGCCGATCGGGTCATTGGCCGGCACGGTCTTCTGGTAGCCAAGTTCCCCGGCAACCGCCAGCACACGCTCGCGTACCTTCTCCGACACCCGCCTGCCGGGCACCTCGTTCAGCACCAGCGAAACCGTCGCATGGGAAACGCCGACCCGCGAGGCGATATCGGACATGGTCGGTCGTTTCGTCGTTTGGTCGTTCACTCAGTTTCTTTCTCGGATTCAGGGCGGCTCCATGCACGTTAGAAAATCTGACGGGCGATGTGAAGCTGCGGCTCTTGCGGAAGTTAAGCATATAAGTTACGAAACTTTTATGTAACTTATTTTGTGACTTAATCCAACCGGAAAGCTCGCGGCTATGACCATCGCCTCCCGCCGTTTCGCCGACACACGTTCCGGGCCGCGTGCGCGCCTGTCTCTCGACGGAAGCTGGGACTTTCATCTGGAAGGGACAACGCCGACGACGATTGCCGTGCCCGCGCCCTGGCAGGCACATTTTCCGGATCTGCGAGCCGCGGCTGGCGTGGCACTCTATTCACGTGCGTTCACCGTGCCGAAGGAATGGCGCGATCGTCAGGTCATCGTGCATTTCGGCGCCGTGAACTATTTCGCCGAAGTCTCGGTCAACGGCCACACGCTCGGTTCTCACGAAGGCGGCTATCTGCCGTTCGAATTCGTCATTCCCGGCGATCTCCTTGACGACGAAATGCGCCTGGAGGTGAAGGTTACGTTGCCGAGTGCCGACGCCCAGGCTTTTCCCGACTTTCCGTTTGACGAGATCCCGCACGGCAAGCAGAGCTGGTACGGCATGCTGGGTGGAATTTGGCAGTCCGTCTGGCTCGAATGCCGCTGTAAGGCTCACATCACCCACCAGGCCATTCGCGCCGATCTCGCCACGGGCGACGTCACCATTGATGTCGAGCTGGCGGCAGGCTTTACCGGCGCCTTGACGATCACGCTTCTCGACCGCAATGGTGCGGTCGCATCAGCCACCGAGCGCGCACTTAACGGTGAGGCAAAAGCCTCCGCTACCCTCAAAGTCGCCAACGTGGAGGCATGGTCGCTCGACGATCCCGCGCTCTATCGCACCGTTGCGGAGCTGTCAGAGGGGAGCGTCGTAATCGACGCAGCCGAGGAGAATTTCGGCTTTCGCACCTTCGAAGCGAAGGATGGCAAGTTCTTCCTGAACGGACAGCCCTTCTACATGCGTGGCGCATTGGATCAGGACTATTATCCCGAGGGCATCTACACGCCGCCATCGATCGAGTTCCTGGAAGATCAGGCGCGCAAGGCGAAGGAACTCGGGCTTAACCTGCTGCGCTGCCACATCAAGGTGCCCGATCCACGATACTACGATGTGGCGGATCGGTTCGGCCTGCTGGTCTGGACGGAAATCCCGAACATTCAGACCTTCACCGAGAAGTCGGCGAAGCGCCTGCTCGATACGATGGAAGGAATTCTGCGCCGTGATGGCAATCATCCCTCCATCGTGATCTGGACCATCATCAACGAGGACTGGGGAACACGTCTCGTCGAAAGCGCCGATCAGCGATCCTGGTTGGAAAAGGCCTATCACTGGCTGAAAGAGAAGGACCCGACGCGGCTCGTCGTCGACAATTCCGCCTGCATTCCCAACTTTCATGTCGTTTCCGACATCGACGACTACCATTACTATGCCTCCGTCCCGGAAATGGCACGTGAATGGGCCGATTGGGTTTCAGCCTTCGCCGGAAGGCCGAGCTGGTCCTATTCGCCGAACGGCGATGCCAAACGGCGTGGCGACGAGCCGCTCGTCGTTTCCGAGTTCGGCGTCTGGGGCCTGCCCCATCCCGACAAGCTCAAGCAGGACGGCAAGGAGCCGTTCTGGTTCATCAACGGTCTGGAATGGGATAGCGACGGCGCGACCTATCCGCACGGCGTCGAGCAACGCTTCCGTACCTATCAGTTCGACAAGGTCTTTCCGACCTTCGGGTCCTTCATCGAGGACACGCAGTGGCATCAGTTCAATGCGCTCAAATTCGAGATCGAGGAAATGCGCCGCCATGCCTCGATCCAGGGTTACGTCATTACCGAGCTGACCGACTTGCATTGGGAAGCCAATGGCCTGATGGACATGCAGCGCAACAGGCGTGCCTATCACAACCGCTTCCACGAGATTAATACCGATATCGTCATCGTGGCGCGCATGCAGCATTACGCGGTTTGGGCGGGCGATGCGGTGAGCATCGAACTCGAAATCTCGACCGGCGGCAAGGCGCTCCCACCAACCGAACTGCGCTGGAGCGTCAATGGCGCGAATACCGGAAGAATCGCAATTCCGGCGCTGAACGCGACGTCGGTGCATCATTTGCCAGCCCTTTCCCTGCCCTTCACGACGGATATGGCCGGCAAACAGATCACTATCCAGTTCGCGCTTACGGCCGGCGACCGGGAGATCGCGCGCAACAGCCTCGAGGTCAGCGTCTATGGTCGCCGGTCAAAGCCTGCAATCTCCGTCTTCTCCGCGGAACCCGAGATCGCACAATATCTGCGCGCGCTTGGCTACGAGCTTGCCGATGCCGACAGGGCGGAGGTGCGGGTCGCATCCTCCCTCAGCCAAACCGATATCGATGCCATGGAGCACGGCGCCCATTATGTGTCGCTGGCCGATGCGGCACCCCTTCCTTTCGGCAATCTGCGCAATGACCAGCCAAACTGGAATTATCCGACCGGCGGCGATCGCGGGCAGTCCATGCCGCAGATGCGTGTCACCGAACGCAACGGCACCATCTGGAAAGGCAATTGGGTTACAGGTTTCAGCTGGGTGAAACGCTCGGGGCCTTTCGAGCGGCTGCCAGGCGGCCCGCTGACAGACCTTTCCTTCGTCGGCGTCAATCCCAACCGCGTCATCACTGGCTTCCGTCCGATCCATTTCGACGGATTGGTCCATGCCGGCACGATGGTGGGCTGGATTCACAAACCCTGTGCGACCATTGCCGAACGACATGTCGGTGCTGGCCGCGTTGTCGCCACCACCTTCGGTCTGATGCGCGAGTCCGCCGGCGCCGATCCCGTCGCAGCAACCTTGCTTGATTGCATCATCGAAACAGCGGCTGCCGGATAGCTCTGCGGCAGAAGCGGATCACCGCACGTCAACGAGAGGAGATGCAGGAGGTCATCGGCATCGACGTATCAGATGGACAGGTGGCGGCTGGCTGCATTTGCCGCCGGCGAAACGAAAGGGTGCCATTTGAACGATCATCACGCAGCTCATTGGCGGCGTTACAGGGCATAAGGCCACCCTTGAAGGGAGGCTTGGGAGGAAAATAGAACAGTCTGGAGGAGAGAAATGCGTAATCTGTTGAGAACATCGATCGCTGCGCTAGCCCTGGTTACCGCCTTTCCGGCATTCGCAGTCGAGAATGTCGTCTGGTGGGACTTCTTGTCCGGAGGCGACGGCGTGCGAATGAAGGCATTGATCCAGCGCTTCAACGATGAGCACAAGTACAAGATTCAGATCACGGGCACGACCCTCGAATGGGGTATTCCTTACTATACCAAACTGCAGACATCCGCTGCCGTCGGCCAAGGACCTGATATCGCGACCTATCACCTGTCGCGGCTGGCTGCCGCGGTTTCGGCCAAGACGGTCTCACCGATCGATCCGAAGGAGCTCGAGGCCGTCGGGCTGAAGGACAGCGACTATCCGCCGAACGCGATTGCCGCCTCGACGGTCGACAATGTCCGTTATGCCGTTCCTTTTGATGTCCATGGCGAGGTGCTCTATTACAACAAGAATGTGCTGAAGGACCTCGGAGCGCTCGGCAACGACGGCAAGCCCGCCGGCATCGACACGCTGGAGGGTTGGCGCGCGCTCTTGGCCAAGGCCAAGGAGGCAGGAAAAGATGGTGTCGTCATTGCCTCGTCAACCGGCGATTTGCGCGACATTTATACGCTGTTCGGCCAACTGGGAGGTACGCTGACAGACAATGGCAAGTTCCTGCAAGGCGACAATCTCGACAAGATGGAAAAGGCCTATAGCGAGGTTGCCGATTGGGTGAAGCAAGGTTGGGCTCAGCCCTATATCGACTCGGAAACCATCACGCCGACCTTCCTCGCCGGGCAATCCGCCTTTTTCCTGAACGGCAACTGGGAGCTGCCGACCATGGAAACCGAAGTCGCCAAGGGCAACGGTTTCGATTACGGCATGATCAACATTCCGGCCTGGATGGGCAAGCCGGCCAATTGGGCTGACTCGCACTCCTTCGTCATTCCCAACAATGTCGGTGTCACCATGACGCCGGAAAAGCGCGCCGCGGTTCTCGAAGTCATCCGGTGGATGAACGTGAACTCGCTGGAATGGGCCGCCGCCGGCCATATCCCGGCCTATCTGCCCGTCAGCACCTCCGCGGCCTACAAGGCGCTCAAACCGCAGTCGGATTATGCCGCCATGGCGTTGAATGCGTTCTACATGCCGAAGACGCCGCTCACCGGTGCCGCGTCCAAGTTCGATGACGACTGGCAGAACATGGTGTCCGGCCCGCTGAACGGCGAAGGCGACGTGAAGGAGACGCTTGAGAAGTTTCGTGACCACATGAATTCTCAATGAGGTTCTCCGTCAACGATCCCCAGGGGCCATACCCTCCCCTGGGGCTGGGCAACCAAGACAGGTGACAGATGGCGGCAGTCAGCAACAGGAAGCAGGACAATGTGATTGCGGCACTGCTGGTGGCGCCGGCCGTCATCACCTTTCTGCTCATCTTTGCCTATCCGACCTTTCGCATGGTGGCCATGAGCCTGACCAATGCGCCGCTGATCGGCCCCGGCGAATGGGTGGGCCTCGACAATTACATGCGCCAGCTTGCCTCACCCCAGTTGCAAAAGGCGCTTGTGAATACGCTGTACTTCATCGTTCTGACCGTCGTTCCCGGCACGTTTCTCGCACTGTTCATCGCCATGGGCATCAACCGCTTGAGCGGGCGCACACAGATGCTGGTCCTCGCGTGCTTTTTCCTGCCCTCCATTCTGCCGGTTTCCGTCGTGACCCAGATCTGGAGCTGGATTGCAAACATGCAATACGGCGTCATCCAGAACGTCATCGGCCTGTTTACCGGCGGCAGGCCGCTGCCGGTGCTGCGTTCGCCGACCTATTTCATGCCTTCCGTCGCCGTCGTCACGATCTGGTGGACGATCGGCTTCAATATTCTTCTGTTCCTGGCTGCCCTGCGCAGCATTTCGCCCGACGTCTACGAGGCAGCCGCACTCGACAATGCCAATCGCTGGCGCGTGTTTTCGAGGATAACCTGGCCGCTGATCTGGCCGGTCACGGCACTGGTGCTGACGCTGCAGCTGATCGCGCAGTTCAAGATTTTTGCGCAGCCCTACCTGCTGGGCTATTTCGCCCGCACGCCAGCTGACGCTCAATCCGTCGTCATGAGCGTCATCTACGATCTCGCCTTCAAGCAGAACAAGGGCGGTGAAGGTGCGGCCGTCGCCACTATTCTGTTCGTCATCATCCTGATTGCCTCAGTCCTGCAATACCAGTTCCTGCGTGCACGAGGCGAAAGATGAGCGGCCGGATAAGTGATCCGGGAGCAGGCCTTGCGCCGGCAAGCCACCATGTCGCTGCCGGACGCTGGAGCGGCCGCGCGCTAACCGTGTTGACCGCGCTCGGAGCGCTGATCTGGTTCTTTCCGCTTTACTGGGCCATCGCGACATCGCTGAAATCGGACACCGAGGTGGTGAGCAAAACGCCCGGGCTTTTCCCGAAAGCGCCGACGTTGGAGCCCTATCTCTATGTGATCGAACGCTCCAGCATCATCCAATGGTATGTCAACTCCGTCGCGACATCGGCGATTGTCGCGGTTCTGGTGCTTGCGATGAGCCTTTGCTGCGCCTATGCGCTCAGCCAAATCCAGTTTCCCGGCCGCCGCCTGATTTACGGCGCGCTGATCGCCTCGGTGATGGTCCCGACTGAAGCGCTCATCATCAACCATTTCGTGCTGATGAACTCGTTCGGATTGATCAACACCTGGGGCGGCATCGTTCTGCCGCAACTGGTCGTGCCGTCGGTCATCATCATCCTGAAGCAGTTCTTCGACCAGATCCCGAAGGAATTCCGCGAAGCGGCAATGCTCGACAATGCCGGTCACTTGAGAACGCTTTGGAAGATTTATGTGCCGATGAACTGGGGTGTCATTACCGCGCTTGGCATCACCACATTCATAGCGGCATGGAACAATTTCCTGTGGCCCTTCCTGGTCGCGACGTCGGATGCGACAATCACCATCCCCGTTGGTATCACGCAGGTGAAAGATGTCTTCGGCGTCCGTTTCGCCAAAGACATGGCCGCCGCGGTATTGGCGGGCCTCCCGGTCGCCATTCTCTACCTCCTCTTCCAACGGCAGATCACGCGCGCCATCATGCTTTCCGCCGGAATAAAGGGATAATCGCCGGGCGCGGGGTCTCCGATCAAGCTATCTGACCGTGCCTTCCAATCGTGATACTTCCTGCTGTCCGAAGCGATGCGCGTGAATCAACTCGGCCGAAAGCGCGTTCAGAGAATTTCGAAAACGTCATACTCGACGCCGCCGGGACAGCGCCCTCCCTGGGCAACCGCGACGATTTGGTTGAGCCACGCGTGCCGCGACGCGGCAGTCTCGAAATATGGCGTTGTGCGGAGATAATATTCGGAGGCGTCGACCTTCTCGCCACGAGCGAGACGCTCGTCAACGACAGGGCTGGAGCGCCTGACGCCGCGATAGGTCATCAGGATTAGGCCGCCATCGTCTGCGACGAGCAGAAGCCTTATATCCTGTTGAAACGTCCCATCCGCGCGTGCCAGCAGGAGATCGGAGCCGATAAGCGGTGAGACCTCCCCCTTCAGGCGCTCCCCCCGGAAATGCCCGCCCGAGACGGGAAACACCCGACGGCTACCCGCCGGCGTTTTGCCAAGTTCTAACGCGGGATGAAGCGTCATGAAAAGAGTGAATAAGTGCCGAGATTGCAGGGTCATGTCGGATCTCCTATTGTTGAACCGAACCCTAGCCGAAGGCATTTCACGCCCAAAACGCGCTTTGCTTGAGATCGTCACAAGAAAAGCTAGTCAAAGAGAAAAGAACATGCGGCCGCCGTTGGAATCCTTGCGGATATTGGAAGCCTGCGTTGCGGCCGGCAGCTTCGCCCGCGCTGCGGATCGGTTATGCCTCACCCCTGCGGCCGTTAGCCTTCGCATCCGCACATTGGAGACCGAACTTGGTCAGCCCCTCTTCGAGCGGTTCGGCCGGCGTGTCGTCCCAACAGCCGCGGCTGCCGTTCTGGCAAGCCGAATCCGCGAGGCATTGGATGGAATTGCGGGAGCCCTTGATGAATTTCAGGCGACCACGCCACCGTTGCGGTTGACGGCACCTCCGACATTCGCATCGCGCTGGCTCGCGCCGCGGCTGTCACGCTATCCCTCGGCGGGTACGCCGCCCATCGAAGTCGACGTTTCCGCCGATATCCGTGATCCCAGCGCGTTTGACGTTGCCATTCGCACAGGCCGCGGTGGCTGGGAAGGGCTCGATGAATACCGGCTTATGCCGGTTGAAGCGACGCCGATGCTGGCGCCTTCCCTCCTTCGAACGAGGCGCCTGAACGAGCCGAATGCATTGGCCGATTTCAAGCTTTTACCGCATCCGGATTGGGAAGCGTGGTTTTGGAACGCTCGATCTGAGCTGCCGCAAACTCTGCAGTTTGTCACGGTCGATTACCCCACGCACGATCTGGACGCCAACGCGGCGATCGCAGGTGTCGGTGTCGCTCTGCTATCGCCCTCCTTATATCGGCCGCTTCTGGAACAGGGACTTCTGATCGCACCATTCCCATATGTGCTCAGCGGCCCGGCCTGGCATTTTGCGCTGATGCGAACTGACGACTCCCGCCTCGCGCCCAGACAGCTTTGCGCTTGGCTTTGTGAGCAAGCGCAAGAGCTCGCCTAACACGCCCTCGGTGCCTTCACCGAAGCCGATGTCACGCCCAAAGGGCCTCCCCGCGGGGGAGGCCCTCGCTGCGATCAATCGAGGATTTTGACAACCTTGCGCGTCTTCGGCTGAACGATAACGCGCTCATGATTGACGACCGCATAGGCATAAGCCGGATTTTCAGGAACCGGCGTGACGACAACGGTCTCCGGAAGCGGCTGGCCTACGACAATTCGATCCTGCACGACGGCCTCGGAAGGAGGCATCGGCTGTTCCTGTACGTAGGTGATGACCT
Organism: Rhizobium sp. BK289; assembly: GCF_014193575.1. NCBI lineage: Bacteria > Pseudomonadati > Pseudomonadota > Alphaproteobacteria > Hyphomicrobiales > Rhizobiaceae > Rhizobium > Rhizobium sp. BK289. Next base: position 50,158 of record NZ_JACHZO010000022.1, read on the forward strand.
TCTGCGGCGGCGGATCGATTGCCGTGCCGACAATGGCACCCGTCACACCGCCGACGGCGGCGCCCACGGGGCCGCCGACAACAGCGCCGGTAACCGCGCCGCCCGCAGCCCCGGTAACCGTCGACGACTGCGCGAAGGCTGAACCAGCGAGAAGACCAAAGGCGGCGGCCGCTGTCACGATAAGTTTCGTACGCATAGCATTCTCCTTTGCTTATCGGCTCCGAAGAGCTGAAAGGGGAATACGATTGGACACCGGAATGTTCCGCTTTCAGGGCTGATTGCCGCCATCACAAGTTGGAACCGCATTGACAGAATTCGTGAGTGACGAGTGCGAGAAGCGCCCTGACTTGGCTTCCGCAACGGCGGTCCCCGGCTTTATCAAACCAGGTTCCAAGCCTGGCAATAGGCGATCCAATGCAGCTTGCTAAAGGACCGCTCTCAGTCGCTGCATGACATGATCGAAGGTCCCGATGGGTGTCGGGCCCGACGGCTGCGATCGATCGGGCGACCGCTGCCACGTCACAGTTGACAACGTGTTGCGGCATCGTTGGCCAAGACCGTCAGCGAGTCAGACAAATCCAATTTCCGATGAATCGAGTGTCGCGGGCCGATGATCTGAAACTGATGCGAAAATGATCCAGAAATGATGCGAAAATGAATTGGAAGCGTTGACATGTGAAATCTTCGAACTAGTTCCCGCTGAGACGCCGGGGCGTCCTTTGCTTACAGCGACCATATGGCTCTCCCGCGCTGTTCCGATCCGCAAGGATCGGTACGGCATGGTTTATTCGTGCGGATCGCGCCTCCAGTCACCTGATTGCGTAGCGGAAACTTGGATATCGTATGACCAGTATCACTGGACGCCTCGTCAAGGGAAGCATGTGGTTGAGCCTGTCTCGGACGATCGTGAACGGGCTTGCGACACTCAGCACTTTCGTCTTGGCGCGCTATCTGGCGCCCGCCGACTTCGGCGTGGTCGCCCTGGGCATGACGATACTGATGATCGTCACGACCGTTACCGAACTTTCCCTTTCCGAAGCGCTGATCCGGCATGCGGCGCCGGACGAATCCCATTTCAGCGCTGCCTGGACCCTCAACGCCGCGCGCGGACTGGCAATCTGCATCCTGTTTGCGATCTTTGCCTATCCGGCCGCCGCCCTCTTCAACGAGCCCAGACTGACGGGCGTCATGCTGGCACTTGGCATCAGCATGCTGATGGGCGGCCTCACAAATCCACGCCGTATCATGCTCCAGCGCGATCTGATCTTCTGGCAGGAGTTCGTGCTTGCGGTTTCGCAGAAATTCGCCGGTTTCGTCGCCTCCGTTGCGATTGCGGTGATCTATCAAAGCTATTGGGCGCTGGTCATCGGAACCCTCATAAGCCAGGCGACGAATGTCATCGTCTCCTATCTCGTGCTGCCGTTCCGGCCCAGGATCACCTTCAAGCATATGCGGGAGTTCTTTTCCTTTTCCGCCTGGCTTACAGCCGGACAGATCGTCAGCACGCTCAATTGGCGCTTCGATTATCTGCTTGTCGGTAAGATGCTCGGCGGGATTCAGCTCGGTTACTATTCCGTCGGCAGCAACCTCGCCATGATGCCGACGCGGGAAGCGACCGCACCCCTCACGCAGACGATCTATCCGGCTTTTGCCGGCATTCATAACGACCCCGGCAGGCTCGCCGCCGCGTATCAGCGCGTGCAGGCGCTGGTTGCCGCCGTAGCACTTCCCGCCGGCATCGGGGTGGCGGTGACCGCCGATCCGCTGGTCAGGCTCGCGCTGGGCGACAAATGGGCACCTGTCATCTTCATCATCCAGTCGCTTGCCTCGGTCTTTGCGCTGCAGACGCTCGGCTCGCTGGTGCAGCCGCTCGGCATGGCCAAGGGCGAGACCCGGGTGCTCTTCGTCCGCGATACCCAGATGTTCTGCCTGCGGGTGCCGATCATGATTGGCGGCCTGATGCTCTATGGCCTGTCGGGCGTCATTGCCGGCCGGGTCTTCACCGGCCTCTTCAGCACCGCCGTCAACATGATGCTCGTGCGGCGCTTCACCGGCATCACCGTTGCGAAACAATTGTCGGTGAACCTTCGGGCGCTCGCAAGCGTCGCCGTGATGGCGGCCGGCGTATCGCTGGCATCGAGCCATCTGGCGCCGACGGACGACAAGCTCTTGCTCGTGACGCATCTCGCCATGCTGATCGTGCTCGGCGGCTTGCTCTATTGCGGTTCGACTTTCCTCCTCTGGAGGTTGATGAAGCGTCCGACCGGTCCCGAAACAGAGGTCCAAACCATACTCGGCAAAGTGCTGCCGAAATTGCGCCTTGCCTGAGAACGTTCGGCCAGGCCGGCCGAGCTGCCTTGTCATCTAAAGGGGAATGGGGAAATGACATTGCAATCAAATCGAGTCCTGATCGCAAAATTGGACGACATGATCCACGATTGCCTGAAAGACTACATCAGCCATGATGAGCCTTTGGCGATCCTCGACTTTCCCGATATCCGCAATTGTGGCGACTCCGCCATCTGGCTCGGCGAAATGGCCTATCTCAAGCGGAGATACGGCAAGCGGCCGACCTATGTCTCGCGGATCGACGATTTTTCACCCGAGCAACTCGAGCGGACCATGCCGACCGGTCCGATCTTCATTCATGGCGGCGGCAATTTCGGCGATATATGGGATGCGCATCAGGATTTCCGCGAACGGGTCCTGGAGCGGTTTCCCGATCGCCAGGTGATTCAGTTCCCGCAATCCATCCACTACAAGTCCGAGGCCCGCCTCGCCGAAAGCGCCCGCGTCATCGGACGGCACAAAAACTTCGTCTTGCTGGTGCGCGACGAGGAGTCGAAGGAGTTCGCCCTCAAGCATTTCGATTGCGAAGTGCGTCTTTGCCCGGATATGGCCTTTTCCATCGGAGCAATCCAGCCGCAGGAGCCGGAATTTCCCGTCCTTGCCATGCTGAGATCCGACCTCGAAAAAGTCGGAGATGCCAATCTCTCGGCCTATCCCGATATTCCGAAAGAGGACTGGACCACCGAATCCGCCAGACGGGTGCGCATCTCCAAGGCGCTTGGTGCGGCGACGGCCTTGCTCGCTCTCAAGCCGGCCGAAATACGGCTGCGCAAGCTCGATGCGGCGGCCCACAACAGGCTGGGTCGCGGCATCAGGCAGATCTCCCGCGGTCGGGCGCTCGTCACTGACCGGCTTCACGTCCATATCTGCTCGATCCTGCTCGGCCGGCCGCATGCGGTGCTGGACAACAGCTACGGCAAGATACGCAGGTTCATGGCCGCATTTTCCGGCGGCACCGATCTGGCATACCGGGCGACATCGCTCGAGGACGGGATCGCCTGGGCGCGCCACCAGGCCGATCAGACGCTCGTACCGGCCGCTTGAAACGCGGCCATCGGTGAATGCTCAGCCTCGTGGTTCTCGATCGCATGGATTCATGTCACCGTCGGCTGCTGGTGGCCGCGATTTGATTTCGCGGCATTTGCGGGATAAAGGGCTCCAGCGGATTGGCCATCCACGCTGAGAGCGCGGCGCCAAACGGCATAGCTGAACAAGACGACACGGCAGGACAGACATGGGCGACCAGAACGACGATTACATATATGACGAGGTGAGCGGCGAATGGCGGCCTGCTTCGGAGATTGCGGCGGAGGCCGCAAAAGCCGCGGAGGTCCGCGACGCATCAGGCAATGTTCTGGCGGACGGAGACTCCGTTGTCCTGGTAAAGGACCTCAAGGTGAAGGGCGCCGGGCAAACGCTCAAGCAGGGAACCGTCATCAGGTCGATCCGGCTCACCGACAATCCCGAGGAGATCGACTGCCGGCATGACACGATCAAGGGGCTGGTGCTGCGCACCGAATTCGTCCGCAAGCGCTGAACGGCGGGATCGGGGTTCCGCCCCCCTCGCCTCACGCGCGAATGCGATTTGATCTCCACCCTTACCGATCCAAAGGCAGCCGCGCAGCGTCTCGGCGCGGCTGCGGCGCGCAGCCCTACGTCTGCTGATGTCACCAGCGCAGCGTCGCAGCCAAACAGTGAGCGCTGTTTTTTCCAGCACATTGACCCCGAGGAACATTGGCCCGTTTCGGACGCCGTGGGTATCCCATCTGCGTCAAGATGACTGATGTCGTATGCAGCAGTTTTGGGGTAGTGCTCCCTCACGATAGAGTGTCAAGTAATAGCCTGGAAATATCCGAAATGTGGGATTGGTTCCCTATAGTCTTCTTTCCGCTCAAGCTTCTCGTGTTAGGCACGGGCATGTTCTTCGCCGTCAAATGGCATCGCGATCAAGAGAAGAAGAAGTAACTAAACCAGCGGACCGTAAGCGTCCGCTGAAGTCGCAATCGCATTCTTCAGCTTGGCGACGCGATTCCGACAAAAGCGTCTTTATGATCTACCACAGCTCGTCCTCCTGTGAGGAGGATCGGCTCGGCCTACCCGGGCAACCCTCGCAAGACCGGTGTAGGGCGAGCAAACTCCGGCCACGAAGACGGACATTCGGTCTTGCGCCAAACATCGACGGCGCCTTTATGAAGATTATGCGAAAGATTTCCCTGGCTACGAGTTCGGAGCGGAACACCCGCGCGTGAGACCAGTTTCCTTATCTACAAGATGAGGAGATTTTCGAAATGACCTGGACTGGCACTTGGCGCAATCAATATGACTCTACGCTGACGATCATCGAGGATCGGGATGGGCTGATCAAAGGCACGTTCAAGACTGCTCTGCAGGATAGTGCTTTCTTTGGCCATGAACTGCAGGCAACGGGTGTTTGGTTCGATGATTGCATTAATTTCGCCTTTGGTGTGGCGGGAGACGGTCCGACGTCAATCTGCTCATTCACTGGAATGTTGCGAGAGGACAAGCTCCAAACAGTGTGGCACGTCGTAACCAGCGCGAAGGTCGGAAAGTCGGGTCAGGCTGAGAAGCTTGGGTGGGCTCATTCGGTGCAGACGAATGTCGATACATTCGAACGGCGCACCTGACGCCCCGGGGCGTCAAAAGATGCTGGTATGCGTGATCCCCTCAACCGACTATACCGGTTGACGCCTCTTGAGACAGAATCGAGGATCGACGCCATTCCGTCGTTCCGCCGGGGCACGCGTGCGCCTTCATGAGGAAAAAACGCTGATCCACGCCGTGCCAAGATTGCGGTACTTGGCACGGTCGTGGCGGGGATCAATTTGGCTGTCGATTGTGACGTCGCCTACTGCTGTGCGGGTGCGGGCTGCTGCCCAGGCTCGGATTTCTGAATCTTGTCCTGAACTCTCTTAACGAGCGCCGGATCCTTCTGTGCTGCCGTGAGAATCGCGTTGTACTCGTCTACCGACATGCCCGGAGAGGTCTGGACGGCCTGTACCATCTGTTTGCTTGCCTCGGTCTGCAGCTGCTGCTTCGCGGTCGCGTCCGACGTTGCTCCGATCTTGGCCGAGTATTCCTGCCTGATCTTGTCCACCTGCAGATACGCGACTGCAAAAGCCTCGATCTTTTGATCGCTGACGGTGGCAGCTGTCCCGCTGCTATTGGGTTGTGCTTGGGTGGGCTGGTTCTCTTGTGTCGCCTGCTGCGCAAATGCGGGATTGGTGACAAATAGCAAGCCCAAGACCGTGGCAGTTGCCGATGCGGCAGAGATATAACGAGTGATCATCTTGATTCCTCTTCGATAGTGCGGGGGAACACCTCTTTAAGTGGCGTAGAGCGAAAGGCGGCATATCGCAGTGATTTAGCCGCTGGTTAGGGTTGAGGACCGATCCGGCGACAATGTGGCCGCCAAACGTTTTCTATGGGGCAATAGTAGGGCGATCTGCCGACCCGGAACGGCGGCGTTGTGGCTTCGCGATTTGAGAATATCGGAGCACAGCGGATGCGCACAATTCTCAAAATACCGGTTTCGATGGTTTGATAGCGATAAAATCGCGGTCGATATATCCGAGCTTCATATAGATGTGAGCTTCGTATGCCGCCACGATAAAGGCATCCCGCGCGATCTCCGGATTGGAATTACCCTCGACAGAGGCGCGACAGATGATCAACGCGTCCTGATAGGCCTGATCCTCCTCGACGGGCCAATCCGCCAACAGACAGTCGAGTGCTTCCGAACTGCTGTTGATCGCCCGCAACTCGCCGACGCACTGCAGCAGGATATTTACAGGTCTCTGCCATATTCCATACATCACCATAATCGACCTCTGGTGCTGAAACGGAATCGATGGTGTCTTTGTTCCTGCGGGGAGAGATACGGCAGTCAGCGGCCACCTATCAGGCGAAACGAACTATCCACGCAATGAGGAGTGTGTCGGTTAGCAGTGCAATCACCAGAAGGAGGCCTATGAGCTTTCGTCGCTCTACCGTCTCCTTGGATTCAATTTTGAAAGCCGCTTTGTAAGCGTTTCGATGTCTCGGTCACTTACCGGTCTAACAGAGTTTCGAGGGCGCGTCATATTGACCAGGCCGCATGTGACGAAAATGAAAAATAATAGCAGATAAGGGGCCATCTCAAACGCAGCCTTTTGCGGTTCAGCCATTTGCAATTTCTCGTTAGATAAACAGCTTTGTCGGTCCATCGCAATTGAGAGCCGCTTGAGCCTCCGGCGGTTCCGAATTGCCAGGCAATTTTGCGCCAGTTACACCTCCGCCTGCTTTTCAGACCTTGTTAACCGTATGGATAAGCATGGCTCTTTCACTATATTGAACTTAAAAGCGCAAATACTTCCGTTAGTCATTTCTTCGAAATATTCATGATATGCTGAAGCGCCGACCTCGCGGTCGCGCAAGCTGGCGGTACCGCAGATCCAATAGATAGATTAAGGGTGAGTATGCCGAGGCTATTGTCGCGGACAGCACCGCCTCGCCTTTCCGCAATCGGTCCGAAGTGATCATGCCGAACAATTTAAAGGCTGTTTGACTGGCATCAAGCGCAAAATAGCTCTCCCAGGACTGGAGAAAGACAACCTGTCGCCTATTTCCCATCGAAAATCACAACAACCGGGAAGGAAACTTGCAATGGCAAAGAACACGATCTGCCTGTGGTACGACAAGGACGCCGAAGCCGCTGCCCGCTTCTATGTCGAAACCTTTCCAGATAGTGCGATGGGCGCCGTCATCCGAGCTCCCGGCGACTATCCGGAAGGCAAGCAAGGCGATGTGCTGGTCGTTGAGTTTACGGTAGCGGGCATTCCCTGCGTTGGGCTGAACGGTGGTCCCGTATTCAAACATAATGAAGCCTTCTCCTTTCAGATCGCCACCGAAGATCAGGAAGAGACGGATCGCTACTGGAACGCCATTGTTAACAATGGCGGCCAGGAAAGCGAGTGTGGCTGGTGCAAGGATAGATGGGGTGTTTCCTGGCAGATCACACCGCGCATCCTGATGGAAGCACTCGCAGTTGGCGGCGATGAGGCAAAACGCGCCTTCGATGCGATGATGACCATGCGCAAGATCGACGTCGCTGCGATCGAGGCTGCCAGACGCGGCTGAGCCCGTTCGACGGCACGCGAACACCGACCGGCGTTCGGACTCGGCCGCACGGGGCCGACGGCCCGGCAAACCAGCCGGATATACTGACGAGGGCTGCATCTGCCGCCCCAGCCAGTGGCGCAGCCGCGCAGGAGAAAGGCGCGGCCTTCCGTGCGCGATCCATATCTGCTGAGCGGCACCACATCACCTGGGACACGGGCGAAATCGGCATCGCCGGCAGCACCACTTGGATGAAGCGTCGGGCGTGGCCTGAAGCATATGTGTCGCGAGAGCCGGGAGGGGAGACAACTCTTCGGCCCGTGTCAGCCCCTAAGGATGCGTTTTCTTGGTAATTGCGCCGCACTGAAGCTCGATCGCCTCGCCATTTATCGCGCTATCGGAGCGGAACGCCCGCTCCTCAAAAACGCTTTCTACCGATGCCTTCCAATTATGTCGGTGTCATCCTTTCGAATGGCGACCGGTACGGCGTGTTCAGCCAGATCACCGGCCATCCCATTGCACAAGCCGGATCGTCGATGATGTTCGATGGCGAAGTTTGACAGGTTCAACGAGCAGATGCTGGGCCAAGCTTCACTTTCGCCTTGCCCAGCGACGTTCCGGATGCTGAGGCTTGCTCCCCACGCGATATTCCCCTCGCCGTCATTTTGCGCGATGTCTTCTCGGCTGGAGAGCCTCATAGAGGCATTAGGCGCCGCCGGAAACTCACGCCTGCTCGGCTGGGAGATAACAAGCTTGCTCATGAAAACCCTGACAGCTGTCAGGGTTTTCATCCATTGCATATCGGGCGAAAAGCCGAGGCGAAAGTTCACACCTGCCGTGAACCGTTCGGAGACGAGCCTCGTTCCTCCTATTGAAATATTGATCCTACAGCCAAAACCCTGACAGCTGTCAGGGTTTTGATGAAGGACATGAACGGTCAGCGGCGGCCGGAAAGACGTGGAGCGTCAGCGCTTGCCATTTCGCTTCTCGACGTGAATAGTCCAAGCCTATGTCGCTCACCTCATGCGGTTCGATACTCAAGCTTGCTCCATGCCAGCCATCGATCCGGCGAAAGTGAAGCGCCGTACAAAACCGCTGTGGTTGGACAGGCGAAAGGGGAGGCTGTTTGAAGCTCGATCCACATTTTATAGCCGAAACTGACGGATGGCTTGTCACTCATCGCGCAGATTCGGCTCTCCCCGGCTATCTTATTATCAGCTCTAAAAACTTTGCCACCGATTTATCGGAATTGTCCGCGGGCACCTTGCAGGAGCTCGGCCCCTTGCTGGCACGAGTACAGACCAACCTGAGACAGCGGCTGAGTGCGCGACGTGTCTATATAAGCCGCTATGGGCACATTCCCGACTATACGATCCACTTCCATGTGATCCCGATCTACGATTGGGTCGAGGAGCTCTTCTGGCAAGATCCCCGCTATCGGGTGCTGGAAAGTCTTACAGAAGGGCAGGGGAACTCGGAAACGGATGGCGCGGAGCTAACCCTCTATGTATGGCGTGAATTCTGCGAACGCGCCGACCCGCCGCCCGCCACAGGACGGACTGTCGCCGAGGCTATCCGGCTTCTGCGCAAGTCGATGAATTCCAGCCCTTCGTTGTGAACCCCGGCCGCCAATTTTGATCGACTGATCTCGAATAGATATCGCGCCCTCTGAATTTGAGAGTTCGAACGACGGTTGATGTTGAGACAGCAAAGCTCGGTGCAAGGGTTGGAGCATTGAGTCATGGGCGGATGGCCCCAGACTGCCGAGCCGGCCGAAGTCTCGACGCCGGACCTTTCCGTAACCGCCGTGGGCCGATATCAGCACGGCCCCTCCCGGTTCTCACGACAAAAGAACTAGAAACAAAGGTTTCAATACCGCGGATGCAACAGAAATGTCGAAAAGCCCTGTAGCTCACTCACTGATGGCTAAGATCTAGGCTGGCACTTCAGCAAGGTGCGGCGGAACGCACTTCGACCACCATATTTACTCACAATTTACCCATATGGTAGCGAATTTCGCATCCATATAACATAATGTTTTTGCTAGACATTTCTTTGTATATGGAACAGAAGAAAACACTTTCTTCCGTTAGCTATATACGCGTTCGGGACTAGAAGTGATATGGACTTTCTAAGCTGAAAAGTCGTCCTAGCATGATGTCAGCCTTGACGTGATCTGACCTGCTTCGACAAATATGCCTCCCAAAGGTATCTGCTTTTTTCCGCTATAAAAGGCATATTTGCGTTCTTGCACAAAGAACGTATCGGCTTGCCTGGGCAAACCAACTATTGGGGGCGCGACAAAGTGCACGTTCTTTCCGTCGCGCCTGGATGTGGCAGTTTCTTGTAGGGCTTTATCGCGATCGCCGCGGCCGGAACAACGCCGCCACGGCAATAACCGTCGCAATGACGCCGCCCGTCGCGCAGAGCCAGAACGCGAGACGAACACCGCTCGCCAGATCGCCGGACGATACCTCGCCATCTGCGAGACCGGCATGCGCATTGGCAAAACCAACGAGGACGGCAAGGCCAACGGCGTTTCCTATGTTCATCGTGGTTGACGCCATCCCTGATGCGACACCCTGTTCGCGATCCGGCACTCCGGAACCCGCAATAATCCACATTGCCGTCCACACGACGCCCTGACCAATTCCCGAAACGAGCAGACCGGGAACGATGGCTGTGTAGCTGCTCTCAGGCCATGCCCCGGCAATCATGATAGCCGTGCCCGCCGCCCCCACCAGCATTCCCGCGATCAATGTCGATCGCGCCGAAATGCGTGAGGCATAACGCTCGCCGATTTGAGTACCGGCGGCAATCGCAAGCGAGGGAACCAGAAAGGCAAGGCCCGTCTCCGAGGCTGTGAAATGGTGAATATCCTGAAACAGCACTGTCAGAAAATAAGGCAGGGCTCCAAACGTACCCATGTAGAGGAAGGTGATAGCCATGCTCGTCACAAGCATACGATTGCCAAACAGCCTGAGAGGCATCAATGGATCGCGACTTTGCGATTCGATGATCATGAATGCCAGCAGCAGAAGCGCCGAAAGAGCGAAAGTGCAGAGAATCGGTGCGGCATTCCACCCGAACACCGGTCCCTGCACGAGCGCAAATACCAGCAGCGTGGCGCCTCCGGTAACCGTCAGCGCTCCCGGCAAGTCGAAGGAGCGGCCATGAGACACGTGAGGATCTCGCGGGATAACGAAGAAGGCTGCGACGATTGCAATCAAGGCGAGGAAGACATTGACGAAAAACACCGACGGCCAGCCAAAAGCGCTCGTTAGAAAACCGCCGGCAAGCGATCCGATCGTAAGACCGCTGGCACCGGCCCCTCCCCAGACTGCCAGAGCCCGGTTGCGCGCCGCTCCCTCTGAAAACAGCCGGTTGACGAGGGAGAGCGTGGCAGGAAAGAGAAAAGCGCCGCCGATCCCCTGGACGGCTCGCGCTGCGATGATGACTGCAGGCTCCCAGGCCAATCCCCCCACCAACGAGGACGCCGCATAGAGCCCGAGGGCCGTGATGAACAATCGCCGTTGGCCGATAAGATCCGCCGCACGCCCGCCGAATAGCAGAAAGCCGCCGCAAAAGACCGTGTAGGCACTGACGACCCACTGCAGCGTCTGACCTGAGAAGCTGAGGCCCTCGCCGATTTTCGGCAGGGCCACGAAGACGATGTTGATATCGAGCGAGATGATCAACTGTGCGAATGCGAGGAGCGCGAGCGCAGCCGCCCGGTTGAAATTCGCCGCGCCGGTTCCGACTGATGGTCTTTCTGCAATGTGATCCATTTATCCTCTCCGTCAATTCTTTGTCGATCAACAAATAATGTGAGGCTTGCATAGCCGAGTCAAGATGATTATTTGTTGAACGACAAAGATTGAGGCTCGGTATGGCAGGAAGACCGCGGGAATTCGATCGTGATGAGGCGCTGGCCAAAGCCCGTGACCTCTTCTGGGAGCGAGGTTACGAAGGCGTCTCGATGTCCGACCTCGTCGATGCCATGGGCATCGCTTCGGCACGCATCTACGCTGCTTTCGAATCGAAAGAGGCCCTGTTCCAAGAAGCAGTTACGCTGTACGCCTCCGGGGAGGGTGGATTCGCCACGCGTGCCTTGGCCGAGGAGCCGAATGTCTTCGATGCCTTCAAGCGGCTTCTGCGCGATGCGGTCTCGCTCTACACCCGTCCAAATCAGCCGCATGGCTGCATGATCGTGATGGCGGCCACCAACTATACGATCCATAACCAGGCCGTTCGAAGACGGCTCGGCACATACCGCCGGGACCGCGCTGCATCCCTACATGAGCGTCTGAAGAAGGCGTCGGAGAACGGCGAGCTGAAACCCGACGCGGACCCGCGCGCCCTGGCGGAATTCTACGCCGCCTTTCTCCACGGCTTATCGGTGCAAGCGGCCGACGGGGTGCCAAGAGACGTCCTGCTGTCTACATTGTCTCACGCGCTGATGCCGTTGAAGAGCGCCATATCCGTGAAGGCTGACAATGTCTGAAACGATTGCCGCCGGCGTGCCACATTCTCGACAGTGAGAACTTCAATCAACGGGGAGCGAATTCATGTCAGCCTCGCTGCCCTTGCGGAACTGGCTCGGTGGAGCACCGATAATACGCTTGAAGGCACGGCTGAACGATGCCTCTGCGTCGTAGCCCAACCTCTGCGCGACCACGGACACACGCATTCCATTGCGCAGCCATTGAAGAGCTTGGTACATGCGCACCCTGGCCACGTAGCGCGCCGGCGTTTCACCCACGACTTTCAGGAAGCGCTCGGCGAAACCCGACCGAGAGATGCCCATCAGGTTCGCAAGTGCTGCCAAGCTCCAGTCACGATCCGGTTCGAGGTGAATCGCAGCCAGTACGCGGCCGATTTCGGGGTTGCGCACCGCGGCAATCCAGCCGGTTGTATCGCCGCAGCCATGTTCGACCCACGTCCTGATCAGCGTCGCGGTCAACACATCCGCGAGCCTGGCCAGTATCCCTCCCGCGCCGACCCGATCCATTTGCACTTCACGCGTCATGGCATCGAGCAAATGCGGGATCGCCGGCTCGTTCTTCGCCAGATCGCTGGTGAGCATCGTGTCAGGCATCAACCGCAGCAACGGATGAAGATTGTCGATATTGAAGCGCATCGCCGCGGTCAAAGCCACCGTTCCCCCACAGGCATCGGGGCACTGGAGATCGAAGACGTCCTGGCAGACTTCCTTGCGGTCAAATTGCTCGAAAGGCACCGGCGGAATGCCTGGTTCGCTTGCAATCACATGCGCATTGCCACGCGGCAGAAGTGCAGCATCGCCGGGTCCCAACTGGAGCCAATCGCCTGACGGCGCCTGAAGCCATGCGGAACCGGACGAAATGAAATGCAATCTCGCCGACAGCTGCGGCGCAAAATAGGTCGCCCATGGCTCCGAAAGCCGGCAGCGCCCATATTCAACGCCGTCGAGCCGCAAGCCTCTCAGCATCTCGCTCAGAGCATCATGAGTCTCGCCAATACTGTCTTTGGACGAATAGTCAAGCATCTCGGATTTCCTAGCATGGAAAGTACAGAATGTCACGACTACCTTTTGCCAGATGGCATCGACAGCACGCCAAGATATCTTAAAATAGGACTGCACCCCATGGCAGAGAGCGATTTCAAGCCCAAACCGTCCCTTCACAACCAGCCGACGGCAGAGACATCCCAAAGACCAAGATGGGATGCCGTCGTCGCCCTGGCGCTCGGCGTCTTCGGTCTCGTTACGGCGGAATTTCTGCCGGCCAGCCTGCTCACTCCAATATCTTCCGATCTAGGTCTCTCTGCCGGGGAGACCGGCCAAACGGTGACTGCAACGGCTGTCGTCGCCGCATTTGCAGGCCCGGGTATCGTCATAGCCACCCGAAGTTTCGACCGCCGCCGTGTGCTCTTTAGCCTTACTGCTCTTCTGATCCTTTCCTGCGTCCTGGCAGCAACCGCCAACAATTTGATTTTGCTTCTCCTATCGCGAGTTCTGCTTGGAGTCGGGCTTGGCGGCTTCTGGGCAATGGCCGGTGCGCTTGCAATGCGGCTGGTCCCAATCGAACATCTCCCCCGAGCAATGGCGATGATCTTTACCGGCGTCTCCCTCGCCACCGTCACGGCGGCACCGATCGGCTCCTATGTGGGATCAACCCTTGGATGGAGAGCGTCCTTCGTCCTCGCAGGAGCTGTCGGCGTGCTTGCATTGATTGCCCAGGCTATCACCGTGCCATCGTTACCACCGGCAGGTCACGCAGGCTTGTCGACGCTCGGCGCCGTTCTGACGCGGCCCAAGATCCGGGTGGGTCTGATCACGACACTTCTCGTCGTTGCAGGCCATTTTGCCGGCTTCACTTATATCCGCCCCTATCTGGAAGGTATCGCCCACCTCAACGTCGAGATGGTGTCGCTGGTGCTTCTCGCTTACGGCGTCAGTGGTTTCTTCGGCAATATTGTCGGTGGCATGATTGCGGAGCGCAGCTCTGCTATTGGCACCGTCTTCTCGTCGAGCCTGATCGCCGTTGCCGCCGCTATCTTCGTGACCGTGGGTGCGTCCGAGCTCGCCGCGATTGTCGGAGTCGCCATTTGGGGTTTCGCCTTCGGCGCATTTCCCGTCTCCATCCAGAGCTACATCACGCGTGCCGCGCCGGACGAAGCTGAAAGCGCAGGAGCATTGCTCCTAACTGCTTTCCAGGTCGCTATTTCCAGCGGCGCGGTCCTGGGCGGCATACTGATCGACTTGCAGGGACCGCTTGGTGTCATGTCGTTCCTTGGAGCCGCATGCCTTGCGGGAACTGTGTTGATGGCAGCGCGGGGCGGCAAGCAGACCTCCCTTGTTCAAAGCTGACGAGCGAGACCGCAGGTCTGCCTCGATAATCGATGGCGACTTTCGGGCCGCGGACAGGCAGCGATCGTAAACACCCTCGGTTGCCCAGCGGAAAATCAACTGGCAAGATCACGAAAGAGAAGGGGAGGGAACAATGTCATCCCTCTCGCAAAAGGCAGAGATATGCGATCTTCGCTCGTATCGACTCTCAATCCGGCGCTCCCTTCCCATGGGCATCACCGGAGCATTACAAATTTGTAAGCATGCTATTCATTTTCAGTTAAGGCGAATTGGGGCATCAAAGTCAGGCGTTATCGCGCAGCATCAACCCCCAATGCTTACGAGGACCGATATGAAAAACCTGCTTCTTGCTTCCGCCATAGCCCTGGCATCCGTCGTTGCCGTTAGTGCTCCGTCCCAGGCGGCTCCGTTCCACCGCCATCATCATCGTGACTGCTTCGTCAAGACCGTGAAGCACAAGGTTCATGGTCATTGGGTTATTCGCAAGGAACGCGTCTGCCGTTAAGTCCGCATTTGTGATCGAACATCTTCGATCGCATCCCTCGGCCACAGCTCAATACTCCGGCTGTGGCCCTATTGTTTGTGGGAAAGACAAGCGGTCAATCTGTCGTCGCGCCAACCCCGTCCTGGCCCGCAGCAAACAGAGCATATCCAGAAGCGATGAGTTCATGAGGCTTTTCCCGTCACATAGTCGCCATGGCCGTTTGCTCTGAGCAAAGCGATAATTGCCGGCCCGACAGAGAACTCGCCGCGCTTCGCCTTCATCGTGAGGTCCCGCAGGTAGGCACCGGCGGAATTGATGTGTCCCGACCGCTCAAGAATGCAGGCGACCGTTGTTGCGGCATTCTCAGCTCCCATCGTTTCGCAGGCTTCCTGATAGGCCGAAGGGCTGACGCCCAGCATCGATCGAACCACGACTGCGGCAGACATCAGCTCCCGCCAATTGCCGATGGCCCCATTCGGCCCGTAGGCAGTAATTTCCGGGCAAGCTTTCAGCACCAAACCCAATGGGAACGTTCGCATCGTCTCGCTGTGCAGCCGGCTTTTCCTCTCGGGCATCGCTCCCAGCTCTTTTCGAGAGCTTGGTTCAAGTTCATAAATGGATTCGGGATTCGAACTCTGTATGTGACGCTCAATATGAGCATCATTGGTGCTATTTTTTGTAGCTTTTTGCTGGTTTTCCAGAAGGTTGACGATCTCGTTTCGCAGAAGCTCCATCTCTTCGAGGATGCCGGCAACCTCTGACATCGTGGGAGAGCGCGGAATGTGCCCGACGAGGCGGGTATAAACATCTTCGATCATTGCCCAGTTGCCCGCGACACCTTCCTCGATCGCGGCCGTAATGAGCTTTCGCACATCGCGCCGGCAGATCGTCAGGCTTTCCTTGGCACGTCGGAATGCGAGGCGATCTGCTGCCACCTTCTGCGCCATGCCTGCAAGTTCCTCTGCCCGCAGCAGAAGCGGCGAGATGTCGAAGCCGAAAGCGTTCTCGATTTCACCCGTCCTGTCCTTCCTGGCATAGCGCTTGCCATTGGCGCTGTCCTTGCGAACGATCAGTCCAGCCTCGACGAGAAGCGCGAGATGCCTGCGAAGCGTAGCCCCGGCAATGCCGTGGGCGCGCAAGGTCAGCTGCGCATTGGAAGGGAAGACGATAAGCTGCGCATCCTGGCGCAGCTCGTTATCGGGATAAAAACTCAGCAATGCATCGAGCACCGCCAGGCTACGATCCTGCAATCCCAGCAGCTCTCTGGCCTCGGACGCATCCCGAAAGACCTTCCACTTGTCAGCCGTCTTGCCAGGCGCGATTTCAGCCGTAGCGACCTGCCGCAGCACCAGGGCAAGCGACATCGGCCGCCGCCCAAAGGGCGTCGTTACACTTCCATTCTGCATTTCCCTCACCCTCGTAAGGCAAAAGAAATCCGCTCACCAAAAAAACGGTGCCAAAAACTCTTGACTGGGATTCGTGGAAATGCGATTCTTCAGTTGCTACATTGAAGAGAAGGCTTCCACGACGGCAACGTTTGGGGGCCTTTTTTCTTTTGCTAGACTTCCTTTCCGATCTGAAAAAACCCTGACAGGTGTCAGGGGTTACGACTTTTTCCGGCGAGTGAAGCGCTCGACCAGGTCGGGCAACTCCTCCTCGATAAACTTTATGAATTCTGTTCCCAGCTTACCCTCGCCGGAGATCCGCATCTCACGCGGCGATATCACGCACGCTCCCAGCCTCGTTCCCGACGCATCGGAAATCGGCACCTGGGTGTTGCGAGAACCGGCGCGGGGCTTGATCGCATTCAACGCCAGCTGGAATCTTTCGTCCGAGGTTTCCTTTGTCTCATTTGCATCGGACAGGGCGGCGCGAACCACCTGCAGCGCATCCGGCTGTGCGGAAACGGCCTTGACCAGTTCCAGCCAACGTGGACGGCCGACTTTCGGCGCTCTGCCGATCGCTTCGATCACATCGGCCGGAATTGCCCGATAGACGCTGCGCATCCGCGCCAGCTCGGCATCCTCGATCGAGAGTGCCGCATAGATGTGCCGCGCCTTGATGCCGGCATCGTCCATGCGCGAGGCGAACAACGCGCGCTCGATCCATGTCAGATCCTGCCTGTTGGCATTCTCGATGCCCTGCGCGAGAACGAGATCGAGATCCGAAATCTCGACTTCTATGGCCCGGACGCTACGGCCGAGCTCTAGAGCAGCTCGCCATCTGCGATGACCATAGACCACCTGATATCGGTCGGCCGAAGACGGATGTCTCCGGACCTGGATCGGAACCTTCTGGCCTTCCTCCTCGATCGAGCGCTTGAATGTCTCGAAATCATGCGGATTGTCGTCCGGCAGACGATCCGGAT
This sequence comes from Rhizobium sp. BK289, assembly GCF_014193575.1. Lineage (NCBI taxonomy): Bacteria > Pseudomonadati > Pseudomonadota > Alphaproteobacteria > Hyphomicrobiales > Rhizobiaceae > Rhizobium > Rhizobium sp. BK289. The sequence continues at coordinate 67,324 of NZ_JACHZO010000022.1, forward strand.
AGGGGGATGGATCGATGATGTGAGGATCCAGATCCTGGATCCAGCCTTCACCGGATTCGACGATGGCCCGCAACCGGTCACGTTCCGCGCGAATGTCGCCAATGGCACGATGCGCGGCCCCGATGACGCCTGCGCCGACACGACCGGGCTGTGCTGCGGGGGCAGGGGCAGGCGAAGGCTGTTCAATAGCAGCGTCGCTACCTTCCAACTCGGCAGAAAGAAGACCGAAACTTGCGACGATCGATTTCCTTGGGCTCTTGCTCATCCACGCCCCCAACTTGCGTTGATGAGTTGAACGATCGCCTCGTTGACCGCATCCACGGCTTCCCGCGCGCGCTTCTGCGTATCGCGACCGATCTGGCCCATCTCGAGTTCGTAAACGGAGCGTTTGGCAAGACCGGCAGCCTCGACGGCAGTGCTTTCGATCGCCGTCGGCAACAGGACATCGGAACCGAACAGATGGCGCAGCATTGCAACCACCTGCGACTGCGGCGCGTCGTTTGGATCGTGGCGCGTGACCAGATAGCGAATGAAGTCCTGGTCGAGCTGGGCGCCGCTTTCATTGAGCACGTTGATCAGATCGCCCATCATCAGCAGGAATTGGCTCATCGACGCGACATCCAGCATGGCCGGATGCACGGTGATGATCATGCTTGTCGCCGCGTAGATCGCGCTCAGCGTCAGGAAGCCGAGCGAAGGAGGCGTATCCAGGATGACGATATCGTAATCTGCTTCGACTTCGGCAAGCGCAAGCTTGAGCCGCTCGAAAAAGATGGCGCCGGCACCCGATTTCTGCGCCAGAACACGAGGGGTCTCATGTTCATATTCCATGACCTCCAGATTGCCCGGAATGAGGTCGATGCCATCGAAATAGGTCTTGCGGATGATCTCGCGGATCGACCGTCTTTCGGACTGGTCATATCTCAAGGCTGCATAGATGGTTTCGTTTGCACCGACATCGACTTCCGGCTGCGCTCCGAACATGGCCGAAAGCGACGCTTGCGGATCGAGGTCGAGCGCAAGGACGCGATAGCCGTGAAGCGCAAGATAATGCGCGAGATGAACGCTGGTGGTCGTCTTGGCGCTGCCGCCCTTGAAATTGGCGATCGCCAACACTTGAAGATGTTCGCCCGGGCGGCGGCGCGGCAGGAACCGCAGGGCATCGGACGGCTTCTGCTTTGCAAACAATTCACGCAATTCATTGATCTGTGCGAGTGTGTAGACCCGATGGTTGTTCTCCAACCGGCTCGGCGAAGGCCCCCGTCCCTCGCTCGACATCAGTTTCAGGGTCGAATCCGGGATCGATGTCAGCTTGGACACTTCATTGGTCAGGAACTGCCGGAGTATTTTTTCGGACTTCGGCGGATACATCCGGGTTCTGAGCTGCTGCAACTGGCCCGACAGCAGGTTTGCATGGCGCGCAATTTTGCCGCCTGCATCTTCCTTGGAAGGAGCTATTGTCTCCATGCGCTCTGCTATCGCCATTTGTCCCTCTTGGCGGCTCAATGCCGGTTTGCCGACCTATGCCCGACAAAAGGTAGAACACGATTCTGTCAGACCGTCCAGAGATTAAGGCGTAATGGCTGATCAGCGTATGACGAAATCATGTCAGGCTGAAGATATTTAGCTATTTGATTCCATTATATTTATTTCGTCGCATCGTAACAGTTGCCCGATACGTTTACTCACACTTTTGGTAGCAAAACGCGAGATATAACTGAATTGGCAACGCTCTCGATATCGGTGCGGACGGCACGGCTGGAGCGAATCACTGCCCTCGGCGGGCAATGTCGTTCAGGCTGTAAGGCGCTTGGCGCCATGGGCAAGAGCCAGTGCCTCGAGCTCTTCATGAAGTGATTCCGCAAAACTGCGCAGCACCGTCAGCTCGAAATCATCCGCACCGGTGCGCGTGAGCTGGATGGAGATGTGACCAAAGAGCGTCATCGCCGTGCTTCCCACAGGAAAGGCTGATGGATGCAGATCGACCGCCGTGCCTTTGTTGAGCACTCGAGTGGCATTGAGGCCCGAGACGCGGATACGGATACGGCCATGGCTCTGGTCGCAGATGAAGGCGCGGCCCGCAAGCGCTCCGGTCAATGCCCGCAGGTGAATATCGGAAAGCCGATCATTGCCGGTGATGAACCATTGCCGGTACCCGGCCGGGCGCACGGAGCTTTCCTTGAGGCCGGCCGCCAGAAGATGCGCCTCGATCTCCTCTCTCGTCGTCGTGCCCATCACATGCAGGAGGTGCCTCTCGGGCAGGGCTTCCAGCCGGATGGTGTCGCCACCCACAGTGGCCTTGCCGGCCAGAACCGGTCTATATATGGGCAAATCAGGCATGGAGCTTCTCGTTCTGAGGGTCGACGAAGACGGGGCTGCAGATCACCGCGTTCGTGTATTCATCTCTAAGGCCGTTCCAGACGGTGATCTTCTCGCCGATGCGCTCCGGTCCGTTCTTGACCAGGGCCAACCCGATCGTATGACCGAGGGTCGGTGAAAAGGCGCTTGACGTGACATAGCCCTGGTCGTTTTCGAGCGCCGCCGCCGCGCCATCCGCAAGGATATGAGCGCCGGTGCGGAAACTCGTGGCCGCATCCAGCGGCTTGATGCCGACGAGGCGCGGACGATCGGCGGCCTGAAGCCCCTCGCGGGCAAGCATCGCCTTGCCGATGAAATCGGGCTTCGTCGTCGAGACCATTCGGGCAAAGCCGAGATCGCCTGGCGTCACCGTGCCGTTGATCTCGGCATGGGTGACATGGCCTTTCTCGATGCGCAGGACGCCGAGTGCTTCGGCGCCATAGGGGCAGATCTCATGTTTCTGGCCCGCCTGCATGATGGCATCGGCGACGGACTCGCCAAAGGCCGCCGGCACCCCAAGTTCGTAGGCAAGCTCGCCGGAAAAGGATATGCGGAAAAGCCGGCCCTCGAGCTTGCCCCCGAATAGCGAAACCGTGCGTGCGCTCATGAAGGGGAAGGCGGCATCGGAGATGTCCTCGTCGACGATCTCGGAAAGGATCGCCCGCGATTTCGGGCCTGCTACCGCCATCTGCGCCCATTGGTCGGTCGAGGAGGCAAAATAGACCTCGAGCTCGGGCCAGAGCGTCTGGGCGCAGAATTCCAGATGCGTCAGCACGCCAGCGGCAAGCGCCGTCGTCGTAGTCATGAAGAAATGATCGTCGCTCAATCGGCTGGTGGTGCCGTCGTCATAGATCATGCCGTCTTCGCGCAGCATGATGCCGTAGCGTGCCTTGCCGACGGGCAGCTTGGCAAAGCCGTTGCAGTAGATGCGGTCGAGGAAGGTCGCCGCGTCCCTGCCGAAGATCTCGATCTTGCCGAGCGTCGACACATCGCAGATGCCGGCATTCCTGCGGATGTTCAGCACTTCGCGATCCACACTTTCGCGCCAGGTTTTTTCACCCTCGCGCGGAAACCAGGAGGAGCGATACCAAAGGCCGGTCTCCACGAAGATCGCGCCATTCTTCTTTGCCCACTGGTGTAAAGGGGATTTGCGCGCGGGTTGGAAGTGCTTGCCGCGCGAGGCGCCCGTCAGCGCCCCGAAAGAGACCGGCGTATAGAAGGGACGAAACGTCGTGGTGCTGACTTCGGCCGGGGAGACACCGCGGGCCTCGGCGAGGATGCCAATGGCATTGATATTGGAGAGCTTGCCCTGATCGGTCGCCATGCCATTGGTCGTATAGCGCTTGGCAAGCTCGACATCGCCATAGCCTTCGCGAACGGCAAGGCCGAGATCCTTGAGGTGCACGTCGTTCTGATAGTCGACGAAAGCCTTGCCCTTGCCGCCGTTGACGAACCAGAGTGGCTTGGCAGCCGGCAATGTCTCCTCCGTTGACGCAAAGGCGGGGGCGATCTCTCCGAAGCCGATTGCCTCCAGTGCCTCGGCAGCTTTGATTGCTCCGTCGCCAAGGCAGCTATCGGTGGAGGCAAGGCCAGCCGCGGAGCCGGCAATCAGCAGGCCATCCTGTCTTTCCGGCGCGAGGAAGGCCGCATGCTTTTCCGACCAGACCGGCTTGGCACCGCGATGGCAGGCGAGATGGATGATCGGGCTCCAGCCGCCGGACATGGCGAGGGCATCGGCATCGATCTCCTGTATGCCCGAGCCGCTCGCAATCTTGACCCGGCGGACGCGCTTGGTGCCCACCGCATCGATGATGCAAGCGCCGGTCAGCACCCGCGCCCTGCCGTTCCAATGTTCGCCATCGGCGCGCGTATCGACGATGGCGGCCACGCCGACGCCTGCGGCCTCGAGGTCGGCGGCGGTGCGGTAGCCGGAACTGTTTGTCGTGAAGACCACGGTGCTTTTGCCGGGAGCGATGGCCTGCCGGTTCAGATAGCTGCGCATGGCGCCTGATATCATCACGCCTGGAATGTCATTGCCGCCGAAGACAAGCGGCCGCTCCTCGGCACCGGTCGCAAGGATCGCCTGCTTGGCGATGATACGCCAAAGGCGTTCGACCGGCTGGTGTGGATCGGGTGCCGCCACATGCTTCTGCACGCGTTCGACCGCGCCGAAGACATTGTCGTCATACCAGCCGATAACCGTCGTGCGCGGCAGGCATTGCACATTCGGCAGGCCGTCGAGTTCGTCCAACATATCCTTGAGGGACGAGCTGCGTTCTGAGAGCAAACTGCCGCCGAGAGCAAAGCCTTCGTCAGCGAGAATGACGCGCGCGCCGGCGCGCCCCGCCGTCAGCGCCGCAGCAAGGCCCGCAGGCCCGGCGCCGATCACGAGCAGATCGCAATGTGCCCAGCTTTTCTCATAGGAATCGGGATCGACCTCATAAGAGGCCTTGCCGAGACCGGCGGCCTTGCGGATCAGCGGTTCATAGACCTTCTCCCAGAAGGCGGCCGGCCACATGAAGGTCTTGTAGTAGAAGCCGGCGCTGAGGAAAGGTGACAGCAGGCGGTTGACAGCGCCGACATCGAAGGCGAGCGAGGGCCAGCGGTTCTGGCTGCGCGCGATCAGCCCGTCATGAAGCTCGATCATCGTGGCACGGGTGTTGGCTTCCGTGCGACCGCCGATACCGGTCGTGACAAGTGCATTGGGTTCGGCGGTACCCGCCGTCAGAATGCCACGCGGTCGGTGATATTTGAAGCTGCGGCCAACGAGCTGGATGCCGTTGGCGAGCAGGGCGGAGGCGAGCGTGTCGCCGGGATGACCCGTCAAATTCCGGCCGTCGAAACGGAAGGCAACGGTTTTGGAGCGGTCTATCAAGCCGCCGGAGGAGAGGCGATAGCTGCTCATGCGCCGCCTCCAAGCTTGGCAAGCGCCGCGTCGCTGACGCCATGAACCTTGTGGGTAACTGTGTCACGTTCGACGATCAGCCAGCGGCGGCAGCCGGAGGAATGGTGCCAATATTCATTGTGCCGCCCCTTGGGGTTGTCGCGCAGATAGACGTAGTCGTACCAGTCTTCCGCACCGGCATCTGGAGCAGGGCGGCGGAGGCTTGCATCGCCCTTGATGGTGAATTCTTCCTTGGGACGTGTGCCGCAGTGAGGGCAGGAAATCAGGCTTGCCATCGTGTCATGTCCTCAATGCAGGTTCGGTTGGGCGCCGACGCCCTTCTCATCGATCTGATAGCCGCGCCGAAAGCGATCGAGGCGCAGCTGCGTCGCCGTCTCATGCGGCTCGTTGCGGGCGATCAGATGGGCGTAGCAGTAGCCCGACGCCGGCGTGGCCTTGAAGCCGCCGTAACACCAGCCGGCGTTCAGATAGAGATTGTCGATATGGGTCCGGTCGATGATCGGGGAGCCGTCCATGCTCATGTCCATGACGCCACCCCATGTGCGCAGATAGCGCACGCGCGTCAGTGCCGGGATCATCGCAACGCCGGCTTCAGCGACATGTTCGACAGTCGCGAGGTTGCCACGCTGGGCGTAGGAATTGTAGCCGTCGATATCGCCGCCGAAGACGAGACCGCCTTTGTCGGATTGCGAGACATAGAAATGTCCGGCGCCGAAGGTGACGACGCAATCGATGAACGGCTTCAGGCCTTCGGAGACGAAAGCCTGCAGCACATGGCTTTCGATCGGCAGGCGCAGCCCCGCCATGTCGGCGACGACGGTAGAATTGCCGGCGGCCGCCAGCGCCAGCTTGCCGCAGCCGATGAAGCCCTTCGTGGTCTCGACGCCAAGGACCCGGCCACTGTCGGAACGAATACCGGTCACTTCGCAGCCGGTGATGATGTCGACGCCACGGCTGTCGGCGCCGCGGGCATAGCCCCAGGCGACTGCGTCATGGCGCACGGTGCCGCCGCGCTGCTGCAATAGGCCGCCCATGATCGGGAAGCGCGCGTTTTCGAAATCCAGGAAGGGCAGCTTTTTGCGAACGGCTTCGCGATCGAGCAGCTCGGCATCGACGCCGTGCAGGCGCATGGCATTGCCGCGCCGGGTATAGGCGTCGCGCTGTGCATCCGAATGAAAGAGATTGAGCACGCCACGCTGCGAGACCATGGCGTTGAAATTGAAATCCTGCTCAAGCCCCTCCCAGAGCTTCATCGAGAGCTCGTAAAAGGGATTGTTGCCGGGCAACAGGTAGTTCGAGCGGATGATCGTGGTGTTGCGGCCGATATTGCCCGAGCCGAGATAGCCCTTTTCCAGCACCGCGACGTTGGTGATGCCGAAGGTCTTGGCGAGATAATAGGCGGTTGCCAGCCCATGACCGCCGCCACCGACGATGATGACGTCATAATGCGGTTTCGGTTGCGGCTCGCGCCAGGCGGGCGCCCAGCCTGTGTTGCCGCGAAGACCGTTGAGGAAAACAGAGAAAGCCGAATAGCGCATAGTTCGATCCGCTTTAAATTGCATCCATGATGACAGAGTGAAAAATGCAGACTTGCCTGATTGGGACCTTTTTCAGTAGAAAAGGGACATGGCTCCAATCGATGCACGAAATAGCCAATCCATCGGCTTCATCCTGATTCCGGGATTCGCACTGATGTCCTATGCTTCGGCGAGCGAGCCGCTGCGGGCGGCCAATCTTCTGGCCGGGCGCGAAATCTATCGACTGTCGATCTTTTCGCCGGACGGCACCCCGGCGGTATCCTCTGGCGGTGTACCGGTGCCGGCCGAGCCTCTCCCGGGTCGCGGATCCGGCCTCGGCACGGTCTTCGTCTGCGCCGGCGGATCGCCGCGCGATTGGCACTATCCCACGGTTTTCGCCTGCCTTCGCCAGCTCGCACGCGAGGGCGTGCGCATCGGTGGCATCTCCGGCGGTCCCTATCTGCTTGCCGCCGCCGGGCTTCTGGCCGAGCGCGATTTCACCATTCATTGGGAGCATGCGCCCGCCTTGCTCGAAGCCTTTCCAACACTGTCGCCGCGCCAGGCGCGCTTCGTGATCGACGGCAATCGCATCACCTGCGGCGGCGGCATCGCGCCGCTCGACATGATGCATGTTTTGATATCAGAGCGCATGGGGGCCGATTTCGCCCGGCGTGTCAGCGACTGGTATCTGCACACCGAAGTCGGCGAGCCTGCGGCGCCGCAGCGCGGGTCGCTCGCCGAACGCTATGACGTTCACCATCCAGGTTTGCTGAGCGTGCTCGAAAAAATGGAAGAGACGATCGAGATGCCGCTCGACCGCAAGGCCATGGCGCGGATTGCCGGTGTCACGCCGCGTCATCTCGACCGGCTGTTTGCCGCTCATCTCGGCTCGACATTCCTCGATCAATATCGGCGGATACGCCTGCAGCATGCCCGGCGGCTTCTGGAGCAAAGTCCGCTTTCGATTTCCGAAATCGCCATCGCCACCGGCTTTTCCAGCGGCGCACATTTCTCCAGAGCCTATCGCTCGCTTTATGGCATGGCTCCCGGCGAAACCCGCCACGGCTGATTTTCGTCGTAGTTGAGAAAATTTCACTGGGAGGATAGAGTTCTTCCCAGCAAGCCCTGCCGGCAAAAAGGATACGGAATGAAAACCAAGGCAGACAGTGTATCGGCCGACGACCAATCCCATGCTGGACGGTCGGCCTTCTCCCAAAATCCGCATGCGGTGCGCGAGCCGAAGGAAAACAATCTCGAAATGGCGATCGGCCACGAGGTTCGCGCCTATCGCAAGAAGCTCGGCATCACGGTGACGGATCTCGCCGCCGCGACGGGGATCTCGCTCGGCATGCTGTCGAAGATCGAGAACGGCAATATCTCGCCGTCGCTGACGACGCTGCAATCGCTGTCGCGCGCGCTCGGCGTACCCTTGACCGCATTCTTCCGTCGCTATGAAGAGCCGCGCAATGCCGTTTTCGTCAAGGCCGGCCAGGGCGTCGAGCTGGAGCGCCGTGGCACGCGCGCAGGCCATCAGTATAATCTCCTCGGCCATATCGACAACAATTCGAGCGGCGTTATCGTCGAGCCTTATCTCATCACCCTGACGGCGGATTCGGACGTCTTCCCGACGTTCCAGCACGAGGGCATGGAGTTCCTTTATATGCTCGAGGGTGAGGTCATGTACCGCCACGGCGATCAGCTCTACCCCATGCAGCCGGGCGACAGCCTCTTCTTCGATGCGGATGCGCCGCATGGCCCGGAGGTGCTGGTGAAACTGCCGGCCAAATACCTGTCGATCATCAGCTATCCACAAAGAGGCAAGACCGACTGACTTGCCTTAAAAGAAAAATTTATTCTTTTGAGTTGAAAAACCGCATTGGACCTGATAGCCATTTTTGCAGATGCGAAAACGGAGGGTTTGGGCATGTGCGGAATTGTCGGTCTTTTCTTGAAGGATAAGGCGCTGGAGCCGAAACTCGGCGCGCTTTTGTCTTCCATGCTGATCACGATGACCGATCGCGGACCCGATAGCGCGGGCATCGCGATCTACGGCAACGATAATGGCAACACTGCGAAGATAACCGTTCAGTCGGCCGATCCGGAAAAGGATTTCGACGGGCTGGAATATGAACTCCGGCGCGCGCTCGACGTCCCGGTATCCGTCGTGGTCAAGAGCACGCATGCGGTCATCACCCTTGCCAAGGACAAGCTTGACGAGGGGAGGGCGGCCCTAGCGGCATCACGTCCGAATATCCGCGTCATGAGCAGCGGCGATACCGTCGAGATCTATAAGGAGGTCGGCCTGCCGAAGGACGTGGTCTCCCGCTTTGGCGTCACCGCCATGTCCGGCACGCACGGCATCGGCCATACGCGCATGGCGACGGAATCGGCCGTGACCACGCTCGGCGCCCATCCCTTCTCCACCGGCTCGGACCAATGCCTGGTTCACAACGGTTCGCTCTCGAACCACAACAACCTGCGCCGCGAGCTGAAGCGCGAGGGCATGGTCTTCGAAACGGAAAACGATACAGAGGTGGCCGCTGCCTATCTGACGGCCGAGATGGCGAAAGGCAAGGATCTCGGGGCGGCGCTCGAAAGCGCTGTCGACGATCTTGACGGCTTCTTCACCTTCGTCGTCGGCACCAAGTCGGGTTTCGGCGTCGTTCGCGATCCCATCGCCTGTAAGCCGGCCGTCATGGCCGAGACTGACCAGTATGTCGCCTTCGGCTCAGAATATCGCGCGCTCGTCAATCTCCCGGGCATCGAGGATGCCCGGATCTGGGAGCCGGAGCCGGCGACCGTTTATTTCTGGGATCACGAAAAGGCTGCCTGATCAGAAGCGCCGCAATCGAGAGAGATCTTACATGCCAGTTTTCGACCTGTCCGTCACGCCGCTGCGCGAACTCAACAGTGCCCTTCATGGCCTTGCCCCGGGCGCCAACGATCTAGCCTTTGAAGTCGTCAACCCGCGCGGCCATCATGCAGTGGCCGCCGGCATAGACGCGCCCGTCACCGTCGATATCAAGGGCTCCGTCGGCTATTACTGCGCCGGCATGAACGATGGCGGCAATGTCACCATCCACGGTTCGGCTGGTCCGGGCGTTGCGGAAAACATGATGTCCGGCACCGTTGTCATCGAAGGCGATGCCAGCCAGTATGCCGGGGCGACCGGGCAGGGTGGCCTGCTTGTCATCAAGGGCAATGCCGCCTCGCGTTGCGGCATATCGATGAAGGGCATCGACATCGTCGTCTACGGCAATATCGGCCATATGTCCGCCTTCATGGGGCAGTCCGGCCATCTCGTCGTGCTCGGTGACGCCGGCGATGCGCTGGGCGACAGCCTCTATGAGGCCAAGCTCTTCGTCCGTGGTTCGGTGAAAAGCCTCGGCTCCGATTGCATCGAAAAGGAGATGCGCCCGGAACACCTGCAAAAGCTCTCCGAGCTTCTGGAAAAGGCCGGCGTGCGCGGCGTCAGGCCGGAGGAATTCAAGCGCTATGGATCGGCGCGCAAGCTCTATAATTTCAATATCGACAATGCCGACGCGTACTAAGGCGAAGGGGACCTCATGAGCTACCACAATCCGCACACGCCGCCGCGCAAGTCCGCGACTTTCGACGATCATACGCTGGCGGAAATCCGCCGTGCGGCGGCGACGGGCATTTACGACATTCGCGGCGCCGGCACGAAGCGCAAGGTGCCGCATTTCGACGACCTATTGTTTCTCGGCGCGTCGATATCGCGCTATCCGCTCGAAGGTTATCGCGAGAAGTGCGATACGACCGTCGTCCTCGGCAGTCGTTTCGCCAAAAAGCCGATCACGCTGAAGACCCCCATTACCATTGCCGGCATGAGCTTCGGCGCGCTTTCCGGCAACGCCAAGGAAGCCCTTGGCCGCGGTGCCACACTTGCCGGTACGTCGACGACGACCGGCGACGGCGGCATGACGGACGAGGAGCGCGGCCATTCGCAGACGCTGGTCTATCAGTATCTCCCCTCGCGCTACGGCATGAACCCTAGGGATCTTCGCCGCGCCGACGCAATCGAAGTCGTTGTGGGCCAAGGCGCCAAGCCCGGCGGCGGCGGCATGCTGCTCGGCCAGAAGATCTCCGATCGTGTCGCCAACATGCGCAATCTGCCGAAGGGCATCGATCAGCGTTCGGCCTGCCGCCATCCGGATTGGACCGGTCCGGACGATCTCGAAATCAAGATCATGGAATTGCGCGAGATTACCGATTGGGAAAAGCCGATCTATGTGAAGGTCGGCGGCGCACGCCCTTATTACGATACCGCTCTTGCCGTGAAGGCCGGTGCCGATGTCGTGGTGCTTGACGGCATGCAGGGCGGCACGGCCGCGACCCAGGACGTCTTCATCGAGAATGTCGGCATGCCGACGCTCGCCTGTATTCGCCCCGCCGTGCAGGCGTTGCAGGATCTCGGCATGCATCGCAAGGTGCAGCTGATCATCTCCGGCGGCATTCGCTCCGGAGCCGATGTGGCCAAGGCCTTGGCGCTGGGTGCGGATGCAGTTGCCATCGGTACGGCGGCGTTGGTCGCGATCGGCGACAACGATCCCAAATGGGAAGAAGAATATCAGAAGCTCGGTACGACGGCCGGCGCCTATGACGACTGGCACGAGGGCAAGGACCCGGCTGGTATCACGACGCAGGACCCGGAGCTCGCAAGCCGGCTCGATCCGATTGCTGCGGGCCGGCGCCTTGCCAACTATCTCAAGGTGATGACGCTGGAAGCGCAGACGATCGCGCGCGCCTGCGGCAAAAATCACCTGCACAATCTGGAGCCGGAGGATCTCTGTGCGCTGACGATGGAAGCCGCCGCCATGGCGCAGATTCCGCTCGCCGGCACCAACTGGTACCCGGGCAAGGGAGGCTTTTAAGATACCGGCCGGGCCTGAGAGGTCCGGCCGCCGCATGCATCATCGAAGTGTCTCGAAGAAATCCAAAGGGGAACGAGAATGACACTGGATCTTGCTGCCTTTGCAAAGGACAAAGGCATCAAATATTTCATGATCAGTTATACGGATCTTTTTTCCGGCCAGCGCGCCAAGCTGGTGCCGGCGCAGGCGATCGCCGGTATGCAGGAGGAGGGCGCCGGCTTTGCCGGTTTTGCCACCTGGCTCGACATGACGCCCGCCCATCCTGATCTTTTTGCCGTACCCGATGCCTCCTCCGTCATCCAACTCCCATGGAAGAAGGATGTTGCCTGGGTCGCGGCCGATTGCATGATGGAGGGCGAACTGGTCGCCCAGGCGCCACGCAACGTCTTGAAGAAGCTCGTGAAAGAAGCGGAAGCCGCGGGCAAGCGCGTCAAGACCGGCGTCGAGGCCGAATTCTTCCTGATCACGGCCGATGGCTCCAAGATTTCCGACGAATACGACACGGCGGAAAAGCCCTGCTATGACCAGCAGGCCGTCATGCGCCGCTATGACGTCATCTCCGAGATCTGCGACTATATGCTGGAGCTCGGCTGGGGCGCCTATCAGAACGACCACGAGGATGCCAACGGCCAGTTCGAGATGAACTGGGAATTCGACGATGCCCTGAAGACGGCGGACAAGCACTCCTTCTTCAAGTTCATGGTCAAGTCGATTGCCGAAAAGCATGGCCTCAGGGCGACATTCATGCCGAAGCCTTTCAAGGGGCTCACGGGCAATGGTTGCCATTGCCATATTTCCGTATGGAGCAATGATGGCAGGACCAATGTCTTTGCCGACAGGGAAGCCGAATTTGGCCTGTCGGCCGAGGGCAAGCATTTCCTTGGCGGCATCATGAAACATGCCTCGTCGCTGGCGGCGATCACCAATCCGACGGTCAATTCCTACAAGCGCATCAATGCGCCGCGCACGACATCGGGTGCCACCTGGTCTCCCAATACCGTGACATGGACCGGCAACAACCGCACCCATATGGTGCGCGTGCCCGGTCCCGGCCGCTTCGAGTTGCGCCTGCCCGATGGTGCCGTCAATCCCTACCTGCTGCAGGCGGTCATCATCGCCGCCGGCCTCGACGGCCTGCGCAGCAAGGCCGATCCCGGGCCGCATCACGATATCGACATGTATGCGGAGGGTCATCTCGTGAAGGATGCGCCGCGCCTGCCGCTCAATCTGCTCGATGCGCTGCGTGCCTATGACGAGGATGAGGGGCTGAAGCAGGCGATCGGTTCGGAATTCTCCGACGCCTATCTGAAACTCAAGCATCAGGAATGGAACGCCTACTGCTCGCATTTCACGCAGTGGGAACGCGACAGCACGCTCGATATCTGAGTGCAGAGTGAAAAGATGCCCTTAAGGGATCAGGTGCCGGGGTACGATCCCCCGGCACGACGGCGGAATTTTGGCCGCAGACGGCGGAGGAAGATCAGCATGACGAGCTATGTATTGACAGTGACGTGCCAATCGACGCGTGGGATCGTTGCGGCGATCTCGAACTATCTGGCCGAGCAGGGCTGCAACATCGTCGATTCCAGCCAGTTCGACGATCTCGA
>NZ_JACHZO010000023.1:0-56917 GCF_014193575.1 Rhizobium sp. BK289
ATTCCAAGAATAGCAATAGACATTGGTTGGTCCTTTCCCTTTCCCGATATCAGCATTGTACTCGATGCTGGGTGAAAGGGCGGGCCATCCCATAAGAGCGGATGATCGCGTATTCCGCTCTGCGGCGGTTCGCAGCGTATTCGTCAAATGTCGAGCGCATATTTAATCCGCCGCGAATAGTCGAGCGCACGCAGAACGTGCGTCGATAATCGTCGTGCTCCCGAGAGTTTTATCGCCCTATAGTCGGCTCTGGTTCCGATCTGCGTGTTTTGACTATGCTTGCTGAGTTCGACGATGTTTTCTCTCACCGTAAGAATATTGGCGCCGTGGTCCCATCCACGTTCCAAGGCGACATCAAAGGGGAGGGTCATGGTCCGCATTGCCGAGGTAATCGCGTGCGCGCCATTGCGGGTGACGATGTAGCATGCGGCGGATCCCTGGGGACCGTGCAAACAACGGCCAATCTCATCTTCAGAAATCGTCGTGGCGACCCGCCGGAACCCACGGATTCTGTGGTTGAACAGCTTGACGATGTCAGCAGTCGGCACCGCGGCAAGTATCTGCGAGGTTCGCTCCAGCAAATCGCTGACGATTTCCACGTCGTCCTCGATAACGATGGAGGCCTCAAATGTGCTGGATAGGAACATGTCCACGGCGCGCAGGTGGCTTCGGTAGCAGCCGTACTCGCCCGGCAGCAATTGTCTACCGCCATGTCTGAAAAAACCGGCGTGATCGACGTCGACATAGTTCATGGGAGCGACGTTACGCCCGTCAATGGCGGGAACCCGTGTGATATGAATACCATGGGCGAGCGCCTGCGAGCGGATAGCTTTCCACCTGTCAACACATCTGGCCAGGTTAATGACATAGACACCGAGGCTCTCGGGCAAAACAACCATTGATCAGTCACCTCTGCTCCCGTCCGTCAATGACAGGGGTTTTGTGCGGATTCCTGAGGAAAGGTTGTCCATTCTTCGTAAGAGGGTATGCTTTAGCAAAAGCCACACCAATTGCCGAAGACGACAGATAAAACGTGATGCTTCTAGCCATGCGCGATAGGGCTGAACAGTCACGTAGCGCCATCGCGGCAAATGATAGGTTCGGCGTTTGGCCTGGATCTGGGACGGCAATCCGGTATCCTGGTTGATCGGCACGGGGAAGACAAAAGCGGCCCTCAGGCCCGCCAGATATTCAAGATCGAAGGCAAGATCGAATGGCAAACGCATCGGGACGAGCTTTTCGACAAACCAGGTTGCCGCGCGACGGTTGAGCAAATAGGCGCCCGATCCTTTCTCGCGAGTAAGCGCCACGGCAAGGGAACGTTGGGACGTCAAGTCGGCAAACGGGTACTTGCGACCGCGATTGACCGTCGAAAGCCGCAAGATGTCCCAATCGGCTTGCGCCTCGATTGCGGCCCTCAAGAGTTGTTTCAAGTCGGCGGGAAATTCGAGATCATCCTCCAGTATCAGGGCGAATTCTGACTGCGAGGCAAGCAGGCGCTTTGCGCAGTCAATATGGCTAAGGTAGCAGCCCGCCTCCGCGAGATTGCCCCTTCTTCCATGCAGAAGCCTGTAGGTTCCCTCGTGGAAGTCCCTGATGGGCAATTCAAGCGCTTGCCCGTCGACGGCAGCAACTCGTTCGAACGGCAGTCGTATACCATCAAGCTTATCCTGCATGGCGGACAGGCGATCAGCGGCACGGTCGAGATTGATGAGATAAGTCTTCAGGGGAAGATCGCTAAGATCTTTGTCATTCATGTTAGGCGCTCGTTCCGACAAGAATGGTGGCGATTGTGTTTGTCGGAGCGGACATTGTTTGGCCTGGCTTACGGGCGGCTTACAGAAACTTGTCAAAAAAGTGAAAATAGCCTTCAGGTTAGATTTCTGGGGCAAGTTTAGCTGGAGTGCCCAGCTCATCGCCCAAGCGGGAGTGATACGGAGGCTTTCCTCGTTCGTCCGCCGCCGGGATATCGAATGGGACATCGCGACGCGCGAAGCGGCAGGATCAAGGCGGGTGCGGCAAAACGGATGCGAATAGGCGCCGCCTCGAATTCGCCAAGAACAAGGAGGCCTTTGCGTTAAAATCGCCCCACGGGATCAACGCGAAAGTTTTGGACTGGTTCATGCGTGTGTTGCTCGTTGAAGACAATGCCAAGCTCGCTTCACTGACAAGCGAGGCAATGCGTTCGCATGGTTTTGCCGTCGATTGGGTCAGTTCAGCCAGCGACGCCGAGGAAGCTATGTCCACGATCAGCTATGAGGCGGTCATTCTCGATCTTGGCTTGCCAGATCGCGACGGCCTGTCCTTGCTCGAACCTGTGCGTCGCCGGGCGCCCTCGACGCCTATTCTCATCCTGACGGCACGCGATGCCGCAAGTTCGATTATCGATGCGCTCGACAGGGGTGCCGATGACTATCTCGTCAAGCCCTTCGTTATGGGCGTGCTGATCTCGCGCGTCCGTGCCTTGATGCGTCGCCCAGCCCTACGCCATGATACGATCCTCAACGAGCGCAACGTCCATCTTGATCTTTCACAGCATGTCGCCAAGGTCGGGGAGACCGAACTGCAGCTCAGTCGCCGCGAGTTCGCCGCGCTGGAATTGTTTCTTCGGAGATTCAACAGGGTTCTCTCCAAGGGCGAGGTCGAGGAGTCGATCTATGGCTTCGGCGAGGAACTGAGCTCCAACGCCGTCGAGGTTCTCATCCACCGATTGCGTAAAAAGCTCCAGGCTGCGGGTGCCGCGATCGATATCCATAACATGCGAGGTGTCGGCTATATGCTGACGGAGGGACGTTCATGACATTTGGCCGGCTGACGCTATTCAGGCGCCTCGTCGTTGCTATGTCTATCGTCGCACTGGTTGCAGTCTGTGCGAGTGTTGTTTTCTTGTACGTCCGTTTTCAAGCGGCCAACGATGCTTTTCGTGAAGAGACGCTCTCGACTTTCGCCCAAGACATGCAGCGCCAGTTCGCCTCAGATCCGCAACTTGCCAGTGGGTCCGCAACTGCCTTGAAAACGCGAATCAAGGAACTGAGCGGACAATTCGCCATCGTGACCGATACAGGGAGAGTTCTTGCCAGTTCTGAGACGTTGGGTCAGCCCCTGGTTCCTGTGTCAAACCAGAAGGTTCGGTACTTTTTGCTCCCGGGTCACGACAAAGTCAGAGCCCTTTTTGGCATTTCAATGCAGCTTGATGGCACTAATCCCGTGCATTTCGTGCAAATCGCCTTCCCGCGGGAGCACGTCATTTTCGATACCGTATTGGAGGAGTTCGTTACCGACATCGCGTGGATATGGATTCCATTTGTTTGTCTTCTTCTGCTGGTCAACATCCTCGTGCTGAAATTCGCACTGAAGCCATTGAGCCAGGCGGCGGAAGAGGCACGGCAAATCGGGCCCTCCAGCATAGCGGCGCGACTGACGGAAACCAGGATGCCGGAGGATGTGCTGGCATTGGTGAGCGCGGTCAACGAGGCGCTTGATCGCTTGCAGGCGGGCTTTCTGTCACTTGAGCAGTTTTCGAGCCATCTTGCCCATGAGCTTCGGACGCCGCTCGCGATTATCAAGGCTCGCCTTGCGCTCTCGCAAGATGCAATCGCACGGAAAGTCGAGGAGGATTTCGACGGTGTAGAGCGGCTGGTCAGTCAATTGGTCGATCGCGTCAGGGTCGGTGGCCTGCATTTTGAGGCAAGCGACCGGGTCGATCTCGGCGATATCGGACAGCGGGCAGCGGCATTCCTTGCGCCGGTCATTCTTTCCAAGGGCCGCGACATCGAATTGCAGTCACCCTTAGAGCCGGTCGTGATTAGCGGCGCGTTCGATTTTATCTTTCGAGCCCTGCGCAATCTTATTGAGAATGCACTGAACCATACGCCTCCGGGCACGACGATTACGGTGACGATCTTTCGATGCGGCATCACGGTCTCTGATTCCGGCCCAGGATATCCCGCCCGATGGCTCGAGCCGGTGGCGGTCGTCGGCAAACCCGACAGCGGAGCGGGTGGCCTCGGCCTTGGCCTGTCGATCGTGAAGGAGACGATGATTGCTCACGGAGGCGATCTCAAACTCACCAATTTGCCGGAGGGCGGAGCATCCGCGACAATGGAATTTCCAATCCATCAGAAAGCGATCTGAGAATGGAGCTTTCATGTTCCGCGGAGATTATCCTGACAGAACGCCGAGGCTTGGCCGTCGTCGGACTTGCTGATGCAACTCCTTTGCTCAGGCTACTGAGCTTCGGCCTTCTTTAGAAGGGCTCCACCAGTTCCTTGACCTCGATCAATGCCGCAGCCTTTGGCTAGTCCTATCCTTTTTCCGCTAACGGAATCTCAAGGAGACGGTCATGGACGACATTACTCTCAGACAAAATATTCTGGATGAACTGGAATTTGAGCCGAAAGTGGATGCGGCCGAAATTGGTGTGACCGCCCGCGACGGCGTCATCACTCTCACCGGACGCGTTGCCACATATGCCGAGAAGGACGCAGCCGAGAAAGCCGCGAGGCGCGTCAAAGGCGTCCGCGCCATAGCCCAGGAAATAGACGTTCAAATCCTAGGTCCGCGGCGGACAGACGACGACGACATCGCCCGACGGGCTGTCAAAATGGTAGACTGGAATATCTCCATTCCAAAGCAAATGGTGCAGATCCGCGTATGCAAGGGCGTCGTCACGCTTACCGGCGAGGTGGAATGGCAGTACCAAAAGAATGCCGCCGCCGCCGCTGTCAGGGATCTCGCCGGCGTCGTCGGCGTCTCCAATCTCATAGAGGTCGTTCCTGGCATCAGCGCCGGTGACGTCAAGAAGCGCATCGAAAATGCATTGGAACGCGATGCGGAATTGGAGGCGCAGGCGATTCAGGTCGATGTCTCCGGCGGCAAGGTCACCTTGAAGGGCAAGGTCAGGACCTTGTTCGAGCGGCGCGCAGCGGAACGTGCCGCGTGGTCGGCGCCGGGCGTCTACGCACTCGATGATCAACTGTCCATCGGCTGATCGACTTTCGATAGAAGGAGGGATGTAAAACCATGAGCACGGATTTCACACGAACGGAAGAAGCTCTGCTTGCCGGTGCCGGATATCCCCTCCCGCACCACCAGGATTGTGACTTTCGCCTCGACAGAGCAGACAGAGACAAATGGGAAATTACAATTGTGTCGTCCCGCGCTCAGGCGTGGGTTCATGATGAATTGTGCAATCCCCTCTGCCAGTGTCTGAGTGATAGCCTCAAGGTAGATATATTGGGTGCGGATCGTTTTCTGAAGCAGGTCCATGCCTTAGGCTTTCGAACCGAATTTGTCGGCACCGGCGGCAAGGATCTGTTCTGAGGTGGAGCTATGTATAAGTCGGTTGTTTGTGCGGTTGGCCTCGGATCGAAGGAGAAAGCCGAGCATCTGATGCATACGGCTTCGCAGCTTCTCGATGCCGATGGAACCCTACATGTCGCTCATACCGTCGAGCGCTTTCCCTCCCTTGTCCGGCAGGGGCCGGATGAATGGGCGGTCTCTGTCATCAGTGAGGCGGAAGAAAAGCTGTCGCTGCTTTGCAGAGAGCTTTCAATGCCAGCGCTTGTCCATGTTCGCACCGGTCGCGCCGCCGACACGGTGCTCGCCATTGCGATCGAAACAAAGGCCGATCTGATCGTGGTCGCTGCTCATACCATCGATGTTTTCGATCGGGTATTTGGATCCACCGTCGACCACATTGTCCACCATGCGAAATGCTCCGTTCACATCGATCGGATTCCCTCGCCGCCGAAACAATAAATATCCAACTTATTCAAAGGCTGGATTGCGTCCTCGCATTGGAGGCCCGATCGTACAAGCGTGGGCAAGAGGGCGTATGTTGCGGCCGTTCACGGCCATCGATCTCAAGGCATATGGTTTGACCTTTGACCTTCCAATCAACAGGATCGCGATCGACGAACCTGTCAAAAGCCTGTCATGGGAAGACGAAAGCAGTCTGCCGAGAAGATGTGGCCGTGCATTTCGCCGCAATTGCTCCCCTAGATGTCAGGGCTCTTAGGAGCTGCTGTTTGGTCGTCGCCGTCAATTATGTGGTTGCAGCCAAACGTAACCCCTTTTTGGAAATCAACGAAAATTGAGCGCCATGACAGATCCGCGAAAATCATCCTCCAAGCTTAATCGCTCTATCGGAGCCGGCCTTGTCCTTGCCGTGCTGGCGGGGCCGGCCGTGGCTGCCTCGCTCAAAAGTATCATGGGCAGCATGGGCGATAACACCACTTCAGCCAAGGCCGTGCTTGCCAACTTCGACAGCAAAGCCGCCGAGCAGGTCCTGCAGCGCTACGCGGCCGACGCCGAGGCCGCCGACGCCATGTTTGCCAACCAGAGCGGCGCCAAGGAGAAGGATCTCCATGCTCGCTTCAGCAAGATGGCCATGATTGCCGGTACCGCGAGCCAGAAGGCGCAAGACAAAGCCTCGTTTCGCAAGGCATTCGTGGCCGTGGCAGCCGAATGCAAGTCCTGCCACACGGCTTACAAATAGCTGCTGCAATCCTCCAGAATAGGAAATTCCCCATGAGCGAACAAAGATCCGCCTACGAACCCTATTGCGAACCACCCGCCGAAAATGGCGGCAAGATTTCATCTGCCAAGAGCGATCTCGTGCGTGCCTGGGACCTTCCCACGCGTCTGTTCAAATGGTCGCTCGTCGCCTTGATCATCACGGCCTGGGTGTCGAGCGGTTTCAACGATCCGGATATGACCGTTCACAAAGCGGCCGGTTACGGCGTTCTCGTCCTGTTGGTTTATCGCCTCCTGTGGGGTGTTTTCGGTAGTTCAACGGCGCGGTTTTCCGGTTTCGTACGCTCGCCCACCGCTGTATGGGCTTACCTGCAGGCGCTGCGGCGCAACCGTGCGGGGCACTATCTCGGCCACAATCCAGCCGGTGGTCTGATGGTCATCGGTCTCATTGTCGTTTGCGGTGTGCAGGTTTTGCTTGGATTATTCTCCAGTGACGGAGTGACCGCCGCGGGGCCTTTTGCCGGACTGGTAGGGGAAGCCGCTTCGAGCTGGGCCGCTTCCATCCATGCTGCGTGGTTCTACTTCGCCATCCTCGTTCTGGCGGGATTGCATATCGTTGCGAACCTGTGCTATCAGTTCGTCAAGCGCGAAGACCTCATCGGCGCCATGATCACTGGCCGCAAACGGCGCGAAGCCTACGTCGACCACAATGAGGCGACGGGCGGGTCGCTGCCTGTCGCCGCTGTCTGTCTTCTGGTCGCCTTTGGCCTGGTTTATGGCACCGTAACGCTGCTGGGCGGAAGCTTCTTCGCTTCAATCTAGAGTTCGTTTTGGTCAAACAGGAGCGTCATGGCTGTAAGATGGCCAAGCTCCACTTCAATCTCCAGCCGCCCCTTATGCAACGCCATGATCCGGCGCACGATCTCAAGGCCAATCCCCATGTGGTCGGCTTTGAGCTCGCCAAACGGGACCTGTGCCGGAGCGTCAAAAACACCAGCGTCATCCTTCACCGTCAAGCGCAGACCAGGGCCGGCAACAACGTCGATGGCCGCACCTTCCGGGGTATGTTTTAAGGCGTTTTCGATGAGGTTTCGCAATGCGTCCTCAAGCAGTGGCGCATGACCTTCAACAGAGCCAGCGCCAAGATTGCTGTAGGCAATGGTGTGGTTGAGGTCATAGACCAGGGGTGCGATATCGGTGACCACCCAATCAGCCAGCTTTGCCAGATCGACCGGCCGGAACACGGCACGGTCAGCACTTTCGAGCCGCCCCAGCGCCGTGATCTGGCCGACAAAACCCGCCAGTGCGTCGAGATCTGTCTCGATCTTGCGCGCACGGGGATGCTCGATATTGCCAAGCTCCAGCTTCATCATAGCCAGAGGCGTGCGGATCTCATGAGCGACAGCGGTGGTGAACAGACGCTGTGATTTCATGAGCGCGCCGATGCGTGCAAGGCTCCTGTTGACGGCAGCGGCAAGATCGGCGATTTCCCGCGGCATGCCGGTCTCGTTGATCAGATGGCTGGGGTCCAGCGGATCGAGATGGCCGGCCTCTCGTGCTGCTTTTGCAACGGGGCGCAGGGCCTGGCGGATTGACAATAAGGTCCCACCGAGGACGAAGAGCAGCATGATGGCCATCGGGGTGGCCAGATGATCCGCAAATTCACGCCCGATCACCGCCCACATGATGCCGTCGCTGTCGTGCAGGATCGCGATTTCGATAAAAATCTTGTCCCCATGGATTTCGTAGGTCTTGCCGCCGGCGACGGCGAGCGGTTTGCTGTTGCTCAGCATCCGAGACCAGAGGTCCGGCGGATTGACCTCGTGCGGCAAAAGGTGATTGTCGCAGCGCGCGTCGCAGTTCGTATAGAGAATCTGACCGGTGGGTGTGCGGATGCGAGTGATATAGAAGCCACCCTGGACGCCGTAACGGTCGAGGTCGTGCGGCAACTTGTAGGGCGCCTCGTCATGGCGGCGTTCGAAACCCTTCAACAGCTTTCCGGTTTCACGTTGGATCATCAACGTCGCCAACTGCTCGTTGTCGAAATAATAATCGGCGAAGACGAGTGCGGCCTGCACCGCCATGGCCAGCGCTGCAAAGAGCGCGATGCGCAGTGTGATCATGCGGATCAGCGTTGGCGGCCGAGCAGATCGATCAACCATTTTGGCGCTTTTCGCGCAGCAGATAGCCGATGCCGCGTATTGTTTCGATGCTGATGGGCAAATCGAATGGGGCGAGGCGGCGGCGCAAGCGGGAGATCGCCAATTCCACGGCGTTGGTCGAGATATCGTCGCCAAATTCGGAGAGCTTGCTTTCGATCAATTGCTTGGGAGTGACCCGGCCCGCGTTGCGAATAAGCAGTTCCAGGACGGACCGCTCGCGCGGTGCGACCGCGAGCGGTTCACCGCCTGCGGCGACCACGCCGTTTGTGGGATCGAAAGATAAGCCGCCAAGGACAATGGCTTCAATATAGTGCGGCGCTCTGCGGCGCAGAAGGGCGCGGCAGCGCGCGAGCAATTCGATGTGATTGAACGGTTTGACGAGATAGTCATCGGCACCGCCGTCGAGGGCCGCCACGCGATCTTCAATCGAACCGCGCGCCGTGATCACGAGGATCGGTGCAGTAAAACCTTCGCGACGTAGTTCCCGGATGAGATCCAAGCCGTCGCCGTCCGGCAAGCCTAAGTCCACCAGGGCCAGGTCGTAGCTGACGGTTTTTGTTGCCAGCAGCGCCGCGCCTACCGTTGCCGCACCATCAAGCCGCCAACCCGCCTGATGGACACTTTCGGTCAGCAAATCGCGCAGGCGGGCACTATCTTCGATCAGTAACAGACGCATACAGACCCCGATTTGCGGTCACGGTGGTTGCGGACCACGACGACAACTTGCTGGTAACGCTTCCCGCCGTGCCAGAGCCCACTCTAGACGAATGAACCACGCGGTTCGACTGGGATCTTGCAATAACATCGAAATCAGGACCGTACCGCACGGTGGATGTCCAAATCCGAGGCCCGGATACCCTCACGCAGGAATTGCCGAAGCTATTTTCCAGGCAACGAAGACGGTCGACCCATCTGTGATGCCGCGGCTGGTCCGTGACCTCAATTGAGGCATGTCAAAGTAGCCAACCAAATGCCTTGATAAACGTAATATTCGCGACCTTTTCAGCGACGTTTGCCTGTGCGGGTTGCTGATATTCTCGCGCCCGGGGAATCACGCTTTATGAAATGGCATACATCGCATCAGTTTCCCGCGCTGAGGCTCGTCGTACGCGCCGGCGAGAAGTACAGGGTCATCAAGACCGTCCGGGATGCGGCGGTAGCATTGATCTCGGATTGGCCGAGCGATGATGGCGAGGAATATGTCATGGCGATCAGGGCATGCCTTGATGCCCTGAACGACGTCATCCCTCCGGAAGCGGCCAGGGAGGCGCTTATCCGTGCTGCTGCCGAAGAGCGTATCCTTTATATTTCAGTCATCGGATGACGTTGGTTGCGCAAAGGGCGTGCGCTCCCTCTGCGCAGCCACCTCACCCTATTGACGTAGATCAAGGTCCAAAATCGCCAGAGAACCTACCATTTGATCACGAATGCAAAGTGGACTTTTCGTTGTCCGCCTTGACTTCGGGATGGCAGATCCGTGACAAGGAGAAGAACATGCGTGCAGCTTTGCTGGTCGCCGCGATAGCCGGCCTTATCTTCGGTGCCTATGCCTACCAATCCAGTGGCTCCGACAAATCAAAAGAACCGAAGCAACAGTCATCGACGAATACGGGCAGCACAACCGAAAAACCTAAGCTCGGTTACCCGGATCCCTATATTCCCCCGACAAAGGGCAATGGCTTTTGATTTCTAACGACAATCAAAGGATGAAATAATGTCAAAATGTAACCCGACTGTCGTGGTCAAACGTCGGCGCTCGCGTGCGCCGCGATCGGCCTTGAGCCCATCGAAGGCTTTAGGCTCTCTTCCAACAGTCGGTTCTCCCTCCAATATCCAAAGTCCGCCAACTCGTCGCGTGCTGCATCTCTCCGGAATTTCCTCCCGCGACGGGACGACTCATTTTTTATGGCCGGACGCCCGCGTCCAGGCTTCCGACGAGGCCTGACGCCCTGTCGGCCTTTGGATCTTTCACAAAAGGCACCGAGATCTGCACAGCCGGCGATCGATTTTTCAATATGCACGGATGAAGAATGCCGATGGTGCCGACATCCGCGACCGACTCATGCGTGCCGTCGCTGCTCATTATTGAGTTTTCTCTCAATACCTATGCGAGAAGATGCTCGCTGCGCGGTTGTCTCATCCGTCTCAGCAAAGCTGGCCGGATGGAGGATCTCGGATCAACACCGGCGTGAATGCCGTTGGCAGCACGATTGTTATTCGCAGTGACAAATCGAAACATGAGTTTGCCGCCTTCCGCTATGACCCGACGTCGGTGGCCGAGATCGTCAGCGGAGGTTTACACATTTTCAAATCTTAGGAGTGAGTCTCCAGGCATGGAGAAGGGTCCGTCAATTCACCCGCTGACTCGATGCCAGCCTGAGCAGAATTATATATGAGACCGTACTTAACCTGTGTCACGCGCAGATCGCGGTACCAGTTGACGAGATCGCCCCAAGGGTCATTTATCTTTGAAAGACCAGACACGAAGGCGACGACTGTTCCGATTTCGGTCTTCCCGGTAACGACGAAATAGCCGCCCAACGCGAAGATGCCCGCGTAGCCCATCTGTGTCATCAGATTCATCATGAAATTCATCGTGAACTTGATTTTGTAGATGCTCATGTTGATCCGGAAGACATCTCCGATACGCGACGCCTGATGGCCGTCTGTATCAATTGCTTGCCCCATTTGGACGATGTCCTCGCTGACATTGCGCATGATGCCGATCCTTTTTCCGACGCGGCGGTTGATCGCTGCTTGCATGATCGGGACAAAACCACTTTGCGGAAGAAAGATCGTGATGACGATGATCGTAATGAGTGGCTGCAGATAGACCAGATAGCCGCAAACAGCTGTCAATATCCCCATCTGCAACAGAGGCTCCGAAATACTTGTGCCGACGAAGCCACCGACAGGTTCGGCTTCGGCCAAGATGATCGAGAGTTGGACACCTTCGCTGGTCATCATGGAGCCGTCCGTCATCGATGTTCTTGATGCCTCGAATACCTGCAAACGCAGCCATCGGACGGCCGCTTCTCCGATCCAACTGCTGTAGATATTGAGCACAAGTTTCACGGCTCCCTCGGTCAAAGCCAAAAGCACGTATATCAACACCAGCACGGCGATCGTTCGATAGGAGCCATTCTCCGTTGCCGCATTCACGATCCGTCGTTGTACCTCCAGCGGTATGGTTCCCGCTGTAAAGAGCACAATGGATAGTATTGCGGTGGCCAGCTGATGCCACCCCGATGCCCGAAAAACGAAGCCATATAGCGTCCGGGGAAGAATGATTTCCTTCGGGAACGGGCGTGATAGAGCCTCCTTCGCACCGCGAAATGTTTTCAGGATGGTCATTGCGTTGCTGACTTCTCAAGCGCGGTCTGTCGCCCGGTGCCGGTAATCGGCTTCACCCACAAAATGCCGATGATCGTCGCGATCATGACGATCAATATGATCATCAATAGCTTTTGCACTGATGCCCTCCTGACGTGCCAAACAATGTGTCCTGCCTCGAACGCTTTCACGTTTTTGCTATGCGCGCGTTGATCCGGATCAAGGCCGAAGCACAATTTGTGTGAGAGACAAGGGTGGTAAATAACAGCGCTCGCCGCAGCCGTTCCTTTGGCGGAAGAGGTTGCTTGAAACGCAGATCGCACGCCGTTTCCAGGCTTTTTCCTCCGACATCGAGCTTCAAAACGAGCCCCAACTTCGATGGGCTTCAGCCATGAAAGCGATGGTTCTCCAACAAATCGGGAAGCCGCTCATATTTGTCGAACGCGATGATCCAAGGCCCGGTCCTGGCGAGCTGAGGATCAAGGTCGAGGCATGTGCCGTCTGCCGTACTGATCTTCACGTTGTGGACGGCGATCTCAACAATCCAAAGCTTCCGCTTGTACCGGGTCATGAGATCGTGGGTATTGTCGATGCTGTGGGCCCCGGAATCGAAATCGCCAAACTCGGTCGCCGCGTCGGCGTCCCCTGGCTCGGTCATGCATGCGGAACCTGCTCTTTCTGTCAAATGAAGGCTGAGAATCTATGCGACCGGCCGCAATTTACCGGCTATACCCGTGACGGCGGTTTCGCGACGCATGTTGTGGCCGATGCGGCATTCGCATTCGCTCTCGATGCGAGTGCCGATCCCGTATCGCTCGCGCCTCTTTTGTGTGCCGGATTGATTGGCTGGCGTTCGCTCAGGAAGGCCGGCGACGGCAAGCGCATCGGCCTTTTCGGCTTCGGAGCTGCCGCGCACATCCTGACACAGGTCTGCCTTTGGCAAGGCCGCGACGTTTATGCGTTCACGCGCAGCGGCGACCATGCAGCGCAGCAGTTTGCGCTCGATCTCGGCGCCAGATGGGCCGGCTCATCGGAAGAAAGCGCACCAGTTCCGCTCGAGGCAGCCATCATCTTTGCACCGGCAGGCGATCTTGTGCCGATTGCGCTCAAGGCGGTTCGCAAGGGCGGAGTAGTTGTGTGTGGCGGAATTCACATGAGCGACATACCGGCGATGCGTTACGCCGTTCTATGGGGGGAACGCGAGCTTGTCTCAGTTGCCAATTTGACACGCGCGGACGCAGCTGAGTTTTTCCCGATTGCCCAGATGGCCGGCGTGCGAACCCACACCAAGGTCTATCCGCTCGCGAAGGCCAACGAGGCGCTCTCCGATCTGCGCGCCGGGCGTCTCGTCGGCGCAGCGGTATTGGTGCCCGAGGCAAGTTAGCCCGATATAAGCAGCTTTCGCCAATATTGCCGTCACAGTCATCGCGGACGAAAATAGAAACGTTTCACCAGCTCGAGCGCAGCCGCGTAAATCGCCGAGATTGCGATCAGACCTCCCATCAACGGCGCAGGGAGCGGCGTGAAATCGAATATGCTCGCGGCCATTGGAATATACGGCAGGACAAGCGCTATGAGTATAATGACTGCCGTCGACCACAGGAGCAGAGGCCCCGGCTTATCTTTCCATGCCGTCATGGTCGTACGAACGATCAGCATGGTCGCAAGCTGCGTGATGAGCGACTCCACAAACCAAGCCGTGCGGAACTGGTTCGTTGATACATGCACGACGAAAAGCAGAAATCCGAACGTCGCGAAGTCGAACAGTGAACTGACCGGGCCAAAGAAGATCATAAAGCGTTGGATGCTGCGGATGTCCCAACGCCTTGGGCGCTGCACCTGCTGTCGATCGACCCGGTCCGTGGCAATGGCCATGGCTGGAATGTCTGCAAGGAGATTGTTGAGCAGGATCTGCTTGGCGAGCAGCGGTAGGAAGGGGAGGAACAGAGAGGCGATTGCCATGCTGATCATATTGCCGAAGTTCGCGCTCGTTGCGATCGATATGTATTTCATAGTGTTGGCGAAGGTTCGCCGACCGTCGTCTACACCGCGAATCAGCACGTTGAGGTCCTGTTGAAACAGGACGAGATCCGCAGCCTCCCGGGCGACATCGACCGCACCGTCGACAGAAATGCCGACGTCGGCCTCATGAAGGGCTGGAGCATCATTGATGCCGTCGCCCATATAGCCGACGACATGCCCGGAGCGCCGCAGAGCTTTGATAATGAGCTCTTTCTGGTTGGGATCAATCTCGACAAACAGATCTGTTTTTGGCGCGCGGGCAAACAATGCATCACTGCTCATCGACACCAGCTCTGCGCCGGTCAAAACTTGTTTCGTTTTCAGACCGATCGTGTCGGCCAGATGTTTGACGATGTAGCGGTTGTCGCCGGATATGATCTTGATGCCGATACCGCGATGTCTCAACCCCGCCAGTGCATTCTTGATACCTGCCTTCGGCGGATCAAGAAACAATAGAAAGCCCTCGAGGCAGAGCTCGCACTCGTCGTCCACGTCATAAGCCCCCTCGTCTTGAGCGAAACGCCTGGTGGCGATTGCGATCGCCCGAATACCGTCCTCGCCCCACTTGCGATAACGCGCATCGATGTCCGCACGCGACCGGTCATCGAGGGGCTCGACAGCATTACCTGTCCTGACAGAGGTACAGACGGAAAGGATATTGGCGACTGCGCCCTTGCAGACCATCATCGTACCCTGGCCGACCTCATCGACGATGACCGACAACCGTTTGCGCATGAAATCGTATGGAATTTCGTCTTTCTTCACGAAGCCTTTCAGATCTGCGTTAGTCTCGCCGGATGCCAGTATGGCATCATCGAGTGGGTTTTTAAGGCCGGCCTGCAGCGATGCGTTCAAAAAGGCGAGTAAGTGGACCTGCTGCGAGTGCATGCCGCCTATATCGACGCTATCGTCGAGCTTTATGATGCCTTCTGTCAGCGTGCCGGTCTTGTCGGTGCAGAGAAGGTTCATGCTCCCTAGATTTTCAATGGCGTCCAGCCGGCGAATGATGACACCGCCGGCGGCCATGGCGTGTGCGCCACGGGCGAGCGTCATGCTGATAATCACCGGCAAAAGCTCTGGAGTGAGCCCGACGGCCAACGCCAGAGAAAACAGCAGAGAGTCGATCAATGGCCGGTGCAGGAGCAGGTTGGCAACAAAGACGGTAATGACGATCACCAGCATGATCCGTGTCATCAAGTAACCGAATCGTCGTATACCTCGCGAGAAATCCGTTTCGGGTATCTGTCTCGCGATTGCGCCGGCGATGGTCGCATACTCGGTGCGCGTACCCGTATTAACAACGATAACCGTCGCTGTGCCGCTGCGAACCGATGTGCCGGTGAAGACGCAATTGGTCCGGGTGGCGATCGGAGCGTCGGGGGGACAGACACCCGCCATCTTGCCAACCGGGAAGGTCTCGCCCGTCAGAGCGGCCTCGCTGACGTTCAAGTCACGTGACGAAAGGATCATGCCGTCGGCCGGCACAAGACTACCGGCAACAAGCTTGACGATATCACCCGGGACAACGGTGCTTACCGGGACAAGAGATTCTATTCCGCCCCTTACAACCGTCGCCGACAATGAAATACTTTTCTTTAGCGCCTCTAGCGCCTTGGTTGCTCCGTATTCCTGAGAAAAGCCAAGCAAGCAACTCGCAAGGACGATGAGGCTTATAATGATGGCATCATGCATCTCCCCGACCAGCGAAGATACCGTCGCGGCAAAGATAAGAATGAGAACGAGGGGATTCAGAAATTGCCGCACCAGAATATGAAGTGCGTTCATGTGTGTCATCGCGACGACTGTATTCGGACCGTAGCTTTTTAGCCGGGAAATTGCCTCTTGAGGCGAAAGGCCTTTTGCCTGCGAGCCGAGATCGTGCAGCAGAACATCCTCGCTCTTCGACCAATAAGGCGACGGCGACATCGTCGTATCTAGGTTTGTGGAAGCCGGTCTTTTAAGCGGAGCGTTCTTGGTGGTTTCGTCAATTTCAATAGGCATCGGCGGTCACCTCTGATGCCTTACTAGCCATTGCACGGCGCGTGCGCCTTGACCTTTGTCAACAGGCGATCATCCGCTCGCTAAAGCCGGCATGCCGTGACTGTCCCCCGAGATGCGCCACCACTGCGACAGCATGGGAAATGCGCTGATCGAAATGTTGCGATTGGCCCAAGCCGGAACGATAGATATCCGGCATCCAAAATTTGGGGGCGGGGAGTAAACGTTGATATCAATCGTCCGCTGCTTGATCAGTGGGCAACAAGAACCGGCATATCGAGATCGGATAGCAGTGATCGAGTGACTCCTCCAAGGGCAAATTCACGAATTCGGGAATGCCCATAGGCTCCGGCGACAAGCAGATCCGCGTGCAGAGCTCTTGCGCTCGATTGGATAGCGACGGCTACCTCTTCGCCATTTGCACCGGCCACGACAACCTCTACATCCAAGCCGCTGTTGCGTAACACCTCCGCATATCGGGCCCGGCTCCTCTCATTCATTGAGCCATCATCGGTGATCGATATCAAAATGACCTTCGATGCGCCTTCCAGGAATAATCTGGCGCCTGTCAATGCTCTCGACAGCGGCGCGCTGCCATCCCATGCGATTGCCACCGTGTCGATCCGGCCGCAGACGTGTTTCGCAGGGAACAGGACGAGAGGTCGGCCGCTTTCGAACAGAAGGTTCTCAAGCAATGGCATCATGGTCTCGGTCGCCTCGATAATTGACAGGTCATAAGCACGCGAGATTTCTACCAGAGTCTCAAGGATTTGCGGCTCCGACGCTTCGAATGGCTCAATGATGGCGCGAATGTCTGCTTTGCGGGCGTAGTCGTGCACTGCTTCGCTCAACGCGACACCGCTGTCGCGGCTGAAGCGTTTTGCCTCCGAGCTCAGTCTTTCGACGTCGTCAACCCATGGGGATGATTGACCAACGAGTGGCGTCTTGATCTGCAGGACGCTCGCGGTGAGATCCGCCTTTTGATGTCGCGCCAAGTCGATCGCGTTTTGAACGACGGAAAACGAACAGGCTGTGGGATAGGTGATCAATGGCAGATGGAATTGCGGTTTCATGTCAGTCTTCTCCAGCAGGCGGACATAATGATCGCGTGCCCGCCGGCCCGCCGCCTTGATGAAAGTCAAGATTGTTCGACCGGAGAGGAGCCTTATCTGCGCTCATAATCGCCAAATGAAGGCTTCGATCGCCTAACGGCGAGCGATATCGCGCCATTTTGATGCTGATCAATGAACAGTCTGGCAACCTCGTCTTTGATGACTCCGCGTCTCACGATGACGGTTTGGAAAAGGGCCGGGACGAAGTCGTCCTTCAAGGGTCCTCGCAACGAAGAGGAGAAATGATATGCCCGACATGGCAAGAAAACTTCCTGTGAGCACGGAGAAGAAGACGGCGCCCGCTATGGAGCGCTGGGCGCCCTTCGAGAGCCTGCGATCGGAAATTGATCGTGTCTTCAATGACTTCACTCCGGGCTTCCTAGAAGACCGCACACTCGCGCGTTTCCCGAATGCCTTCACGCGCGGCATGCCGGCTGCCGACTTCATCGAGTCCGACAAGACCTATGAGCTCACAGTTGAGCTTCCTGGGATTGACGCGAAGGAGTTGGATCTGACACTCGCCAACGGCATCCTGACGGTCAAAGGCGAAAAGCACGAACGCAAGGAGGAAAAGGAGAAGGAATACTATCTCAGCGAACGGCGCTATGGGTCGTTCCAGCGCAGTCTCCAACTTCCCAACGGTGTCGATGCAGACGGTATCAACGCATCCTTTGAAAATGGTGTTTTGAAGGTCGTTTTACCGAAGACGGCTAATGCTCACAAGAATGACCGGAAAATTGCAATCAAGGCAAGCTAGCCCACAAGCGCTCTACACTTGTCCGTCGCGGCTCAGCTGTAGGTTGCCAAGGGGGCCGGCGGCAGAAGAAGGGAGGGGCTCACCCCTCCCTTTGGCGTTAGCCGACATGAAGATGATTTTCAACAATCGCGACGCCGGGGACAGACCATGCGGCTTGCTCTGCTGCATGACGTTCGCTCCAGGCATGAACGTCACCTTCAAGAACGACTTTGCTGTCGGCGACGCGAACTTTGATTCCATCCGCCTCGATCTCAGCGTTTCGCCGTAGCGCCTGCTCGATCCGTTCCTTGATATCTGACGCGCCGACAAGTTGCCGGATGGTTAGGATATTCGTCACGCCAACAACGCCGCCAAGCTTTTTGACAGCATTTTCCGCCGCCATGCGCTGGAAGTGCCAGCGTACTTCGCCAGAGAGTGTTACCCATCCGCGCTGGACCTTGACGTCAATGGCGCCGTCGGGCAACGCAGTGTCCCAGGTAATGATATCAAGTGCGCGAGCTGCGATTTCATCGTCGGCATGCCTTTTCTGCTCGGGCCAACGCACATCGATCTCATCGGCAATCGCCCGGACGCCTTTTACCCGCCGAGTAACTGCCTCCGCCGCCATTTTCTCGGCACAGCTCTTCACATGGCCAGATAGTGTCGCGACGCCATTCTCCACCGAAACGCCGATCGCGGCAGCGTCAATGCTGGGATCAAATTCCAGTTCGTCGAGGATATCTCGACGTATCTTCAGGTCACTCAAGATGTCCTCCTTGAAGACAATTGATCGAGGCTCGCGCCTCAAACCAAATCTCGTCAATCCGGCGTGCGGTGTCATTGCGCTGGGTCAAAGACGAAACCGCGTCTTGGCGAACTTCGTCGGGTCGGTCGGGGCCGGCGGGTAGACCCGGGTCGCATGGAACGGAATCCTCCGATGCTCGGATCAGGGGCTGTCAAGCTTCGTCTTCTGTCGATTGCTGACTGGCCGCATTTGCTGATTTATGGGCTATCTGTTGACCATGCGACGTCTACAATATGCTTGGCGGGCATCAAGGAGGCATGCCGGAAAACAGCATTTGCCCTTGCTTTCAGTGGGCAAGAAACAACGGTATGTCCGAGTCTTTCAGCATCGATCGTGTCACTCCGCCGAACAGGCGTTCCTGTAAGCGTGGATGACTATAGGCTCCCATGACGATCATGTCGGCTGCGATGTCGGCGGCGTGTTGTCGCAACGTTTCATCGATCAATCGACCGCCGCTCGCAACGCAGTCGACATCGACCTTGACGCCATGTCGCGCGAGGAAGGCGGCGATATCCGCGCCAGGCTCTTCGCCGTTGACGGAGCGCTCAGCAAGGGGATCGACAAGCGTGACATGCACCGTTCCGGCGGCTTGCAAGAAGTCGATCGACTGGCGCGCGGCGCGCGCTGCCTCCTCCCCAGAGTCCCAGGCCAGCAAAATTGTTTTCGGCAGGAGCCGAACCATCTTGTCGCCCGGGGTGACAAGCACCGGTGTGGGCGACTGAAATAACGCCCCGTCGATCACTCTTCGCCGAAGTTCCTCGTTGCGGGCGGCCTGCGGACCGATGAGGACAAGATCGGCATAAAGAGCTCGCTCGGCTATGTCATCGTCTGCCCAGGCAAATTCCGTGTAGACTTCCTGCACGTCATAGGAGGACGCGCTCCCGCTGAGCAGCGTTTTGATATCGGCTGCTTTTTCGGTCAATCTGTCTATTTCACGTTGCCGCTCATCGAGCCTGATCGTGGAGAGGGCATCATATGTGGTGAGCGGAGGCGTGACGCACATCGAAACCACCAAGGCGGTAAGATGGGCACCATGCGTTTGGCAAAAGTCGACGGCGCCCTTCAGGTCATCCTTGAATTGACTGACGTCGAGGATACTCAAGACGGTTTTGATGGGCATGGTCGGATCGCCTTTCCTGGTTGGAGGAAAGGACAGCAAACCTCACTTTCAACCTCATTTCCTTGATTTTCCGCAAAGCGAACCCGATCCGCCGCGCATAAGGTTGGGTGCATGCGAGGGAACCAGATGTCGGATTCAATTTTACATTTCTACGGTGCGGCCGGATCGGTAACCGGCTCGTGCTTTGTCCTTGAGCACCGCGGCACACGCACAATGGTCGATTGCGGCATGTTCCAGGGCTCCAAGACAGAGAAGGAACTGAATTACAGGCCGTTCCCGTTCGATGCCTCTCTGGTTGACGCCGTCATTTTGACCCATGCGCATATCGATCATTCGGGACTTATCCCGAAGTTGGTGAAAGCCGGTTTCGAAGGGCCCATCCATTGCACGCCGGCGACCTTGGATCTGTGTTCGATCATGCTGCAAGACTCCGGACATATTCAGGAATCAGAAGTCGAGCAGCTGAATCGCCGCCACCGGCATAGATCGCGCGATACGTTGCAACCCATTTACACCGCAGAAGACGCGCGTGCCGCGATGATGCAGTTTCGAGCGGTTGCCTATAAAGAATGGCAGAGATTGGAGGGCGGACTTGGATTTCGGCTTTGGGACGCCGGACATCTGCTCGGTTCGGCTTCGGTCGAAATCGAGCTTGCGACCGAAAATGGCCCCATCCGCATACTGTTTTCCGGTGACGTCGGTCCGCAACACAAACTTTTGGAGGCCCGGCCGGATGCTCCTAAGGACTTCGATTACGTCATCTGTGAAAGCACGTATGGGGATCGTGAACGAGACGAAGCTTCCGACGTCGCTCGTCGCGGGCAACTTCGCGAGATCCTTCTCAAGGCCTATCATCCCAACAGCGCTCTGCTGATCCCATCATTTGCGGTCGAACGCACACAGGAATTACTTGCTGATATCAATGTGCTGATGGATGCTGGTGAGATATCCCGCTGTCCGATCGTCATCGACTCTCCATTGGCTTCGCGCGCGACCGCAATCTTCAAGCAGTATGCGCATTCCATCCCCAACGGCGACCTACTGATCAAAGCACTGAATGCCAAAAATGTACGCTTTACGGAAACGGCCGAGCAATCAAAAGCAATCGACCTCATTCGCGGCTTCCATATCATCATCGCTGCCAGCGGCATGTGTGAGGCCGGCCGCATTCGTCACCGTCTCAAGAACTGGCTATGGCGCGATGAAGGCACGGTGTTGCTCGTCGGATTCCAGGCAGCCGGCACGCTCGGGAGGATTCTTGAAGACGGCGCGCGCACCGTAAAAATCCAGGGCGAAGAAATCATCGTCCGCGCGACTGTGCGATCACTGGATGCCTATAGCGGTCACGCCGACGCCAGCGAATTGAGCGCTTGGATAGACGCCAGAAAGCCGATTCGCTCAGGGCTGTTTCTGGTCCACGGCGAGCCTGCCGCGCGCGACAGTTTGAAATCTCGTCTGCTGGTCGAGAAGCCGGAAGCGACCATCATCGTGCCATCGCTCGACGACAGCTACAGTCTGACGAAAACAGCCGCCGTACCGCTCGCACGTGGTACGCCGCCTCCGCGCCTAGTACCCCAGGATGTCGGCCATTCGGATTGGCATAATGACTATCAATCGATCGTCCTCGATCTGGAGGAGCGGTTGCGTCAAACCGCCGACCGGAAAGGGCGCGCCGTCATTCTTCGGCGCGTCAAAAGAGCTCTTGAGGAAGACGGGCGTTCAAGCTAACCACAAAGGAACAAGACCATGCTGACAACGAATCGTGATTGCAGAAGGGGAGGGCAGCGATTTGCAATTCCGACACTTGGAGAGGTCGAGGGCAAGCTCATCGCCTCGGAAGTTGTCGCCACAAGTTGCCTCCATGAGCTTTCGGCCCATTCCGGCAGCAAGGGAATGCTCTCGATCAGGAATAAGATCAGACAAGCCCTTGATGCGCGCTGCACAAGCGCAAGCCTTTGTCACGAGGATACCGATGTGGCGGTAGCATATGCCTTGGAGCTGCTTGATTCAGCAGCGGAAGTCGCAGGCAACCAGGCTGGTACCACAGCGAAGTCCGGTGGTTGCGAGACTGTCCGCCGATTGCGGCGCATGGCGAGCGTGAAATGACGGCGCACGGCAGCAATCGGTCGGAATAGAGGGCAGCGCGGCAAGCCCATGCGTTTCTCAAAT
Organism: Rhizobium sp. BK289; assembly: GCF_014193575.1. Classification (NCBI taxonomy): domain Bacteria; kingdom Pseudomonadati; phylum Pseudomonadota; class Alphaproteobacteria; order Hyphomicrobiales; family Rhizobiaceae; genus Rhizobium; species Rhizobium sp. BK289. The sequence continues at coordinate 21,935 of NZ_JACHZO010000023.1, forward strand.
CGCAGTTTGCCTGTGTTCCTCTTGTTAAGCTACGCGGCGCTATTTGATTGCTGTGGGCGCTCGGGCCAGAGCGACCCGAGAGAAGGATTTATCGCCAGTCTGACTTTCTTGATCACAGGTGGGCTCAAGCGATGATCCAGCAATTTGAAGACATTCTGTGCTGCTTTTTCGACGCCCATATCATTCAGCCTCACTGATCGCGTGCCTATGCTCGCAAAGAAATCCTTTCTATTTGAGCACGGTTGGGTGTGTTCAGGTTGCCAGTTTTCGTAGAATAGTCCCCGGATCAATGGCGGCAGATGCGCTGAGAAGTCAGCCATGGCCTTCTGGCCCATGGAATCCCGAAGCGCGTGTAGGACACAGCGCAGGCAATCATAGGCCTCATTCCGTTCGCAATGGAGATATTCGGACAATTCTACGATCCATGTTTCGGCTTGGTGCGCAGAATCCGAGAAGGTCTGGGAAGGAATAAAGTTCATGGCAAGCCTCCTTGATCGAGACTATCGTCACCGAATTCCCGATGATGCGCATTGTCCTGGATCAACATCACGGTTCTATTTGCGCGGGATGTTGGTGCGAAGTCTTGCCGGGCTTTGACGATTAATTGCAGAACTATTTTTCCCGAGTTGAACGGTCTCCATCGATCACTTATGAAAGGCGACCTTCGGCGCCATAGAGCCCGCTGGGAACTTCGCGCCATAGATCAGCGGGATCCTTGTCGATGACGACCTCAATCCCGGTGAGTCCACCCTCCGTCTGTTCGATCACGGGCATGCCTCCGCCGCCCGTGCAGATGACGGTCACGCCGTTATCGACCAGTGGAGACGAAGCGGGACCTGTCTATCAAGCCGAAAGAATGGCAGGGGGATGTGAGATCCTACGGCCTTTTGCTGTTTCTGGCCGGCCGAAATCTCTCGCAAAGGACGGAAAATCTTTCTTCACGGATCGGATCGAACAATGTCTCGAGTGACGGCGACGTTTGCACTCGGCAGATGATCTACATCAATGATGGGGAGTCCCACCCGTGAATAATGAACGCAGCGCCTGAGTGGTTCGCCACGCCGGCAGCACCCACCAATTCGTTCTTCGGGAGCCGGTTCTTGCACAAATCCCACGTCCCTCTTTTTTTCGCCGTTGTTGCGGTCCTGAGCCTAAATGCAGGAAGCCGCGAGGTCGCGGCGCGAGATGCAACAACATTTAGCGATCACATGCAGCAGCTCTGGAGCAAGTTGCGCGGCAACCAACAGCCGGCCGGCATCGCGATGTCCAACGGTCGCATAGAGGCGCAACAGGTTCTGATTTCCGCGAAATTCGCTGGTCGTGTCGCTGATATTCTTGTTGAAGAGGGACAGATAGTCGATGCTGGCGCCGTCATTGCGCGCATGGACACGTCCGAGCTCGACGCGCAGCTTTCGGGTGCGGAGGCGGACGTTCGGCGTTCCGAAACCGGTGTGGCGAGCGCCGAGGCGACTATTGCGCAGCGCGGGAGCGAACTCACGCTCGCGCATCAGGAGCTTGACCGCGCCTTCGATCTCAGCGCCACGGGAAGTGGTACACGGCAACAACTCGACCTGCGTCGCAGCCAGCTCGCCGTTGCCGAGGCCACCTCCCGTTCCGCGCTCGCAAGCCGAGATGAGGCTCAAGCCGCCCTGGATGCCGCCCGCGCCGAGGTGGCGCGCATTCGCTCGCAACTCGACGATGCGATCCTAAAGGCGCCCAGACGAGGGCGTGTGGAATACAAGTTGGTGCAGTCGGGCGAAGTGGTGGCAGCCGGGGCGCCGGTTGCGACGCTGCTCGATCTGGCGGACGTCTACATGACGGTTTTTCTGCCGGCGCGAACCGCTTGGCGTCTCGCTTTTGGCGATGAGGCACGCATCATCCTCGATCCCGCTCCCGACTACGTCGTGCCCGCGACCATATCCTTCGTCGCCGCGGAGGCGCAGTTCACGCCGAAAACAGTGGAGACCGAGGATGAACGCGAGAAGCTGATGTTTCGTGTCAAACTCCGTATCGCGTCCGATTTGCTGAAGCAGTACGAAACGCGGGTGAAGACAGGAGTTCGAGGCGTGGGCTACGTGCGCACCGACCCAGCTGCTCCCTGGCCGTCGCAACTCGTTGTGAAGTTACCCCAATGATGGGTACTGCTATCCGCTTCGATGGCGTTACACATCGCTACGGAAAAAAAGTCGCGCTCGACGGGGTCGAACTCGCCGTTCCGGCCGGCTGCATGGCGGGCGTGATTGGCCCGGACGGCGTTGGAAAGTCGACGCTGCTCGCGCTCGCTGCCGGTGTAACGAGGCTGCAACAAGGCAACATACACGTCCTCGACGGCGATATGTCCAATGCGCGTCAACGCCGTCTCGTCGGCGCCAGCATCGCCTACATGCCCCAAGGTCTGGGGCGTAATCTCTATCCGACGCTGAGCGTTGCCGAAAATCTCGATTTCTTCGGTCGCCTCTTCGCGATGGATCGCAATGAGCGCCGCGAACACATGGACGAACTGCTCAAAATCACCGGGCTTTCCCAGTTTCGGGATCGCCCCGCCGGTAAGCTGTCTGGCGGCATGAAACAGAAACTTGGTATCTGTGCTGCTCTTATTCATGATCCGGACATTCTTATTCTCGATGAGCCGACGACTGGTATCGATCCGTTGTCCCGCCGACAATTCTGGGAGTTGATCGCACGCATGCGGGCGCGGCGGCCGGGGATGAGCGTCGTCGTCGCCACGGCGTATATGGAAGAAGCCGAACGTTTCGATTGGCTTGTCGCCATGTATGGCGGCCGGGTCATCGCGACGGGGAGCCCGGCCGAGATCAAGCGAAGCACAAGACAATCCTCCCTGGAGGGTGCCTTCGTTGCACTCTTGCCGGAGGAGGTACGCAGAGCCGATGCGCCGCTTCTCGTCGTCCCGCGCCCGGTGGGAGATGGTGTCCCCGCCATAGAGGCTGAGGGACTTACCAGACGTTTTGATGACTTCACGGCGGTGGATCACGTAAGCTTTCGCATCGAAAGGGGCGAGATTTTCGGTTTTCTCGGCTCCAATGGCAGCGGCAAAAGTACGACCATGAAGATGCTGACGGGTTTGCTTCCCGCAAGCGAAGGGGAGGCGCGCCTCTTCGGTCAGCCGCTTAAGGCCGGGGATTTGGAAACCCGGCGTCGCGTCGGCTACATGTCTCAGGCTTTTTCTCTTTATAGCGAACTCTCGGTCCGCCAGAACCTGGTGCTGCATGCACAGTTGTTTGGCCTTTCGGCCGAGCAGGTGACGGTTCGCGTCATGGAAATGCTTGCCGATTTCGAACTGGCGGCTGTTGCCGATAATCGCCCGGAGAGCCTGCCGCTCGGCATGCGACAGCGCCTGCAACTGGCGGCGGCGGTCATCCATCGCCCGGAGGTATTGATCCTGGACGAGCCGACATCCGGGGTCGATCCGGTCGCCCGCGACAGTTTCTGGCGCTCACTCCTGAGCCTGTCGCGCAAAGATGGCGTAACGATCTTTCTGTCCACGCATTTCATGAACGAAGCCGAACGTTGCGATCGCATTTCCATGATGCACGAGGGCAAGGTGCTCGCCGTCGGCAGCCCGGCGGGGCTGAAGAAGCAGCGCGGTCGCGAGGCGCTGGAGGATGTCTTCATCGACGTCCTCACCGAGGCGGGAATGGGACGGGACGACACGCCGGCAATCACAACTGCGGCAAAGGCTGCCCACGTCTCAAAGCCGGGCATCTTCGATCTTCGCCGCTTATGGGCCTATGCATGGCGCGAGACCCTGGAAATACGCCGTGACCCCACGCGTTTGATCTTCGCATTTCTAGGTCCGGTGATCCTCCTCTTGGCATTCGGTTACGGCATCTCCTTCGATGTGGAGCGTCTGCCCTTTGCGGTTTTCGATCAGGACCAATCGGCTGAAAGCAGGCAACTTCTGGAGAGCTTCCAGGGTTCGCGCTATTTTGATGAGCAGCCGGCGGTATCCTCCATCGATGACCTGGAGACCCGTCTCAAAAGCGGCGAGCTGAAGCTGGCGATCGAGATTCCCACCGACTTCGGGAGAGATGTCCAACGTCAGACACGCCCGGAAATCTCGGTCTGGCTCGACGGCGCCATGCCTTTCCGGGCGGAGACGGCGCGCGGCTATGTCTCAGGACTTGCCACGGCCTACCTGACCGACAACGCCACGCGCCGCAGCGGTCGCAACACATCAGCTTACCCGATCGATATCGAAAGCCGCTTTCGTTACAATCAGGCTTTTAAAAGCGCCAATGCCATTGTGCCAAGTGTCATCGTGCTGATGCTGGTGCTCATTCCCGCCATCATGACAGCGCTTGGCGTCGTCAAGGAGAAAGAGACTGGATCCATCGCCAACTTCCAGTCGACGCCCGTCACGAAGATCGAATTCCTTCTTGGCAAGCAGTTGCCTTATGTCGCAATCGCCTTCCTGAGTTTCATTCTTCTTGTGCTGATCACACGTTTTGTCTTCGCAGTGCCGGTCAAAGGCTCCCTCCTAACCTTTGCTGTTGGGTCGCTGCTTTATGTTTTCGCGACGACCGGCTTCGGCCTGTTCATATCGAGCTTTGTCCGCAGTCAGGTCGCCGCTATTTTTGCAACGGCCATCATCGCCATTATCCCGGCGGTAAATTTTTCCGGACTGCTCGTCCCGGTCTCGTCGCTTTCGGGGGGCGCGCGCCTGATGGGGCTTGCTTTCCCGTCGGCTTGGTATCAACCAGTCAGCGTCGGTGTCGTTGCAAAGGGGCTCGGTTTTGCCGACCTCTGGCTCGATATGTTGGTGATCGGCCTCTTTGGACTCGGGTTCATCGCAGCTGCGATCATTTCGTTGCGAAAGAGGGGCGCGTGATATGGTTGCCCGTCTTTTCCGGATCCTTCGTCTCGGCATCAAGGAACTTTATAGCCTCAAGGCTGATCCCGTTCTCGTCGTGCTGATCGTCTATACATTTACCTTCGCCATCTACGCCGTGGCGACGGGTGCGAAATTCGAGGTTGAGAATGCCGCGGTGGCGATCGTCGATGAAGACCGTTCGATGCTGTCCGCACGATTGCGCGATGCCTTGCTGCAGCCCTTTTTCAAGCCTCCGGAACTGATCGATGCCGACGAGATCGATGCTGTGATGGACGCCGGCCGCTTCGTTTTCGTCGTCGAGATTCCACCCAAATTCGAGCAGGACGTGATCGCCGGTCGCCATCCATCGGTCCAGCTCGATGTCGACGCGACCGCGATGTCGCAGGCCGGCAACGGAGCCTCCTATATCCAGAATATCATCCTGCAGGAAGTGCTGACAGCAATGCCCGGAGCTGATCAGAAACAGCCGATCAATCTGGTCGTAAGGGCGAAATTCAACCCCAATCTCAAATCCGAATGGTTCACGGCGGTGATGCAAGTGATCAATAATATCACCATGCTCTCGGTCATCTTGACGGGCGCAGCACTGATCCGCGAGCGCGAACATGGAACGATCGAGCACCTGCTCGTCATGCCGGTCACCCCCATCGAGATCATGCTCGCAAAAATATGGGCGAATGGCCTCGTCATCGTCGTCGCGGCGACCTTTTCGCTTATCGTCGTCGTCGAGCGCCTGCTCGGTGTGCCCGTCGCCGGATCTGTGGGCCTCTTTGTAGCCTCGGCCATCCTCTACCAGTTTTCGGTGACGTCACTCGGCATTTTGATTGCCACCGTTTCGACCTCGATGGCGCAGTTTGGACTGATTGTGATGCCGGTTCTTATCATCATGAATCTTTTGTCCGGAAGCACGACACCTATGGAGAGCATGCCTGGCTGGTTGCAGAATGTAATGCAGCTTTCGCCATCGACACATTTCGTCTCGTTATCGCAGGCGGTGCTTTATCGGGGAGCCGGGTTTGCGATCATATGGCCGCAAATGCTGGCGCTCTTCGGCACCGGAGCGGCATTCTTTGCCTTGGCCACGTTGCGTTTTCGCAAGTCGCTTCTCAGCGGTCAGTGAGGTGACTGGCAGTGGGATTTGGTAGTCCAGATTGCTTGCGCATTCGCTCGTCAGTATTGTCGTAGAATGGATATCATGGAAGCGTTTCAGCGTCTCAGCCTCGCTCTTGCTATCGGCATTTTGGTCGGGGTTGAGCGCGGCTGGCAGGAGCGTGAGACGGCGCCCGGTAAAAGAACGGCCGGTATTCGCACGTTCGGCCTGTCCGGCTTTCTCGGCGGCTTGGCGGGTTTCCTTTATATTAAGCTCGGACCGATCCTGCCGACCGCCATTTTCACTGTGTTCGGCAGCGCCTTCATCGTCTTCAACCGATACGAAGCCGAGCGGGAACAGGATTACAGCGTCACCAGTGTCATAGCGGCTCTTGCGGTCTTCGTCCTTGGGGTCATTGCGACCGTTTCCGACATGACCGTAGCTGCGGCCGGAAGCGTCGCGGTGACCGCCTTGCTGGCTGCTCGCCATAGCCTGCATGGATTCCTGCGAAACCTGACCTGGTTGGAACTAAGGGCTGCGCTCGTGCTGCTTGCCATGACGCTCGTTGCGCTGCCGCTCCTGCCCGACAGAACAATCGATCCCTGGAATGCCATCAATCCATTCCAGCTATGGCTGCTGACCATCATGATTGCCGCCATCTCCTATGTCGGTTATCTGGCGGTCCGCATTGCCGGACCAAAACATGGAATCCTCTTTAGTGGCGCCGCAGGCGGGTTCATTTCATCGACTGCCGTTACCTTGTCCTTTGCGCGTTTATCGTCTGGAAGCGCACAGGCAACCCGCAGCCTTGTTGCCGGCGCGTCGATCGCAGGAGCAATGTCCATTGGACGGGCACTGGTCATCAGCGGCATACTGGCGCCTGTGCTCGTTCCCAAGCTAGCCGCCGCGTTCGTTCCCGTTGTTCTCGTCTTTCTTTCGGCAACCTTCTTGATGCTCAGGGGAGCGAAGGCCGACGATAACGCCATGGACATCAATCCGGATAATCCGTTCGAATTGCTCACGGTTCTACGCTTCGGAGCATTTCTCGGCGTCATAAGTTTTATATCGAAATTCACGATCGACCAGATTGGGCTGTCGGCTATCTTTGTCGTCGCACTGCTTTCCGGACTTGCCGATCTTGATGCTATCACTCTGTCGACGGCGCGCATAGCGGGCTCGGCGCTGACGACGGAGGCTGCGACCATCGCGATCTCCTTGGCCGCAGCCGCCAATCTGACAATGAAGATGGTGCTGGCCATCCTGTTCGGAAGCCGCGCCTACGCCACAGCACTGAGTGTGACAACAGTGACTGCGCTCGTGGTCGCCGTTGCCGCCTATTTTGGGTTTAGCGCGTTGGCCTGATAGTGGGCTCAGGGCCGACCCTGAGCATCGCAAACTCTCGCGGAGGCGCGGCCGACCGGAGCCCATTTGACGGAAATCAATGCCGCGCTGCTCCCTCGATTTAGATCTGGATGGAGAATGTCCAGACACGTCTTGTCGCATCTACCTAGAGGATCGAGATGCTGAGCATGTCGTAAAACTCGGCTCTTGTTCTTGATATCCATGACCTAAGGAAGGATCGCCATGTTTCGCGAGCGCATAAGAAACAGGGAGCTGCTCGAGCGCATTGTCAGCGCGGACGATGCCGCCCGGTTGATCAAGGACGGAATGACCATCGGCATGAGCGGCTTTACGCGTGCGGGCGAGGCAAAGGCCGTGCCCATGGCGCTTGCCAGGCGCGCCAAGGATGAGCCGCTAAAGATCACACTGATGACCGGCGCATCACTGGGGAACAATCTCGACGGGGCCTTGGTCGAGGCGCATGTGCTTGCCCGTCGACTGCCCTTTCAGTCCGATCCGGTTCTGCGAAACGCAATCAATGCCGGCGAAGTCATGTTCATCGATCAGCATCTGTCCGAGACGGTGGAACTTCTTCGCAGCCGGCAGATTTCGCCGGTCGATATTGCCGTGATCGAGGCGACTGCCATAACCGAAGACGGCGGGATCATTCCGACAACATCGGTCGGCAATTCGGCAAGCTTCGCCATCCTGGCCGAGAAGGTGATCGTCGAAATCAACCAGTCGCAGCCACAGGAATTGGAAGGGCTGCACGACATCTACATCCCGACGCGTCGACCAAGCCGCGAAGCAATTCCGGTCATGACGCCAAGCAGCCGGATTGGCGTTCCTCTCATTCCGGTTCTCCCGGAGAAGATCGCCGCCGTTGTTGTCACGCATAACAGCGACAGTTCTTCGACCATTCAGCCGCCCGATGCCGAAACGCGAGCGATTGCCGGACATCTGACTGAATTCCTGATGCATGAGGTCAAGCTCGGACGCTTGAGCCAAAGCCTGCTGCCGCTTCAGGCCGGCATCGGCACGATCGCAAATGCCGTACTCCACGGTTTCATCGATACGCCGTTTCACGATCTGACAATGTATTCCGAAGTTCTCCAGGATTCGACCTTCGATCTGCTTGACGCCGGAAAGCTCACATTCGCATCCGGTTCCTCAGTGACCCTGTCGGCCGACAAGTATCGCAAGGTCATTCCAGATATCGCAGCGTATAAGTCGCGGCTGATCCTGCGCCCGCAGGAGATCAGCAATCATCCGGAGGTCATTCGTCGCCTCGGGATCATCGGAATCAATACCGCGCTGGAGTTCGATATCTACGGCAATGTCAATTCGACCCATGTCGGTGGCACGCACATGATGAACGGTATCGGCGGTTCCGGCGATTTTGCCCGCAACGCCTATATGTCCATCTTCGTCACGAAATCGACGGCAAAGAACGGTGCGATTTCAAGGGTCGTGCCCATGGTCAGCCATGTGGACCATACCGAACACGACGTCGACATACTGGTGACGGAAATCGGGCTGGCTGACCTTCGTGGTCTCGCGCCGCGTGAACGCGCCGCCACAATCATCGGCAACTGTGTACACCCAGCCTATCGCGAGGCCCTGTCCGACTACCACAAAAGAGCTCTTACCCGAGGTGGACAAACCCCACACGTCATCGAAGAGGCACTCAAATGGCACAGCTCACTGCGCGAAATCGGTCGAATGCTGGCTTAGCTTGGATATCGAGGATCATTTATTCACGATCGGCCTCTGATGGGCGCCTCCTCTAAATGGTGATCAACGTCTCCATTCTGGCACACAGATGCCGTCGGGGGCCTCCACCCCATCAGAGCCGTTTTGAGTTCGCTCCAGCGGCACACCCCTGCGGAAACAGGGAGTTTTTTGAAATCGGAGCGTCGACGCACGCGATATTGATCGTTGCCGCGCGGGAGATCGAATCTTGCATGCGGAATGAATCGGCTTATACCTACTGCCTTTTGCAACCTTTTGCCGATAGACGTGGGTCGAGCACGGTTCCTTTTTCGCCGCGGACGATGGCGCCCGCGTCCTCCAACCTGCCGATGCCGGCCGGTCTATCCATTTCTTTTGCGAACCGGATCGCGGCGGCGACCTTCGGCGCCATCGAGCCTGGTGGGAACCTCATGTCAGATAACGTCTCCGGAGCAATGCGACCCAAGCTTTGAGCCTTTGGTGTCCCGTAGTCCAGATAGACTGCATCGACATCTGTCAGAAGCAGCAACATGTCGGCATTCAGCTGCCTTGCCAGCAGCGCACTGGCGGCATCCTTGTCGATCACGGCTTCTATCCCGGTAAGTCTGCCATCAGCCTGCTCAATCACGGGGATGCCTCCGCCGCCGGTGCAAATGACGGTCACGCCGTGATTGACTAGCAAGGCGATGGTTTTCGCCTCGACGATTGCCAAGGGTTTTGGCGAGGCGACGACGCGCCGCCAGCTCTCACCGTCTGGCGCAATCCTCCAACCGCGCTCTCTGGCGAGCCGTCGCGCGGTCGCCGCATCGTAAACCGGCCCGATGAACTTGGTCGGTTGTGAAAAGGCGGGATCGGTCGCCTTCACCCGCGCCATGGTCAGCAAGGTTGCAATTGGGTTGTTCTCCAGGAGATTTCCGAGCTCCTGTTCAATCATATAGCCAATCATCCCCTCTGTTTCGGCGCCCAGAACATCCAAGGGAAAACCATTGCCGTTGGAGGCTTCTGCCTGCAGAGCAAGGAGCCCGACCTGGGGACCGTTGCCATGAGTGATGACCAAAGAGTGACCGGCATGAATGAGATCAGCCAAGGCGGCAACGGCGATCCGGATATTGGCGCGCTGATGTTCAGCGGTCATCGGCTCGCCGCGACGCAATAGTGCGTTCCCGCCGAGCGCAGCAACGATCAGCATGTCAGCCTCCGATCGTCGCGACGAGTAAGGCCTTGATCGTATGCATGCGATTTTCGGCCTGATCGAAAACAATGGAGGCATGAGACTCGAAAACCTCGTCCGTCACCTCCATGCAATCAATGCCATATTCCTTAGCGATGCGGGCGCCGATTTCCGTCTCGGTGTCGTGAAACGCTGGAAGACAATGCATGAATTTCGCATAGGGCTTTTCGGTCGCCTCGATCACCTGGGCGGTAACCCGGAAGGGGGAAAGAAGCCCGATGCGCTCCTGCCAAGCAGATTCACTCTCGCCCATTGAAAGCCAGACGTCCGTATAGACAAAATCGGCCCCCAGTACCCCTGAGCCAACATGTTCCATCAAAGCGAACTTGCCGCCGCTCTTCCATGCCTCCGATTTCACATGATCGACAAACGCTTGGTCCGGCCACAAAGCCGTCGGCGAGACGAGGCGAAAATCGATCCCCACCTTGGCGGCGCCGAGCGCCAGCGACATCGCCACATTGTCGCGCCCGTCGCCAAGGAAGGCCACGACCATGTCCGACAGATGCTTGTGGGTGAATTCGCGCATGGTCATGAGATCGGCGAGAATTTGCGTCGGATGAGAAACGTCAGTCAGCCCATTATAGACGGGCACGCCGGAATAGGTTTTCAGCGTCTCCACTGCACGCTGCGCGAACCCGCGATATTCGATGGCGTCATAAATGCGGCCGAGAACGCGCGCGGTATCCTTCATCGATTCCTTGTGGCCGATATGGCTGCCGGTGGGACCCATGTAGGTGACGTGGGCGCCCTGGTCATAAGCTGCCACCTCGAACCCGGTTCGGGTGCGTGTCGAGTCCTTTTCGAAGATAAGTGCGATGTTCTTTCGCGTCAGGCGCGGCACTTCGTAACCGCCCAGTTTTGCGGCCTTGAGATCGGCCGCAAGGCGCAGCAGATAACGAATGTCCTCGGCATCCAGATCATCGAGGGACAGAACGCTGCGACCATGAAGATTGATGGGCATGACAAGTTCCTTTGCAACTAAAGGGGGGCACGAGCAATCGGGCACGTCATGCAATGACCGCCACCGCGGCCACGGCTGAGTTCTGCTCCTTCGATGGTAATCACCTCGACACCTGCACGACGCAGCAGCGTATTGGTATAGACGTTGCGGTCGTAGGCGATGACAACGCCGGGCTCGATGGCGATGACATTGTTGCCGTCATCCCACTGCTCGCGCTCGGCTTCATAGCGGTCGCCGCCGGTCGCAACGACACGCAAGCCCTTCAGTCCAAGCGCTTGCGCAACCACGTCGGTAAAAGGAGATGTCTCCTCCCGGGTATCCACCGAACCTTCAGCATCGCCCGGCCGCAGCGAGAAGCTCCGCAAGCGATCGACGACGGGAGGATACATGGTCACCAGATCCCGGTCGCAGAATGTAAAGACGGTATCGAGATGCATGAAGCTGCGATCGCGCGGCATAAGGGCCGCGATGACGCGTTTTGCAATACCGCTTGCAAAGAGATTTTGAGCAAGCGTGCCGACCGCCTGCGGAGTGGTGCGCTCACCCATGCCGACCAGGACGACACCATTGCCAATTGGCATCACGTCGCCACCTTCAAGACTGGTTCCAGTGACCGGGCTCTCAGGCGAGACGAATGTGAAGTCGGCTGCGTCGAACCGAGGATGAAAGCGATAAATCGCTTCGACATTCGCGGCTTCTGGCCGTCGCGCCTGCCAATACATGGCATTGACCGAGACGCCGCCATAGATCCAGCAGGAACTGTCACGGGTAAAGAGTTGGTTCGGCAGCGGTGGTAGGACGAAATCCTGCGGCGCCAGTGTCCGTCCAGTGAGCCCAAGCGGCTCAAATGGCAATTCGGCACGCGCAATGCCGCCGACGAGGTAGGTTGCCAACTGATCGGCTGGCATCTCGTTCAGCCAGCCGCGCAGTTCGTCGACCATGTCATGTCCGACAACGACGGATTCGACGCGGCGATCAAGCAGCCAGCGGCGTGCCGTGGGCAAAGCCATCGTTTCCGTGAGCAATTCGCCCAACGACTGCACAACGACGCCGCGTTCGCGCAAAGCATCGACGAAGATGTCGTGCTCCTGGCGGGCACGCTTGACCCAAAGCACGTCGTCGAAAAGCAACGCCTTGCAATTGTCCGGTGTCAGGCGCCGAAGGCTCAGGTCAGGGCGGTGAACCATGACTTCGCCGAGACGACCGACTTCCGAATGAACCCCGAGAACATTCATGACGCTGCTTCCTGTCAAAACGGGCTGACGATGCCGGCCCAGATTTCGTAGGCGGCAAGGAGGGCCACCGCCACAAGCACGACGGCAAGCACGGCTTCGAAGAGACGGAAGGGCTTTTGACCCGACTCTCGGCAGGCAAGAACATAGAAGAGAATGCCCGGCGCATAGAGGATCGCACACATGAACAGGTAGGCCGGGCCGGCGGCATAGACGAGCCACAGCCCGTAAAACGTTGCCAGTATCCCGACGAGCATTGGGGCCGTTCGCTGCTCACCCGGTGCATAGCTTTCGCCTGATATGGCCAGCTTTGCAGCATAGGCGCCGGAGAGGATGTAGGGCACGAGGATCGCGGTTGATGCGATGGAAAACAACGCCTGATAGGTGCTGTGAGCAAAGAGCGTAACGCCGAGGAACGCCTGGACAAGAAGATTGGTAATCAGCAGCGAAGCCCACGGGACGCCACGGTCATTTTCCAAGGCGAGGAATTTCGGCATGGTTCCGTCCTTGGCCGCCGCAAATGGAATCTCAGCTGCGAGGAGCGTCCAGCTTAGAAAGGCACCGATCACCGAGATGACAAGCGCGATATTGATGAGAGCCGCACCCCAGTGACCGACCACCGCCTCAAGCACCCCGGCCATAGACGGATTTTTCAGGGCGGCAAGCGCAGGTTGGTTGAGGATGCCGAGGGAAAGAAGGGACACGAGCGCGTAGAATGCGAGGCAAGTGAAAAAGCCGAGCACCGTTGCCGTCGCAATATCGCTCCGCCGTTCCGCCCTGGCCGAGAATACACTGGCACCTTCTATGCCGATGAACACCCAAAGGGTGACCAGCATGGTGCTCTTGACCTGGGTTGTGATAGAGCCAAGGCTCGCATTGCCCAGGCCGGTGAAATCGAGCGAGAAGACATTCAGCTTGAAGGCGACGGCGCCGACCCCGACGAACAATACAATCGGCGCGATCTTCGCGATGGTGACGATAAGGTTCGCGACCGCCGCTTGGCGGATGCCCGCGAGGACAAGCGCGTGGATCAACCACAGCAGGATCGATGCACCGAGCACCGCCTGCCAGGTGTTGCCATCGCCGAAGGACGGGAAGAAATAGGATAGCGCGCTGAAGACGATAACCGCATAGGAAACATTACCGATCCATGCACTCAGCCAGTAGCCCCACGCACTGTTAAAGCCGATAAATGGACCAAATCCAGCTTTCGCATAGGCATAGGGCCCCACATCCAGGTTTGGTTTGCGAGTGGCCAGGGATTGATACACAAAGACCAGCGCCAGCATGCCGATCGCCGTGATCCCCCAGCCAATTGCGATGGCCAATGGACCGGCGCCCGCCGCCATGTTCTGTGGCAGGCTAAAGACGCCGGAGCCGATCATCGAGCCGATGACCAATGCCGTTAGCGAACCCAGGCGCAATTTTCGGCTAACCGCCACCGGCTCGGTCGAGGCGACAAGCTTCATGCCGATCGAAGTCATGGTTTTCTCCCAAGGATCAAGGATGTCTATGGGAGACACTGGACACCGGGCGGCGGCGACAAACCTTGATCCTGGTCAAGGCGGTTGTCATTTTTTGCAGGCTTGGACACCGCACCCAGAATGTGGCCTGACAGTCCTGGAGTTCGCCGCAGCTACAATGCGGCATCACCCGCCGTCAGTCTGTTTGGCGTCATATTGCAAGCCTGCGCCCAGCAATCTCTCCAGACTTTCCAGGAAGGGGCGTTGACCACCGATGATCTTTTGGCCTGCCTCGGAAAGAGAGAACCATTCGGCACGATCGATCTCCGGGGAGGACTGGACATGCCCACTTCGTGGCGGCCACTCCATTTCAAATAGATTGCTGCGCAAGCAGGATGTATCGAATACTCCCTCAAGGGCAAAGGCGGTGACGACCTTTCCGCTCTTCTGGCGCAATTCGCCAAGAGGCTGTAGCGCGCCCTCAATTGCACAGCCTGTTTCCTCAATGAATTCCCGTCGAGCGGCCGCTTCAGGTGCCTCATCATCGCCGTATTCACCCTTGGGAATAGACCACGCACCGTCATCACGCTTACGCCAGAAGGGGCCGCCCGGATGGACAAGCAGCACGAATATGCTGCTTCGCGCCTTTTTGTACATTAGGATCCCGGCGCTCTTCTTCATGTCCGATCGTTCCTATCAATGGAACTCCGCATGTCTTTGCCTCGATCCCAAGATTTGACCACACAAGGGCGATTGGATGCAAGGCAAACGAATACGGCACTTAAACCGCCCAACCAGCGACATGCTCTCAGCTCATCACGTCGGAAGCAACCGTCAAATGACGGACGATCGCATTGTCACCCCTGGTCGGGATCAAAGCAAAGGAGCAAGCCCGCAACCGTCCGAGCGGAATTCGGTCTCGAATTTCCGATGGCGGCGATCAACCATGTATAGATAATGAATACCGACAGTCACCGACCAAAATCGCGCCGCAGCACGACGATCGTAGGATCGTCCTTGTCATCATAGGCGTGGAAGGCCATGTCGCGCTCCAGCTCGATTGCAGCATGGTTTTCGCGACTTTCTATGGATTCGATGCTTTTGAAATTATGCCGTTCTGCATAGCGGCAGATGTGGGCCAGCATTTCCCAGCTTATACCCTGATGCTTGTAGTCTTCACGAATGGTCAGCGCGACCTCTCCGCGTTGAGTGTCCTTGCCGACCGCCAGCATCGCCACGGCCAGTAAAATCTGATCCGATGAAAAAGCAAGGAAATTGACGCGCTTGGGATCACTAGCGCTTGTCATTTCAACGAGCCTTTCATGGGAAACGGATTTCATTCCGGATAGGAAACGAAATCTGACGTCGTCTGGTGTAACGTGAGTGAAAAAATCAGCGACGATTGCCTCATCTTTTGGCTCTGCGGCGCGAACGTGAAAGTGAAAGCCGCTACGCGTTGTTAGGTCACCCTTGGTATCTCCGATTTCCATCATGCTTCTCCTTCAGGCCCGCGGAACAACTGTCAATCGATGTCTGGACACGAGCGGTCAGGCGTTGAGCCTAGCAGATTTGCACATATCGACTTTGATCCAGCGCAAAACTGGCCTGCCGATCAGGATCATTGCGCGTCTCTACAATCCTTGGAAATTCTTCGTTGTAAGCGTCCAACGTTCAGCCGTTGCTGAGCCTGAAGAACATCTCGAAGAGTTTTCCCGGAGTGAAAGCGAGTTGTTTTCCAGTCGGAAGACCTTGGCCTGCTCTAAAATGAAGAAGTTCCATAAATCCGATTATGCGTTTTTTACTAAACCATTGATTTATAACACTTTTATGATTATTTCTGAACCCTGCGTTCGGCTAAGTAACATGGAGCCGAGCTCTTTTTGCAAGGGCTTTGGGGCACGAACCCATGATATCGGCTCGCTCGCTACTACGTGCCCAATCTCAGCCCTTTGTTGAGTGTCCGCTTCAACTCATACTGACGCGATAGCTCTGCCCTCTCCGCTCGATCGGCTAGCGAGGAGCCCCACAATGCGCTAGACCTTCCTGCTTTTCTTTCTTGCTTTCGGCGCGGAACCAGGCTCTGTCTCTTGCGCCAAACGACGCGCGCGAAGCCTTTCTGTCTTCTTTTGCCGAGCAGACGTCTCATCGGCGAGGATATCCCTGACAATCGACGCCGTCTGCTCAGACTTGGCCTGCGCTGAGAGCTTTGTCAGGCTTGAACAGATTGTCTTTCGTCTTGGTCATGCTTCCTCCATTTCAGCAGGCGCGGTTCCAAAAGACGATAGACGTCAGCGAGCTCGCGCCATGACTTTCTTCTTCGGCGCCGGCAGCAAGCCTTCGCGCTGAGCCTGCTTACGGGCAAGCTTCCGCGCGCGGCGGACCGCCTCGCCCTTTTCGCGAGCGCGCTTTTCGGACGGCTTTTCATAGGCGCTACGCGCCTTCATTTCCCGGAAGACGCCCTCGCGCTGCAACTTCTTCTTCAGGACGCGGAGCGCCTGATCGACGTTATTGTCTCTAACCAGAACCTGCAAAGTGTCTCCTTCTCAGCTCGCGCTGCGTTTATTTCTTGATGCGGATCGAGTTCGAGTTGATCCAGTTCGGTTTTGATGCTTGCGGTGCGTCGGGTTTGGATGGCGAAAGCGACGATGGCGACGCCCCGGCATCGATATCGTCCTGACGGACGCTCCGCTCGAAGCTCTCGCTCTGCAAGTGGACTCGATAGTGAACAACGCCCTGTGACACAGGTAAGACAGACACGACGCTGCCGACCGGCTGGGCGTTTCCGAAAATTCCAGGCTTCAGGACGATGCTGTCGCCCGGCCGGTAACGACCATTTGCCATGTCGTTCTCCGTTCGAAATGAAAAATAAAAGGCCGGGACGCATCCCGACCTTCCTCGGTCACGGTTTCAACGCGCCGGTACATCCGTGGTCGCGCGAAGCCCTGACAAATTAGGCGGCCCGAAGATTATCAGCCGAGCTCTTACCAGATCTACGATCCTGCACGATGTCATAAGTAATCTTCTGGCCATCGTTGAGCGACCGCATGCCGGCGCGCTCTACCGCTGAAATATGGACAAAGACGTCCGTGCTGCCGTCATCAGGCTGGATGAAGCCGAAGCCCTTAGTGCCATTAAACCACTTTACTGTACCAGTGTTCATAACGATTTCCTTTCGTAGTAACCGTTGTTGGTCCCGCGATACCTTGCGGAGTCAGGTCGATTATTTGAGAGGAAATCCGGCGAGAGTCAGATGGCTCTTCGGCGATGTCACAAGCAATGGTCGATAGACTTTATATAGGCTCGATTGAAGTTTTGGCAACATAGGTCGCGGGGCGAAGGTCTTTTGCCAGGCGACGATGCTTGTCGAGCCGCAGAATGTCCGTGGCTGTCGTAGATTTCGCAGCTTGCCAACTCACAGCCCTCCGTTACCTTTAGTAGAAGGCCCCAGAATGTTGAGTATCGCGAGAATCTGACCCACTTTTTCATTCGGCGGTGGTTCAATCGGACTGTTAAATGGTATTTGCCGATAATACGATAGCCCGGATATCGTGGGTCAACGCGAAATGAAAAGTGGTCCATAAAACGGATTTCAGAATCTCACCTTCAGATCGGCCCGCAATCCATGCTCTCGCGCGTTGCGAGCGAGTGAGCCGGAATATGAGAGCCCCAGCATCGCGCCGTTAGTAAGATTGAGATCAAGACCGGTCTCGATGACAGCCACGTCCTCGGCAATCGGCACGCCAGCTACCGTGTATGGATTGCCCCCCGCAAATGCGAGTGACGCGGTCGGCACTTTGTCGCCAAAGGTGTGACGCCAACCAACCATGGCGCGTGCCGTAGCTTCGGCATCCCCGAGCGCAAATCGGGTGTTCCCCCTCAGGCCTAGCGTCGAATAGGTGACGTCCTCTCCGCCGCGTGATCCGTTTAGAGCCGCATCTCCGCCCTTCTCTGTAAAGTTGTTGCTATTGTAATTTACATGAGCGAGACCAGCAAACGGCTCCAACGAGAGTGCCTCCCCTTCGAGCATATATCCAGCCTCGCCGAAAATCTGGGTGGTGGCTGCGTGATAGCTACCTCTTTCCGTTTCGGAAAAGCCCGGAAAAGCGACAGACCGGGTCGTGTCGACATCGTGCCAGGAATAAGCGGTTCCGAAACGCAAACCCAAGCGGCCAATCTCGGACCCGCCATAGGCACCGATATGGTATGTATCGACGCCAGCGTTGGAGGCGCGGCTTGCGAGATCATTGGAGGCATGGTCGTAGCCGGTGACAAAGCCGAAGCGCCAATCATCGTTAACGCTCGCGTCAGCGCCGAGCAGAAACCCACCGATCGAACGATCGAACGATTCTGCATTGCCATTACCGTCCCATCGCCCCCAGGAGCCGAAGCCACGCGCCCAGGCGGTAATGGCAGTTCCTCTCACCGGCGCCGTGTCCGGCCTGGATGGCCGCGCACCTGCCGTGTCGATGTCCAAAAAGGCAGCGCGCGATCGATCAATCGCCGCCTCGCGAATGAAGCTGCTGTCCTCCAATATCGCCCCCTGGAGCGAGGCATGAATTTCACCTGATAACGCGTCCAGTGCCCGCTCTGCGGCGCTCGCGTCGGGAATCGCCGCCAAGGCCTGATTGACCAAATTGCCTTGCCCGCCGCTCTCTAACGCATTGGCCGCGGCGCACTGATTTGATGTGCGGGCGACATCACAGTACCTGACCGCGTTGCGCGTGACGTCGACAAAAACGTTATCGGGATCGTAGGAGAGCGACAAATCCACAAAAGGCATATTTTGCGTCAGCTGCTCAAAGGTGCCCGTCACGCCATCACCCGCCGAGAGGATGACCCAGCGACTGCCCGGAGTGAAAGTACCGGCGGACTTCACTACATCAACCGTGCCACCGTGAATAGTTGCTGCACCCGTCGCTCCGATCAAGTCCGCGGTCAAGCTCGGGGTGATGTCCACAGCATAGGTCGAGCCTTTATCAAATGTGATATCGCCATTGACATGGAGCGCCCCCGGCGAATGACCGGGAGAGATGGTGCCGCCTTGAGCGATTGTCGTTGTTCCGACGGTGCCGGTGCCGCCAAGTTTACCGCCGGAAGCGATGTTGAGCGTTCCGCCGAGCTTACCATCGACGAGGAGCGTGCCGGCCGAGATCGTCGTTGTACCGGTAAAGGCGCTCGAGTCGGCCGATAGGTTGATGCTGCCAGAGCCAAGCTGCCGTATGTTGCCGCCGCCACTGATCCTACCGGCAAAGACAAGATCGTCGGAACGGTCGAAAGCGAGCGTTGCATTGTCAACGACGTCGCCCACAATTGAGCCTGATGTGCCGCCAGCGCCGACCTTCAATGTTCCGTCGCTGATTACCGTATTGCCGGCATAGCTGTTGGTTCCCGTCAGTGTGAGCGTGCCGGCCCCCGCTTTAACAAGTTCCCCCACACCGGTGATAACTCCGCCCACCCGAAGATCCGCATCCGTCTGAAGCGTGCCGCCGCCGGTATCCAAGTTAACTGTCCGCACGGTTGCAATATCGGATGTATTTCTAAGGCTGCCGCCGTCGAGGGTTAGTCCACCGGCTTCGGTACCAAGATTAGAGTCCGAAGAAATCAGGAGTGTTCCGTCTCTGATCGTCGTGCCGCCGGCATAGGTGTTGGCGCCCGTCAGCGTCAGCGTGCCGCTGCCGGTCTTGACGAGCGCGCCACCGCCGCTGATGACACCGCTCGCAGTGAGGTCGGAGTCTGTTTGAAGCGTGCCGCCGCCGCCATTGAGCGTCATGTTGCGGGCGGTACCGAACGCCGCGGTTGTTTGAAGCACGCCTGCGTCAAACGTGAGCGCGCCTGCCGTCAGCCCCAGATTGGCGTCGGAGGAAACCCGCACGCCGCCGCCCAGAATGCTCGTTCCGGCGGCATAGGTGTTTACTCCTGATAAGACGAGTATCCCGGCATCCGTCTTCACCAACCCGCCGCTTCCCGAAATTTGGGCGCTTATAGTCGCCACGACGCCCGGATCGGTCCTGATCGTGGTCGCCGCGTCGCTGGCGGTCAGGGTATCTCCGTCGATCACATAGCCATCGCTCATGAACTGAATGCCCTTGAAACCAACGGCACCAGCGGAATTATCAACGGTGACAGTACCGGCGCTACCCCCAAATACGGCGAAATCCTGCCGCCAAATGCCATTGATCGCGCCATTCGCATCGGTCCAATTGCGGCTTGAGGCGTCCCACCTTCCGCTGCCGCCGGTTATGGTGCCGTCATCGTGGCGAGCGACATCGCCACCGTCCCAAAAGCCGAGTGTGGCGCCGACGCTGGAGATGAGATTTATCTGACCTGCAATATTGGTTTGGACATAGAGGTCGCTCGAACTGACGCCGCTGGGTAGAGCGCCCAGGGCCAGGCCGTTATCCGTCAGTCCCCCGCCATAGTTCATCAACCGATAGACACCAGCGCTGAAGCCGCCGACGTCGATGACGTTCAACGTGCCATCCAGAGTAAGGTTGCCAGTGACCTCGATCAAATCGTTGACACCGCCGCCGATTATGCCCGGGCGACCGAGCTGATAATTGAGAATGGAACCGCCATTAAATGAAAGCGAACCCACCGTCAGGGTGCCGGGGCTCGACCCCGGCGCGATTATGCCGCCATCCGCCACGGTGACGGATCCGGCGATCGAGCCGGAACCGCCGAGTGTGGCACCGCTAGCCACAGTCACAGCGGTATTGGCAAGGGAGCCTTCGACGCTAAGCATGCCATCCGCGACGGTCGTCGCGCCGATATAGGTGCTAGAGCCCGACAATGTCAGTTTGCCGCCACTCGTTTTCGTGAGCGGCCCGGAACCGCTGATCACGCCGCTCAATTCGAAATCGGCATCGGTCTGAAGCGTTCCATTGTTGTCCAGGATAATATTGCGTGCGGTGGTAAAGGAACTTGTCGCCTGCAGCGTGCCCATGTCGAATGTCAAGGCACCAGATGGAGCGCCAAGGTTGTTGTCAGATGAGACTGACAGGGTCCCACCGCTGATCGTCGTGCCGCCCAGATAGGTGTTCAACCCAGTAAGGACCAATCGTCCACTGCGGGATTTTATTACGCTACCGGCTCCCGAGATGGTGCTCGCGTCGACAAAATCAGCCCCGCTGGTGTCGAAGCCGATCGTCGACATACCGTCTTGCAGGTCAATTGAATTGTTTAGAATTAGCCCGCTGCGCAGTGGCGAGATAAACGCACCCGCGCCTGGCGCGATTACGATATTGCCGATGAGGTTCGAGCCGTCCACCAGCTGAAGGACGTTTCCGGTGCCATTGAATTGTATGGCCGCGGCGCGTGTTACACCATCGCTGTTGAGGCCGCCCGCGATCGTGCCAGCATTTAAGACGAAGCTGTTTCCCCAACCGATCACGCCCGCGCCCGCGGCTGCGCCATTTCCCGCACCGCCGGTGATCGTGCCAATATTCTGAAGAACACTGCGGCGCCCGCCTAGATTGACACCCGCTCCGCTTGAACCCGCGTTACCGGTGCCGCCCAGAGAACCCGTACCCGGACTGCCTCCTATTCCGCCTGTAATGGAGCCGATATTGGTAACAATCGTATCATTCCCAAAGACGAGCAAGCCATCACCACCGCCGCCACCGCCAGCGCCGAAGCCGCCGTCGCCGCCGTTTCCTCCATTCCCTCCGAAGATAGTGCCTTCATTAGAAGCGGTGCCCCCCACAACAGCTGAGATGATTCCAGCGCCGCCACCGCCGCCGCCGCCGCCATTGCCGCCGAAGCTGGTTGCCGCGCCCCCACGCCCCCCTATGCCGCCGGACACGGTCGCACCACTGACAATTGTAAGGTCTTTGCCGGAAAAGATACCCGCTCCCCCGCCACCGCCCCCGCTTGCAAAGTTCAAGCCATCCGGACCGGCTGTCCCATCACCGCCCACCAGATCGGTCGCAACCACAATGGAGGTACCGGAGGCAAATGAGCCTCCAGTTGCGCCGCCCTGTCCTCCGGAAACATCCCCGGCAGCACCATCTCCACCTGCACCGTTCGTGCTTGCGTTGCCGAAAATAATATCGGTCATGCCCGTGCTCGCGTTGATCACACTTGCGTCACCACCGTCGCCATTGCCAGCGCCGCCATTTCCCGTGCGATTTGGTATCCCAGCGCCACCTTCGGCGCTGCATGTCGCTGTGGCAGTCGGGCCGCACGCAGCCCAGGCCGCTGTGAAATGGCCATCCGCCAAACAAAGCGAGGCAACCATCGCCAGAGCCGACACGCCTACTGTTGGCGCGGGCCAGAAATTTCGCGCTGGGAACAGGAAAGAACGCCTTTGCTCAACGGCGAGCCCTGCGACGGTACAAGTCTCCATTCCCATTCCCCAACAGATCTTCGCAGCCTGCCTGCGCCCCGCCCCGACCTCAGCACCGCACGTTGAACGTTCACGTCCCTGCGCAGATCGAGTTGCAAATCCCTCTATCATGGGGAGCATTCAAGGACCAGACAGCTTCGCCAAAATTGTAGAGAACTCACATCTTGCCTCGCGCTGAACATGTCGTGGCATCGCGTGACAATGGCTGGTTGCGAAATGTCGAAAGTTCAGTCAATGGGAGGGGTGGCGCGAGCGCGCACCTGAAAAAATTCGGGCGCTTCATCCGATTTGGTGGGAATCTGCGATCCTGACGTTGTTCATGAATTCCAGTCGCTTTGAATAATGGCTTAGCTATTGGTAGTGAAGAGATCAGCAGCCATGTACTCAACGAATACCCGGTCCTTCGGCCAATATGCCGGCTCGTCGCCCAAAGGGCCGTGAGTGTTCAGTTCTAGCGATATAGAGTTACTTCCAGACGTTCCGGTGGCCGATGACCTCGTCAATATGAAGGCGCTGGGACGCCTTGGCTTTCGATGTCCGCTATGCCTCCCATTGTCTTGGCCGGCCGCCACGTAGACTCCTCCGACTCAATGGCTTAATATCTTTGCGCCTCTCCCTTCCCTGCTAGGTTTCTTGGTTCCTTTTGCCCGCCGCTCGTCAGCGTGGCGAGCACAATACTGTTTTGTAGGTAGCCGCCTGGTGCGATGGGCCGGACGACTTCAATCACCGCAAAAAGCGCAATTCAAGAGCAGGTCGACAGCAAAGAGCTTTCCGAAATCGCCGAGTCCATGACAATGATCGTAGCAGTGGCTGTCGTGATCGTGCTGTCTCATGGCACGTCCGGCATCCCTTGACGAATATGGAACCGGCCGCCGAAGTTCCGGCGGCCGGGTTGAGTCAGCCTACAGGCGTGACCACTGCCGCCGCTTCGGGCGCCGACCCTCTCGCCAGGCCGGACCAGCCCATATAGAGCGCGATCACGAGCATCAGTACGCCAGAGGCATAGGGCGCACGCTTGGCAAAGGTGTCGAAACCGGACCAACGCTTTTGGACGTGACGCACGCTGATTGACGCTGCCACTCCCGCCGCGACCACTGTCATCGCGAGGCCAATGCTGAAGCACACCACCAGGACCACGCCGAGAGAGAGCTGCTTGAGCTGCAGGCATAGCAGCAGCACGGTGATCGCTGCAGGGCATGGGATCAGGCCGCCAGTCAGGCCAAACATGATAATCTGGCCGGTCGTAACGCTCTGGTTTTTGAAACGGCGGGCAGTGTCGTTGGCGTGGGCGCGGGCGTGCGCGTCCATGTATTCGCCATCTTCACCGACCGACAGGCCATGGTGATGATGGTGGCCATCTTCGCTATAGGCCACATCGTAGTCGTGGGTATGATCGCCATGTCCGAGGCTGACGCGGGCATTGAACTCATGCGGCTCCGGAATTTCTTCCATCCTGTCACCACCACCCATGTGATCCGCGGTCGACACTGATTTCGCAGGCCTTTGCGATCCGCCAAGGTTTTCACAAGGCTACCGCGTGGCATCGCAGTCGGGTCAAAGGTGCGTGGCTCACGCCAAATACTGGTTTACGTTACAACCGGTAACCTGCCATTCCGTTTTGCGACAAAGCCCGCCACGACGCACGCCGCCGCCAATCGTCGATTTCCCGGCAGATCCCGCATTCCATCGGCGGAATAGCGTTCGCCCTGGCGGCGCGAACCGATGACGCGGAAAGGCGGGATATCGTCGAGAGTGCCAATATTGATGGCGAGCTTGCGCAAAAAGTTCAACCGATCGAGGAGGCTAATGGCAGCTATTCGTTTTTAGTGCGAAGGATTTGGACGACACACGGTGGCCACCTTAGAAAAAACGCCTTGATTGCTACAATAATTCAGCACCCTCTTTGCGCGAAAAATTAATCTTACGCGAATATTGCTTCTGTCTTTGCGAGAGGAAGTTGTATGAACGAGATGATCAGAGCGCGAAACTTTCTGATTGGGCTAGTCGTTGCTTGTTACACTTCAGTGTTGATTTCGTGCCCCTCGTCGGTCTCACGGTCAATGTCGGAGATTTCGCGCGAGTGGCGGGATATACGCTCGCTATGTTCTTGATCCTGGGAGCACTGTGCCGTTGGCGTAAAATTCCTTCTCTTCAAGCCGCCGGCGAGAGTGTGAGTTTAGGGCTTGCCTTGACAGGTCCGCTTGTTGTCTTCGCCTATGTCGCCGCCGCGACCGATTTCCCCCTGCGAGACCAGCGTCTCATGGCAATGGACCGGGCGCTTGGCATTGATTGGGCCATGCTCATTCGTGCGGTCGATGCGAGGCCTCTATTGGCTACCACGTTGATGCTGGCTTATCGATTATTTAGCGTTCAGCTCTTGCTGCTTCCCGCACTGCTGGGCCTCACGAGGCGATCCGCACGCGCATACCAAATGATAACGGCCTATGGGCTGATTTGCATCCTGGCGAGCATTATCTCAATCTGGTATCCAGCGGTCGGAACCTATACCGCCTTTTCGGTTGACCTAAGCCATCTTAGAAATCTGAGCGCGACCCTCGGTACCGAGTTTGTAGCGCAACTGCTCGCGGTGAGAAGTGACCCGAACTTTGTGCTGCGTCTCAGTCAGGCAAGCGGCATTATCTCATTCCCATCGGTCCACGCGGCCGTCGCGGTGCTTTGCGCCTGGGCGATGTGGACCAATACATTGATGCGCTGGCCGTTTCTTATGCTGAACATCTTGATGATTGGTTCGGCAATTACTGAAGGCGGGCACTATGTTGTCGATCTTGTAGCGGGAGCTGGCTTGTCCGGGTTTGTGATCGCTTCGGTTCTCTATGTAACAAGATCATATCCATCAGTCGGCTTCGGAATACTAGGCCGGAAGAAGGCAGCGGGCCACGCAGACTCAAGCATGCCGAGCTGAACGGATGCCGCTTGACGGGCCAGGACACATTCCATCCCATGCTTTTCAGATGCTGACGACATTCCAGGATAGAACGTGAAACGACGCAGCCCAAGTTTGCCTGATATTGGGGGCAAACAGAACTGCTGGGCCGATGGTGCTCAGATTGGCAATAGCGGCAGTTGCTGACACGGAATAGGCCGGGATGAAGAACTCACCGTCGCGGGAGAACGACCAGATCAGATTGGTGCCATCATAGGTCAATCGTTGCCAGATCGGCTGGGAGGGTTGCGGAAAGCCAACATCCTGGCTCATAATGTCATTGACGCGCCCGTCAAGACCAATGCCTCCTGACGTAATGAAGTAGTCAAAGCGATAATCGGTCGTCTGAAGGGCAGTGATGCCGAATTCGACTGCCTTTTTGTTGACAGCATCCCGTACGGCAATGGACGGCATGGAGAAGTCGGATAGTCCGCCCGTGTACACACCAAGCATGGTTGCCTGCCAATGTCCGGACGGTGCATTCATCTCCGCCATCATCGCCGCTCCGTTGACGGCGGCGGTGGCTGATAAGACCATACCACGGCTGGTGCTGGCAATGGCAGCGCCGGTGGGTGGTGTCGTTGACGTCTGTAGGGTAAAATTGGCAGCAACCGGTTTGACAACGGCGGTGCCATTCAGCCAGTCTGCACCGCCGCCGCCAAGCACGCCAGTGGTCGCAATCGAAATGCCACCTGGTGAGTTCGTAATGGCTATGCCCGCCCCAGCCGACAGAGTCGTTGCGCTCGGCGGCGAACCAGTGGTCCCGATCAGCAATTGCCCATCGGTCAGCGGCCCAGCGGCGGCAAACCCACCGCCGCCATTGTCGAGCTGGATGCTGTTTTGTGCGCCCGCCGGGGCTGTACTGCCAAGACACGTTGCGACAGCGTTGAAATTGCCCATGACTGGCGAGCTATCGATTACCCCTCCGTTGACAATTTGATTTGGGACAGTGCAAGCGGCCGACGCACTGCCAACCATACCCAACAGGAAAGCGGCTGACATCAGGTAACATGTCTTGTCCATTGATAGAGCTCCAACGTTCTCAGGGATTAAAGCGAGGCGAGGTTCCAGGACAGGATGTGATAACCACTGTTCCAGTTGGAATGAGCTGGCTGGTAGAAGAGAATTGCCGGGCCGATCGTGCTGAGCTGGGTGAGCCAGTTCGTCGCGGATATCGAGTACGCGTTGGTGAAATTCTCGCCGTCTCGCGAAAATGACCAGATCAGCGTCGTCCCATTATAGGTCAATCTCGACCAGATGGGCTCGCTTGGGGTCGAAAATCCGACGTCCTGAAATGCCGAGTCGCCCGAATTCGTGTCCAGACCGATACCACCAGATGTTCTGATGTAATCAAATCGATATGTGTTATTGCCGTTTGATCCCTGCGAAAAGGAGACAGCCCGATTTGTCGTGCTGTCGCGTACGGTCAACGATGGCTGGATGTATGTGTTTAGCGAGCCGGTATAGACGGCAAGCATAGTCGCCTGCCAATTTCCGGCAGGAAGCGGCACATCTGCCATGATAGCCTGATTGTTAGCGCTTGTGGTCGCAGAGAGCAACAGCCCGCGTGTCGTCGCCACTACTGCCGCGCCGACAGGTGGTATCGTGGTCGTGCGCATGGTGAACGCGGCGGCATTTGGCTTGGCTACGGCCGCCTTATTCAACCAGTCGACCGCCGCTCCTGTGCCGCTGCCGGTCGCCGAAATCGTGACGGATGCAGGACCGCCAGTAATTGCGATGCCAGAGCCAGCCGAGAGCGTTCCAGGTTGAGGTGGATTGCCTGTCGAGCCGATGAGCAACTGACCGTTTGTCAGGGGTGTTGTGCCCGCAAGCGATCCGCTGCCTGCATTATAGAGTATCGAATTTGCACTACCACTTGGTGTCTGACTATCGGCGCAATTGGCCAACGCAGTAAAGTTTGCAGTGACTTTCGTGGCATCGGCCACGTCTGCGTTCTGCAATTGGTTGGGCAGCGTGCATTGCGCAGAAGCAGTACCGGCAGCCGTCACAAGCACTGTGGCAAGGATTGGAATGAGAAATGACGCTCTAGGCATTAGAAAACCCCATGCTTGGATGGCTGGAACTGGGTTACAGGCTGGCGAGGCGCCATGAGAGGATATGATAAGCAGACGGCCAGGAAGGATTCGTCGGTTGCTGAAACAAGGCAGCAGGTCCGACACGGTCGAGGTTGGTCAGGTTGTCCGCCGCCGAGATTGTGAATGCCGTGCTGAATACCTCACCGTCACGGGAGAACGACCACGAGAGATTCGTGCCGTCATAAGTCAGGCGTGACCAAATCGGCTGCGAAGGCGGGGGAAGGCCGATATCGGTGATGGTGGTTTGACCCGCAATGGTGTCCAGTCCTTGGCCACCTACGCTTCTGACGTAGGAAAACTGATAGGTGCTCGCACTCATGCCGCTGATGCCGAATTCGATGGCACGCTTCGCAACGGAATCGCGCACGGCAATCGCGGGCATGCTAAGAGTTGATAGCGGCCCCGAATAGATCGCGAGCATCGTTGCCTGCCAGCGGCCACTCGGAGCAGCTGTTTCGGCCATCACGCCGGTGCCATCCGCAACGGCAGTCGTCGTCAGTGCCATCCCACGGACCGTTGGCACCAGAGAGGCTCCTGCTGGCGCTGTCGTTGATGTCACGATGGAAAAGTTCGTGGCTAAAGGTCTGATGACGGCGGCTTCATTCAACCAATCGACAGCATTGGCAGAGCCGTTGCCTGTCGCCGAAATCGTGATTCCGCCAGGGGCGTTCAGGATGGCGATACCAGGTCCGGCGATTAGTGCCTTTGCTTGCGGCGCGCCTCCGGTGGTTCCAAGGATAACTTGGCCATCCGACAAGGAGACGCCGCCTAGGTTTCCGGTCGATGTTTCGAATTGAACCGTGTACTGGCCCCCCGATGGTGCGGTCGCGTTGGCACAGCCCGCTACGGCCGAAAAATTCTGCATGACCTGTGTCGCGTCGGCGGTTTGACCGTCGGACAAGACATTGGGCACCGTGCACGCGGCTATCGCTGGCGAGGAGACCATCGCA
The DNA here is from genome assembly GCF_014193575.1 of Rhizobium sp. BK289. Taxonomy (NCBI): domain Bacteria; kingdom Pseudomonadati; phylum Pseudomonadota; class Alphaproteobacteria; order Hyphomicrobiales; family Rhizobiaceae; genus Rhizobium; species Rhizobium sp. BK289. Next base: position 50,170 of record NZ_JACHZO010000023.1, read on the forward strand.
AAGAGTGCAGACGCAAGAAAATTCAGTGCAAGGTTGCTTTCCGATCGCATCGGGCGTCCTCTTGAAAACTGGTGAAAGCAATGCGCAAGCAAATCGAGACGCACCCTAATTGCACGCTGAAAAAGAATTCGTCAATTGGTAAAATATAGATGCCATAAAATTCGCAATTACAGAATATATATTGGGAATAACCATAGAAATCTACTTCCGAAAAACGTTCATTTTTCAGATCAAAACTGAAGACGATGCTTCGATTCCCGCATTTTACGGGATTGTATTTCTGGTTATTGTATGAGAATGCTATTTCAAACGCTGGGGACTTCGCTGAATGACATCGCAGGCCGCTTCGGGTGAGTCCAAAGAATGCTGCAATTCGTACGCAAGTTATCTTTTGCAAAATAAACTCACAAGATGCAGATTGTGCGACAGTAAACAAATTTCTCATGAGGAAAGAGCGATGATTTCCAGGCTCGGCTTCCACATAATTGTTTCGATTGCGCTTTTGGTGAGCGCTGTCCCCGTGTTCGCGGATTCGAAGTCGAGCAATTTTGGCTACGACGCTAACGGGCGGCTGACCACCGGCTTCTATGACCAATCGAAATGCATCGTTTACGGCTATGACCCGAACGGCAATCGCACATCTCAGTTGACCGCGAATAAGGATGTCGCTCCACCGATCTGGGGTCAGGTCAACTGGGGCGCCGTCAACTGGGCGAGCGGTGTCGCTGACGCGATCTGGGGTTCAGGGTCGTGGGGGTGCATCATGTGGACCCAACCCTGAGCAAGATTGACTGACGATCTTCCACGCCTTTTCAAAAATTTGACGAGAGATCTCGATGATGTCTGCATTCAAATCCGGAACAGCAGCAGTATTTCTTCTCGCATTGATCTCCGCCGGCACTGTGATGGCCGCACCACCGACGATAGCGTCGTTTCCGGCCCCGAGCATGGCGGGCTTTGCCGAGCCTTTGGTGAAAACAAAGGTCACCTTTCCAAACGAGGACGAGGATCTTTCTGCTGCTCTCAATGCGTTTCAGCATCGTCATGATCCTTCCGATCTCTCCAGTTTGACGGGGTTTCTCCAAAGGTATCCCCATGGCGGATGGTCGACAGCTCTGTGGACCAATATTGGCCTCTCCTATCTGCATGACGGATATTTCTCGCGTGCCATCGACGCCTGGCAAAAGGCCTGGACCGAGGGCAAGGATGCATCCACTTCAGAGGCACGAGCACTGACCGATCGTGCTATCGGCGAGCTCGCCAGCCTGAACGCCAGCATGGGACGGAGCGATGATCTGGCGCTACTGTTTAGCCAACTGGACGGTCGTAAGGTTTCCGGGCCGGCAACGGAAACGATTCAATCTGCCCGCGACATGCTGACACTGGTCAAGACCGATCCGCGGCATCTGTTCAACTGCGGCCCGCTTGCGCTACGAGCTCTCCTGTTGACCCAGGGGATGAGCGCGGACAAGCTCAATTTCCTGCAATTTTACAATGCCGGGCCGGAAGGCACGACGCTTGCCGAACTCGGTAGATTGGCAAGCAAGGTAAAGCTCGATTATCGCCTCATTCGCCGTTCTCCGGACGAAGCTGTCCCCGTGCCATCGGTCGTCCACTGGAAGGTGGGACATTTTGCGGCGATCGTCGGAAAGGCGAATGGCCGCTATCATGTTCAGGACGCAGTCTTTCCGAATGCGGATATGTGGGTCACGCCCGATGCACTGAATGCGGAGGCCAGCGGATATTTCCTTGTGCCCGCAAGCGAGGTCACCAGTGAAGCCTGGCAGTCCGTTTCAATGCCACAAGCAGTCTCCATTCGCGGCAAAGGATCGACGAACAGTACTCGCCAGGGCGATGCCGGCGACACGAATGCCAACGGGCCGGGACCAATCCCTCCTGATCCCAACAATCCATCTCTTGGCGGCTCGGGAGGACTAGGCGGCAATGGAAACCAGTCGCCATGGCCGCAGGGCGCAAACAATCAAAACAACGGCGGCGACAATAACCAATGCCCCCTCTGCGTGGTCAACATTAAGGAATCCAGTGTTAGCGTCGCGCTCTCGGACGTGCCCGTCGGCTACGTTCCGCCGATCGGTCCCTCGATGAAGATCGGCATCAGCTACAATCAGCGTGAAGACAGTCAGCCTGCTAATTTCGACTACTTCAATATCGGTCAGAAATGGTCGCTAAGCTGGTCAAGTTACATTATCGACGATCCAACCAATCCGGGCGCCAATGTTTCGCGTATCATGGGTGAGGGCGGCGCCTTCTACTACATCGGCTATGATACCGTCCGCAAAACCTTCGCGGCGCAGGACACCGATGGTTCGATCCTTTCTCTCATTTCGCAATCGCCCGTCAGCTATCGGCGCCAATTGCGCAACGGTGGAATGGAGATCTATGAGCAGTCCGACGCAAGCGCCGCCTATCCGCGCAAAATCTTCCTGAGCAAGGTGATTGATCCGCAAGGCAACGCCGCAACGTTGCACTACGATAACCAGAAGCGGCTGACCTCAATCACTGATGCCGTCGGGCGTGATACGACCTTTAGCTATGGCGTCGCCGGCCGTCCGCTGCTCGTCAGCCAGATTGCGGATCCATTCGGACGCAGCGCCGTCCTAACTTACGACGGTCAAGGGCGGCTGGCGTCGATCACCGATATCATCGGTCTGACATCGAGTTTCAGCTATGACGCCAATTCGCTCATCAACGCTCTGACGACGCCTTATGGTACAACCCGGTTCAGCTATACGGCACCTGGAACCTCGGGTCCGCCGCGCTTTGTTCAGATCACTGATCCGCTCGGCAATAAGGAGCGCGAGGAATGGCTCGAGCCCGCCCCGATTCCATTCAGCGATCCGACCGCTACTGTACCTGTTGGCATGCCACTTCCGCTCTCCAACACTTATCTGCCCTACCGCAACAGTTTTCATTGGGACAAGAGCGATTACGTCACCGCCGGCTGTACAGATACCGGTGGGTGCGATTACACCAAGGCCAGGATCCGGCATTTCGTTCACATGCCAGCCTCTTCTATCAAGGGGACGGCAATCGAGAGCGAGAAAAAGCCGCTGGAGAACCGCGTCTGGTACACCTACCCCGGGCAGATCGGATCAACGGGCACCCTTTACGGCGGAACCTATAACAAGCCGACGGCGATTGGCCGAGTGCTCGATGACGGTTCATCGCAGATCAGCTTATATGCTTATGACAGCAGCGGAAATCTGACGCAGGCAACGGATCCGGCCGGGCGAATCACCTATTATTCCTATTCGAATGGCATCGATCTTGTTGCCGTCAGTCAAGCGGATCAATTCGGCGCGCAGTCCACACTGGCGCAATATATTTACAACAAGCAGCATCGGCCGATCTTTTATTCGGACGCGGCCGGGCAGACGAGCACGATCGGTTACAATGCAGTTGGTCAGTTAACCTCGTTCACCGACGCCCTTGGTGAAAAGACGGCCTATCAATACGACACAAACGCAAATTTGGCGTCAGTCACGAACGCCAACAACGCCACTGCGGCTACCTACACCTATGACGGTTTTGCCCGCGTGCGAACCTATACCGACTCCGAAGGTTGGACGGTCACTTACGACTACGATGCGGCCGACCGCATTACGAAAATCACTTATCCCGACGGCACATCGCAGCGCTACACCTATCAGCGGCTCGATCTGGTTTCCTATCAGGATCGCGAGGGGCGGGTTTGGCGATATCAATATGACGCCAATCGCCGACTAACGGCGGTTGTCGATCCTATGCGGCAGTCGACGACGCTCGGCTACGATCCGGCCGGAAATCTCGTTTCTCTAACGGATCCGAAGGGCAATGTGACGGCCTGGGCCTACGACGTTCAGGATCGGCAAACCTCGAAGGCCTATGCCGACAATAGTCATGTTACCTATACTTACGAAAACACGACCAGCCGCCTGAAGAGCGTTCTCGACGCATTGGGACAGACAAAACAATACAGTTATGCGATCGACAACAATCTGACTGGTCTGACATATCTCAATGCCGTCAATCCGACGCCGAATGTTTCGTTCGGCTACGATCCCTATTTTGATCGCATCGCTTCGATGACGGACGGGGTGGGGGCGACGACCTATGCCTATAACCCGTCCTATGTCGATGGTGCCCAGCAACTGGCTCAGGAGTGCTTTACCGCATCCGGCTCTGCGAGTTGCTCCCACACAATCGCCTATGGCTATGATGCTCTGGGACGGCAAGCCACCCGGCAGATTTCGGGCAGCGGCGCCGAGACCTTCCAGTACGATGCTATCGGTCGCGTGATCAATCACTCCAGCGACCTGGGCGCCTTTCAGATTTCCTACCTGGGGCAAACCTCTCAGATCACAGTTCGGCAGTTGCTGCCAGCAACGTCAACTCTCAAGACCAGCTGGAGCTACCTCGATAATGCCCATGACCGTCGTCTGTCTGGCATCGCCAACACCGGCTTGACGAGCGGGCAGTATACGAATTTCACCTTTCAAAGCTCGCCGGAGAACTTCATCACCGCGATCACGCAAGACAGCGACACAAGCGTCGCGGATCCGAGTTCGGCGATGCAGGCAGTCTCGTTCAATAATCTCAACGAGATCACGCAGGCTTCTGGTCAGGGCTACAGCTACGACGCCAACGGAAATTTGCTGTCCGACGGCGAACGGGCATATTCCTGGGACGCAGAAAATCGTTTGGTTGGGATCACATATCCCTCGCAATCGGGGAAGCTCACCAAATTCGCCTATGATGGACGCGGGCGTCGTATTGAGATTGGCGACACGCCAGCGAGTGGAGGTAGCGCCGTTACCTTAAAGTATATTTGGTGTGGCAGTAAGCTTTGCCAAGCACGCGATGCCGCCTACTCTCCGAAACAAAGTTACTTCACCGAAGGTGAATTTAAGGTCGGGGCAGCAAATCCAGCGCTCTTCTACGGCATCGATCAAGTCGGTTCTGTGCGGCGAGTGTTCCAAAGTGCAACCGCCGCTCCCGCTTACGATTATGACCCTTGGGGCGTAGTGCTGCAGACGGCGCAGTCGCTTACAGATTATGGTTTCGCCGGATTGTTCTCCCACCGCGAGAGCGGTCTTGGCCTGACGTGGTTCAGAGTTTATAATTCGAATCTGGGGCGCTGGGTCTCCAGAGATCCACTTGGCGAGGGAACTAACCAGACCCTTAATTTGTACGCTTATGCAGAAAATTCTCCGCTAGTCTATACAGATGCCAGTGGACAATTTTCGATTTTTCCTTGGCTAATGCAGCAGCTATTACAGCCGTCACAGCCATCGCTCGGCATGTGTCCGGCGCCTAATAATTTCCCGGACTTAGCGGGTCCTCTGCTTAACAGTGGCCCACAGAACACGCCGGATGCAGGGGATCTGGAGGGCAAGACCGCGGATGATATCGGTCAAGACCTATCGGGTCGAGGTTGGTCCTCTCGACCTGCAAAAAATAACCAGGGCACGGTATATGAAAACCCCGATAGAAAAGGCGAACAAGTCAGGATTCATCCAGGTGGCACAAAAAATACCTCGAATCCGGAGCTGCACGATGATCCGTATGGCGTTGTGTCGAAAGGTGGAAAAACTGACAGGTTTAAGCTCGGCAGGTGACTAGGAAAATGAATTTCGGTACACAAACAGCGATCTTAATAGCGATATTGGAATTGTCTGAGTTTGATTACTGCGGACTATATGAGACCTATTGGTTGGTACCAGATGGGGACATTCACAATCCCCAGTTAAATATTTCAAAGATCTGCAGTCTCAATGAAATTATAGAACTAAACTATAATCTATGCAAAAAAGGATATGCTGAATTAATTCTATTTCAAAATGGCGAACCAAAAAGGTGCAAGGACATATCTAATATAAAATATGACAGAAATTATACTCCATTTTCGATGACAAGAGATACAGGTTATGGATTGAGCACAACTGAAACGGGGGCGGAGCTGTTACACCGCCTAAAGGCCCGTGCGTTAAAAAATTGAATATTGAGACAATATTTTCAGGAGTGCCGGCCTAACTTGTAATCTTTAGAATCGCCTGAGGTCGGAAGTATGTGAAGCGCGACGGTTTAGGCGGTGAAGAAGGGGGTTTTCAGCAACCAAGAGCTTGATCAAATGTGGCGAAATCTTGGTCCTGACGCTTTCGTGCCTTCAAAGCTAACTGATCGACGTCTGCTTTCGGGAAGACGCGACTGCCAACGATACAACCGACATTGGGCGCGTTGCGGATCGGCCGGTACCGACCCCATTGCGGACATCAAGCCACGTGCATTATGTTCTGACTGATGACCAAAGAATATATCCTTGATGGATCGAAGATCACGTCGCTTGAGGCTTTTTATGAGCAAGTGAGTGAAAGACTCATTCCGGATGCATATTGGGGACGAAATCTTGATGCCTTCAACGACATTCTGCGCGGAGGCTTTCGTACACCTGACGAGGGATTTATCCTTCGGTGGACCCATTCAGAGGTCTCTCGGACAAACCTGAGCCATCCGGAAACGGAAAGACAGTTGGAGAAGCGGTTGGAACGCTGCCACCCAAGCAATCGTGAACTTGTGCGAGCCGACCTAATCCGAGCGCAAAAGAGGCAAGGGGCCACCGTTTTCGATTGGCTTGTTGAAATCATCCAAATTCAGTAAGCGGTTAGCTGATGGCGTCAGGCCTGAAGTTCCATGGCATAAGCGCCTCGAGCTCGGATACTGGCCAGCCTTGAGCGATGCGGGTCAATGT
>NZ_JACHZO010000024.1:0-50260 GCF_014193575.1 Rhizobium sp. BK289
CGATCGATGGCGCCAGCCTCAACGCCGGACTTCTGGTCTCCGGCGTTGATTTTGCGGCAACCGCAGCGAACGGCGGCAGCATCATGCTCGGAGGGACCGGTACGACGGACCTCACCGTCTCCGGCAATGCAACGGCCGGCACGATCCTCTCGGCCGGCGACATCACGGCAAAGGCGGCCAATCTCCAGGCGGGCAGTGTCACAAGCCACGGCAATATCGGCATGGTCGGCAATGTCGATGTGAGCAGCCAGATCCTGGCGGCAGGCGATCTCACGATCAATGGCGGCAGCATCAGCGCACCGACCTTGATCTCCGGCATCGACTTTTCCGCCACCAACGCCGCCGGCGGCAGCATCGTGCTGGCGCAGTCCGGCAAGACCAGCTTGACCGCCTCCGGCAACATCACGGCTGGAACCATCCTGTCGGCCGACGATGTCACGGCAAGGGCGACAGACCTCATCGCCGCCAGTATCACCAGTCATGGGAAGGTTGACGTCGTAGGCGATGTCGATGTCAGCAACCAGATTTTGGCCGCAGGCGATCTCACGATCGATGGCGGCAGTATCAGCGCCCCGATCCTGATCTCCGGCATCGACTTTGCCGCCACCAATGCCGCCGGCGGCGGTATAGTGCTCGGAACTGCCGGCGATATGAATCTTACCGCTTCTGCGGGCATCACCGCGCAGACCATGCTATCGGCCGGCAATATCGACGCGCAGGCGGCCACCATCGCGACCAATGCCGTGACCGGCCATGGCGACATTACCCTTGCCGCCAGCAGCAATGTCAAGGTGACCGGTCAGCTCCTCGGTGCCGGCGATGTCTTGCTCTCCGGTTCATCCGTCCAGATCAATCAGGCCGTCACGGGCGTCGATTTTGCCGCCACCGCGCGCTCATCAAACGGCGCCATCGCCCTCGGAGCAAGCGGCGATCTGACCATCAATGCGGCAAGCACCACCGCCAATACGTTGATCGTCGCCGGCAATCTCGATGTGGCGGCAAGCGCCTTTACGGGCGGCAACATCACGGGCCATGGCGTCGTCGCAATCGGTTCGACCACCAGTCCTGGCGCAATCAGGATCAACGGTCAGCTCCTGGGCGCCAGCAACGTCTCGATCACCGGATCTGCCGTCAGCGGCAACGTCATCGCGGCCGGTGTCGATTTTGCGGCGATGGACCAATCGGGCGCCGGGAATGTCATTCTTGGTCCGACCGGCAATCTCACGCTCCTAGCCACGGCAGGCGACATCTCTTTCAACAGCCTCCTTGCTGCCGGCAGCATCACGGCCAACGCGGCGAACAATGTCAGCGCGAATGCCGTCTCCCACGGCGATCTGACGATCACCGCGGGGAATTCGATCACGCTCACCGGCCAGTCGCTTGCCAGCCGCAACGCCAATCTGTCCGCCCGATCGATGACGATCGACACGCTGGTCTCCGGCGTCGATTTCGCCGCCACCCGTGCCACGGCCGGCGGCAGCCTGATGCTGCAGCGTACCGGCGCGATGACGCTCTCAGCCTCGAGCGGCAGTATCAGCGCCAATTCCCTGCTTTCGGGCGGCAATCTTGCCGCCACGGCAACGCAGAACATCGGTTACAACAGCCTGCAGAGCCTTGGCAGCGCCACGCTCACGGCGCCCGGGGCCATCGCCTATACCAACACCACCCGCGTCGGCAGCAATCTGACGCTCAATACCGGTGCCGTCGATCTCTCCGGCAGCAGGGGTAGCAGGATTGCCGGCGGCGGTACGCTGATTGTCAACGGCTCTTCCGCCAATCTGTCCGGCAGCAATCTCGTCTTCGGCGGCCTGTCACTCAATCTGTCGGGCAATGCGGATCTGTCCAATGCCGAGGTCAGCACCGTCACCTCCAGCGTCACCGGCAACGGTGATCGCGTCGCCGGCGGTTCCGGCGACATCGCCATCTCTGCCGCGGGCCTCGTCACCACCGCCAACACATCGCTGCTTGCCGCGCATGACCTGACGCTCAACCTGCCGTCGCTCGGCAATACCGGTCAGCTTGCCGCCGGCAACAATCTGACCTTCAACGTCGCTGGCGACTTCTACAACAGCCCCTCGGGCCTCGTGTTTGCCGGCAACAACGCCAACCTCCTCGTCGGCGGCACATTGACCAATGACCAGGGCGCTATCGTTTCCGATGGCGGGTTGACCATCCAGGGGACGACCGCCGGTCAGCGCAATGCGGCAGTCACCAATGTGTCCGGTCTCATTCAGTCCGGTGGTGACATGTCGATACTCACCAGCAATCTCATCAACAGGCGATCGACGACGCCGACCTGGGTGACGGGTCAGCTGGTCTCCTCCGGTGCGGTTGTCGGTACCTTCGTGCTCAATCCAGCGGTCGCGGGCCAACCCTTTGCCTATCTGGAATCGACCGACCAGAATATGTTCCAGCTTTATGCGGGGGTCGATCCGGGGCAGTTTTCTGACTACCAGCCGCTGCTGTATTCGGTCGCAACCCTTGCCGATGGCACCTCCTATCACGCCTGGACCTGGGTCAGCGGCAGCGGTCCGACGGAAGTTCGGCCGATCTTCGACTGGATCAAGGCCCGCGTTCCCAAGGATGCCAACGGCAATCCCATCCTCGATCCCAACAATCCCTCGCGTTATTTTATCGTCGATGAGGTCGTGCGCAACGGTTCGGATACGAGCACGACCTACACCTGGGACCCCACGTCCAACATATCGCAGTCGGTTTATGAAGACCGCTTCACCAGTGCGCTCAGCCCCGAGGCGGTGATCCGCGCCGGCGGCAATCTCACGGTTGATGCCACCAACCTCACCAATTCCTACAGCCGGATCGAGGCCGGCGGTGATGCGACGCTCAACGGATCGACGCTCTCCAACGAAGGCGTCGTCCTCAATCGCACCACGATGCTGACCTGTAGCGCGCAGAGCGCCTGCTCGGCCTACAACGCCGATGGCACGGCCGATCCTTCCCGCAATATCGCCAACGGCACGTCGATCGTCTCGGGATCGCAGGTTATCGGCGGCGCGGCTGGCACGCTTAAGGCGGCCCACGCCCTGAGCCTCAATTTCGGTACGGTCAACAATACGTCGCTCGGTTCGACAAGTGGCGGCGCGGCCGTCAGTGCGCCTTCGACATCGAGCGATCCCCTGTCGGCCCTGAATGGCATGACGGCCGGCGGCGCCTTGTTCAACGTCAATGCCGCGCTAGGCAGTTTCGCCTCAAATGGCGGCGCGAGCGTCGGTAGTGGCCCGTCGTTGGCAGCCGTCAGCACGACGATCGCCGGCGGCCCGACGGCCAACGGCAGCGGCCTGACGGCAGCCATCGGCGCTTCGGTGAGCGGCAATGGTGTGACGCTCGCCAGCGGCCCTTCGATCAGCTCCGGCAGCCTGACGACCGGCGGCGCTGCGATCAGTCCGAACAGCCTGATGGGCAAGCTCACCGCTGCTCTCGGCAGCAGCGGCAGCCTTGCCCAGGTGCTGCAGGTCAATGGCGCGGAACTCGCCTCGCTTGCCAAGCCGCAATCGGGCGGTGTCGGCGGCACCGTGCCGGGCCAGATCTTCCTATTCGAGACACGGGCGGCCTTCCTCGACGTGTCGAAGTTCTACGGCTCGAGTTATTTCATCGGCCGAGTTGGCTATACGCCGGAGACCAAGGTTCCCTTCCTCGGCGACGCCTATTTCGACAATCAGCTGGTAGACGAACAGATGCGGCAGCTGGTGGGCGATGGCCTTGGCGCGGGATCCTTCATCCCCGGCAACAATGCCACTGACCAGATGAAGACGCTGCTCGACAACGGCGTCGCTTATGCCGAGGCGAACGGGCTTGCTCTCGGGCAAGCACTGACGCCGGAGCAGGCCGCATCGCTGACCCAGTCGATGGTGATCTATCAGACGCAGATCGTCGACGGCGCCCAGGTGCTGGTGCCGGTCGTCTATCTCTCGGCCGCTGATAAGGCGAAAGTCAATGCAGGCGGCGCCGTCATTGCCGGCAACAGCGTCAGCATCGATGCCGGCTCCGTCAACAATTCCGGTGCGATTGCCGCAGCGGATGGCATGACCATCAATGCGACCGAGATCAAGGCCAATGGCGGCACTTTCCTCGCCGGCGGCAACATGAACCTCAATGCCACCAATGGCATTACGCTTGCCGCCCAGACGATGACCATCGGCGGCCAGAATGTCGTCAACACCAATGCCGGCGTGTCGGCTGGCGGCAATCTGCAGATCGCCGCGGGCGGTACGCTGAGCTCGCAGGGCACCAAGATCGCCGCAGGCGGCAATGCCCAGCTTTCCGGCACCAATGTCAACCTTGCTGCTGTCAAGGTTGATAATGGTAGCCAGCAGAATGCGACGGGCGCCCGTGTCACCGCTGGCGGCAATCTTACCATCGTCGGCAATAATGACGTCAACATCATCGGTTCCTCCGCCAAGGCCGGTGCTGATCTCAAGGTCAAGGCCACGGATGGCGCGGTCAACATCGTCTCGACCGATCTCTCCCGCAAGACGGACGATGGCTACACCAAGACGACCAGTACCGATCAGCAGGCTTCGCAGCTCTCGGCCGGCGGCAACCTTCAGGTCAATGCCAACACGGGTATCCTGATCTCTGGTTCCGATCTGATGGCCAAGGGTAATGTCGGCCTGACCTCGAACGGCGACATCAATGTCACCACGTCTCAGAGCCAGTCGAACTCGACGTTCGGCAAAAATTCCTCGTCCGAGCTGACGCATAATGGCTCGACGATTACGGCGGGCGGCGATCTCGTCGCCAAGTCGAACAATGGCATCAACGTCATCGGTTCGACGATGGATGCCGACGGAAAGCTTGGCTTGCAGGCCGGTAAGAACGTCACCATCGCTGAAGCGACCGACAGTGCAACCCTCGATGTCAAGAGTTCCAGCAAGAAGAGCGGTTTCTTCGGTTCGACGAAGGAGAATGCCTCCGGTCATCTCGAGACCACGACGGCGGCTGGCTCGTCACTCTCCGGCAAGGACGGCGTGACGATCATTTCCGGCGGCGACACCACGGTCTCCGCCTCGAAGGTGACGGCTGGCGACGATACGCATGTCGCTGATCTCAATGTCCAGACCGGCGGCAATCTGATCGTCACTGCCGGTAAGGACACCGAGACCGAGCATGACGCTGCCCGCCGCAAGGGTTTCCTGCGCAGCGGCAGCTCGAGCTATGACGGCTATAACGAGACGACCATCGGGTCACAGCTTTCAGCCTCGGGCGATGTCAATCTGGATGCCGGCAAGGCGGCGGTGATTGTTGGCTCGAAGGTCAATGCCGATGGCTCGCTGAACGTCTCCGGCGAAAGCGTCTCGATCATCGGCGCGCAGGAAAACCACCAGTCCGACAGCAAGCGCAAGGATTCCGGCCTCTTCGTCGGCTCCGGCGGCGGCTTCATCTCGCTCTACGGAAAGAACGAAAAGCAGGGCCAGCAATCTTCCACGGATAACATCGGCTCTACATTGTCGGCCGGTCAGGACGTCAATCTGACGGCAAGGACGACCGATCTCAATATCATGGGCTCGTCGGTTAGCGCCGACCGCGACATCAACCTGTCGGCGGCCCGAGACGTCAATGTGACCCCGGGCGCCGAAAGCTCGTCACAGTCCGAGCAGCAGAAGAAGTCCGGCTTCGGCTTAGCGCTTTCCGCCGGCAATGGCGGCTTCTCGATCGGGATTGGCGCGCAGTCGACCAAGGACAGCAAGGCGCAGCAGTCCGATACCAATGCGGTATCGACATTGGCGGCGGGCCGCGATCTCAACATCTCGGCAGGCAACAACGTCAACCTGCAGGCGACCAGCGCTTCGGCCGAACGCGACGTCAATCTCTTCGCCGGCAAGGACATCAATCTGCTCTCGGCCAACGACGTCACCAATTACGAGGAGGTGCATGAGAAGACCTTTGCCGGTGTGACCATCTCGGTGACGAGCCAGGTCGGCAAGGCGGCTCAAAGCATCATGAACTCGGCCGAGCGTCTTTCCGACAGCGGCGGCGTCAATGCGGTGACCAACACGGCCATTGCCGGCCTCGGTTTCTACGAGGGCTACAAGGGGCTGAAGGGCGCCTATGAGGGGCTTACCAGCACGGATCCGAAGATTGGAACCGGTCTATCCTTCAGCATCGGCATCAATGCCGGCGTCAGCCATCAGGAAAACAGCTGGTCCTCGTCGTCCTCGACCCCGGTCGTGACGGATATTCGTGCGGGGCGCTCCATCACCATGGAGGCCGAGAAAGGCTCCATCACCAGTGATGGTGCGCAGATCCTGGCAGGCTACGACAAGAACGGCATCCCCACGGTTTCCGGCGACCCGCTGACCGGCGACATCTTTCTGTCGGCGGCGAATGGCGACATCAACCTCAACGCCGCCACCGGCACGTCGGATTCGACCAGCTCGAACAAATCCTGGAGCGTGGGCGTCGGCGTCAACTTTGGTTGCACCAGCAAGGGCGGCTGCCAGGAGACCGGCGTGGGGGTCAACGCCTCCTACGGCAAGGGTGGTTCGGAAACCTCCGGCACCAGCCACACGAACACGCATGTGAACGGCACCGGCGATGTCACCATCGTCACCAACGATCTCGCGCTGAAGGGGGCGACGGTCGCCGGCAATTCGGTTGCGATCGACGTCAAGAACCTGACGATCGAAAGCCAGCTGGATACGCAGAAGGCCAAGGCCGATCAGTTCAATGTCTCCGGCCAGATCGGCTTTGGTAACACCGGCGTCTCCGGCACCGTGCAGAAGGCCATGGGCGATGCGGTGCTCGTCTCCGAACAATCGGGCATCCATGCAGGCACCGGCGGCCTCGACATCGATGTCAAAGGTCAGACGTCGCTTGTCGGTGGCCTGATTACCAGCCAGGCGACGGCGGACAAGAACTCCTTCTCCACCGGCACCCTGACGGTTGCCGATATCGATACGCATTCGACCTGGAGGGCCGAAACCTATGGCGGCGGGATCGGCACCAGCGGGCTCACCATCGCTCCGCCCGTCAAGGCCGGCGAGAAGGAGACCGGCAAGGCCTATTCGGCCATCGGCGGCAATATCGGCATCACGATCACCGATCCCGCGCACCAGGTGCAGGACATCGGCACGATCCGCCGCGATACCGACAACACCAATACCTCGCTGCCGGGACTGCCCGACCTGCAGAACATCCTGCGCCAGCAGTATAAGACGCAGGCGGATTTACAGGCGGCGCAAGCGACAATGGCGGGGCTGGTGGGCGATATTGCCAGTGAGTTCTACCGCCAGGCTGCGGAGGGCCGCGACCAGGCTGGAATGGACTACTGGAAAGAAGGCGGAGCCGGCCGCGTGCTGTTGCACACGATCGGCGCCGGCATTCTCGGCGGCGTCAATGGTTGGGAGGGTGCGCTCAAGGGAGCTGCAGGCGCAGCGACCTCTGCGCTGCTGACACCAGCCATTGCCGATCTGGTCAAGGGCATGCTGAAGGACAGCACCTTGTCCGATCAGGACAAGCGGACGCTTGCAGCAGCTATCGGTTCTAGCCTTAGTGGTCTCGCGGGAGCAATCGGTGGTGGTGAAGGTGCCTCCTATGGGGCTGCAAGCTACAAGAACAACTATTTGACCCATGATCAAATGGACAAAGCCACTAAGTTGGCGCAGGAGCTTGCAGATTGTCAGGCGCTGTTCAGCGGCTGTAGCGATCAAGATAAGCAAGCACTGAAGAATCAGATCAGCGACCTTGTTAAATTATCCCAGGAACAAACTGCAGCGTTGATCAAAGAATGCAGTGGCGGTGTCGCATCCGACGCATGCAAGCGTATGCTCAATGATCTGCGAGACTTCGAGGCAGCCAAGAGGGCAATCGTCAGTCAAGCGCTGAACTATCCCGGAGGAGGACTGGATGCTCTTGTCAATGATACAAGCCCAAGTAGTCCATTCTACTATGATGTCGGCTATGGCGACACCAGCGTCGATGGTCTCTTGGCCAAGAATTATGCCGGTGTGCTCAACGGCACAGTCACTCCGGAGCAAGCGCGAATAAACACGCTTCAGGACGTGCTGCAGCAGAATAAGGATGCGGGCACGATTAAGTTGATGATCGATGGCCTCGGTCTCGCGGGCGGCGTCACAGGCGGACTTGCGGGTGGTGGAAGTGTGCTGGCTAGGGTTGGCGCAGTCCTTATTGTCACCTCCGCTGGCAGCCATGTGGTTGGTGACACGGAGCAGGCAGTGACCGGCATGGTCAGCGATCCCGGTCTGGTTCAGTTGCTGAACGCGGGGGGCATGTCAGCCGAGGATGCGCTGACGGTTCAGAATCTCATCGATGTCGGTGCTGTCTTCGTTGGCGTCGCCGGCGCTGGCAAGGAAATATATAGCCTAGCCAAGCCAGCAAGTTCGCTCACCAGTGCGGAGCGTAGCCTCATCAATCGCAATGTTCTGACGCTTGACGAAGCGGCAGCCCAACCTCGGGTCATCTTCACCTCGGACGGGCGGCAGATCACCTTGCCGTCAGGCTATAAGCCTTTGTCTAACTTGTCGGCCGCTGGCGATGTCGGTGGACTGCCTGAAGGGTTTGTTCGTGTCACGGACAACAAGGGGAATATCGTCATTGCCGGACCGAATGGCGCAATCTACAATGATCTTGCTGCTGTACAGCGGGCGTCTGTCACCCAAGGAAACGCGTTTAGCCAAACAGACCTTGATGCGTTGGCTGCAAATGGTGTGAAATTCACGCGCGAAAATGTAGTTGCTACAGGCAGAGCTCCTAACGGGCAGATCGTCTTTCTGGAGACGGGCACCTCGAATGCTGGTTTACAGCACATAATAGAAGCTCATGCCACGGACTTCGCCAATATTGGAGTTTCGCGATCGCAGATCCCCAGCGTGGTAATGCAGGCAGTTACTGAAGGAAATATCGTTGGCTATCAAGGCAGCGGTACGGGGCGACCAATTTATCAAACAACAATCAATGGACAGCCTCAACGAATAGCGGTGACCGTTGGTAACAATGGTTTTATTGTGGGTGCCAACCCCGCAGGGAGCGGTAAATGAGAACCATTAAGGTTATGGCCGACTATCAATGCTTTCCTCTCTGGGAAGCCTCTCCTGGAGCTGTGGGAAACATCGATCCCAAAGATTTGCCTATCTCTTTTTCACTTCGGCAAAGGCTAATGGCATGGGCTAAGACGTTTGATGCAACGCTTAATATTGATGATCCCTTGAGTTCAGGCTTCGGAAGTGAACGGGAGCGCATCGAGTTCCGCGAAGAGGGGGCAACTTTAGCTCAACAGCTTCAGGAAGAATTAGGGGCGCGTTATATCGTTATTGCCAAGCTTTAGTGTTACACATAAGAATATAACGGCGTATTATTCATATGAGGGGCGAATAATGAAGATAGAATTTCATTTCTATTCAAATGAACTGCTGCGCATAATGCTAAGCATTGGCTGACAGTATTAGAATCTGTTCGAATTGTTGAGATTTCGGCTTCCGCAGCTACATGTTTTCACTTTCCTCTAGGATTTCAGAATGAACGCAAAATTCTTCGCTGCGGTCGGATTCGGCCTGCTGGCCGTTCTCTTGGCCGGTTGCGCCGGGACTCCAGACCCAGCCAAGGTCGCTGCCCAGCAACATGAAGGGTCGGCCCAGATTTTGGCAAATAAGAACAAGAAGGGCTCGCTCCTTCTTGTTCGAATGGTGGATTCGCCGCTGTTGGGTGATGTGGATTGCAGCGGTTACATCACTCTGCGCAGGGTCAATGCAGGAAAGCCAGACGAGACGGAGCCGCCTGTATCTATCGGTTCCGCGGTTGCGTATCGCTTGCAAAACCCAAACAAACTGGTGCTCGGCCAGTTGTTCTCCGCGACTGCGCAAAAATATGCACGATGGTTCGTGCCCGTCGCCCCTGGTCGCTATGTCATAACCTACGCAAATTGCAGCTATGGAAATGTCACCATCGAGGCGGGAGGTGACCAGGATGGACTTTTCGGCAGAACATTCAGCTATGTCCGCCCGTTTGGGGGTGATGGTGCCATCACGATTGGCGAGGGGAAGATTGTTGACGCCGGATATATCCGGCTTGAAGGAACGCGCAGCGACCCACGTGTGGTGGGGTCGGAAGCCACGCCTGCCGAACGTGACCTTATGAAGAGCGCCATGCCGGAAGTCTATCCTTCGATAAGTTTCACGAAATTCGGTCCGTGAGGGTAGCAGTCAATCTGGCGATTGCCAGCGGCCACCCTTTTTGGCGGCCGCGGCGGTCGAAGGGTTGGAAGAGAGATTATTTTCCTTGCCGGGAGCAGTCTCTCGAAACAGCGGCCTTACTGCTCACTCGCAGAGCCGATCTGCCTCCAAAGCACGCGACGGGCGGTCACCGGTTCGGCGGCATTTCGTCAGATCCGCCTGCCGTGCAAAATCACGAGAGAGCCGCATGTGGGGGGAGAGCACCGATGCGCTTTTCGTGCGCTGCCGAAAGGATGGCAACCCCGCAGGCCAAGGCAAGTGCGATGGCACCCAGCACCGGCAGGCTGCGATAACCAAATCCACCCTCGAGCAGAGCGGCACCGATGCTTGCTGCGATCGCGATGCCGATGTTGAACCCCGATGGGATGAGCGATGAGGCGAGGCTCGGCGCATCGGCCGTCCACATTAGAATGCGGGCCTGAACCGGAGCACCGATCGCGAAATTAAGCGCACCCCAAATGAAGATCGTCACGGTCATCAGCAAGGGATAGGGGCTGACGAGGTAAAGGACGACCAATATCGCGGCCTGAATGGCGAGCATGACGATCAGCGACGGCATCAGCTTCCAGTCCGAGAGCCGACCGCCCAACAAGACGCCCAATGTCGCGCCGACGCCATTGAGCAGGAGTACCCATGGAATCAGCATGGCATCGAGGCCGGTCACCTCCCGCAAAAGAGGCGTTATGTAGGTGAACGGCACCATTTGCCCGATCATGAGGGCGAGCATGATGATAAGGGACGTCCAGACCTGCTGGCGGCCAAGAACGCGCACTTCGCGGCTCAAATGGCCGGATGGCTGGAGTTCGGCTTTCGTTGATGGGATCAAGGCCCAGATCGCGGCCAATGCGAGCACGCCGACCGAAGTCATGGCCCAAAAAGTCGTCCGCCATCCCCAAAGCCCGCCGATCGCTGCACCGACGGGGACGCCGATAATGTTCGAAACCGTCAGGCCTGCAAGGATGACCGCCACGGCACGTCCTCGGAACGCCTGCGGGACAAGGCCGACGGCAACCACCATGGCGATCCCGAAATAGGCGCCATGCGCGACGGCGGTCGCAACGCGGAAAAGGAGCATGGTGGCGAAGTCAGGTGCGAGCGCGCAGGCGATCTGCCCCAGGCAGAAGGCGATTGTAAGGGCGATCAGAATGGTCCGACGCGAGACCTGCCGGGTTGCCATGGTCAGGAGTGGGCCGCCGATTGCAATACCCAATGCGTAGCCGGAAACCAGAGAGCCGGCAAACGGGATCGAGACATCCAGCCCTTGAGCCACATCCGGGAGAATGCCTGCGATGACGAACTCGGTCGTGCCGAATGCAAACGCAGCCAGAAACAAAGCGAAGAGGGGTAAGGGCAAATCCAGCTCCCATATAAAGGCATAAGGATTTCTTTAAATCACCGCCGAGAGCACATCAAGTGTGAGATATCGTCGGCGAGGGCGGGTGCAAGGGAACGAGGCGCTTGAACCGGTTGCATTCATTCCGCAAAATACGTTTTCCCGAGCAGTTTTCGGCCGCCGACATCCGCCATCTCAGGGTTCGATCCTTGACAAACCGACAATGTTTGTAAAGGCTTGTCGCCATGAGTGAGGTGGCTGATTGGTTATCTTATACAAGTCCGATCAGTCGGAAAAACGCTGCCGAAGCAGTGTTTGAGGATATTCGTTCGGCAATTACATCGGGACGGTTGGCGGTCGGGACACGGCTGCCCGCCGAGGCGCAGCTTGCCGCCCGCTATGGCGTCAGCCGTCCCATCGTCCGCGAAGCGCTCCGCTCGCTGCAGACGCTCGGCCTTACCCAGACCCGCACCGGCAGCGGCACCTATGTCCTGACATCTACGCCCGGCCCGGAGCTGCGCTACGGCGGCTATTCCGCGCGCGATCTGATCGAGGCGCGCCCCTTCATCGAGGTTCCGGCCGCCGGCTGGGCGGCGCTGCGGCGCACAGGGCAGCAGCTGGCACGGCTGCTTGAACTTTGTAATGAGATGGACCGGGAAGAAGAGCCCCTGAAGTGGGTCAATCTGGATTCGGAATTCCACTCGATGGTGGCCGAATCCTCCGGAAATGCAGTCTTTTCCAAGATCGTTTCCGACGCCCGCGATGCGCTGATGCGGCAATCGGAGCTCGTCAACATGATGGCGCAGCGCCGCGTGGCCTCGAATGTCGAGCACCGCCGCATCGTCGAGGCGATTGCGGCGGGATCGGAAGAGGGGGCTATCGCTGCGATGGAGGCCCATCTCGGTCAGGTCAAGCGCGTGGTGACCACGATCATCGGCGAGGATCAGCCGCACCGTTGACGGCGGCCGGCAGATTGGCGAGCCGCTCCGGCCGCAGCGCCTCGAAGAGCTCTTCTGCGGTCAGATATCCATGATCCAGCACGATTTCCGGCACGGTGCGTCCTGTCGCCAGGGCCTCGCGGGCAACCTTGGTCGCTGCCTGATAGCCGATCAGCGGGTTCAGCGCGGTGGCAAGGCCGATCGATTCCTGCAGGCGTTGTGCCATGAGAGCCGGATTGGCGGTAATGCCGTCGACACAGCGCTCGGCAAGGATATGGCAGGCGGCGGTCAGATGCATGATGCTCTCCGACAGCGCACGTACCATAATCGGTTCGAAGGCATTGAGCTGCAGTTGGCCTGCTTCCGCCGCCATAGTGACAGTGATGTCGTTGCCGATAACGGAGAAGGCCACCTGGTTGACCATTTCCGGGATTACCGGATTGACCTTGCCGGGCATGATACTGGAACCGGCTTGCATGGCCGGTAGCGTGATCTCGCCGATGCCGGCACGCGGCCCGGAGGACAGCAGGCGCAGGTCGTTGCAGGTCTTCGACAGCTTGACCGCAACGCGCTTCAGTACGCCGGAGAGATGGACGAAGGCGCCGGGATCCTGTGTCGCCTCGATGAGGTCGCTGGCAGTCACGAGCGGGCGGCCCGTCAGCCGGGCGAGATGAGTGCAGGCAAGGGTTGCGTAGCCGGCGGGCGCATTGAGGCCGGTGCCGATGGCCGTGGCGCCGAGATTGACCTCATGCAGGAGGGTTGCCGATTCGAGCAGGCGGGCTCTGTCTTCACCGAGCATGACGGCGAAGGTCCTGAACTCCTGTCCGAGCGTCATAGGCACGGCGTCCTGCAGCTGCGTGCGGCCGACCTTCAAAATGCTGTCGAATTCCTTGGCCTTGCGCTCGAAGGCATCCTGCAACGCTTCCATTGCCGCAGCCAGACCATCGATGGCTTCGATGACAGCGACGTTGACGGCGGTCGGATAGGCATCGTTGGTGGACTGGCTGAGATTGACGTGATCGTTCGGATGAAGATGGCCATAGTCGCCCTTGGCATGGCCGAGCAGTTCGAGCGCGCGATTGGCGATGACTTCGTTGGCGTTCATGTTGGTCGAGGTGCCGGCACCTCCCTGGATGACATCGACGACGAATTGGTCGTGAAGCTCGCCTGCACGGATTTCGCGGCAAGCGCGCACGATGGCATCGAGCCTCTCCTTGCTGAGCAGGCCAAGCTCGTGATTGGCAAGGGCCGCCGCTTCCTTGACGAAGGCAAGGCCGCGGATGAGGTGCGTGTAGCGCCCGATCGGCGTGCCCGTGACCTGGAAGTTCTCGACCGCTCTTGCAGTGTGCACCCCCCAATAGACATCCGCCGGAATATCCTTTTCGCCCAGCAGGTCATATTCGCTTCGCGTCTTGACCACATTATCCTCCTATGGTCGAAATCAAGCTATATCTGTCAAGCTGTATGACAGATTTGAAACTTGTTATCGATTGTGCCGAACCGCGTCAATAAGCCTGGTGCCGGGTTGACCTTAGGCAATTTCTATGTCTAAGAGGAAAAATCTGTCATACAGCATTACAGCATGACCGGCGATCATCAGTTTCGATCGACGGCTTGAGTGAAGCGAAAGGGCATCCTGTCGGGTGCAAACGAGCACCCCGGACCCGTCCACGGACAAACGGCTCAAGGGAGGAGCAATGTCAGTCGAAACCATCCAGAATGTGCCGACGGATCGTCAGCCGCCAGCCAATGAAGATCTTGGCTACCACAAGGCCTTGAAGCCGCGCCAGATCCAGATGATCGCCATTGGCGGCGCGATCGGCACCGGTCTCTTCCTTGGTGCCGGTGGGCGGCTTGCCGCAGCCGGTCCGGCGCTGATCTTCGTCTATGCGCTCTGCGGCTTCTTTGCCTTTCTGGTGCTACGCGCACTCGGCGAATTGATCATGCACCGTCCGAGTTCCGGCTCCTTCGTTTCCTATGCCCGCGAGTTCTACGGCGAGAAGATGGCCTTCGCCGTCGGCTGGATGTACTGGCTGAACTGGGCGATGACCTCGGTTGCCGATGTGACGGCCGTCGCTCTCTACATGAATTTCTTCAAGCATTATGTTCCATGGCTTGCCGGCATCGATCAGTGGGTCTTCGCGCTGATTGCCCTGATGGTCGTGCTGGTCATGAACCTGCTGTCGGTGAAGGTCTTCGGCGAGCTCGAATTCTGGTTCAGCCTGGTCAAGGTTCTGGCACTGGCCAGCTTCCTCGTCATCGGCATCTATTTCGTCGTCTCGGGCACGCCGATTGCCGGCCATACGGCTGGTTTCAGCATCATCAGCGACAGCGGCGGCTTCTTTCCGAATGGCATCCTGCCCGCCTTCGTCATTATTCAGGGCGTGGTCTTTGCCTATGCGTCGATCGAACTCATCGGCACGACGGCCGGCGAGACCGAAGATCCGCGCAAGGTCATGCCGGGCGCGATCCGCACGGTGGTTGCGCGCCTGCTGATCTTCTATGTCGGCTCGGTGCTGCTTCTGTCGCTGCTGCTGCCCTATACGGCCTATAAGGCTGGCGAGAGCCCCTTCGTCACCTTCTTCGGGACGATCGGCATCCAGGGCGCCGATGTCATCATGAACCTCGTCGTGCTGACGGCCGTGCTGTCCTCGCTCAATGCCGGCCTTTATTCCACCGGCCGCATCCTGCATTCGATGGCGGTTTCGGGCTCGGCGCCGGCCGCGCTTGCCAAGATGAACAAGGCCGGCGTGCCCTATGGCGGCATAGCGGTGACGGCAGTGGTGACCGTCATCGGCGTGGCGCTGAACGCCGTCGTGCCGTCGGCCGCCTTCGAGATTGCGCTCAATCTCTCGGCGCTCGGCATCATCTCCGCCTGGGGCGTCATCGTGCTGTGCCAATTGAAACTCTGGAAGCTGTCGAAGCGCGGCGAGATGGCCCGCCCGGATTTCCGCATGTTCGGCGCGCCCTATACCGGTATCCTGACGCTCGTCTTCCTCTTTGCTGTGCTGGTGCTGATGGCGCTCGACTATCCTGTCGGCACCTGGACGATCGCCTCGCTCGTCCTGATTGCACCGGCCCTGGTCGTCGGCTGGTATCTGCTGCGCGACCGCATCCATAGGCTGGCGGTCGAGCGAGGCCGGTCGTGACGGCAGGAAGGATCAATCCGCTGGTGGCCGTGGTTGCCACCGGCGGTACCATCGCAAGCGAGCGTGCCGACAACGGCGCCAGCTCGCCATCTTTGACGGGGGAAAGCCTGCTGGCACTTTTGCCTGACATGCCCGTCGATCTCAGGCCCATCGAGCTGATGGCGAAGGATTCGGCGAGCCTGACGCTTGCCGACATGCAGGAGATCAGCGACAAGGTCGGCGAATTGCTTGCGGATGATGTCATCAACGGCATCGTCGTTCTGCATGGTACGGACGCGATGGAAGAGACGGCGCTGCTCGTCCATCTGCAGCACGGCCTGAATAAGCCGGTCGTGTTCACGGGTGCGCAATTTACGGCGGATCATCCGAACGCCGATGGCCCTGCGAACCTTGCCGCTGCCGTTGCCGCCGCTACCGATCCGGTCAGTGCCGGACGCGGTGTGCTCGTCTGTTTCGGCGGCCGCCTGCTGCCGGCTTGGGGGCTTTATAAATATTCGTCGGATGTCGCCGACGCTTTCCGGCAATCGCGGCCACGCGAAAATCCACCAAGCATGCGCCTTGCGGCAGCGCTCGACAGTGTGCGCGTCGATGTGGTGGCAATCTATCCCGGGTGTGATTCCGTGCATGTGGATGCGAGTCTCCGGGCCGGCGCACACGGCATCGTTCTTGCGGCACTCGGCTCGGGTAATGCCAATCCGCGTCTGGTTGAAGCCGTCAGGCGTTGTGCCGATGTCGGGGTGCCCGTCGTGGTCTCCAGCAGGGTGCCTGATGGGTTGCTGGTCTCAAGCTATGGCGGCGGCGGCGGCGGGCACGATCTCGCCGAGGCCGGTGCTGTTCATTCCCCGACGTTGCGGCCGGGGCAGGCGAGAATTCTGCTGGCGGCCCTCGTTGCCTCCCGCGCCAGGGCCGAGCTTATCAGGCAGGCTTTTGCCGACTTTGCAGACGACGCGACGCTCTGATCGCCAGCCATGAGAACGGGCCGACTGGCGGATGACAGCGGCCCGAAGTCTGGCTGGAAGTATGATCGTCAGGCCTGGTGCGCGGCATTGGCGACGACGACGGGGATCAATAGATCGCCCCAGTTGCCGTTGCCGCCATGGTGGCGGGCCGAGCGGACGAGCTCGACGGAAACACCGGCCTCGACCGCATTCATGACGGCCTGATTGAGGCGATGCAGCTCGTTCGCCAACATGCGGATGACTGCCTGCTGATCTGCATTCATGGTGAGAGATTGTTCCTCGGCTCTCTCGCGAACACGTGCTATCGATGCCATGTCATTCTCCTTCTATGATCTTGATATCACTCTGCTGCCGGCTTGAACTGGGCGTGCTCGGTCGATCCGTGCATGGCCGTGGTGGATGACTGTCCGCCGGTGATCGCCAGCGAAACGGCATCGAAATAGCCTGTGCCCACTTCGCGCTGATGCTTGGTGGCGGTGTAGCCATTGGCTTCCGCGGCGAACTCCGCCTGCTGCAGTTCGGAATAGGCGGCCATCTGGCGAGCCTTGTAGCCGCGGGCGAGCTCGAACATGCCGAAATTCAGCTGGTGGAAGCCGGCAAGCGTGATGAACTGAAACTTGTAGCCCATCGCACCCAGCTCGCGCTGGAATTTGGCGATCGTCGCGTCGTCCAGGTTCTTCTTCCAGTTGAAGGATGGCGAGCAATTATAGGCGAGCAGCTTGCCGGGATGGACCCGATGCACGCCCTCGGCAAATTTACGCGCCTGCTCGAGATCCGGCTTTGACGTCTCGCACCAGATCAGATCGCAATGCGGTGCATAGGCGACGGCGCGGGCGATGCAGGGCGCGATGCCGTTCTTGACCTGATAGAAGCCTTCGACCGTGCGGCCGGCGTCGTAATCGACGAAGGGCCGGTCGCGTTCGTCGATATCGGATGTCAGAAGCTTGGCGGCCTCGGCATCGGTGCGAGCGACGACGAGGGTCGGCACACCCATGACGTCGGCGGCAAGCCGTGCCGCGTTGAGATTGCGGATATGGGCCGCCGTCGGAATAAGAACCTTGCCGCCGAGATGGCCGCATTTCTTCTCCGATGCCAGCTGGTCCTCGAAGTGGACGCCTGCGGCACCCGCCTCGATATAGGCTTTCATGATCTCGAAGGCGTTCAGCGGACCTCCGAAGCCCGCTTCGGCATCGGCAACGATCGGTGCGAACCAGGTGTCGACGGAAAGCCCTTTGCCTTCGGCCGTCTCGATCTGGTCGGCCCTTTGCAGCGTGCGGTTGATGCGTTTCGCCAGCTCCGGACCGGCATTGGCGGGATAAAGCGACTGATCCGGATACATGGCAGACGCCGTATTGGCGTCGGCTGCGACCTGCCATCCGGAGAGATAGATCGCCTTCAGGCCGGCGCGAACCATCTGCATGGCCTGATTGCCCGAGAGCGCGCCGAGCGCATTGACGAAATCTTCCTCGTGAATGAGCTGCCACAGACGGTTCGCGCCCATTTCGGCGAGTGAATGGCGGATGGTGATCGATCCACGCAGCCGCTCTACATCAGCGGCCTGATAGGGGCGTTCGATGCCATCGAAACGCTCGGCAGGTGCGCTTGGAACCAGTTTGTAAAAATCTGTCATGCTATTCTCCCGATACCTTCTCTCGATCCTCCGATCGATCTCGATTGCATGACTATTTTTACAATAGTGGTGCTCGCAGAGCTAGGAAAACCAGAAAATCTCAGTAGTTAAAAAGGTTATGATGTGCTATCGTTGACATCGCTTGCCAGTAAAATTGTAAATCATGTAAAATTCCACTGAAGGAAGGTTTGTAAAGGGTTTGACATATGGTTGAACGCAAGATCTTCGCTGGCCCCAGGGTTCGTCGCGTCCGAATGGGCCTCGGCCTGACACAGACGACGATGGCGCAGGCTCTCGATATCTCGCCGTCCTACCTCAATCTCATCGAGCGCAATCAGCGGCCGCTGACCGTGCAGCTGCTGTTGAAGCTCTCGGCGGTCTACAAGGTCGATCTCGACGAATTGCAGGGCGGAGAGGCCGGCAGTGCAGGGCAGCTGCGCGAAGTCTTTGCCGACCCGCTGCTTGCGGGTGAAATTCCGGGCGACCAGGAGCTGATCGAGCTCGCCGAAGCCGCGCCGAATGCGGCAAACGGCATGATCCGGCTTTATCGCGCCTATCGCGAGCAGGCCGCAAGGCTGTCCGATCTTGCCGAGCTTCTGTCCCGCGAGGGACGGGTTGCCGATGTCGCCGGTCCGCGCCTGCCGCTGGATGAGGTTCACGACCGTCTGCAAGCGCGGCCGAATTTTTTCGCCCGCATCGAAGATGCCGCAGAGACATTCCATGAGCGCCTCTCGTCCGGTGACGATGTGGCAGGCGGATTGAAGGCGTGGTTGAAGAGCGAACATGGCATTGCCGTGCGCCTGCTGCCGGTGCATGCCATGCCCGGTCTGCGCCGACGCTACGACCGGCATTCCATGCGGCTTTTCCTGTCCGAGCGATTGTCGCCCTTCGATCAGCTTCGCGAGATTGCGACCGAGGTCTCGCTGTTGGTCATGCGCGAGGAGATTGCCGCCGAACTGGAGGCGCTTGCGCTCTCGACGCCGGAAGCCAAGCGTATTGGCCGCTTCGAGCTGGCGCGCTACGCCTCCCACGCCCTGCTGATGCCCTACGGCGCCTATCTTTCGGCAGCGCAGCGTCTGCATTATGATATCGATGGCCTTGGTGCTCGCTTCGGTGTGTCCTACGAGCAGGCCGCGACGCGGCTCACCAGCCTGCAGCGCCCGGCGGCATCGGCTATCCCGTTTTTCCTGATGGAGGTCGATAGTGCCGGCCATCGCCTGCGCAAGGCCGGCGCCCAAGGCTTTCCGCAGGCGCGCTTCGGCGGTGGCTGTCCCAAGCTCAATGTCCATGCCGCCTTTGGCCAGCCCGGGCAGATATTGGTGGACGACACGCAGATGCCGGATGGCGGCGGATTTCTCACCATATCGCGGACGGTCGAGGGGCCGCGGGCCGACTTCGGAGAAAGGACGCGCCGCACCGCGCTCCTCATCGGCTGCGATATCGCCCATCGCGACGAGGTGATCTACGGCAAGGCGCTTGGCTCGATGCCCGTCGCGATCGGTCCGGCCTGTCGTCTGTGCGAACGTCAGGGCTGTCTGGCGAGAGCAGAGCCGCCGGTGACGCGCCCGCTCGGTCTTGACGAAATGGCGACGGGTCTGAGTGTATTCGACTTCCAGTAAACGCATTGAATTTGCCGTTGCGCACAGGGAACGGCAAATTAGATATATTCAAATCTATCGTTTATATGGATAATTGTTGCGCCGATATCCCGATAAATAGGATCTCATTCCTCGCGCGCTGCGCGTGCCCTCTCTACGTTCCGCGCAGATAAGGAGTCCCAGATCCATGAATTTTGCCAAGCGAACATCTGCCGCCATTTTTGCCGCTGCGCTTTCCTGCGGCGCGCTGTTCACCACGATTGCACATGCCGATGCGACGCTCGATCGCATCAAGGGTCGTGGCGCGTTGACCGTCGGCGTCATCCTCTCCGGCGCGCCTTTCGGCTATATCGATCCGGCAAGCCAGGAACAGAAGGGCTATAACATCGACATTGCCAAGGCGCTTGCCGAAAAGCTCGGCGTCAAGCTGGAAACGGTGACCGTGACGCCGCCGAACCGTGTGCAGTTCCTGCAGCAGGGTAAGGTCGATATTCTGATCGCCAACATGCAGTACACGGAAGAGCGCGCCAAGATCCTCGATTATGTGCCGACGCCCTATGACCGCAGCGGCGGCGCTGCCGTCGGCCGCAAGGATAGCGGCCTCAACGACTGGAGCGACCTCAAGGGTAAGTCTGTCTGCGTTTCTCAAGGGTCGAACTATACGCAGCCGCTGATGGAGCAATATGGCGCAGAAGTGAAGGGGCTGCCGAGCCAGCCGGAATCGCTGCTGGCGCTGCAGGGCGGCAATTGCGTTGCGGCCGTCCATGTCGGGGCGACGGTCGGCCTGCTGCTTCAGGATCGGCCGGAGGAATGGAAGGACTACAAGATCCTGTTTCCGACCGAACTCGTTCCCTCGGATTCGGTGATCTGGCTGCGCAAGGGCGAAAGCGATACGCGCGCCGCACTCGACAAGGCCATCCAGGAACTGCATGCCAACGGCAAGCTTCTGGACTATGCCAAGGCAAACCGCCTGCTCAACACGACCTATCTTGAGGAAGAGCATAAGAAGTTCGAGGGCAAGTGACCTGACCGGTCGCTTGAGGAGCGGTTTGCATGGGAAGTTCGCTTCTTCAGACCTTCATAGACTGGACCGGCAGGCTCGGGCTTCACTATGAATTCCTGGCCAGCGGTTATGAGGCGCAGATCTGGCGTGGTGGTTTCATCACCACGCTTTATCTCATCGTGCTCCTCATTCCGGTCAGCCTGTTGTTCGGCCTGCTGTTTGCGGCCATGTTGACCTCGGGGAACAAGGCTCTGGCCGCGCCGGTCAGAGCTTTCATTGAAGTGACCCGCAATACGCCGACACTCGTGCAGCTGATGTTCAGCTTCCTCGTGTTGAACACACTCGTCTCCAATGGGCTGGGTGGCGCGCAGAACAATCCTTTGACACCGTTCTTCTGGGTGGTTGCCGTGGTCGGCCTGCATGTTGCAGCACTGCATGCCGATGCGCTTCGCGCCGGTATCGAGGCCGTGCCGGAACAGACGGTGGAAGCGGCGCGTGCCATCGGCTTCACGCGCCTACAGATCCTTCGCTTCGTGGCGATACCGCTCGCTTTCCGGGCGTCGCTGCCGGCGATCGTCAACAACATGATCAATCTGGTCAAGCTGACCACCGTCGGCAATGCGATTGCCGTGAGCGAAATCACCTATGCCTCGATCATGGTCTGGACGCAGCGCGACAATGTCGTCGAACTGATGATCGTCATTCTGCTGTTCTTCAGCGCCATCAATCTTGCCCTCGCCAAGATCGGGCATTGGATCGAAAAGCGCCTCGCCGTGCCTGGCTTCGGAGTGGGCGCATGAGTGTGGCAAAGCTGTCATCGGCGCCTTCGAGCAACTGGCTGCCCTGGCTGGTTGGAGCGCTCGTTGCGATCGCCGTTATCTGGCTGCTGGCGGATCTGTCGCTGCTGCATGTGCTCATCGAATGGCTGCCCTATCTCGGTAGCGGCTTCCTGATGAACATCCTCATCAGCCTGCTTGCGATGGCTGGAGGGACGCTGATCGGTGTCTTGCTTGGCATTCTGGAGCTGGCGCCGCTGAAGATCGTACGCTATCCAGTCGGCCTTTATGTCCAGATCTTCCGCAATGCGCCCCATCTGGTGCTGATCTTTGCAACGACCTATATCTTTCCTTTCGAGATCGTGGTCTTCGGCCATTACCTGCCGTTTCCCGA
Organism: Rhizobium sp. BK289; assembly: GCF_014193575.1. Classification (NCBI taxonomy): domain Bacteria; kingdom Pseudomonadati; phylum Pseudomonadota; class Alphaproteobacteria; order Hyphomicrobiales; family Rhizobiaceae; genus Rhizobium; species Rhizobium sp. BK289. Next base: position 21,989 of record NZ_JACHZO010000024.1, read on the forward strand.
TTGGGTGAAAGCCGTGATCGGGCTTGCCATTCCTGCCAGCGCCTATGTCGCCGAGATCACGCGTGGTGCCATCCAGTCGATCCCGACCACGCAGTGGGAGGCGGCCAAGGGCCTCGGCTTCTCCCGGTCTCAGGCGTTGCGCTGGATCATCCTGCCGCAATGCGCGCGGCGTTCGCTGCCGCCCTGGATGAACCTCTTTGCCTCGATCACCATGGGAACGGCGCTTGCCTCCCTGGTCGGCGTGCATGAGCTGCTGCATGCGGCGACCGACGCCAGCACGGCCGTCCGCCGGCTGGATTTCACCGTCCTTGCCTATATCGTCGTCATGGCGGCGTTCTTTGCGCTTTGCTATCCCATTTCCAGCCTGACGCGGCGCCTTGAACGCCGCCTGAAAGCCTAGAGGAGCCGGCATGAGCCACGCTCAGACCAATCCGATCGTCGAACTGGCCGATGTGCATCTCGCCTATGGACCGACCGAGGTCCTGAAGGGGATTGACCTAACAGTCGCCCGCGGACAGACGGTTTCGATCATCGGTCCGTCCGGATCCGGCAAGTCGACAATCCTGCGCTGCATCAACGCGCTGGTCGCGCCGCAGACGGGCCGCATCGCGGTCAATGGCGTGCGCGTCGACCAGATGCGCAGCGAGGCCGAACGCATCAAGCTCAGGCAGAAGATCGGCATCGTCTTCCAGCAATATAATCTCTTTCCGCACCTGACCGTGCTCGACAATATCACGATCGCCCCGACACGAATCCTCGGCGTCAACAAGGCCGATGCCGAACGCCACGCCCGGGATCTCCTGGCACAGGTACGCCTGTCCGAGAAGGCGAACGTCTATCCCGGACAGCTTTCCGGTGGCCAGCAGCAGCGCGTGGCCATTGCCCGGGCGCTTGCGATGCGGCCGGATCTCGTCCTTTTCGACGAAGTGACCTCGGCGCTGGATCCGGAGACCGTCGGCGAGGTGCTTGCCGTCATTCGCGATCTCGTCAAGGAAGGTATGACGAGCATTCTGGTCACGCATGAGATGCGCTTTGCCGAAGAGATCAGCGATGTCGTGGTCTTCACCGAAAACGGCCGCATCGTTGACCAGGGGCCGCCCGAAGCTATCTTCCAGACATCGACAAATGCGCGCATCCGCCGTTTCGTCAACGGCCTTGCCGGTGCGCGGGCTTCGCTCGAGGATGGTGAGGGAATTTGACGATGGAAAAGGCCTTCCCGCTCACGACAGGCTTTGCCGAAGCCATCGCATCGGCCGATCCGCTGCGAGATGAGGCGGCCGTTGCCGCAGCCCGCACGGCGATCGTCGATTGGCTGGCCTGCGCCTTCGGTGGTGCTGCCGGCCGCACGACACGCATCCTGCTGGAACAGCTGCCGGCAGGCCCGGGGAACGCCGTCATCATCGGGCACGGGCGGCGCACCGATGCGCTGACCGCGGCCCTGGTCAATGCCCATGCTGGCCATGTGCTCGACTATGACGACGTGCATGCGAGTGTACGCGGGCACCCGACGACGGTCATCGTTCCCGCTCTGCTGGCGCTGGCATCGGAGACACCGATATCGGCGAACCGTCTGATTGCCGGCTACATCGTCGGGCTGGAAGCCATGGCACGCTTCGGTCTCTCGCTCGGCATGCGCCACTACGAGAACGGCTTTCACGCAACGGCAACGCTCGGCACGATCGGTGTTGCCGCAGCCGTCGCCCATGTGCTTGGCTATTCGGTTGCCGAGACCGCCACGGCACTGGGGCTGGCTGCCACGCATTCGAGCGGTTTGCGCCTGCAGTTCGGCCATGATGCCAAGCCTTATCATGCCGGCATGGCAGCGCGCTCAGGCCTGCTGTCGGCCAAGCTCGCCAAGGCAGGCTTCGGTGGCGCCAGGGATTTTCTCGACAATCCGATCGGCTTCTATTCGGCCTTCGCCTTTGGCGAGGGGCGGCCGCGGGCAGCCATCGAGGGGTGGGGCGCGCCTTGGCAGATCGTGACGCCCGGCCTGACACTCAAGGCTTTTCCGTGCTGCACGGCGAGCCATCCGGTGGCGATGATCGGTCTTCAGCTTCATGAAGAGGGATTGAACGCAGAGCAGGTCGAGTCCGTCATCATCACCTTCCCGCCGGGAGGCGATGCAGCGCTGGTCGTGACCGATCCGACGACCGGTATCGATGCGCGCTTCAGCGCCGAATATGTGTTCGCAACCGCCCTGGTCGACGGTGCTCTGAAGATCGGCCATTTCGGCGAGACGCCGGTGAGGGAGGATCTGATGGCGATCGGCCGGCGCGTTCGCCGCCGTCATGACGAGACGGCGCCACGCCTTTCGAACGATCCGAAAACGCGTTTCGTCATTGCCGAGGTAACGCTCAAGGACGGAAGCCATCTGACGCGCGAGTTCAAGGGCTTGCCCGGCCTCAGCGATCCCACGGAAAAATTCCGCGACGCGACCGGCAACCATCCGGCCGTGTCGGCCGTTCCCGATCTGGTGAGAACCATGCGCGGCGAGGACGACCTTCATCGTCTCGTCCAGCTTCTATCAAACAGTTTGAACTGATCCAGTTTCCAAGAAACGCAAGGCATGCACCCATGAGCAAGACCCGCAAGATCCATCTCGGCCTTTTCCTGCAAGGTGCCGGCCATCACGTCTCCGGCTGGCGTCATCCTGAGGCGGAAGCCGGCAGCGAGAATTTCGACTTGCTGCGCCGTGTCGCCCGGATCGCCGAGGCTGCGAAGTTCGACATGCTGTTCCTGGCGGACGGCCTGACGAGCGGTGTCGATGCGCATCCCTCGATGATTGCCCGTTTCGAGCCGCTGACGTTGCTTGCCTCGCTCGCAATGGTGACCGAGAAGATCGGCCTTGCCGCGACGGCATCGACCACCTATGGCGAGCCCTATCATCTCGCCCGGGCCTTTGCCTCGATCGATCATCTGAGCCATGGCCGCGCGGCCTGGAACATCGTCACCACCTCCTATGCCCGTACGGCCGCCAACTTCTCCAAAAGCCATCCGGAGCATGACGAGCGCTATGCCGTGGCGGAGGAGTTCGTCGATGTGGTGCGCGGCCTGTGGGACAGCTGGGCCGACGATGCCTTCCCCAAGGATAAGGAGAGCGGCGTCTATGCCGATCCCGCAAAGGTGCGCGTGCTCGACCACAACGGCAAATATTATTCGGTCAAGGGCCCCCTTAATATCCCGCGCTCACCGCAGGGACACCCCGTGCTCATCCAGGCCGGCTCATCCGGGCCGGGCCAGGATCTTGCCGCCCGCACCGCCGATATCGTCTTTACTGCGCAGCAGAGCCTCGACGAGGCGCAAGCCTTTTACAGGAGCCTGAAGGGCAAGATCGCCGGCTTCGGGCGCAGCCCCGACGATGTCGCCGTCATGCCTGGCTTCCTACCCGTCATCGGCAGAACGGCTGCCGAGGCGCGCGAAAAGCTGGATGTCTTGAACCGCTGGACCGACATCAAGAGCGCCATGCCGCTTCTGGAAGAGCGTCTCGGCCATAGCCTCGCAGGGTATGATCTTGATGGCGCGCTGCCCGATCTGCCGATTTCCGACCAGCTGCGCAGCCGCGCCGAGCTGCTGACCGAACTCGCCCGTCGCGAAAAACTGACGATCCGTGAGCTCGCCCTGCGCGTCGCTGCCGGCCGCGGCCATCACATCGTGCTCGGAACGGCCGAGGAAATCGCCGATCGCATGCAGCAATGGTTTGAAAACGGCGCCGCAGACGGTTTCAACGTCATGCCGCCCTTCTTCCCCGGCGGCCTTGAGGATTTTGCCAACGATGTCGTGCCGATCCTGCAGGAGAGAGGTCTCTTCCGTCGGGATTACGAGGGCACGACGCTGCGCGATCATTTGGGCATAGCGCGGCCGGCCTGGGCTTGACGAAGGCCGAGGCCATCAGTCTCGGCTCTCTTTTTCAGGCGTCCATAAGGATGGATCAGGCGTAAAGGCCGAACTGCGCATTGTGCAGCCGCGCATAGGCGCCATGGCGGGCAAGTAGTTCGTCATGTGATCCCTCTTCGACAATGCCGTTATCGCCCATGACGATGATGCGGTCCGCATTTCGGATCGTCGACAACCGATGGGCGACGACCAGCGTCGTGCGTCCCTTCGCAAGTTCCAGCAGCGCCTGCTGGATCGCATATTCGGTCGCGGTATCGAGCGCCGAGGTAGCCTCATCGAGAATAAGGATCGGCGGATCTTTCAGGAAGATGCGGGCAATCGCAAGGCGCTGCTTTTGCCCTCCGGAAAGCTTGACACCGCGCTCGCCCGTCGGCGTATCGAGCCCGGCGGGCAGGGAGCCGACGAATTCGTCAAGCGAAGCGCGTTGCAACGCCTTCATGATGTCTTCGTCGGTGGCGCCGAGCTTTCCATACGCGATGTTCTCGCGAATGGTCGAGCCGAACAGGAAGACGTCCTGCTGTACGATGCCGATCTGGCTGCGCAGCGAAGCCTGGGTCATGTCGCGAATATCGATGCCGTCGATCGCGATGCTGCCGGCCGTGACATCGTAGAAGCGTGGCAGCAGCGAGCAGATCGTCGTCTTGCCGGTGCCGGAGGCGCCGACAAAGGCCACGGTCTCGCCAGCGGCAATCGTCAGGGAGAGATCCTTGAAGATCACAGCCTGATCGGAATAGCCGAAGCCGACATTCTTGTAAGCGATATTGCCTCTCAGATGATCGACCACAATCGCATCCGGCCTGTCGGCAAGATCGGGTTCCGTATCGATCAGCGACAGGAAACGTTTGAAGCCCGCTATGCCCTTGGGATAGGTCTCGATGACCGAGGTAATCTTGTCGATCGGGCGGAAGAAGACGTTGATGAGCAGCAGGAAGCTGACGAAGCCGCCGTAGCTCAGCTCTCCTGAGATGACGAACCAGGTTCCCGCCATCATGACGACGAGCTGAACCAGGCGCGTGCTGAAATAGCTGAGCGCGATGCTTGCCGTCATATAGGCGTAGCCGTCGAGTTTGGTTGCCTTGTAATCCTCATTGTCGCGGGCAAAGAGCTGGCTTTCATATCGCTCATTGGCAAACGCCTTGACGACCCGGATGCCGCCGACCGTCTCCTGCATGCGGCTATTGAAGTTGCCGACTTTGCCGAACAGGCTGCGCGAATTCACCGTCATCTTCGAGCCGTAACGGCTGACCAGCCAGGTCATAAAGGGCACGATGGTCGTTGTCAGCAGCGCGAGCTTCCAATGGACGCTGAACATCAGCAGGAAGGCGCCGATGAAGGTCATGATCGCGATGAACAGGTCCTCGGGACCGTGGTGGGCAATCTCGCCCACCTCCTCGAGATCCTTGGTGACGTGCGTGATCAGATGACCCGTCCGGTTATTGTCGAAATAGCGGAAGGAAAGCTTCTGGATATGATCGAATGCCTGGCGGCGCATATCGGACTCGATCGAGATGCCGAGCGCATGGCCCCAATAATTGACAATCGCCGACAGGCCGGTGCTCGTCGCATAGACGACAAGCAGCAGCGCCGCTGTCGCAAAGATCAGACCCCAGTCGCGGCTCGGAAGCAGTTCATCGACGAAAAGCTTGACCGCCAGCGGAAAGCCGAGTTCCAGCAGGCCGGCAAGCACGGCGCAGCCGAAATCCAGGAAGAACAGCTGCTTGTAGCGGGCATAATAGGAAAAGAAGCGACGAAGCATGAATGCCTCCATGGGCACTGAAGAGGATAGGGGAGACAAGAACGGACTGAGCGGCAGCCCGAATTCGGCATCGCCGTTCAGCGTCAATTGGTGCCGAAATTTCTCATCTGGCGATCCTCCTGCTTGAGTCGCGCGATTTTTATAGTCGACGCATGCAGGCGTGTCACCCCTATAAACGGCGGGGGACGGTCGTGGCATTTGGCTTGCCGCGCGAAGGGAAACAATGCCCGCAATGGACGGATTATGGCTGTCAGGTGATGCCAATGGTGAGATATAAATTCGCGACGAGTTCCGATGGCAGCTTCAATACCGTCAGAATCCTTGAAGCCGTTCAGAACGCCTGATCACATCGATACGTTTCGGCGCACCGGCACGACCTCCGAAGAACTCGCATTTGATCGCCGCAGCGACCGAGGAGAAGCGGATAGCTTCTTCCGCCGCCATTCCCTCTGCAACGGCAAGAGCGAAGGCGCCGTGGAAGATATCGCCGGCGGCAAGCGTATCGACAGCCTTGATGGATATGGTCGGACAGTGCTGGACCTTGCCGGCGCCATCGTCGAACCAGTGACTGCCGGCGGCACCCGCCGTCACGCAGATGAAGGCATGATCGAACCGTTGTTTCAGCCGCTGAGTCATCACGGAAACATCGTTGCTTCCTGTCAGGCGTTCGGCGGCCGGTTCGGAAAAGATGATGTGTGTTGCCTCCGGCGCCAGCTGCTCGATGATGCCGTCGGGCGCGACGTCGCCGTCAAGAATGGCCGGCTTGCCCATGGCGCGCGCCGCCTCCAAAACCCGAAGAGCCAGCGCCGGCCAGCGAACATCGACAAGCACGGCATCGAAGGCGGCGATATCGGCTGGCATGAATTTCTTGATGGTATGGTGCAGTTTCGGATCGTAGAAAGGAACGATCAGCCTTTCGCCGTTATCGTCCACCAGGATCGTCGAGACGGCAGAACGGGCGCCGCCCACGCGCAGCATGCCATCCATATCGATGCCGTCGCCTTTGAGATCGCGAACGATCCGATCGCCGGTCTCGTCCAGGCCGACAGCGCCCCACAGGCTCGCCCTGCCGCCGAGCCGCACGACGGCATAGGCAGCGCTCGACGCCATGCCTTCGGCGATCTGCAGCATCTCGTAAGGCAATACCTTCCCCTGACCTCCCGGAAGGGTACGGACGCGAAAAAGCGTATCGAGAACGGCAGCGCCGACGCACAGGACATGCCTGGGTTGGCCGGGCGGCGGATCGAAGATCGATGGGGCGCTCAAAGCCGCTTTCCGCTCGCCTTGTCGAACAGATGGATGCTGGCCGGGTCGATCCCGATTTCGATCTTGTCGCCGAAGCGGATGTTCAGCCGCTCGCGGAACAGGCAGGAGATGTCTTCGCCGCCGCAGTCGAGCTTGGCATAGATCTCCGAACCCGTGCCCTCGACGATGCCGACTCGGGCCGATAAGCCACCGGTTGCCGCGCGGATATGCTCGGGCCGAATGCCGTAGACGAGCGCGCGCCCGCCATGCTCGGCAGTGGAGAAACCCTCCGGCAGCGGCAGGATGAGGCCCTTGTCGCTGCGGAAGACGCCTTCTTCGATCCTGCCGTCGATGAAGTTCATCGAGGGCGAACCGATAAAGCCGGCGACGAACAGGTTTGCCGGGCGGTCGTAGAGATCGAGCGGTGCGCCGACCTGTTCGATGATGCCGCCGTGAAGCACGACGATCTTGTCGGCCATGGTCATCGCCTCGACCTGATCATGCGTCACATAGATCGTCGTCGTGCCGATGCGCTGATGCATGGATTTGATCTCGCCGCGCATCTGCACACGCAGCTTTGCGTCGAGATTGGAGAGCGGCTCGTCGAACAGGAAGACCTGCGGATCGCGCACCAGCGCACGCCCCATGGCAACGCGTTGGCGCTGGCCGCCGGAAAGCTGGCGCGGCAGGCGCTCCAGCAGGTTCTCCAGGCCGAGGATGGCGGCAGCCTTCTGCACCTTGGCGGCGACTTCCGCCGGGTTTGCCTTCTTCAGCTTCAGCGCGAAGCCCATGTTTTCGGCGACCGTCATATGCGGATAGAGCGCGTAATTCTGGAACACCATGGCAATGTCGCGGTCGCGTGCCGGAAGATGGCTGACTTCGCGGCGGCCGATGTGGATTTCGCCATCGCTGACTTCCTCGAGGCCTGCGATCATCCGCAGCAGCGTGGACTTGCCGCAGCCGGAGGGACCGACAAGGACGACGAACTCGCCATCGGCGATGTCGACGCTGATGTCGAGAATGACCTTCACCTGGCCATAGCGCTTCTGGATATTCTGTATGTTGACGGGTGCCATGAATGTGTTCCTGTCAGAAAGAAAGGGGTGCCATCGTCAGCCGCCCTTGACGGCGCCGGCGGTCAGTCCTGCGATGATCTGGCGTTGCGCGAACATCGTCAGCACCAGGACCGGCAGCGTGACGATCAGGGCCGCGGCCGCAAGCGGCCCCCAGCTCACCTGCTCGAAGGAGAGCATGTTGTAGACGGCGACGGGCAGCGTGCGGGTCTCGCGGCTTGCAAGCACGATGCCGAAGACGAAGTTGTTCCATGAAAAGATGACCGAGAGAATGAAGGCGACGACGATGCCGGGGCGTGCGATCGGTAGTGCGACCAGCCGGAAAACCTGCCAGGGCGTCGCGCCATCGATGCTTGCGGCCTCTTCGAGCTCCATCGGCGTCGTCTCGAAATAACCGATCATGATCCAGACGACGATCGGAACGGTGACGACGAGATGGATGATGATCTGCGGCCAGAGCGTTCCCAAGAGATTGAGCCATTGGAACAGCAGGAACAGCGGAATGAGGAAGGAAAGGCCCGGCGTCATGCGGGCGATCATGATGACGATCGCCGACTTTTCCGCCTTCAGCCGGGCGATGCCATAGCCCGCCGGCACGCCGATGACGAGGGCGAGCAGGGTGGCCGCACCCGTCACCAGAACGGAGTTCCACAGATAGAGGAAGAAGTTGTTTTCCTGGAAGACATTGACGTAGTTCGTCCAGGCAATGCGATCCGGAATGAGGATCGGCGGATAAGCGCCATTGTCGATCTCGTATTTCAACGATAGCGAGATCATCCAGAGGAAGAACAGGACGACTGGTGAAACGACGACCAGGGCCACGAAGAACAGGCCGATACGATTGAGTGTCGAGCGCTTCATGTCAGTTGCCCTCCGCGTCCGTCCACCGCGTGCGCTGGCGGATCATCAGGAGGATGAAGGAGAGCGCGACGATGACGATGAAGAACACCACTGCCATGGCCGAGCCATAGCCAATGTCGTAGTAGGAAAACGCGGTGTTGTAGAGATAGATATTGATCGTTTCGGACGCCGTTCCCGGGCCGCCCTGCGTCATCGCATAGATGATATCGAAGCTCTTGATCGCGTCGATGCTGCGGATGATGACGGCGATCATCAGGAAGGGCGCGATCATCGGCAGCGTCAGGTAGCGGAACTTCTGCCAGGCATTGGCACCGTCGATTTCGGCGCTCTCATAGGGTTCGCGCGGCATGGAGGCGAGACCGCCGAGCACGATCAGCATGACGAGCGGCGTCCACTGCCAGACTTCGACGAGGACGAGCGAGGGTATGACGCTATACTGATTGTAGATCCACTCCTGCGGTCCGATACCCACCATCGACAGAAGATAGTTCAGCACGCCGAGCTGCGGATGGAACATCATCGTCCAGACGAGGGCGACGGCAACGGGCGTTGCCATCATCGGCATCACGAAGATGCCGCGCAGGAAGCCCCGCAACGGAAAATTCGCATCGAAGATCAGTGCGGCCAACGTCCCGAAGAACAAGGGACCGACGACGGAAAGCACGGTGTAGAGCACCGTGTGCCAAAGCGATTCCCAGAAGCGCGCATCGGTCGCCAGCCGGATATAATTGTCCAAGCCGACGAAACTCTGCGATTGGCCGAGCGTCCATTTGTTCACGCTCATCCATAGGGTGAAGACCCAGGGAAAGACGATGACGGCGGCAATCACGATCAGCGCGGGAATGACGAAGGGCCAGTAGTTGGGAGCAAGCCTTTGCGGCTTGCTCCTTCCTTTGGTTGCCTTCGCGGCGGTATCTTCAATGCTCACGGAAGCCATCATCCCTCGCTTCGCGCCAGCACCGGCTCGAACTGGGCAGTTGCCGTCTTCAGTTCGGCCGCCGGATCGGCGCCGCCGATCATGTTCGTCAGCGCGACGCCGTAGATATCGCGAAACTCGGTAACCGGGATGATGACAGGTAGCGCCAGCTGCGAGACCTTGGCGGAGCCGGCGACGGCATCCAGCCAGGCGCCTGGCATTTTCACGCCTTCGCGGACCTTCTGATCCTCCAGAACGGACTGACGGAACGGAACGCCGGCGCCGGCCTGCAGGAGGCGCGCGCCCATGTCGTGCGAGATTGCCCATTGGCAGAAGAGGTAAGCGGCCTCCTTCTTCTGGCTGGCGGCGGTAACGCCGATACCGTCGCCGAAGGTTGCCGCAGCCTGCCCATTCGGCCCCTTCGGCATGATGCCATAGCCGACCTGGCCGACGACGCGGGACTTTTCAGGATTTTCGATCGGCGGCGCGAAGCCGACGCCGTCGAGCCACATGCCGATCTTGCCCTGCAGGAAAGCCGATTGCGCTTCCGCCCAGTTGAAGCCGGAAACGCCGGGAGGTGCCGATTTCGTCATCAGGCGCTGGTAGAGCTTTGCAGCATCCAAGGCCCCTTGCGATTCCGTCTGCAGCTTGCCGTCGGCTGAAAGCGGTGTTGTACCCTCGCCGAGCATGAAGGCCGTCCAGACCGGTGTATTGGCGTTCTTCAGGCCGCGCGCGACAAAGCCGTAAGTGTTGGTCGATTTGTCGGTCAGCGCCTCGGCGGCCTTGACCATGTCCTCGAAGGTCTGCGGATAGGCGAGGCCCTTCTTCTCGAACAGGGTCTTGTTCCAGTAGACGATCCAGTAATCGACCGAGAAGGGCAAGGAGCGCATAACACCAGAGGAATCCTTGGCGAATTTCAGGCCGGCCTCGGCGAAATCGCTTTCCGTCAGCGACGGATCGGTGAGCGACGGATCCTTCATGAAGCCGCTGATATCGGCAAGCCAGCCACCCTTTTCGAACTGGCGCTTCTGGACGTGGTAGCTCAGATGCACGACGTCGAAGCTCGGCTTGCCGGAGCTGAGCTCGATCGTGGTCTTCTGGCGCTGCTGCTGTTCCGGAGTCGCCTCGGCATTGACCTTGATGCCCGTCAGCGCCTCGAACTCGCTTAGATATTTGAGGATCGTCTCGCTGCGCGGGCTCTTGACCAGATTGACTTCGAGCGTCGTGCCGGAAAAGCGCTTCCAGTCGACGGCTGCCGAAGCGGTGCGGACACCGAGAAGGCTTGCCGCGCCGAGTGCGGCGGTGCCGGCCATGAAGCCGCGACGTGTCGGGTTGAAAAATGACGATGACATTGCGTTCCTCCTCCTTTGGCCGAAAATCTCCTCATTCGCGGCCCGTTATCCAAGGTTTTTTACATCTTCAATGCGCGATCCCGTGCTCCGCCGATGTGCGATACGAGAGCGGCAACCGCCTCTTCGGCCGATCGTCGCTGAATGGCCTCAAGCACCTTCAGATGCTCTTCCATGACCGGTCCGACATGGCCGTTGATGCGAAACCTGTCCTGGCTGATCAGCCGCATCTTGATCGAATTGACCCGATAGGCGTTCGAGATGATCGTATTGCCGAGCGCATCGATGAAGGCATCATGCATGCCCCAGTCCACCGATTGCGCGTGAAGCTCGAGTTCCTGCGAGCTGTCGCCGGCCCGGATCGCATCCGCGATATCGCGATGGTCCTTCAAAAGCTTAGCAATCGTCTCATCCGACGCCGAATAGGTGAACAGCGCGACGGCTTCCTTTTCCAGAAAAAGACGGAGCTGGAAGGCCTCGCGGATTAGGTCCAGATCGATATGAGCGATCTGTAGTCCGCGCTGCGGCACCGTCTTGATCAATCCTTCGGCTTCCAGGCGCGGGATCAGTTCGCGGATGGCACCGAGCGTCAGTCCCGTCAGCTCGACCAGCCGCCGCTGCGAGATGAATTGCCCAGGCCGAACGTCGCGCGCCAAGAGATGGCGCGTGAAGCTCTCATAGGCTTTCTCTCTCAACGTCGTCTGTTCGCCTGGTCCGTCCATCGGCAGCTCCGGACTGTTCGGTTAGGCTGCCTCGGCGCGAAACAGCGCACCGAAGGCAGTAAAGAGCGTATCGGAATCTCGGCTGTTCAATGCCACGAGCGGCGGGCGCACGGCAAGCCAGCTGTCGTCCTCGGTCAACCGGGTGAGAATGGCCTTGATCGAGGGGATGACTGGATAGTTCAGCAGCTCTTCGACGAAACGCTCGACATTGGCGTCGTCGATGCCCTTTTCCGCCATGGCCTGGACCTCGCGGGGGAGGAGGTTCGCCATGCCGGAAATGGCTCCCTGTCCGCCGAGGCGCACACCGCGCGCCAGATGCCGTTCATCGCCGATCAGAATGATGAGATCGCCATGCGTCTTCAGCAGTTCCTCGGTATAGGGCCAGTCGCCAGAGGAATCCTTGACGCCGACAACGACATCCGGAAACGCCGTGCGCAGGCGACCCACGAGGGAAATGGAGAGCGGTACCATCGTCACCGAGGGAATATTATAGACGATCACGTCGCGGGCATGCGTGCCGAGCATGGTGAAAACGGCCGAAAACCATTTAAAGAGGCCATCGTCGCTGACGTTCTTGAAGTAGGAGGGCGGGGCAAGAAGAATATTGCGGACGCCCTGCGCCAGTGCCTGCCCAGCTTGAGCTGCCGCATCCTCGGCAGCATCGACGAGCACGCCCATGACGATCTGCTCAGGTGCGATGCCGGCGGCGATCATGGCGGCCAGAACCTGCTTGCGCTCCTGCATGCCGATGGAGGCCCCTTCGCCTGTCGTGCCGAAGAGCGTGACGCTTTTGCAGCCATTGGCCAGACAATGCTTCGCCTGCTCAATCACGCCCGGGATCGCGATCTCACCATCCGCATCAAAGGGCGTTGCCAGGGCGGCCGACAGGCCGAAACTTTCTTTCATCCGATCCTCCCGATCTTGTAGGATCACTGCGTAGCACACTGACATGTTAGTTGTAAAGCGTCGATTCATTTAGTCATGCATAAGGACGCCATGATCGTACAGGGAGCATAATCGGCCGCTGCGACCACGTCCGATGCGGCGCGTGTTGGTTCGCAATGGTTCCGACTGTCAACAGCCAGCGCTATTTCCGCACAGGAACGTAATCGAGCCCGCCATCTATCCGTGAAGGCCGGCCATCGAGGAAGAGTTCACCGATGCGCGGCGCGGAGCGGGCGATGACCTTGCCGCGCTTGATGACGGCGAGGCGATTGGGCTTCAGGCGCAGCGCCTCCAGCGTGTCGATGGCCTGCAACACGACGAAATCGGCATTGCAGCCCTTTTCCAGGCCATAGCCTTCAAGGCCGAGCGCCTTGGCGGAGTTGACGGTGAGCGCATCGAAGATCTTCTTCTTGTCTTCGATGCCGGCCATCTGTGCGACATGGATGGCCATATGGCCGACCTCAAGCATGTCGCCCGAGCCCATCGAATACCAGGGGTCCATCACGCAATCATGGCCGAAGGAGACGTTGAGCCCGGCATCCATCAGTTCGCGCACGCGCGTCATGCCGCGTCGCTTGGGATAAGTGTCGTGCCGGCCCTGCAGCATGATGTTGATCAGCGGGTTGGGAATGACGTTGATCCTTGCTTCCGCCATGAGGGGGATGAGCTTGGAGACGTAGTAATTGTCCATCGAATGCATCGAGGTCAGGTGCGAGCCGGCAACGCGGCCCTGCAGCCCGAAACGAATGGTTTCTGCCGCCAACGTTTCGATGTGGCGCGACATCGGATCGTCGGTTTCGTCGCAATGCATGTCGACGGGAAGGCCGCGATCGGCGGCGATCCTGCAGAGCGCCTCGACGGAGGCTCTGCCCTCATCCATCGTGCGCTCGAAATGCGGAATGCCGCCGACGATATCGACGCCCATGTCGAGTGCGCGTGAGAGGGAAGCCACGCCGTCTTTGGCGCGATAATAGCCATCCTGCGGGAAGGCGACAAGCTGCAAGTCGATATAGGGCTTGACCCTGTCCTTCACCTCCAGAAGCGCCTCGGCCGTCACCAGCTTAGGATCGGAAGTGTCGACATGGCTACGGATGAACAGCAGTCCTTGTGTGACGGCGAGATCGCAATAGCGTAGCGCGCGCTCGACAAGCTCCTCCTTCGTCACGATCGGGCGCAATTCCCCCCAAAGTGCGATGCCCTCCAGAAGCGTGCCTGATATATTCATGCGTGGCAGGCCAAGCGAAAGCGTCGCGTCCATATGGAAATGCGGGTCGACGAAGGGCGGGCTCACCAGCCGGTCGGTCGCATCGATCTCTTCCTTCGCCTCCGCGGCGATCGAGGCTTCGATTGCTGCGATCTTGCCATCCTTGACCGCGATGTCGATGCGCTTGCGACCATCGGGCAGATTGGCATTGCGAATGATCAGATCGAACATGAACGGCTCCTCGGATTATCTTTCGCCACGGCGATAGGGTTGCATCAGCGCCTGCGGCACGCGGGCGCGCCTGCTCATGACGGCAAGGGCAACAATGGACAGAATGTATGGCGTCATCAGAAAGAGCTGATAGGGCACACCCTGCACCGCTGTTTGCAGGCGCAATTGGAAAGCGTCGAAGAAGGCAAAGAGCAGGGCGCCGAACAGCGCTCGACCCGGCCGCCAGGACGAAAAGACGACGAGCGCGATGCATATCCAGCCGCGGCCCTGCACCATCGTCGGAAAGAAACTGTTGAAGGCGGAAAGCGTCAGGAAGGCGCCGCCCATGCCCATCAGAGCACTGCCGGCGATGATGGCGCCATAGCGGATCCTCGTCGGGTTAAGGCCCTGCGCCTCGGCCGCATGCGGATTTTCACCCGTCATGCGGATCGCAAGTCCGACCGGCGTGCGGAAGATGAGATAGGCCATGACCAGTGCCGCCAGGATCGCGAGATAGGTCGGGGCGGTCTGCGTGAAGAGAGCCGGGCCGATGAAGGGCAGGGTGGAAAGCCCGGGGATCGCGATCGGCTGGAACGGCGTGATGGTCGGCGGTGTTCCGGCAACCGGAACGATCAGCCGGAAGACGTAGTAACTGAAGCTGGATGCAAAAAGCGTCACGCCGAGGCCGGAGACATGCTGCGACAGGCCAAGCGTCACTGTCAGGGCCGAATGCAGAAGCCCGAAAATACCGCCAGCGATTGCCGCAATCAGAAGACCGGTCCATAAATCCGCGCCATGATAGACGGAGAGCCAGCCGATCATCGCGCCAAAGGTCATGATGCCCTCGATGCCGAGATTGAGAACGCCGGCGCGTTCACAAAGAAGCGCGCCGAGCGTGCCGAAGATCAAGGGTGTCGCAATCCGCAGCACGGCGGCCCAAAGCCCGGCCGATGCAATGATGTCGACCAGCGTGTTCATCGGCGGATCCTGTATTGCGTGAAGAACAAGGCGATCAGCATGGTCAGTAGCGACAGGGCGACCGTGACGTCGGCAATATACGTGGGAATGCCGAGGCTGCGGCTCATGCCATCGGCGCCGACGAACATCGTGGCGGTGAAGATCGCCGCAAGGACGACGCCGAGCGGGTTGAGGTTTGCAAGCATGGCGACGACGATGCCGGCATAGCCGAACCCGGGGGACAGATCGGTCGTGACGTAACCTTTGACACCCATCACTTCGATCGCGCCGGCAAGGCCGGCAAGCCCACCCGAAAGACAGGCGACCTTGACGAGCGTCGAGCCAAGGCGAACGCCGGCAAAGACAGCGCCTGACGGGTTGAGACCTGCCGCCCGCGACTGCATGCCGAAAACGGTGCGCGACTGAACGAAATAGACGAGCGCCGCAATGACGATCGCAATTGCAAAACCGATATGAAGGCGCGATCGCGCAATCAGCTTGGGCAGCATGGCGTGATCCCCAAGTGCCTGGGATTGCGGCCAGCCGAATGCCGTGGGGTCCTTCAGCACGCCGTCGATCAGCATGGAGACGAAGAGAACGGC
This sequence comes from Rhizobium sp. BK289, assembly GCF_014193575.1. NCBI lineage: Bacteria > Pseudomonadati > Pseudomonadota > Alphaproteobacteria > Hyphomicrobiales > Rhizobiaceae > Rhizobium > Rhizobium sp. BK289. The sequence continues at coordinate 37,723 of NZ_JACHZO010000024.1, forward strand.
GATGAAATTCAGGATGAGGCTGGTGACGACTTCGTCGACGGAAAAGCGCAGCCGCAGCCACAGCGGCACGAGGATCAGGACCATGCCGGCAATAGCGCCGATCACCATCAATAGCGGAATGAGGATCGGGCCGGGCAGGCCGGCGAGCATTTTCGACCCGAAGCCCGCAACGGCAATGGCACCGAAATAGAATTGCCCCTCGGCGCCGATATTCCACAGGCGGGCGCGAAAGGCGACTGCGGCGGCCAATCCCGTCAGGATCAATGGCGTCGCGCGAGTCAGCGTCTCCGTTGCCGAAAGCCTGGAGCCGAAGGCTCCAAGCAGAATCCGGCGATAGGCTTCCAGGACAGGTGCGCCGGCAATCGCGATCAGGATGCCGGCGAGCGCGAGTGCTGCGATGATTGCAAGCAGGGGAGCCAGGGCCATCATGTAGAGTGGGCGGTGTTCGCGCCGTTCAAATCGCATGTTCTGTCCCGCTCTTGTCTTTCCATTCTCCGGCCATCATCAGTCCCAGCAGGCGCGCATCGGCCTCGCCGGCATCGATCGGGGCCGAAAGCCGGCCGCCGACGATGGCCTGGATGCGATCGGCCAGGGCAATCACTTCATCCAGATCCTCCGAAATCAACAGGACGGCGGTGCCTTGCCGGCGCGCTTCCAGAATACGCCCGTGAACGGCGGCGACGGCGCCTTCGTCCAATCCGCGCGCTGGCTGCGCGGCGATCAGGATGCGTGGTCGCTCATGGAGATTGCGGCCGAGGATCAGCTTCTGCATGTTGCCGCCCGATAATAGCCGGGTGCGTGTCGCAGCACCGCCGCCGCGCACGTCGAATGCCTCGATGATCTCCTGCGCAAAGGCCATGCCGGCCTTTTTATCGACGAGGCCATGCTTCGAATAGGAAGACAGGCGCTCGAGCACGGCATTTTCCCAGATCGCCATTTCGCCGATCGCACCATCACGGTTTCGGTCTTCCGGGATGCGTCCGATGCCGGCATCGATGACCGCGGCAACGTCGAGATCGCCGACGGGCTTGCCGAACAGAAGAAGTTCGCCGGATGAGCGGTTCGACATGCCGGACAGGATTTGCCCCAAGGTCGCCTGGCCGTTGCCCGATACGCCGATGATCCCCAGAACCTCGCCTGCCCGGACATGGAAGCTGATCTTTTTCAGCCGTTCGACGCCACCGTTCTTGACGGTGATATCGCGAGCTTCGAGCACGATGTCGCCCGGCTTCGACGTTTCGCGAGTTGGGCGCGTGACACGATGTCCGACCATCAACTCGGCAAGCTCGGCCTTGCTGGTCTGAGATGCCTGTCTTTCGGCCGCGACCTTGCCGCCGCGCAGGACGACAATACGATCGGCCGTGGCCATGACTTCATCGAGCTTGTGCGAGATGAAGATCAAAGACAGGCCTTGTGCTGCCATCTGCTTCAACGTCGAAAAGAGCTTTTCCGCCTCGATCTGGGTCAGAACGGCGGTCGGCTCGTCGAGGATCAGGATGCGCGCATCATTGTAGAGTGCCTTGAGGATCTCCACCCGCTGCTGCTCACCGACGGAGAGATCACCAAGGCGCGCATCGGGGTCGACCTTCAGGCCGAAACGCTCGGAGATCGCCAGGAGCTTGTTGCGGGCCGCACCCGTTTGAGACTTGAGTGACCAAAGCCCTTCGGTACCCGTCATAATATTCTCGAGTACCGTCAGGTTCGGCGCCAACGAGAAATGCTGATGCACCATGCCGACGCCGGCCCGGATCGCTGCGCGCGGCTTGCCCTGCGGCAGTTCCATATTGCCGATCAGGATGCGGCCGCTATCGGGCACATAGTGCCCGAAGAGGATACTCATCAGCGTCGTCTTGCCAGCGCCGTTTTCTCCGAGCAGGGCAACGATTTCGCCCTTTGCCAAGGACAGCGAGATATCGTCATTGGCAATCGTGCTGCCGAAGCGTTTGCTGACACCTTCAATGGAAAGGACAGGAATGGTCATGCCGGAAAGCCTGCAATCGGGAAGCGATGCTGCCAACGTTGCTCGGCCTCGAGCACGGATGCAAGCTGCAGCAACAGCTTATCCTCACCCATGGGTGCCATCAGCTGGACCGGCAGCGGCAATCCCTCTCCATCTTCGCCGAAGGGAAGTGTGATGGCCGGAAAACCGGAAATATTGGCGAGCGCGGCAAGAGGGGCAAAGGACGTCATGCGTTCGAGGTGCAATTCCGTGTCCGAATGATCCGTCGGAAAGGACCCGATGGGCGGTGGTGCAGAGGCGAGCATCGGCATGACGACGACATCGACCCTGTCGAAGACATCCCACAGAATACGGCTTGCCCTGACGGCGCCATTGAGGGAGTTCCAAAGGGCGGTTGCCGGCATGGCGTGTCCGCGCATGATGAAGGCTTGCGTCATCGTCTCTGCAAGGCGCGTGTCCAGTTCGAGATCGTCAATCAGGCTGGCGATATTGACGGAAATGATATCGCCAAAGGCACGGGCGCTGGCTTGAACGGCACTTTCCACCTCACCCCAACGGATGGATACCAGTTCGTTTCCCTGGCTTTCGAGGAAACTGGCCGCTGCTTCCACCGCTTGGGCCCGATCTGGTTCGATTGCGTAACGCTGGCCGGTGTCTGCAAGGAGTCCGACGCGAAGCTTACCGGTCTTGGCCGGGAGTTGAGCGATATCCGCGAACGGTCCTCGCGTTCGACCTCGCACGACATCGAATATCCGTGCGGTATCGCGTACCGAGCGGGTGACGGCCAATTCGCTCGCGATGCCGCCGAGATGATTGCCGAAGGAGGGGCCGGCGGGCACGGCGCCGCGTGTCAGCTTCAGTCCGACAAGGCCGCAGCAAGCGGCCGGCACGCGGATCGAGCCGCCCGCATCCGTCGCATGCGCGATCGCAACGATACCGGCGGCGACTGCGGCCGCCGCACCGCCCGAAGAGCCGCCGGCGGTTCTGTCTTGGTCCAGGGGATTTCGGCAGATCGGGCCGATTGCCGGTTCGGATGCGAGTGAGAAGCCGAATTCCGGGCTGGTGCTCAAGCCGAAGGCGCAAAGGCCACCGTCGCGAAAGCGGCCAGCCAAATCGCTATCTGCTCCTTCACCCGTGCGGGCGAACAGGCGCGAGCCAGCGGTCACCGGTAGCCCCGGGAAGGGGCCGCCGAGATCCTTGGCAACCGTCGGCACGCCTGCGAATGGCCGCAGCGCAAAGCGCTCTGGATATTCCGATGCCTCCTGATCCAAGACTTGCGCTGCGGCAAGTCCCGCCTCTGGATTTAGATAGGTAATGGCGCCAAGCTCATCCTGCTTGGCGCAGGCGGCAAGCGCTGCCTGCATGGCATCCACACAGGTAAGCTTGCCGGACTTGATCGCGCCAGTAAGCTCCGTGGCATCGGCGAATGATGGGCTGGTCATGATCGACCGAAGGATTACTTCGGTTGATCCGCTACCTTCGGCACTTCGAAGGTGCCGGCCTTGATGTCGGCACGAACCTTCTCCATTGCAGCTTCGGCCTCTGCCGGTGCGACGCCTTTCACATAGACGATGTCGCTGCCGCCTTCCTTCATCAGGCCGTAGGCCGTGTAGTTGCGGCCAACCGGCTTGCCGGCGGCGACATCGGCGATCGCCGCATTGAGAATGGGGCGGAAGTACCACATGGCATTGGCAAAGACGGTTTCGGGATAGCGCGGTGTATAATCGATCAGCGATCCCACCGACTTGATGTGGCGCTCCTTGGCGGCATCGGCCGTGCCGATCCGCTCACCGAAGAGAATGTCGGCGCCGGCATCGATCTGCGCGAGACCGGCTTCGCGTGCCTTTGGAGGATCGAAGAAGGTTCCGATGAAGGAGACGAGATGCTTGCAATCCGGATTGACCGCTTTGACGCCCGCGGCAAAGGCATTGATCAGCATATTGACCTCTGGGATCGGGATTGCTCCAACGGAGCCGACGACGTTCGACTTGGTCATCTTACCCGCCAGCATGCCGGCGAGATAGGCGCCGTCATAGTTCCAGGTGCCGAAGACACCGAAATTGCTGCCGGCTGCTTCGCCGCTGGAGCCGAGAACGAAGGCGGTATCCGGATAATCGGCGGCGACCTGACGCGCTTCCTTCTCCACGGCATAGGCTTCGCCGATGATCAGCTTGTTGCCCTGTTCGGCATATTCGCGCATGGCGCGCGGATAGTCCGTGCCGGAAACGCCCTCGGAAAAGACGTATTCGATAACGCCTTCCTTGGCCGCGTCCTGGAGCGCCTTGTGAAGACAGGAGTTCCAGGCGTTTTCGACCGGCGAGGCATGGATGCCCGCCACCTTGAGGGGTGCGGCAGCGCGTGCGGCCGGCGCCAGCGCGCTGACGCCAAGGGCAATGCCGGAGGCTATGACGGCACGGCGTGACAGTATGATTTCATTGGTCATTTTTCAGTTCCCCTGCTTTTTGATCATTTGGTAAAAACCATAGAAGGGGGCTAAAAAAGTGTCAAGCAACAGGCATGCTCAAATAATATGCGAAAGCGCCCCCATGCTTGCTCGTCACATATATTGATAGACAGTCCGTGCGGCCGTTATTCGATCGTCCTGCAGGCCATCGCCGGTTGTTGCTTGGCGCCATACAAATTGGCTCTACGCTGAGGATTCCTGACCAAAAGAGCCGATCCGGCGTGGCAATCGATAAAATCTGCTGATACAACTGTATTCTTCATTAACTAGCTCACTTCACTCAATGTTTTGGATTTCGTGCGATAACGGAACCAAAGGGTAGGGTGATCCATGCAAGAGCTTCCAGTTTCGTCAAAAATCATTAAATCCGTTTTCTTCCGCCCCGATGATGGGCGGCTTTACATCCGCTTTAAGAACGGCGAGGAGCGTCAGTTTACCGGCGTTCCGCAGAAGGCCGCAATTGCCATGGTGAAGGCACCTTCACCGGGCCAGCACTATATCGAGCATATCCGCACCCAGTTCGAACGCGTGGCTTGAGACGAGAGTTCAGAGCCGGCTGTCTTGCCTTGAAGACGCCGGCTGACTTGTTGCTCTCCGGCCACAAGCTCCATAGGCGATGGCCAGGCTTATCCATCAATGCATTGATAAACGAAGAGTTGCGCTATCTACATCGATCAGAACCATCTCCCAGGGAGGACGCGGCGTGATTGATGAAAAGCAACTTATATCCAAGATCACCTGGAGGCTCATGCCCTTCCTCGGGATCCTTTATCTGATTGCCTATATCGATCGCCAGAATGTCAGTTATGCAAAGCTGCAGATGGTCGGCGATCTCGGCATGAGCGAATATGCTTATGGTCTCGGCGCCTCGCTGTTCTTTATCGGTTATTTCATCTTCGAAGTACCGAGCAACCTGCTTCTCGACAGGTTCGGAGCGAGCAGATGGTTCGCGCGCATTCTGATATCCTGGGGCGCGGTGACGGTCGCGCTCGCCTATACGCAGAATGCCACCATGTTCTATATTCTCCGCTTCCTGCTCGGCGCCTGCGAGGCGGGCTTCTTCCCCGGCGTACTCTATCTGCTGACCCTTTGGTATCCTTCGGCCTATCGCGGCACCATGGTCGGGCTCTTCATGATCTTCAGCGCCTTTGCCAATGCGATCGGCGCGCCGCTCGGCGGCGTGCTGCTGGATCTCAATGGACTTTATGGTATTGCCGGCTGGCAATGGGTCTTCCTGGTGACTGGCATTCCCGCGATCATTGCCGGTTTCGTCACCCTGTTCTATCTGCCGGATCTGCCTGCCAAGGCGACCTTTCTCGACGACGCGGAAAAGACCTGGCTTGAAGATCGGCTCGCGGTCGAAAATTCGGCCATGGAGCAAAATGCCGCCGACGGCTTCAAGGCGCTTGTCAATCCGCGCGTGCTGTTGATGGCGCTTTGCTATATCGGCTTTCCGCTGGCCGCCTATGGGCTCAGCTATTGGCTGCCGACCATTGTCAAGAATTTCGGTGTGAGCAACACAACGAACGGTTTTCTCAACATCATTCCCTGGCTTCTGGTCGCGATCGCCCTTTACGCCGTGCCGGCAGCGGCGGACAAGGCCGAATCGAAAACGCCCTACATCGTCATCCCTGCCTTGATCGGTGCCATAAGCCTGGTCTTATCCGCCGTCATTCCCGATCATACGCTGCAATTTGCTTTCCTCTGCATTGCGGCCGCCGGCATCTTCGCCGGCCAGCCGGTCTTCTGGAGCCTGCCGTCGCGCTTCCTTCAGGGCGCTGGCGCCGCAGCCGGCCTTGCCGCGATCAATTCCGTTGGCAATCTTGGCGGCTTCATCGCCCAGAACGTCGTCCCGTGGATCAAGGATTCCACCGGAAGCACGATAGCGCCGATGTTCTTCCTTGCCGCTTGCCTGCTGGCTGCCGCGCTGCTTGTTTTCATCATCGGGCGCATGGTGCCACGCACGCCGCGGCGGGACGGTCTTGGTGCTCCAAATGCGGCCGGCATGAAGTGATTGCGATTATTCAAGCAAGAGCATCCTTCAAATGAGAGGGCGGCCTGACGGCCGTCCTGATTTCTCGCGCGGCTGCTGGCACCATCATCATGGAAATGCCGATACGACGGGCTGCCACCCGTCGCCATCGCATCCCTCTGGCGCAGCGGCAAGACCATATTACGCTCCCAGATAATTACAGGAGTTGACAGATTTTTACAGATTTAGTAGCTCTGACGCACGGGAAATGCGCTATGCCTTATCGCTAGTCGGCCTTCACAAAGGATGATGATGAAACTCTCCGTCGCCAACGATTCCGGTGCAGGCGCGACGCGCTTCGGCGACATCATCTATGAGAGGATTGTCGCGATGATCGCCGACGGACAGTTTGCGGTGAACGAAAGATTGCCGGCGGAAGCCAGGCTCGCGGAGATGTTCGGTGCGTCGCGGCCTGTCGTGCGTGATGCGCTGGAGCGGCTGCGTGCCGATGGCTTGATCGTGTCGCGCAAAGGGTCCGGTTCCTATGTGCGCCAAAGGCCGGATTCCTCAGTCCTGAAAATGGTGCCCGTAGGATCGCTCGCCGACGTCCAGCGCTTTTTCGAATTTCGAGCGGGGCTCGAGGCGGAAGCCGCCGAGCTAGCGGCACGCAACTGGCAGGCTGATGACAAGGAACGGATCACCGCAGCGCTTCAAAAGATCGAACAGTGTCTTCGCGAGGGCCGGCTCGGCGCGGAAGAGGATCAGGAATTGCACGATGCGATTGCGATCGCCACCGGCAACCAGTTCCATGTCACCGCCCGCGAATTGTTCAGGCCGCACTTCGCCATCGGTCATTCGGTGACACGCAGCCTCAGTCTCAAGCGGACTCCGGAGCAGATCCGCAGTGTGCAGGATGAGCATGCGGTGATCGTTCAGGCGATCTTTGCGCGGCAGGATGCCGAAGCGCATGACGCCATGAAACGACACATCTTGAATGCACGCGCCCGCATGTTCAAAGGCGTCTAGAATATTGAATGAGATAAGGCGAGGCGATCTACTTTTTGAAGCTTCCCGCTTGCGCCTCGATGGATGACGAAGGGTAGGAATATGAGCATCGAAACCATGCGGCGGGCGCTGACTGGCGTATCTGGCGTTCCGGTCACGGCCTATGATGCAAATGGCGAAGTGGAACCGCGCATGACCGCTCAGGTCTACCAGCGCGTGGCAGCGGCCGGCATCTACAACATCGTCGCGGCAGGCAATACCGGTGAGTTCTATGCGCTGACGCCTGAAGAAATCCGCCGCGTCCACGAAGCTGCGATAAAGGGCGTCGATGGCAAGGCACCGGTGACGGCGGCAATCGGCCGTTCCCTGCGCGAGGCGATCCAGATGGCCAGGGATGCCGCCTCGATCGGCGCTTCCGCCGTCATGTCGCATCAGCCGGTGGATCCGTTTGCCGCACCCGCTTCTCAGATCGACTATTTCCGCGATCTTGCGGAAGCATCGCCCCTGCCGCTCGTCGCCTATGTCCGTGCCGAAGGTTTCAGCGTCGACGACATGGTTCGCTTGGCCGGCCACGGCAATATTGCCGGCATCAAGTTCGCGACGACGGATCTGATGCTGCTTTCGCGGGCGATCGCCGCCTCCGATCCGAATGGCGCGCTGTTCGTCTGTGGCCTGGCCGAAAGCTGGGCTCCGTCATTTGCAGCCGCCGGTGCACGCGGCTTCACCTCCGGCCTCGTCAATGTCGCACCAAAGCTTTCGCTTGCCGTTCTCGATGCCTTGGCAAAGGGGGACTTTGCTGCTGCCCGTGCGATCGTCAGCACGCTCGAGCCTTTCGAGCGTATGCGCACGAAGTTTCGCAGCGGCGCCAATGTCACGGTCGTCAAGGAAGCGGTCACTTTCTCCGGCCTGAATGTCGGCCCCGTTCGTGTTCCGGGGTTGCCAAGCCTCGATCAGAAGGATCGCGAGGAACTGTTTGCCCTGCTTCGTACCTGGCGGGAAGCAGGCGAGCTTTCTACCAGCTGACTCGCGGCATCGGCACAACCGCTGGCGGCGGGAATGCGCGCGACATACACTCATGCTGATTTGATGAGTGATGCTGCCTCGAGACGCATTCCGTCAACGTCTCACGCCGGCGGCCGCGGTTAGGGCGCGTGCACCGTAAACTGTAGGTAGGCTGCAAGGCTGATGGCGGACAGCGCCACAATGGCGACCGGATGGGAGAGGCTCTTGCTGATGGCCGCAAGCGTCAGGCCGAGCAGGATGATAGCGCCTCCCAGCAGAAGCCCTTTGTCGGCGATAGACAGTGCAAGGGCGGAGAGGCTCACCGCGGCTGCGACCATCGTGACCGGCATCTGGTTTTGCAGACCTTCGCCGCCGCTCGTAAATGTGAGCAGGAACCTGTTCCAGCTCAAACCGAGGGAAATGCTCAAAAGCAGCGGTAGAAGAATGGGCAGCATGAATATCGTCTCTTGCAGTGGGCGATGAAAGAGACGCAATTCATGTGCCAACGACTGCAGGCGGCGATCCGTCCGGCCCAAACGTCATGCCGGCATGAATGGTTGCCCGTTTGGGCGGCGATCTGCCGTTCCGTTCAGCACTCCGGCAGGACTGACGGGCTCAAAATCCCATATGATCAGGGATCACCGACAGCGCGCTCCGTTTTGCGTGATGATGACATCCATCGGAATATCGTGATGAAGCGGATGGATGGTTTCGATCCTCTGCGATTCGAAGCCGACCCCGATGGTCAGCGGCTTGCGATCGAGGGCGGCAAGGGTTCTGTCAAAAAATCCGCCTCCATAGCCAAGACGGAAGCAATGTGGATCGAAACCGACCAGAGGTGCAATGACGATATCCGGAACGGCTTGCCTGCCGCCGGCCGGAACCGGAATGTTCCATACTCCGCGTTCAAGTCGCTCCCCCATTCTCCACGAGCGGAATATCAAGGGTTTCGCCTTGGCGACGACAACAGGCAGCAGACACACGGCGCCACGAGCTGTTGCGGCCGCCATCCATCCCCGGAGGTCCGGCTCTCCGAGAAACGGCCAAAACAGGCTGATATGTTTATCGGCGATGTCGGGAATGACCTGATCGAGATGGGCTGCAATCGAACGCGTATATTCCTCGCGCTCTGCCACCGGCAGGGCTTTCCGATCGTCGATCAGCCTTTGCCGCTCCGCTTTTCGCCACGCAGAGATATCCAGGATTCGGTTCTCGCTTGATGGGATGCCGCTATAAGCCGGGTCGACGTCGTGCAGCATACAGGCGGGAGATGCGTATTCACGAGATTCTTCGTCCGGTTGATGTCGATCTGATTTTACCATCCGCTCCTTAACGCTCCGTCCCACTCGATATCGAAACATGCTTGAGCTATGAGAATGATTTTTATATAGGGAATGATAGGGCAGCTTAATTCCTGAATCGAGATCTTTTCATTGGACCTCTCATCGATCGAGATATTCCTGGCCGTCGCCAGTGATCGCAGCGTGACAAAGGCTGCGAAGGCTGTCGGTCGCGTGCCATCGAACGTGACGACACGCATCCAGCAGCTGGAGGAGGATCTGGGCGTCCTGCTCTTCAGCCGCGACGGCAAGAAGATGACGCTGACGAAAGAAGGCGAGACGTTCCAGATCTATGCCAATCGACTTGCCGCACTGGCGCTTGAAGCGCGCCAAGCGGTCAGGCCCGTGCTTCCATCGGGCACATTGCGGGTCGGAACGATGGAAAGCACGGCTGCAAGCCGGCTGCCCGCGGCGCTCAGCCAATTCAATCGCATGTGGCCGAATGTATCGCTCCAACTGACCCTTGGCGCCTCGCGTGACCTTGCCCGGGATGTTCTGAATGACGTTCTGGACTGCGCGCTGATCGCCTTGCCGCCAAAACCCATGCTGGATGACGATGCGGGTTTTGGGGCCGAGCTCAGACAACTCGAGGCCGCACCGGTCTTTGTCGAGGATCTGTTGCTGCTGTTGCCGTCCGGGCATTCCTCAATCCGGTCGGCCGCCGACCTGCGGGTCGGATCGATTGCGGCCCTGGAACCCGGATGCACCTATCGGCGGATTGCCGAGAGCTGGGCGCGCAAATCGAGCACCTTGCCGACGACGGAACTCGGCTCCTATCATGCCATCCTGGCAAGTGTGGCGACCGGCAATGCTGCCGGTGTCATACCGAAATCGGTCCTTGATCTCATGCACTGGCCGATGACATCAGCGACACATCAACTGGCCGCGGTCGACACGATGCTTATTTTCCGCAAAAATGATCGCCCGAGCGCCTTCAATGCGTTTCATGAGGTCCTTAGCGCCACCAGGGGCAAGGGCTCTCGACTGGTGCCGAACTAATCAAATTCTGTCGCCCAGCCACGAAATACGCTTCCGGAAAACTGGTTTCATCATGCAGCATCAAGAGTCTCAAAAGGCCGGATCCAACCGGTTCCGCTTGTTTTCGCCGATCCTTGCCGGAGCAACCTTACGCGAGCGATTGATTGCCTGCCTCGGCGCTTTGATCGGTATCGGTCTTACCGGCGTCATCAGCGGTTATCTTTTCGGGCAGGGGCCGCATCTTCCGCTTATCGTCGCCCCGATGGGGGCGTCCGCGGTGCTGCTTTTTGCGGTTCCGGCAAGCCCGCTTGCCCAGCCCTGGTCGATCATCGGCGGCAACACCATTTCCGCCATGATGGGTATCATTGCAGCCTATTTCATCCGTGATCCGATCATCGCGATCGGGGTCGGTGTCTCGCTTGCGATCGGGGCGATGTCGTTTACGCGATGCCTGCATCCGCCGGGCGGCGCGGCTGCCTTGACCGCCGTTCTCGGCGGGCCGGTGGTTGCCGGCTGGGGCTTCCTGTTTCCTTTCGTGCCGGTCGCCCTGAATTCCTGCATACTCGTCGGCCTCGGGCTGGTGTTTCACAAACTCTCCGGGCGGAATTATCCGCATGTGGTCGCAAAGCCGGCCGAAAACATCCATCAGACACGCGATCTGCCGCCGCCCTTGCGGGTGGGCTTTCGCGAGGAGGACGTCGATGCAGCCCTGGACGAGCTCGACGAGACCTTCGACATCGATCGGGCAGACCTCGGCCGCCTCCTGCGGCAGGTCGAATTGCAGGCGGCGGTACGATCGCATGGCGACATAAGCTGCGCCGATATCATGTCGCGCGATGTCATCGCCATCAGCGAGGATGCCGAGCCGGATCATGCACGGCATCTTCTCCTGAAGCACAACATCCGCACCTTGCCGGTGAAGGACCGGGAAGGCCGCCTGATCGGCACGGTCGGCCTTCGCGAACTTTCGGAAAGTTCGGATACTATCATAGGTTCCGCATCGAAACCGGCCGTGGCAGATGCCGCGGATCCCGCCTTGTCGCTGTTGCCCGTTCTGACGGATGGTCGCACGCATGCGGTCATCGTCGTCGATGCCGACTGGCGCGTCCTTGGCCTGATATCGCAGACGGATCTTTTGAGTGCCATGGCCCGGCTTCTGCCGACCAGGGGCACTCCAGCGCAAGTGGTCGCATGAAGTAGACGAGAAAGTTTTGGGCGAGCAGCTTTTGAAGCGTTTTCGCGTAACCTTCGGACGCGTCTATCGGAGGTGGACGCCTTCGATGCGTGCTAAATTTCCATTTAAAGAATGACAATTATAAATCATTCTCCATTATTGAAGATGATTGCGGATCCGAAGAATGGGCAGGAATATGTTCGTCGAGCGCGCACAAAATGGAGACTTCATCGTCGATTCCTTCGAGATCGCCGAACGTTTCGGGCTATCGCTCAGCGAGTTCCGCCGCTACATGCAGCGCGGTGCGATCTCCTCTTGCGTCGAGGTGGGCACGGCGGATCATCAAGGCACCAGGCGCCTGTCCCTGCGACTTGGCAACCGGATATGGCGGGCTGTTCTGGACGACGATAACAGGGTTCGGCACGAGGAGATGACATTTCTGCATATGGGTGCGCGACCGCCGGCCCCTTGACGCAACCGCAGCCTGGATCGAAATCCTACGGGCCTTCCCACAGGATCGCTCCGTCACGGACGAATGTTGCGCTGCTTTAGCACTACTTTGGCAGAATTGAATTTGGGGTCATTAGGAACCTGATACGGCAGTGAGGACATCGTTGTGGTGGATGGTGGTTTGAGAGCGCGG
>NZ_JACHZO010000025.1:0-44150 GCF_014193575.1 Rhizobium sp. BK289
GCCAGCAACGTCTCGATCACCGGATCTGCCGTCAGCGGCAACGTCATCGCGGCCGGTGTCGATTTTGCGGCGATGGACCAATCGGGCGCCGGGAACGTTATTCTTGGTCCGACCGGCAATCTCACGCTCCTAGCCACGGCAGGCGACATCTCTTTCAACAGCCTCCTTGCTGCCGGCAGCATCACCGCCAACGCGGCGAACAATGTCAGCGCGAATGCCGTCTCCCACGACGATCTGACGATCACCGCGGGGAATTCGATCACGCTCACCGGCCAATCGCTTGCCAGCCGCAACGTCAATCTATCCGCCCGATCGATGGCGATCGACACGCTGGTCTCCGGCGTCGATTTCACCGCCACCCGTGCCGCGGCCGGCGGCAGCTTGATGCTGCAGCGTACCGGCGCGATGACGCTCTCAGCCTCGAGCGGCAGTATCAGCGCCAATTCTCTGCTTTCGGGTGGCAATCTTGCGGCCACGGCAACGCAGAACATCGGTTACAACAGCCTGCAGAGCCTTGGCAGCGCCACGCTCACGGCGCCCGGCGCCATTGCTTATACCAACACCACCCGCGTCGGCGGCAATCTGACGCTCAATACCGGTGCCGTCGATCTCTCCGGCAGCAGGGGCAGCCGGATTGCCGGCGGCGGTACGCTGATTGTCAACGGCTCTTCCGCCAATCTGTCCGGCAGCAATCTCGTCTTCGGCGGCCTGTCACTCAATCTGTCGGGCAATGCGGATCTGTCCAATGCCGAGGTCAGCACCGTCACCTCCAGCGTCACCGGCAACGGTGATCGCGTCGCCGGCGGTTCCGGCGACATCGCCATCTCTGCCGCAGGCCTCGTCACCACCGCCAACACATCGTTGCTTGCCGCGCATGACCTGACGCTCAACCTGCCGTCGCTCGGCAATACCGGTCAGCTGGCCGCCGGCAACAATCTGACCTTCAACGTCGCTGGCGACTTCTACAACAGCCCCTCCGGCCTCGTCTTTGCCGGCAACAACGCCAACCTCCTCGTCGGCGGCACATTGACCAATGACCAGGGCGCTATCGTTTCCGGCAATGGCCTTACCATCGCCGGGCCGGGCGGCGGTCAGCGCAACGGCGCCGTGGTCAACTCCGCCGGTCTCATCCAGTCTGGCGGCAATATGTCGATCCTGACCAATGGCCTGAGCAACGTTACGACCTCAGCTCCGGCAATCCAGCGCGACGTGCAGATTTCCAATGCCATTCTCAGTGCCTATGATGTGATCACCAGGACTTACCGCTGCCAGACCCGCTGCAACGGTTCGGGCGATCACGATTCTCCGACATATACCTGGGTACAAGCCGTCGATCATCTGGTCAGTCAGATCGTTTCGCAGGATCAGTTGATCAGCGGTGCTGGCGCCCCCGCACAGATCCGCGCTGGTCAGGATCTGACCATCAATGCCACCAATCTTTGGAACTCCTACAGCTCGATCAAGTCCGACGGCAACATGCTGCTCACGGTGGCGGGCACGCTCACCAATGACGGCGCGACGCTGAACCGCGTCACCCAGACGATCTGCGATAGCAGCACTCCATGTCAATATTACCCAGACGTCGTCTCCTCGGACCCGACGCAAGGCGGGCTGGATTGCAGCGGTCCCAATCGCCCGTGCATTGGCAGCAATGACCCGGCGCTCAGCTATACGCCGAATCCCAATGGCACGCGCGATCCGTCACGTGATCTGAACCCTGGCACCACGGTCAACGTGCAGGTGGTCGGCGCTATCTCCGGTGTCATCCAGGCACGCGGCGCCCTTGCCATCAATGGCGGCGGGGCCGTCAACAACGTTGCGTCCAACGGCTCCATCGCGGGTCAGGTTGCGATTGACGCTCCTGCAACGACGAGCAATCCGCTTGGTGCCCTCAACAGCATGACCGCCGGCGGGGCATTGTTCAACGTCAGTGCGGCGCTCTCAACCGTTGCGACCAATGGCGGTGCCAGCACTGCTGGTGGACCTTCGCTTGCAGGCAATGGCCCAACGGTTGGATCCGGACCGGCAGTCAACGGCAACAATCTGCGGGCCAGCGGCGGCGGCTCGATCAGTAGCGGCAATCTGACCGCAAACAATACCGCGACGCTAAGCGGTAGCGGCGTGACTGCTGCGACCGGCCCGTCAGTCAATGGCAGCAACCTGACGGCTGGTAGTGCTTCGGTCAGCCCGAACAGCCTGTTGGGCAAACTCACCGCGGCGATCGGCAATAGCGGGAATCTCACCCAGATCCTGCAAACGAACGGCGCTCAGCTCGCTACTCTTGCCAAGCCGCAGTCCGGCGGGGTCGGCGGCACTGTGCCGGGCCAGGTCTTCCTGTTCGAGACACGGGCGGCCTTCCTCGACGTGTCGAAGTTCTACGGCTCGGCCTATTTCATCGACCGTGTTGGCTATACCCCGGAGACCAAAGTTCCCTTCCTCGGCGATGCCTATTTCGACAACCAGCTGATCGACGAGCAGATGCGACAACTCGTCGGCAATGGACTTGGTGCCGGTTCCTTCGTTCCCGGCGATAACGCCACCGATCAGATGAAGACGTTGCTCGACAATGGCGTCGCTTACGCCGAGGCGAACGGGCTTGGCCTCGGGCAGGCATTGACGCCAGAGCAGGCCGCATCGCTGACCCAGTCGATGGTGATCTACCAGACGCAGATCGTCGACGGCGCACCGGTGCTGGTGCCGGTCGTCTATCTCTCTGCCGCAGATCGGGCGAAGACCACGTCCGCAGCCGTAATCGCCGGCAATACCGTCAGCATCGACGCCAGCTCCGTCAATAATTCCGGCGCGATCGCCGCAGCGGATGGCATGACCATCAATGCGACCGAGATCAAGGCAAATGGGGGCGCTTTCCTCGCCGGCGGCAACATGAACCTGAATGCCACCAACGGCATCACGCTTGCCGCCCAGACGATGACCATCGGCGGGCAGACCGTGATTGCCGCCAATGGCGGCGTCACGGCCGGCGGCAACCTGAAGATGGATGCTGGCGCGGGCAGCCTAACGCTGAGTGGCACGAAGGTGGCCGCGGGCGGCGGTGCGCAGCTCTCTGGTCAGACGGTAACGCTAGGCGCCATCAAGCAGGACAATGGCGGTGTCCAGACGCTGGTCGGCACCACGGTGACGACGGGCGGTAATCTCACCGTCGCGGGCGCGAATGGCGTTAACATCATCGCCAGTTCCGCCAAGGTCGGAGGCGACCTGTCTGTTGTCTCCGCGAACGGCTCGGTCAACATCATCTCCGCCGGCGTCGACAATACCGTGCTCAGCAAGGACCGGCTGAACCTTTCTCAAGGCGGCACGATCACGACCACGACCAGCCAGATTCAGCAGGGCTCATCGCTCATCGCCGGCGGCGCTATGCTGGTATCGGGCAATCAGGGTGTGTTGATCGGCGGCTCGACGCTCGATGCCGGCGGCAATCTCGGTATCGTCTCGACAAACGGCAATATAGCAATCACTGCCTCGCAGGATCAGACCACGAGCCAGTCGAAGACGATTGCCGGTGTTGCCAATGGCTACAAGGGCGGCCAGTCGTCTTCGACCGGCGTCACCAGCAACGGTTCGTCGATCACCTCGCAGAATGGCAACGTAACCGTCCAGGCCGACGCGGGCAACATCAGCGTCATCGGCTCCGATGTCGATGCCAAGGGCGGTACCGCCAACCTCGCCGCCAAGGGTGACATCACCGTTGGTGAAGCAACCGATAGCGCTTCCTCTTCCAGCAAGTCCGGTTCGAAGAAGGCAAGCGAAGCGACGACCACCGCGAACGGTTCGTCGATCTCAGGCCAGACCGGCGTCGGCATCGCCTCCAGCGGTGGCAACGTCACGATCTCGGCCTCCGATGTCACGGCTGGCGATGCGACTCATACCGCGAACGCCAATATCCAGGCGGCCAACAACGTCGTCATCGCCTCCGGCAAGGACACCAGGGAAACGACCTCCGACAGCAAGTCCAGTGGGTTCCTTTCCTCATCGAAGACCCATACCCATACCTACGACGAGAATACGGTCGGCTCCTCGATTGCCGCGTCCGGCAATATTACTGTCAACGCCGGTGGCGAGGCCGTCGTCTCGGGTTCGGAAATGGCAGCGGGGAATGATCTCAGCCTCTCCGGCTCTACCGTCACCGTCATGGGGGCTCAGGAGGAACACGAGAGCGATAAGCAGACCAAGAAGTCGGGCATCGGCGTTGGGTCCGGCGGTGGGTTTATCTCGATCTATGGCAGCCATGACAAGACGATCAGCGAAAGTTCGAGCGACAATATCGGCTCGACGCTTTCTGCTGCCAATGGCAACATCACGCTCAATGCCACCAAGGGCGACCTAAATATCATCGGTTCGTCGATCGCCGCGACAAGTGGTGATGTCACTGGCAAGGCAACCGGCGACATCAATATCCTGCCGGGCCATGAGAGCGACGACACCTCGAAGAGCGACAAGCGCTCCGGCTTCGGTATTCAGGTCTCGACCAGCGGGGGCGGTGCCTCCATCGGCATCGGTGCGGGGCGCTTCACGGATCAGATCAATCAGAGTGCCGACACCAATGCGGTCTCGACGATTAAGGCGGGCGGCGATATCAAGTTGACCGCCGACGGCACCTTCAATGATCAGGCCGGCCAGATCGCTGCCGACGGCAGTGTCACTATCGTCGGCAAGAATGGCGTCAATATTCTCTCCGGCAATGACGTCACCAATTTCGATGAGGTGGCGACCAGCTTCTTTGCAGGTGTCAGCGTCGGCGTCTCCTCCAGCTTCGTCGGCGCCGGCCAGAGCATCGAGAACCTTGCCTCCAAGCTTGGCAAGGTCACGGACGGCTATTCGGCGGCCAATGTCGCCTTTGCCGGGATGCAAGCTTACGATGCGCTCTCGAGCCTCAAGGATGGCATCAATGCCGGCAATCTCGCCTCGATCTCGCTGACAGCCGGCTTCAGCTATTCCAAGAACGAGACTTCGGTTTCGACTTCGACACCGGTTCTGCCGACGATTTCGGGCAGGTCGGTCGATATCTCGACCGATGGTGATCTTGTGAGCCGTGGCGCTCAAATCTCAGCCACCGCGAGCGCTGATCATGCCGATGATCCGATGAATGGCAGCGTGAAGATTTCCGCCAACAACATCGATATGGCCGGCGCCCAGGCGACATCCAATGCGTCGTCGAGTAGTCAGTCGGCCGGCGCCAGCATCGGCGTGTCTGTCGGCGTCGGTATGGGTGGCGCGACGGGCATCACCCCGACGGCCAGTGTCTCGGCGGGCCAATCGAAGTCGTCGAGTTCGTCGACGACGCAGGTGATCTCCACCGTCAGCGCCACGAATAACATCACCTTCATCTCAAAGGGCGACACCACGCTCAACAACACTGTCTTCTCTGCCGATACGATCGACGGCAACGTCGGCGGCAATCTCAATATCGTTTCGACGCCGAACACCGGCAGCCAATCGAACAGTTCGTCCTCGCTCGGCTTCTCATTTACTGGGCCGACGGTTGGCAGCACTGCCGGACAGGATCTGCTGACATCAGGCAACATCGGCACGGCGCTTGGGGGGTTAACGCTGGGCGGCGTGCAGCCGGGCTTCGGTTCCGGCAAAGGCTCGACCAACTGGATCGATACGCCCGCCGGTCTTTATTCCACCGGTGACCAGAATATCATCGTCGGCAAGAACACTAATCTGACGGCAGCCGGCCTGATCTCCAGCAAGGGCGAGGTTAGCCTGGACACTGGCACGCTGACTTGGTCCGACTTCGTCGGCTCGCAGAAGTACCAGGGCTATGAGGTCAATGCCAATATCGACCTTTATTCCGGCATAGATGCCAACGGTCAAACCAGGAACAATTCCAGCGCCAGCGGCAAATACCAGCTCGATGATGTCGAGCAGTCGATCAAGGCAACGATCAGTAGCAGCGGCGGCGCTGGCAACATAGCCATCCGCAATGCCGATCAGCAGGCTTCGCTTGAGCAGGCCGGACAGACAAGACCGGTCGATCAGATCAACACCGATCCGGCACAGCAGAACGTCATCACCAAGGACAAGCATATCGATCTCGAACCCTATGTCTCCGTACAGAGTCTGCAAGGGGCGATCGTTGCAGGAAAAACGATTGAGCAGGCTATTAGTGATGCACTTACAAGGTTAGCAGGCGATAAGAAACTCTCGCCGGATGATTTGAAATCAGCCGCAGCACTCTCCGCTTACCGAAACGATCCGAAGGTGCTGGCGGCCTTGGCGAGCTGCGGACAGCATGGCGAAATCAAACACAGCATCTTCGACTGGCTGATCACTCCCGCTTATGCAGATTCGATGAGTTGCGTCATCAATACAGCTGGCGGCAGGGTCACAATCTCGCCGGATGGCGCGCAGAGCTGCCTGCAACTCTTTCAGAACATGACAAAGATGGTCGTCGGCGAAGCAACGCTTGGGGGCACCATTGTCGCCGGGCTTCTGACGGGAGGCTTCCTTTTGGCATCGACGAACTCAACCGGCGGGCCGATTGACGAGACAAAGACTCTGAGCGACGGCACGACAGTCCGTTTAACTGGAAATAGTGACCAATTTATACGCACCGCGACTATAACATTGCCGGATAAAAGTACGGTATCGCTACGAATGCAGATTACCGGCGATGGCGGATTTGAAATCTTGTCGGGGACAGCGCTCGGCGGAGCAATGCCGGCGGCAATGCTAGATGCCTTGGCGCAACAAATTTCGAACCAAAGCGGAATTGATATCGTATACAATCAGGAAGGTGGATCTGGGTCTGGAACTGACAGTTCGGTTTCGGGAAATCCAGGTACTGCCACCGGATCGCCTGATCCTGATGACGACGGTGGTTCAGATCCATTGCGTCGTGCCCAACGACAGGATGTGAACAAAATAAATAACGTCCTCGAAAATAATGCAAAGCCGCACGATTTTGAGGGAGTGGCGAAAGAATTGCAGGGCATTGACACGGGATATGACCATATCACGGAAATGCAGCAATCGGTAAGGGCTCTCAAAGATGCTACAGATGGTATAGCAGGTAGCTTGAGGAACCCATATCTCTCTTCTGAGGCTAGAGCAATATTAGAAGATGCGTATCAACGCGGCACGGCCACCTTGGCTAGGATGAGGACAACTCTTGCTGGAGGCGCTAAGTGATGAACAATGGGATTGAAAAGAAACTATGCTCAAAAAGACGGAGTGACGTAATAGAAGCTCTATACGAATTAAGTGGCGATCATTCAGGTATTGTTAAAGATGTGATCAAGAGGCATGTTTTGGACCTTATTGGCCACAGCGATGCCGATATTCGTGAAAAAGCTGTGAGCCTTGCTGGTATACATTGGCGGGATGTGGACGCGTTTCCCACTATTCTAGCGTTTGTTGCCGGTGATGAGCGCGATCAGTATGTTTTGACGACCGTATGTGCTGCGCTTGGAACTTTAGTTGTTTACAACAAGTTACTCGACATCGGCATGGTTACACAGTTGCTTGCAAAGGTCGTGGTGAATGAAGGACTTGATCCGATATTAAGGGGCACAGCATACATTTCACTTCAGAGGATTAGTGGACGACTGACCGTAGCGCAATACGCACAATCTAGCGACGATATAGAAAGGCTGTCTTTGGATCGGCCTTGGTTAGAGTCTCTACTCAACAATGAATAGTTACTTGAGACCTCACACTGCGATGCCTCCGTCGTCTTCCGTTCCTTCCCAGCCAGGAAAATTCATGTCCAACCTCATGGTCGCTCCGCTATTAACGGCTATCCGCGCGAATTTTCCAAGCGTGCGCTAGCAGGGTCGAAACTCGCTGGTATACCAGCAGATGGAGCCCGCTGTTTTACGTGTTTCGACATTATTTGGGCACTGGGCCGGATCTCGGCCGCCGTTTCAACGCCGAGAGATGATGCATTTTCGCCCGGAACGGCACTGAGTGAGCATGTATCTATTTGCCGGTCTCGGCCCCGCCGATCAGCAGCTCGAGACCGGCTTCGAACAAGGCCTCATGGCCTTTGGCGCGATAGACCGTCAAGGCTTTGGCAAGGTTCGGATGGCTTTCCGCCGCGGCGTCGAGGGCTGCGCGGTCCGGCGGATCGGCCGCATCCGCCTGCTCCTCCAGTACACATCCCACCACATAGCGGCTGATCGCGATCTGCAGTTCCAGCGCCTTTCCCGCGTCGAAGCCGGCGGCAAGCAGACATTCCAGCTGGGCTTCGATCGCGTCGAGATCCAAAGGATCGACCTCGGTTCCCGCGTGAACGCGGGCGCCGTCGCGCCATGCCAGAAGGGTGGAGCGGAAGCTGCGGGCATTGGCGCGCAGGAATTCCTGCCAGGTCTCCCCGGCCAGAGGTACGTTGCGGCTGTGTTTTCGCCTTAGCATCTCGGCATTCATCGCCGCAAGCAGCGCCTGCTTGCCCTTGAAGTGCCAGTAGAGGGCGGGCTGCTGGACGCCGAGGCGCTGGGCGATCAACCGAGTCGACAGGCTGTCAATACCGACTTCGTTCAGGATGGTTAGGGCTACATCGACGATCTGGTTCCTGTCGATTTTCATAGGCTCTCCGATTGACAATTCGATCCTCATAATTTATCGGCGATAAAGTTACTTATCAATGATAAGTTTTGTACTATGAACAAGATGCTTTTGACCATCCTCTCCGTCGTCGTTCTCGATGCCGCCGGAACTGGTCTCGTGATGCCGATCCTGCCGGAGCTTCTACAGAGCGTGGCGCATACGCCTGAGCTCGGCTGGCGCTTCGGCGCGTTCCTTTCGCTTTATGCGGCGCTGCAGTTTCTCGCCTCTCCCATCCTCGGGACGCTGAGCGATGTCTACGGCCGCAGGCCGGTGCTGCTCGTTTCGCTGGCGGGTGGCATGATCGACTACGCCTTCATGGCCTTGGCGCCGGGTTTCTGGTGGTTGTTTCTCGGGCGAGCCTTTGCCGGCCTGACGGCCGCCAATGCCGCGGTGGCGGCGGCCTGTCTTACCGACATCATGCCGGAGGAGCGCCGGGCGCGGGCTTTCGGGCTCCTCAGCGCCTGCTTCGGCATCGGCTTCATTCTCGGACCCGTGATCGGCGGCATGCTGGGCACGATTTCGCTGCGAGCACCCTTCATTGCGGCCGCGCTGCTCGTGATGGCGAATTTCATCATTGCGCTGATCGTGCTGCCCGAGACGCGGACGGCGAAGCCCGAGAGAATCGACCCGGCCGCCTTTCATCCGCTGGCACCGCTGCGCTGGATCGGTGCATTTCCGGCTCTCCTGCCGCTGCTATTCCTATCCATCCTCCTTGCCATCGTCGGCGAGGTCGGCGGCACCATCTGGGTGCTTTATGGTCAGGACAAGTTCGGCTGGGATATGGCGACCCTCGGCCTGTCTCTCGCCGGCTTCGGCGTCTTCCACGCTCTCGCCCAGGCCTTCGTCGCCGGTCCGCTGAGCGAACGCTGGGGTGAGCGGTTCGCGCTTATCGTCGCGATCGTCTGCGATGGCGCTGCCTATATCGCGATCGCCTTTGCCACGCGTGGCTTCATCGCCTTCCTGCTTTTTCCGCTCTTCTGCCTCGGCGGTATCGGCCAACCCGCGCTGCTGTCGTTGATGACGAAACGGGTGGGCGCGGATGAGCAGGGGCGCCTGCAGGGGGTGCTGACCAGCCTGGCGAGCCTCGCATCCATGGTGGCGCCGTTGGCGATCAGCGAGATCTATTTCGCCTCACGGCATGTCTTTCCCGGTCTCGTCTGGGTTCTGGGCGCCTTCCTCTATCTCCTGTGCATGCCGGTTCTGTTTGCGCATCGGCGGCAGGCACATGAACCGCCAGTAGGCGTGAAATGTCGGCAAGGTGAGCAGCCCTGAAGGACAGTCGGTGGCGCCATGGTGAAAGGCGCCACCGAGTGTCGGCGGTCAGGTGGCGGATTCATCCGGATCAGGGTCCCTGGCCTTGGTGAAGAGGCTCTTCAGCGCGCTGGTCTTCGCCTTCGCCGCCTTGTTGGCCTTGATCGCCCGGGTGGCGGCCTTGGCCTGTTCCAGCATCATCTCGATCTGGATCTGCTGGATTTCGGTCAGCCGCTCCCATTGGCGATTGAGGAGATGATCGACCTTTTCATGCAGGTGGCGGATTTCCAGTTCGGCCTTCAGGTTGACCTTGTAGTCGTTGAGGGCGCGCAGGCGGTCCTTTTCTTCCTGCCGGCGCTGGCTCATCATGATGATCGGCGCCTGCAGCGCGGCGACCGTCGAAAGAACCAGGTTCAGCAGGATGAACGGATAGGCGTCGAAGGCCTGTTTTTCGCCCATGAAGAGATTGATGCCCATCCAGACGGCGAGAAACAGGCAGAAGGAAATGATGAAGGTCCAGCTGCCGCCGAAGGACGCCACGCCGTCCGCCATGCGGTCGCCGATGGAGCGATGGTCCTCATAATCCTCTTCGATGTTCTCGGCCAGCGTATCATGTGTCTTCAGGCTTTCGACGACCTCGTCTTCAAGGTTGGAAAGCTCGCCGCGCTCCACCGTCAGCAGCTCGGCGATATATTGGGCGCGATAATCGTCCATGACCTTGCGGCTGATATAGTCGTCGGCACGAAGCTGCGGGTGCTTCAGCCGCATGAAATCCGCCAGCGAGGGGCGGAGATCGTCGACATGCACGGCATCTTTCTTCTTGAGCACCTGACCGGTGATAGCGTCGATAAGCTTGACGGACTTGGCCTTCGCCTGGGCGAGGCTCTTCGTATAGTCGTCCATCTCCACCACGGTCGGGGTCTCGCCCTCGCCCGCGTCGAAATCGACGATCCCTTCCGCCGGTTCAAAGGTCTTCGTTTCTGCCATATAAGGGGGCCTTTTTGACGTTTTCTCGCTCATCTAACCAATAATGCGAACAGGAATGTGACTGTTGGAAGGCTGTCGAAATCGCAGCCGAATGAAACCGCCGTTCACTTTCCTGAGCATGCTTAGCGCCATTATCCTAAGTAACGGCAAATGAAATGCGCTGTTCCCCGCATCTTCCGGCGTCACGATGGTTATCAGGCATGAAAAACAACCACGCCGCGCGATCTCGCAAATGCTTTCGAACGCGCTGCGTGTTTCAGCGGAAATTTCTACGATTACGATCAAGTTTTGACTTTCAGGACCCTTGACCGGGGCGGGGCGACCGCTATTTGCCGCGCTGCAGCAGACATTCGCTGCTGCGAATAAACTTAGAGTTTCAAAGAATTATATCGCATCAACAGGGGTGTTGGGCCTGTTGCCACGGGTTTTGCAAATATGCGGAAAGGATAGCTATGCACAATCCCCCGGCAAGAGACTTGGAGTCCATCGCCCGACAGGGCGGCCGCTTCAAGCGCATGGCTGTCAGGATACCGACGTACCTGACCGATCTTAAAGAAAATCCGGCCTGGTTGCCCATGTTCCTATTGGCCAGAACCCTGCCGTTTCGGCAGATCCATTGGCTTGCAACCAAGCAGGCCGTCAGGCTCCCCATTTCCGGCGCCTCAATGTTTGCCGGTGTCGAGCGCAGCGCTGTCGTCGATGCCTTGCGAACGGATGGTATCTATCCGAGCCTGATGCTGCCGGATCACATCCATCGGGAGATCGCCGAATTCGCCGGAAAAACCGGCTGCTACGGCAATTTCAACAGGCAGCTCGAATTTGTCGCCAGCGAACACGGACAAGCGGAAGCCCGCTTCGGGCGGCCGATTCTAAGCGGACACTTCTTCGAACGCTCGCTTGATTGCGAGGCCGTCATGGCGGTGCAGCGCGATCCGTTGCTGATCGATGTCGCTCGCCAATATCTCGGCGGGCAGGCCAAGGTGATCACCACCCGCATCTGGTGGAGCTTCCCGACCCAGGCTTCCGAGGCCGACAGAAGCCTTGCCTCGCTGGATAAATATCACTTCGATCTCGACGACTGGCGGATGCTGAAGTTCTTCTTCAATCTCGTCGACGTGGACGAGGGTACAGGCCCGCACGTCTTCATCAAGGGAAGCCACCGCCGCCGCCAGCTCCGGCATCAGCTGACTTTGCTGGTGGGGCATCCCGCGAACGAGGTGCTCGATTATTATGGACAGGCGAATGCGCTGACGCTGACCGGCAAGGCCGGATCCGGCTTCGTGGAGGATCCTTTCGGCTTCCACATGGGCACGGTGCCCACGCGGAAGCCGCGCCTGATGATGGAGGTCGGCTTCGGCGTCTCGAAGCCGTCGCGGCGCCGCTTCCATGGCGAGCCAGTCCTGCGATAGCCTTGCTTGATTGTCATGCCGGGAGCGCCGCTATCAGGCGTTCCCCTTGGTCCCGTCCCGGGACGAACGGCTGAACCGCCTGGCGATCAGGTGATCGAGCGCGATGCGGCCAGGACCGCCGGCAATGATCACCAGAAAGCAGGTTGCCCAGGTGCCGTGCGTCGGCCAGGCATCGGGATAGACGAAAATCTCGATCACCAGCGTCATGCCGAGCAATGCCAGCGCCGACAGCCGGCTTGCGAGGCCGATCACGAGCAAAAAGGGAAAGAAATGCTCACTGAAGGCGGCGATATGAGCGGCAATCCAGGGATCGACCAGCGGCAGTTTATATTCCGTCTGAAAGAGATAGACGGCATTGTCGGTCACATGCCAGCCCTCCACCTTGGTCTGGCCGGATTGCCAGAAGACAGCGGCGATCGACAGCCGCGCTATGAGGGCGATCAGATCGTGCGGAATGCGGTCGAGCAATCTCAGAGCGTCATGAAGCTTTTGGGGCACGGTTTCGCGTTCGGCCGGGGCGGCCGTCATCATCTGGTTCTGCATCTTCATTCCTCTTGGCGTTCAGCGAATGGCCATGAAAGCGCCTGCCGTGAACGCACCGGCGAGGTTGGCGGAAAGATCGAAATCTGCGGTTTCGGCAAGGGACGTCTCGAAGGCGCTGCCGAGATCGGCGCCGGCAAATAGCTTCTCCAGGAAGCTGGCGCCGCCCGGAGGCAGGCGATGCACTTCCACGATCATCTCCGGACGAACGACGAGTGCATCCTCGCCGGTCCAATCGGCAATATCGACAAGCTCGATTTCGCCGGTATTCATCGCCCAAATGGTGACGGCCGGATGGGCGGAGCGAATGACGGAGGCCGAGGGATGCGGCGTGAATTTCAGCTTCGAAAGCCCCTCCGGCTCGACGATCGCCAGCAAGGCGGCATCGGCCGGCAATGCATCGGCCGCGTGATAGGCCCGGCCTCGGGCTGCATCCAATCTCATGACGTCGGGCAGATAAGGGATTTCTCGAGTCGGTTCGAAACCCTCGACGAATTCGGGAAAATCATCGCCATAGGCAAGCAGCAGCGGCGATCGCGGCGGATGCAGCCGAATGAATTCATGCGCCATGGCTGCGAAGAATTCCTTGCCGACGATCCTTTCCGCCGCCGGAAAGCGCGAGGCGAGCGCGCCGATCAGGCCGATGGCGACATTGTTGCGATAGACGCCGAAACGCCGGGCCGGCTGTGAGCCATTCCAGGCCATCAATCCATCGGGCACCGCGAGATCGGGATTGACGAGCGCTGCGGCGAATTCACTTTGCGTGGTGAGAGACATCGATCCCTCCTCAGGCTGCCCGACGTGCGGCGACGGCGCGTTTCAGGATGGCTTCGGCTGCTTCGGCCTCGGCCCTCAAAACCGGCCATTCCGGCACGTCGTTGTCCCACTCGACCAGGCTGGCCACTGGACCGATCCGGCCGATGAGCTCTTCATAGAGCGCCCAGACGGGATCCTTCACCGGGGTATCGTGGCTGTCGATCAAAAGCGGCGCACCTGAGTCGTCGACGGTTTCCGAATGGCCGCTCAAATGGATCTCGCGCACCCATTGCACAGGAAAGCGCTCGAGATAGGCGCGCGCATCCATGTGGTGGTTGGTGGCGGCGACGAACACGTTATTGACGTCTAGCAGCAGGCCGCAGCCGGTGCGGCGGGCAACGTCGGCCAGAAAGTCCGTTTCCTCGATCGTGCTCTCTTCGAAGAGCAGGTAGGTAGCCGGATTCTCCAGCAGCATCTGGCGGCCGAGTAGTGCCTGAACCTGATCGATATGGTCGCAGACCCGCGCGAGCGTCGCCTCGGTATAGGGCAGGGGCAGCAAATCGTTGAGAAAGGTCGTGTCGTGACTCGACCAGGCAAGATGCTCCGAAAAACTCTCCGGCTCGTAGCGATCGCAGACGATCTTAAGGCGGGCAAGATGTTCGCTATCCAAGGGCTGCATCGAGCCGATGGAAAGGCCGACGCCATGGATGGACAGGGCATAGTCGCCGCGCAGCCTGCCGAGCTGGGCATGCGGCGGGCCGCCGGCACCCATGTAGTTCTCGGCATGGACCTCGAAAAAGCCGATCGGCTGCCTTTCGGCGTTGATCGCGGCGAAGTGCTCCGGTTTGAAGCCGACACCGGCATGGCGAGGAAGTTCTGACGGTTTCATTGCGGCCTCCGGGTAGGAGCAGTTCCAGCAAAATACGCGGGGGGTTTTGCATTTGGAATTGCATGAAAACAAAGAGATCATTCCGTTGGGGAGGCGGGCGGCGCCCCTAAAGAAAAATGCGCCGCCCACGTGTTCGCGCTGCCTTGTCAGACGGGCGCCGGACCCTGCGTCAGGGTGCCGTGACCGCTCGGCGTCTTGATCGTCTCGCAGGTTCCAGCGGGAACCAGCTTCCACGAATTGCGCTGGTAATCGACCTTCGATGTTCCGGCGCAGGTCGTGCCGGGGCCGGCGGCGCAATCGTTCTGGCCCTTGAGGGCAACGCCGTAGCATTTTTCCTTGGCATCGGCGGCCGAGGCGGTCGTCGTTGTGCCGGTGACAAGCGTCACTGCGGTGGCAACCGACGCGGCCAGGGCGAGTGCGGACATCTTGCTCATGACATGTTCCTTACGAGAGATGATTGACGATCAATTCCGTCTCGGATCAGGCCGGGGTCAGCGAGCCATGGCCCTTCGGCGTCTTCATGGAGGTGCAGGTGCCTGTGGGAACGAGCTTGAAGGACATCTTGTCGTAGCTCATGGTCGACTTGCCGGCGCAATCATGCTTGCCGGCGGCGCAATCGTTCTGACCCTTGAGAGCGACGCCGTAGCATTTTTCCTTGGAGTCGGCCGCCGATGCCGGGACAGCGATGGATGCAAGTGCCGAGGCGATCGAGCCGGCGATGGCCAGGGTGATGATGCTGTTCTTCATGGATCTGTCTCCTTGATGGATGCGAGCCGCCATTGGCTTGCATCAAGGTCTACGGAGCGTCCCGGCCGGATGTTACAGCCATATCGGACTTTTTTCGAGATGACGTCCATCATGCTGCGCCGGCTATCTGCCCTGGCCGGACTTATATGCGCCCCACGGCGGGTCAGCCTGATGTCGCGTATCGGCAAAAGACGCGGGAGTTCAACGATTCCTGATCGAGACGAAAGGGCTTGAAAAATAAGTGCCGTTGCCGGTAACGAAATCCTGCGGTTCCGCGTATAGGAGATGTCGGATGAATCATTCGGCGCGCGAAGAGGAATGGGCAGTCTGGATGCGCGCCGCCATCAACGGCGATGCGCAGGCCTACCACCGTTTCCTGTCCTCGGTGACGCCGCATCTGCGCGCCATGGCAAAAAGGCGCTGCGATCAATTCGGTGCGCCGGTAAGCGAGGCTGAGGATGTGGTTCAGGAAGTGTTGCTCGCTATCCATCTGAAGCGCGGTACATGGGATTCATCACGCCCGATCGGGCCTTGGCTGTCGACGATCGTGCGCAACAAGCTGATCGACAGCCTGAGAAGGCGTGGGCGACATATGAGCGTACCGATCGACGATGTCATCGATTTCCTGGAGGCGGAAGAGCATGCCGACGCCTTGGATCGGTTCGATGTCGATCGTATGCTGGAGCAATTGAAGGATCCGCAGAAAACCATCGTGCGCGCGATTTCCGTCGAGGGAACCAGCGTGCGGGAAACGGCGGACCGGCTGAAGATGACGGAAGGGGCGGTGCGCGTCGCGCTGCATCGCGCGCTGAAGGCGCTTGCGGCCCTCTATCGGAGTGAGACCAGTGAAAACCGATGACCTCATCAATCTTCTGGCGCAGGACGCGCCGGTCCGCACGCGGATCGGCAAGGCCCTGACCACGGCGGTCGTCGCGGGCATTCTGATCAGCGGCGGCATTTTCTTTGCGATGATCGGATTTCGAGCCGACATAGACAGCGCGATGCAGACCGTCCGCTTCCTGTTCAAATTCGTGGTGACCATCGCGCTTGCGGTGACGGCTTGCGCCGTTGTCTTTCGTATCGGCCGGCCGGGCGTGCCGCTGCGCATCTGGGGCTGGGCGCTGCTGGCGGCACCGCTCCTGCTGCTTGCGGCCGCTGCCGTTGAAATGGCCGTCATGCCGGCCGACAGCTGGAGTGCACGTATGATCGGGCACAATGCCCGCTTCTGCCTGACGCTCATCCCGCTGCTGTCGATCGGACCGCTTGTCTGCTTCCTGTTCGCCCTGCGCCATGGAGCGCCGGAAAAGCCGGGAGCCGCTGGCGCTGTCGCCGGGCTGGCCGCCAGCGGCATCGCCGCGACCTTTTATGCCTCCAACTGCACGGATGACAGCCCGCTTTTCGTGCTGCTCTGGTACCCGATCGCAATCGCCATGGTGACCGCTGTCGGATATGTCCTCGGTAGGCGCCTGCTGCGTTGGTGAGGCAATGAAGGCGTGGCGTCGACACCGGCGAAATCGCTCTTCGGGCGTCCTCTCAGGCAATTGGGACCATATGGCTTGCAAAATCCGCTGGCCGCCGGCGGATTCGTGACCTATCATGAGGATCCGGCCCCACTTTCAAAAAATCGCATTTTCCGTGCGTTAAAGTGTTTGCATCCGCGGCAAATTCGATTATAGAGGCCCTGCTTTCCCCGCAGGGGCATCCAACGCCCGGCGGCTGTTGGGAAATAGTTCAATGGTAGAACAGCGGACTCTGACTCCGTTAATCTTGGTTCGAATCCAGGTTTCCCAGCCAATCTCTTTTTTTCACATTTTTCAGACACTTAGTCGATCCACGATTGTCAAAGAAGATGGCGATGGCTCTCGGCGGCAGGTCGCTGCCAGACACGATCCAGATGGAGCACTGGGCGTCGCTGGTGCCGACCAACAAGGCCGCGACGCGTATGCTCGCCGGAGAGTTGATGCGCATAGCGGACGCGATCGGGCCGGAAGCCGACGCATTGTTGGAAGTGATGTCCGAGCACGGCACCTACCATCCGATCCTGAAGACCGTCCGGAAAATCATCGACACCAGATGCGCCCTGGTGCGAAGGGCGCTGGAGCAACCGAGTCCGTAGGCGCCGTAACTGCCTCGTAGGAGGGGCGGCCTACTGCTCGACGTCCGTATTGTTCAGCGGATCCTGGGCAGCGTCCTCATCAGCCTCGGACTCCCTAAGCGCTTTCATGAGGGCCCCATGGCGCTCATATTCTCTAGTCACGAGGTCACCAGCGTCCAGCGGCGTGTAGCCAGGCTTGGCCCGGCGAATGAGCTTCTCCCTATTGTCTTTCATCGTCTTCACCTCGCAATTGACGGGTCAGAGGCAGTGTCCTTCTGTCTGCTCGCCGTTTCCACCCTACCATATTCCTCGACACAGTCAGCGACCCCGGACCGGGGAACGGCAGCGATCCTAGGGATCGACCGGCGGACGCGTGGGAAACGCAACGACACCTCCGTGCCGGCCCGGCCATTGCCTCCTACCCTCTGAGGTTGGACATGCAATTGGATTTGAGATGTCCAACGCACTTGGACATTGTCCGTCCAACGAAAGGAGACGGACATGCGAAAAAGTTGGGCCGAATACAAGCGAGAGGCACGG
This sequence comes from Rhizobium sp. BK289, assembly GCF_014193575.1. Lineage (NCBI taxonomy): Bacteria > Pseudomonadati > Pseudomonadota > Alphaproteobacteria > Hyphomicrobiales > Rhizobiaceae > Rhizobium > Rhizobium sp. BK289. The sequence continues at coordinate 17,786 of NZ_JACHZO010000025.1, forward strand.
AAGCGGGAACGAGATAGGCAATCGGCGCAGGAGCGAATGCTGAATACCTCGGTGTTTAAGAAGGTGTTTTCAGATTTTTGCCGGGAGGACAAGCGCAGCGGGTTCGGAAGCCACTTCCTTAGGCCACCTCACCTATTTACGCGCAGAACTTCCCAACGGACAGAAGCGCCTGGCCGGACGATACGCTCTTTACCCTGACATTGACCTCGGCAGGTTCAAGACCTGGGCGGTCATCGATTGGCTTGCCGTTGGCATATCCGTGAAGAGGGCGACCCAGTTCCAATGGCTCCAGTCAGACATAGCCGGAATTCTTGGTCGAACTCCATTCGTCAAGAACCGGCTCGGCAAGCCTAAAGGCATTTGGGCTTCCATTCTTCGCGCGATTCTGCGCTGCTAATCGCCTCTATCTTTTTCATTTGTCCTTTTAGCCGGCACGAGAGCCTTCTTAATTGGAGGCACACGTGACGCTGACCGCGACAGCCTTTCAAGCCAACTTTAGCTGATGACGGAGATCACCCCATCAGGAGGGCTGCTGCCCGTATAGCCTTGCCAGACTCTCTGCGTTGCGAGCGACCTTTCCAAAACAGGTTTACCGACCCCGATTATGTAGAGGTCGCGACAACTGAATCTTGACAATTACACACCCAAGGTTGCGCTGAAGCCTGACACGAAACCCGCAATCGTTGCGGAAATCCCCCAAACATTGACGCTACCTTTCCCTTATCTTGACGGAAAAGCAAGAAATCTGCGTTTTTTCCTCTCGATGTAAAGGTTGGAGAACACGTTTAGGTTGCAGGAAAGGCTGCCGGCCTGATCTCATTGACGCCCAGCAGAACAGCGGCTTCGAAAGCAAGGTCTTTTGGCAGGCCCGGCTTCATATCGGTAGCAGGGATCATATGATTGCCAGCGTCGAAAACATATCCAGAGTAGTTTGCGTCGCATGTCTCTCGATGCGCTAAAGCCGATATCGACAGCTGAATACCCACCCCTGCCAAGCGCCCGGCCAATTCGCGGCTGGATTGTCGAAAGCTGATGGATCGCTTCGATATTGCGCTTCCTCTCTGGCAGGAGGGCGTCGATGACGTCCTGGCGAGATTGCGGGCTGCGGGCAATTGAAAATCGTAATTTTGCCGATAATTTCCGGCCATGTCCTCCCGCCGGTGAGACAGAGGCAGTGACGTAGCGATCGGTTTTCGTTACAGGAAAGAAATGCGCGTCCTACATTTTTTCAAAACATATTGGCCTGACACATTCGGCGGCGTTGAGCGGACGATCCATGCGATTGTCAACGGCACTGCTAAGTATGGCGTGGAGTCCAATGTCCTCTCGCTCAGCAAAACGCCGTTGGAAAACAGTGTCGAATTCGATGGTCATATGGCGTACAAGGCCAAGCTAAATTTCGAATTCGCATCCACCGGTTTCTCACGCGAGGCATTTGGACGTTTTCGGGAGTTGAGCCAAAAGGCCGACATAATCCACTATCACTTTCCGTGGCCGCTAATGGACATCGTCCATCTTGTCACCCATGCCAGCAAGCCAACCGTCTTAACTTACCATTCCGACATCGTTAAGCAAAAGCTCCTGTTGAAGGTCTACGAGCCTATCATGCATCGCTTTCTCACGAGTGTTGATAGAATTGTGGCCACTTCCCCTAATTATTTAGCGACGAGCGAGGTACTGCAGCGTTACAAAGATAAAACGACTATCATCCCGCTTGGTCTGGATGAAGCGGATTATCCCAAAGCAAGCGAGCACGATAAAGCACGTTGGCGCGCGCGCTTCCCTAAACCCTTCTTCCTCTTTGTTGGTGTATTGCGCTACTATAAAGGCATCCATATTCTTCTTGAGGCCGCGAGACGAACAAATGCAAACATTGTCATTGTCGGCCAAGGCCCAATGGAAGTTTCGTTGAAGAGCTTCGCGAAACAGCATGATCTGCAGAATGTATTTTTTCTGGGAGCGCTGCCAGATACGGACAAGACCGCGCTTCTCGAATTGTGTAGCGGGGTTGTATTCCCCTCTAATCTTCGTTCAGAGGCATTTGGCCTTTCGCTTGTCGAAGCTGCGATGTTCGCTAAACCGATGATCTCCTGCGAAATAGGAACGGGCACGAGCTTCGTCAATCAAGATGGTAAAACTGGCTACGTCGTACAACCAGACGATCCATCGGCTCTCGCAAAAACAATGGAACGTCTTGTAGACGATACCGAAGCGGTTGCGTCTTTGGGTACGGCCTCTCGCTTGAGATATAAGGAATTCTTCACGGCAGAACAAATGAGCGATAAATACGCTACTGTCTACAAACGATTACTAACAGACATCCGAAAACAGCTTTAATTTTCTGTAATTTTCCCGTCACTTCCCGAATGTTCGAGAAAACTGAATTCCTTTTCTCTTTGTGAAATGCACATTCGTCAATCATGTGCGGACCGAAAAGATCTATGCGCCCCAAATGGTAGGGAAGCCTGACACTACAATTATCGTATCCATACGAGGAGAGCCGCTTTTTAGAAGTAAGACCGTATGTCCTCCTGTGATGAGGATCGGCTCGATTTATCCGAGCAACCCCCGGAAGACCAGTGTAGGGCGAGCCACCTCAGCCAAGAAGAAGGACGTATCCGTCCGAGCGAGACCGCCTGTGAATATTGGATAAAACTGTTCAGACCCTGTCCTTATTCCCAGGCATAAGGACAGTTGGACAGATTGAGATTTTTGAAGGCGACAGCGGGTCTCGGGTGAGCCGTATTGAGGTGATCAACACCGGACGGCGGCGTCGCTTTACGGAAGATGAGAAGCTGCGGATTGTCGCAGAAAGCTTTGCGGGGAGAGGCCAGGCATTGGCCACGGCCCGTCAGTACGGCATCAGCCGCTCGCTGCTAAACCGTTGGCGCAAGTCGGTTCGCCAGGGTTTGGAGTGTCAGAAACAAAGCGATGGTTTTGTGCCGGCGTTCGTCATGCCGGAAGCTTTTGTGCCGGTGAAGCAGGTCACTCCCCCTGCTGCGATGGAGCATCCGGTAGCGCCTCCTTCCGGCCGCATGGAGATTGTCGCGCGAACGGTCGTCGTGTGGTCGTGGACGGCAGCGTCGACGTTGAGGCGCTGCTGCGGATCATGCGGGGTCTGGAGACGTTGCGGTGATCACGCTGCCGATTCCGATGAAGCCGCCCCTTTGTTCGGAGATGATTGCGCCCGTTGATTCCGGGATGATCTCGCCCCCTGTTTAGTGGGGTCTGCAGGCGATGATTGTTGTCATTTCATTCAGGCGAAGTGTCAAGCTTTACGCGGCAGGTTTCGTCGTAGGCTTTCTCCGCTGAGTTCGATGCGGTGGGCATTGTGGACGAGACGATCCAGGATGGCATCAGCGTAAGTCGGGTCTCCTATGACGCCGTGCCAAGCGGATACGGGGAGTTGGCTGGTAATGATCGTGGAGCGACGGCCGTAGCGGTCCTCGAGGATTTCGAGAAGGTCGTGTCGCGCCTGTTCGTTGAGCGGCACGAGACCCCAGTCGTCCAGGATCAGGACTTGAACATGGCCCAGCGTGCGTTGTAGCCGGGCATACCTTCCATCGCCGCGAGCGAGCGCAAGCTGGGCGAACAGTCTTGGGACACGTTGATAAAGAACGGATCGGTCGTCACGGCAAGCCTTGTGGCCGAGAGCGCAAGCCAACCAACTCTTTCCGACACCCGAGGGTCCGCAGATGGCCAGATTGTCATGAGCGCTGATCCAGTCGCCGCCAAGCAGTTTCATGAAGAGTGCGCGATCAAGGCCGCGCTCGCTGCGGTAATCGACGTCTTCCGGGGTCGCCTGGTGACGCAGCTTGGCGAACCTGAGGCGTGCGGCAAGCTTGCGATCGTAGCGGGAACTCCATTCCCGTTCGAGCAGCAGTCCGAGCCACTCGGCGTGCGAGAGATGTTCAGCTTCGCCGTTGGTGACGAGCTCCCCAAAGGCCTTTGCCATGCCGGCCAGGCCCATGGAATTGAGTTTGTCGAGTGTTGGATGAGCAAGCATTTTTCGTTCTCCTTAGTGGTAATAGCGAGGTCCACGGATGTTCTCGTGATGGATTGGCTCATGCGAGGCTGGTCCATTGGTGGAGGCAGCTCGATCGAGATGATTGTCGAGAATGGAGCGTACTGAACCGTAGGTCCGGGCCCCAATCTCCAGCGCACGGCCGCAAGCAGCGTTCACTCTGTCGCGGCCAAAGCTTTTGTTCAGGCGGATAATCCCCATGCAGGCTCGAAAGCCCTGCTCCGGGTGCGGCCTGTCGGCGAGGATCTTCTCGCACAGCAATGCAACCTCCGGCCCGATGGAAGAGGCCTCGCGTTGAATGCGTTCGATCGTCCAGTCGGCAAAGCGGCGGTGGGCTGAGGGCATGTGATCGGGGATCGTGGTGTGCTTGCCGTTACCGCTGGAGCGGCGATGAGCGGCTATTCGCTCGCCTTTGTGGAAGATCTCGATCGTATTGGCGGTGATGCGCGCTTCGACCTGCTCGCGAGCGAAGCGATAGGGGACGGAGTAATAGTGCCGCTCGATCTCGACGTGGTAATCCAACCCAGCACGCCGGATACGCCATTCCGCAAAGACGTAGCGTTCCACAGGCAATGGCCTTAAAGCAGGCCGGTCGAACTCTTCGAACAATTGGCGGCGCGTAGCGCCAACCCGGCGAAGAACACGCCTGTCGTTAAGATCATGCAGCAAATCGGCGATCGCCGAATTGACCTCGGCCAGACTGTAGAAGGTGCGATGGCGAAGGCGGCCCAGCAGCCACCGCTCGACGATACGAACCGCAGCCTCCACTTTCGCCTTGTCTCGAGGGCGTCTCGGCCGCGTCGGCAGAACGCGCTGCCATAGTGGGCGGCCATCGCACAATACGTCCGGTTGACTTGGGGATCGAAGTGGCACGCCTTGATGATCGCCACCTTGGCATTGTCGGGCACCAGCAACGCCGGCGCACCGCCGAAGAACTCCAGCGCCTGGATATGGCATTCAATTCAGTCGGGAAGCGTCTCGCTCCAGCGCGCATGTGCATAGGAGAGGCTCGATGCGCCCATAACCGCCACGAACAGGTGGGCCTGTCGTGTCTTGCCGGACAATCGGTCGACTACGACGGTAACGGTGTCGCCGGCATAATCGACGAACAGCTTGTCGCCGGCCGCATGATCCTGCCGCATCGTCACCGGCAGCTTCAACGCCCAGCCGCGATACAGGTCGCAGTACCGACTATAGCGATATCCATCCGGATGAAGACCGATGTATTCGTCCCATAGGATCTGAAGCGTCATATGCTTGCGCTTCAGCTCGCGATGGACCTGCGCCCAATCTGGCTCCGGAGCGCGGCGGTGTCCTATCTTCGTCCCAGCCCCTTTATAAAGTGCCGCCTCCAGGACCGTATCGCTGACGTCATCACCCAAAGGCCACGATAGCCCAGCAACCGCCGCACGCCGCAGCGTCTCGCGCACCGTCGAGGGCGCAGTTCCAACCCGCACCGCAATCGACTTGTGCCCAAGTCCTTGCTCAAAGCGATATCTCAATATCTCGCGGACACGCCGCATCTCCACTCTCTCCGCAGGCATCCCGTTCCTTCCTCGTCAACGTCCAAGGAAGAAACTTCACACCGGCAGACCACCCTTGCCAGATGCCCGCCAAAGGGGGGCGGCATCATCTCGGAACAAGGGGGCGACTATTTCTCGGAATTGGGGGGCGACATCATTTCGGAATCAGGGGGCGGATTACCTCGGAATTTGCAATCACGCTTCCTTCCGGTCAAAATGTGCGGGTGTGGATATCAACGGGCCATACCGACATGCGGTGTGGGTTTCCATCGCTTGCGTTGCGGGTGCAGGAGGTGCTGAAACTGAACCCTCTGGACGGCAATCTTTTTGTATTCCGCGGTCGCAGCGGATCGCTGATAAAGTGATCTGGAGTGACGGCCAGGGGAGCTGCCTTTTTACAAAAAGGTTGGACCGCGGCCGGTTCGTCTGGCCGTCTGCGGAAGGCGGCGCGATAGTGATATCACCCGCACAGCTCAGTTATCTTCTGTCCGGGATCGACTGGAGGCATCCTCAGGAAACCTGGCGGCCGACGAAGGTTGGTTAGCATTATTCAATTGAAAATACAGGAGAAATCTGATCGAATGGCTTCATGATCTTAAAGCCTGTCGATCTTCCTGCGGATGTTGTAGGCGCTTACCTGGCGCTGCTTGGCGAGCATGAAGCCTTGCAGGCTAAACACGCTATCGCAGTAGCGGAAGCGGCCAATGCGCAGGCGATGCTCACTGACAACGAGGCGCTGATCGTTGCTCTGGAATTGAAGATCGAGAAGCTCAGGCGCGAGTTGCGAGGCCAGCGCTCTGAGCGCACGGCGCGCCTGCTTGACCAGTTGGAACTGCAGCTCGAGGAACTCGTGACGGCGGCGACGGAGGATGAGGTCGCGGCACAAGCAGCAAGCGCCAGAACCTCGAGCGTACGTTCGTTCACGCGCAAACGGCCGTTGCGCAAGCCATGGCCGGACGATATCGAGCGTGAACGTATTGTCATCGAGCCGCCGACAACTTGCGCCTGCTGTGGTGGTTCGCGCCTGTCGAAGCTGGGCGAGGACGTCACCGAGACGCTGGAGGAGATACCGCGCCGGTTCAAGGTGATCGAGACGGTGCGGGAAAAGTTCACGTGCCGTGACTGTGAGGCGATCAGCCAGACGCCGGCACCGTTCCATGCCACGCCGCGCGGCTTCATCGGTCCTCATCTGCTGGCGACGATCCTGTTCGACAAGTTCGGCATGCACAGCCCGCTCAACCGGCAGAGTGCCCGGTTCAAACGCGAGGGGATCGATCTTTCGACCTCGACGCTGGCCGACCAGGTCGGGTACGCAACAGCGGCTCTTATGCCTGTCTTCGATCTGATCGAGGCGCATGTTTTTGCGGCTGAGCGTCTTCACGGTGATGACACCACCATTCCCATTCAGGCCAGAGACAAATGCACGACCGGACGCATATGGGCTTACGTATGCGATGACCGGCCATTCGGGGGAATAGCGCCGCCAGCTGCAATCTATTATGCGTCAAGTGACCGGCGCGGCGAACATCCGCAGAAACACCTGGCCGGATACGGCGGCATTCTGCAGAGCGACTGCTACAATGGCTTCGATCTCTCAGCCGGCAGGCGCATGCTTGCATGCGCCGAGAGGCCGATCGCTGTTGCCGCAACGAAAGAGATCCCTATCACCTTCGCCTTTTGCCACGCGCATGCGCGGCGGAAATTCTTTGAGCTGGCCGATATCCAGAAAAGTGCGCGGGATCGCAAACGCAAGGGCAAGCCGATCTCGCCGATCGCATTGGAAGCCGTCAAGCGCTATGACGAGTTGTTCGAGATCGAGCGCCAGATCAACGGTTTGAGCGCCGAAGAACGACTGGCTGTGCGGCAACAGAAGAGCAAGCCGCTGTTCGATGACATGCACGAGTGGTTGACGAAGGAACGCGCCACACTCAGCAGATCGTCCGAGGTCATCGAGCCGATCGACTACATGCTCAAGCGCTGGGAGGGCTTTGCCCTCTTCCTCGAAGACGGGAGAGTTTGTCTAACGAACAACGCAGCCGAGAGGGCGCTGAGAAGTGTCGCATTGGGAAGACGGAACTGGACCTTCGCCGGTTCCCAGCGTGGGGCAGATCGTGCCGCTGTCATGCTGACCGTCATCACCACCTGCCGCCTCAACGATGTCGACCCAAAGGCGTGGCTTGCCGATGTCCTGGCTCGCATCGCCGACCATCCTGTCACGCGCCTGCACGAACTGCTGCCCTGGCAGTGGAAACGTGCATCGCCGGCAACCGTCATGCTGGCGGCCTGACGATGGTGGCTTCCGTCGTCCGCCTGAAGGTCACCCTCGATCATGTCGAGCCGATAGTGATGCGGCGCGTTGTCGTGCCGTTCACCATCAGGCTCAGTCGGCTGCACGAGGTATTGCAGGCGGCGATGGGCTGGACCAACAGCCACCTTTACGAATTCCGCATGCGTGACGTCGGCTTTGGCTTGCCCGACGAGGAATGGGGGGATGGTCCGATCGATGCCCGCAGGGTCTCGCTGCTGTCGGCAGTCCAGGACACCGGTGCGAAATCGTTCAAATACCTATACGATTTTGGCGACGGCTGGGAACACAGCATCAAGATCGAGCGCACCTTTCCTGCAGTCGGCACGGAAGGACCGATGCTCCTCGAAGCAACGGGCCACTGCCCGCCTGAAGACGTCGGTGGTCCATGGGGTTATCAGGAGTTCCGCGAGGCGCTTGCAGACCCGGCGCACGAGCGACATGCCGAAATCCTCGAATGGTGGGGCGGCAGCGATTATGATCCCACCGCCGCCAACTTCTCGCAGCTCAACAAAGCCGTCGATGACCTGGCTGCAAAATGGGCCCGAAAAGCGCGCCGCAAAACCTGAACGCCGGGCTGTGAGCGAAGGCCGAAAGTGGATTTTACCGTGCAAACAACCGGCGGAACAGTTCTTCCGAACGCCGTAGACCTTCGTCCGTCAGAACCAGCGACTTCGACTTGTTCGCCGGATCACAGATCAGTCCCTTCTCATGCAAGCGGTCCGTCGTCGCCCAGTCAAATCCCTTCCAGGCGCAACGTTCGTTGTGGAGCGTCAGCCATAACAGGGCCAGGACCGCGTCATCGATTTTGTCCTCGTCGATCTCCATTCTGCCATGATATCACGCGCGAGACTTCAAGTCCCGCGGCCCACCTCGGATGGATACAGAAGGACATACGGTCTTACTTTTAGAATTCTAGCGAAGCGTTTCAGACTGTGCTTATTCCATGCATAAGGACAGTTGGACAGATGGAGATTTTTGGAGGGCACAGTGGGTCTCGGGTGCCCCGTCTTGAGGTAATCCATACCGGTCGGCGGCGTCGGTTTGCGGAGGATGAAAAGCTGAGGATTGTCGCAGAAAGCTTCGCAGAGAGAGGCAGGCGTCGACCATAGCCCGGCAATACGGCATTAGCCGCTCTCTTTTGAACCGTTGGCGCAAATCTGTTCGACAGGGTCTGCATGGCAAGAAAAACAAACCAATGGTTTTGTGTCGGCGTTCGTCATGCCGGAAACTTTTGTGCCGGTGAAGCAAGTCACCCCACCGGCTGAAATGGAGCATCGGGTGGCGTCTCATTCCGGCCGCACGGAGATTCCGCTTGGGAGCTGATCCGGCTCAGCTCCCAAGTAGGGTTCGAGTCAGGCCTTAAGATTGCATCACTGTCAGTTGCGGAACAGCAGTTACAAACTGACCTCCCCAATCTTTGATATGCTTTTGCTGCTGCTTGACTTCAGGAGCGATATTCCAAGGCAAAATCACAACAAAATCGGGCTTTAGCTCTGACAACGCCGATGGCTTCATGATCGGTATATGGCTACCAGGCATAAATTTCTCTTGTTTGGAGGGTGCTGCATCACAGACAAAGGCAACGAGATCGCATTTCACGCCTCCGTAATTCAACAGAGTATTGCCTTTTGCCGCGGCGCCATAGGCTGCTACGGTTTTGCCTGCACGTTTTTGTTCGATAAGGAAAGCAACAAAATCGTCTTTGACCTTATCTGCCTTGGATTGAAAGCTCTTGTAAATCGCGAGATCCCCAAGTCCTGCGGAAGCCTCCCTTTCAAGAATTTTTTCAACGCTTTCACCGGTGGGACGCGCATCGTTTTCGTGACAACCATATATCCGTAGGCTTCCGCCATGAGTCTGTAGTTCTTCCACTTCCCATATACGGAGCTCTGCCGCCTTAAAAATCCGCTGAACAGCCATGAGGGACAAGTATGAAAAATGTTCATGATAGACGGTATCGAATTGATTTTGCTCGATGAGGCGCATCAAATGCGGAAACTCGAGTGTTATTGTTCCGTTCTTCTTTAGGGCGGTTTTCAAGCCACGTGTGAAGTCGTTGATGTCGGGAACATGGGCGTAGACATTGTTGCCGCAAATGAGATCCGCGGTTTGGCCTTTGTCGACGAGCGAGCAAGCTGTATCCACACCGAAGAATTCGCGCAAAACGGGAACGCCAAGCTTTTCCGCAGCATCTGCAGTGCTTTGCGTCGGTTCAATACCAAGACATGGAATACCCATCTCTACGAAGTTCTTCAGAAGATAGCCGTCATTCGAAGCGACCTCGATAACGAAGCTCTCTTTCGACAAACCAAGACGCTCAGTAATCATGGTGGCATAACGTGCTGAATGATCCAGCCAGCTTTTCGACGTAGATGAGAAATAGGCATAGTCGCTGGAGAAAAGATCGCCGGCGTCGGCATAATCTTCTGTCTGTACCAACCAGCATTCATCGCAGACGAATAGTTTTAAGGGATAGGTTGTTTCCGGTGCCCGCAATTTCGCTGCAGTCAGATATGCATTGGATGGTGGCGCAAACCCAAGGTCCAGAAAGACGTGCTGGAGTTCAGTTGCGCAGTGACGACATTTCATACGGCTCACCCTAATTAATCTCAAAGAATTCGATCTACCAGTACAGTAGTTTCGAGCCAGCTATGCCCATGCCAGATTTCGCTGTTTTGCCGTGATTTGGTAGGCATTGAGCTGTTCTTCACTGGTAGCTATGCCGTCTTCCAGCCAGGTACGATACCATCGTGCGGTAACATTCACTGCCTCATCGAACGCCCAAACAGGCCGCCATTTTAGCAACTGCCGGGATTTACTGCTGTCAAGTTGCAATAATTGCGCTTCGTGTGGATGCGTGTCCTGGCTCAGCCGCCAGTTGACGTTCGGCCAGTCCCGCGCAAAGGCCGTCAAGAGCGCTTCAACGGAACGATTGCCTTCTCGGTCAGGTCCGAAATTCCAGGCATCGGCAGCCGAGCCATTTCGTTCGATAAGCGCCTGACCCAGCGTGAGGTAACCTGATAGGCAATCCAGAACATGTTGCCATGGCCGTGTTGATCGCGGAGACCTGATCTCAAGCGCCTGCTGTCCACTGACGGCACGCACAAGATCCGGTATTAGTCGGTCTTCTGACCAGTCTCCTCCGCCAATTACATTGCCTGCCCGTGCAGTTGCGAGCAATGCGCCTTTCGGCGTGTTGAAGAACGAACGCCTGAAACTTGCGGCAACAATCTCGGTTCCTGCTTTCGATGAACTATAAGGGTCATGACCGCCAAGAGGATCGATCTCGCGGTAACCCCAAGTCCATTCCTTGTTTTCATAGCATTTGTCCGTGGTAACGACCACTATTGCAGAGAGATCGGTGAGCGACCGACATGCATCCAGCAAATTGGCAGTTCCCATGACATTCGTAGCGAATGTTTCCACCGGCTGAATGTAGGATCTGCGTACAAGAGGCTGAGCGGCGAGGTGAAATACGATCTCCGGATTTGCTCGCGTCACAGCTAGGCGAAGGGCCGTCTCGTCGCGAATATCGATGAAGTGCGATTCGTGATCGAGGTTCAGCAGAGCCCAATGATTAGGCTCGCCCTCTGGAGCCAATGCAATTCCTGTTACGTGCGCTCCAAGATTCCGCAGCCAAAGCGCGAGCCAGCTTCCTTTGAAGCCGGTATGCCCGGTTACGAGGACTTTACGTCCGCGATAGCTATTGTTGAACATGCTCTTCTACCAAGTCTTCCAGGGTGCCTGCCCAGACGCCCATAGTTCTTCGAGATGCCTCTTGTCCCGCAAGGTATCCATTGGTTGCCAAAATCCGTGATGGAACCAAGCATTGAGTTGCTCCTGCTTGGCCAGGGTCTCCAAAGGTTCGCGTTCCCAGATGCTTGCATCGCCCTCGATATAGTCGATCACCTTCGGAGAAAGAACAAAGAACCCACCATTAATCCATCCGCCATCGCCCTGTGGCTTTTCTTGAAAATGTTGAATCTTGTGACCATCGAAAGCGAGGGAGCCGAAACGTCCAGGGGGCTGCATCGCCGTAAGTGTTGCAAGACGCCCCTGTTCCTTGTGGAAAGCTATGAGGGCAGTTATGTCGATGTCACCCACGCCATCGCCGTAGGTGAGGCAAAAATCTTCATCACCCAGGTATTCACGCACCCGCTTAAGTCTTCCACCCGTCATGGTTGCTTCGCCAGTGTCAACCAAACTGACGCGCCAAGGCTCCGCTGAGTTTTGCAAGACCTCCATCTTGTTGCTCCGCATGTCAAATGTGACGTCAGACATGTGAAGAAAGTAATTGGCGAAATACTCTTTGATCACATAGCCCTTATAGCCGCAGCACACGATAAAATCATTGATGCCGTGCTGGGAGTAAATCTTCATGATGTGCCAAAGGATTGGTCGATTTCCGACCTCGACCATGGGCTTTGGGCGAGAACTCGTTTCTTCGCTGATCCGTGTTCCTAAACCGCCGGCCAAAATTACCGCTTTCATAGGCGCTCCTCAAACGGCTGTACGACTGTGGCGTATAAGCAAGCCAGAGGGCTATAAACAAGTCAAACTGGACATTCAACAAAAACAGTCGTGCGTATGGCAGGTGTGGACATCTCGCGTTGAGGGGCCGCAGAAATCGCATTATAGTTTGGCAAGGTCGAAGCGATCTCGACGATCAGGTTTGTCAACCTATCCAGACGCAAGCCGGCATCTTGGCTGCCGGCATAAATCCACAATGACGCGACAGGGAAGGCTGCAGATATTAAATGCCTGTTTCGGCGCGTCACGGCCGCTCGGCTCGGGCGCACCAAGCCACGGATCGCCTCTTGGCCTTCATCCGACCCAGACCGGGGTTGCGCCGACTGTTCGGCCGAAAAGGGGCATTTCCCAAATGACGTCGGTTTCTCGCCTGGGGGAAATTACGCCTCCTGAGAAAAGGCGTCGGGATTATGTCCAGCGGCGAAGCACCCGACAAACATCGAGGATGAGTTTCATTGGGATCTAGATGCGGAAAACGCTCGCCGAAGCGGACCTTCAAGGCTACGAAAGCTTCTCCTTCAGTTTACGCAGCCATGGTGGCAATCGGTCAAACCTTTAGGCCGCTTTTTACTGGCCAGGTAATAGACACTTCCTCGATCTTCAGTCCTATTATTGCCCTCTAGCTCATGGATGTGATAATCGAGGATCTTTCAGCTTTGGACGCGATCACTGCGATCATCGGCACCATAGACCGCCATGGGCCAAATGAGCGATCGCCCGCTTGAGATCAATTTCGCGACACGGCACGTTCCACTGGAATTAGACGATTTCGAAAATGCCGGTGATGCTGGAGCCATAGTCCGTTCGATGTTTGATAGGCCCCAGATGCATTCACGATTACGATCGACGCGCCGACTACGATTGACCCCGTGACGGCTGCACCGGTCACAGCCGTGCCATGGGGTTCGCTTGTCGCTTACGATTTTTTCATATTAGCCGTCTGTAAGAGTGTTGTCTTTATCACCCAAACCAAAAGTCTCTGTCCAATCAAGAAGCTGATAGGGGTTTTATCAATCCGCGGGAAGTTACCTACGGCAATAACGGCTAATGGGTCCTTATTGCGAAATCTCTTAAATGCTCTAAGTAGTCTGATCGAGAAGTTCTTGTGAGTTTGAGTGAGCATCAATGAGCAGACAATCCCCCGCTGTCGCGACAACGGCACCGACCCTCATCGTTGTGCTCGGGATGCATCGCAGCGGAACCAGCGTCCTAACGCGGGCGATGGAAACGATGGGAGCCGAATTTGGCAGCAGCCTGCTGCCTCCAGTCGCTGGAGATAATGAAAAAGGCTACTTTGAAGACGTTGATATCTATCAGATCAACGTTGAAATAATGCAAGCAGCCGGCGCAGATTGGCACACGATGGCACCAATCAACCTCGATGCTATTGATCCCCAGGTTTTGAACGAGCTTCGCGTGAAGGCCTCGGCTACATTGCGTGCGAAGTGCGAAGGCAAAATATTTGCCGTGAAAGATCCGCGTATTTCCAGATTATTGCCGTTCTGGCAGCCGATCTTCGCGGGCCTGCCGTCGCGTGTAGTCTACGCGATTGCGGTGCGTAACCCGATTAGTGTTGCTAGTTCGCTTGCAAAGCGCTCGCCCTTTGCGGAAGAAAAGGCTTACATTTTGTGGCTCGCGCATGTCGTGCCGGCCCTCGATGCGACACTCGGCGCAACGCGCACGATCATCAACTATGATGCGCTTCTGGATGCGCCTCGCGCAGAACTTGCGCGGGTATCATCAGAGCTCGGCTTGCAACTTAATGAAGCTGGCATAGAAGTATTCGAACGCGAGTTTCTAGACGGGCAGCTTCGGCACACGCGATTTGGCGCGCAGGAGGTCAACCTCGTTCGTGGTGCTCCGCGCCAGCTGAAAGTGCTCTTCGCTGCTTTGGAGGCATCGGTCTGTGGTCATCTTTTGTACGACGACCCGCTGCTCATTAGCGCTATTGAGGATGCGCGTGTCTATCTCGACGATATAGCTCCCCTGCTGCGCTACGAATGGCGGCTAAGCGCTACCAGCGATGAACTACGCGCGGCTAATGGGGATCTTGACAGAAAACTTGAATCGAGCGGAGCGGCACTTCGTCAAGTGCATGAGCAGCTTGACTCCGCCGCTGAAAACCATCGCGCAATGCAATCGCAAATCAATACTCTGAACCAAACGAAATCATTACTCGAAAATCGTCTTGCAGACATTCATGCAAAGCATGTTGTCCTCGAAAATCGTCTTGCCGATGTGCATGCAGAGCACGTCGCCCTGCTTAGCGAACTCGCCGAGTCTCGCCAGTCTTTGGCAGACGTATTCGCATCGACATCTTGGCGGCTGACTTCGCCGCTCCGTTCGGTTAAGCGTCTGTTCCGGAGCTAATAAGGCGGTGCAAAGGGCGGCATCCTTGGTGGCTCTGGTTAGAGATGGCAGCCTCGACTCGTTCAACAGTGCCCCTAGTGTTCCGGCCGAAATGGGCGGACCGTGTTCGCATTGCCTGGCGGGATGGCTCGCATTTTTGCGCTTTGTAGGAGATAACTTTCGCTCCCGATATAGACCAATTCTGAACGATTGATTGGCCCAATCTGCGGGATCTTATCTTAGCGCCGTGCTCTGGCGTTTGTAGGGCGAGTGCAAAGGCGTTACAAACCCAACCCCTCCAATACCCGCACTCCCACTCGTTTGACTATTCAAAGGCAATCTGAAAAAAACTGAGCCATTCCGGAGCCTAGAGACGAGATGTCGGATAACAAATTTGCACCCCAAACAAACGCTATCACTGACGACACTACCGAAAGCCGGGTTCTTAATCCCTTGGCGGCTTTGTTAGAACGTTCTATCGATCCTATTTTCCGGACAAATTTGTTGGCATACGAATCAAGTACATGGCATGGCCATGTACCTTTTGCGCACTGGCTCGTCTCCGTATCCAAGCCATCATGCATCGTGGAGCTGGGTACCCATAACGGTGTGTCGTATTCAGCTTTTTGTGAGGGGGTTAAGGAGTCGCACCTCGGCTCTCATACAACTTGTTATGCAGTTGACACGTGGGAAGGCGATGAGCAGGAAGGATTTTATGGAAAGGAGGTTTTTGAAAAAATTAAACTGCTTAATGATGTCAGATACGCCGAGTTTTCAACGCTGCTGAAGATGGAATTTTCGGAGGCCTTAGGTAGATTTGCGGATAACTCGATCGAACTCCTGCACATTGATGGTCGGCCCACATATGAGGAGGTGCGCAACAATTTTGAAAGTTGGCTTCCAAAAATTTCCCGCGAACGTGGTATTGTCCTTTTCCATAATATTGCGGCACGATCTATGGATTTTGGCGTTCGTCAGTTGTGGGTAGAGTTGTCGGACCGTTATCCAAATTTCAGTTTTAACCATTCGGCAGGGCTTGGCGTGTTGTTAATCGGCAGCGATCTGCCTGATTGCATCATTGGCGTGGTGCACCTAAGCGACAGTGATGCGGACCGCTTTAGAACTCGCTTTGAAGTTCTTGGTCAACTGGCGGCAATGTGGGCAAAGTCTGAGAGCCCCAGCGCGGCAAACCACGCGCTAGACGATCTGATGTCCAAAGCTGAGGCGGGGCAGGCTCGCCTACCACATGTTCTCAAGCGTTCGGCGGTAGAAACGAAAGCGCTGATAAGAGATATTAGCCAGCTTAGGGAAAATGATGACGAGCTCCGACGGACATTGGAGCAAGATTTGCAGTCGAGAAATGCACAAAGAACCGAATTACATCAGACGCGGCTCTTACTTCGTCAGCGGGATCAGGTGATAAGTGAGCTCCATGCTTCCGCGTCGTGGAGAATTACAGCGCCATTTCGGCGCGTAGTGCGATCGCTGAAAAATCAAGCGCGGCGAATTCAGCTGTTGTTGGATGCGGCCGCAGGCAATAGCAACTCACGGGACATTCTGAATGATTTCCTGATGCGCCGTATTAGGCTCAAATGGCTTCGGTTTTTACCCGTGATCCTGGATAACGCATTTAGTAGCGCAAAATATGCTGCTTGGATCGAAAAATTCGATACGCTATCGGAAGATGATGAGAGGCAGATCCGTCGACATATTGCGTCGGGTGTTTTGCCTGAGATTTCAGTTTTGGTGATTGCAAAAAAAGCGTGGCCAGAAACAAGGAAATCTATCGATAATCAACTATTTAACCCAAGAAAAGTTGTGTATTGGGATCCTTCGGCACCATTCGAAACATCGACATATAACGGTGAATGTGGTGATGGCGATGCCTGCATAAGAGGCGGAGCAGACGATGTTCTCAAAGCACTGGAGGCCTCGCCTTCGATAACTCTAATAGTTGAAGGAGGGACAGTTCTTTCTGCTCGCTGTTTGTATGAGGTCGCCGCCGCTGCCGCTGCTTCAACAAGTTCTTGCTTGATCTATGCAGACGATGACCGGCGCTCAAGTAGCGGAAAGCGGGAACGACCATTCTTTAAGCCAAATTTCTCACCTGAGTTATTGAGGTGGCTGAACTATATTGGGAGTGCCGCAGCGATCAAAGATGTGAGCCACTTGCGGCAAGTTATCGAGGAAATTGCAGGTGGGGCTAATGTAGAGAACGCGTTGGCGACATATGCAAGCGAGCTGGCTCGCGAAGCAGTTTTGCATATTCCTTCAATCTTATTTCATTTGGCGCATATGGATATGCCAACGGTTCGCAGAGCGCCCGAACTGAATGATCCAGTTCCTCTCCCTTCCGTTAGTATAATTATACCCACACGAGATTCTGTAGACATCCTACGGGCATGTGTAGAAAGCATCCTGTCTTCTACTGATTATCCCCGACACGCAATGGAAATTCTTATTGTGAATAATCAGTCAACGTCATCCGAAACGTTGAGATACTTAAGGAAAATCAAGCGTGAGAATGCTGTTCGAATTGTTCCTTATCCACATGCGTTCAATTTCTCGGAGATTTGCAATGCCGCAGCACACGTATGTAATAATTCGATTATTATATTTCTAAACAACGATACTACAGTCAACGATGCTCTGTGGGTTCGAAAGCTTGTTCGCTATCTGGCGCTCTCAGACGTAGGATCGGTCGGCTCGAAGCTGCTTTATCCAGATGGCAGCGTTCAGCATGGAGGGACAGTCGTCGGGATTCAGGGAGTAGCCGCACATACGCTGGTTGGAAATCAACCCGACGAAGGGGGCTATGCCGGACTCGGGAACGCAACGCGGGAGATGTCGGCCGTTACCGGGGCCTGTCTCGCAATTCGAAAAGAAGTTTTCCTCGAAATTGGGGGGTTCGATCCGGCTCTTGCGGTCACATTTAATGATGTAAAGTTGAATATCGAACTAATTAAGGCTGGCTATCGAGTAATCGGAATTTGCGATCCTCTGTTGATTCATCATGAGTCTAAAACGAGAGGATACGATGATACGCCAGCCAAACAGGCACGAGTCCGGAAGGAGGTAAGCTATACGCTTTTGACCGGACAAAACTTCTTCAAAAATGATCCCTATTACAACCCAAATTTAAGTTTGGTGGTACCGTATAGGCTTGCAAATCCGCCGCGGACAGTATTGCCCTGGCGTCAGCATGCTTTACGCCATGGCGAGCCCATTAGGGTCTTGATACTCAGTATTACTCATCAGATCGGTCACGGCGTTGCGGTTGTTGCCAATCTTCAAGCAGAATATCTTCTAAAATGCGGGTTCGAAGTTTTTATTGGCGGTCCCAGGAATGCCAACGAGTTTGACTATCCAGGATGCCAGAGGATCGTCATTGAGGGTCCTGATGAAGCTGCAAGGATTGCTTTTGAGCTTAGGATTGATTGTGTGATAGTGTACACTTCCCCGTTCTTCTCGACTCTTCGATGGATTGGTGGCTCGATTCGCTCG
This sequence comes from Rhizobium sp. BK289, assembly GCF_014193575.1. NCBI lineage: Bacteria > Pseudomonadati > Pseudomonadota > Alphaproteobacteria > Hyphomicrobiales > Rhizobiaceae > Rhizobium > Rhizobium sp. BK289. The sequence goes on from NZ_JACHZO010000025.1 coordinate 36,024, forward strand.
ATTGTTGTGGATTGCGGGGAACCAAATCCGGAGTTCTTCAAAGACGCGGATTTGCGGCGCACGATCGTTTCTGAGAAGAAACTTTGCGCTCCCATGGCAGATAGAGTTATCGGCGTATCGGAGGCAGTGAAGGCCGAATCCGACATGGTTTCAATGGAAGTGGTTCGGCTCGGCAATTCGCACCTTGCCGTCTGGAATGGGCAGTCCGATTTTCGCATTAAGGTTCGGCAAAAGCTCGGTTTAGAAGGAGCTTTTGTGGTGCTAAACGTCTGCCGGTTTCACCACGCGGAGCGAAACCACAAGGGTGTGGATCAATACGAGCTATTTGCGGAAGAGTTTAAGCTCGGATACCCAGATTTGGCATCGAATACTGTATTCCTCCTCTGCGGGAAGGCAGATCCAAAGGACGTGGAGGAGATGACAGGTCGGGGATTTGTAGTTAAGGCCAATGTAACAGATCAGGAAATGGCCGAACTATATATTGCAGCGGATTGTTACGCGAGTTTTTCCCAATGGGAGGGCTACAATTTAGGCATCGGGCAAGCCCAAGCGATGGGATTGCATGTTTTCGCATCTGACATACCTGCTCACTGGGAGTTTAATGGTGTTTCAGTTGGCACGCCAGAATCATTAAGTCACGATCTAGCTCGGTTTATAAAAGTGCAGACCCATGATGAGGGGGGAAGTGGTCGCACGCCAATTATCGAGGGATGGGATCGTCCGCTGCAGCGTTTTGAAGCCATAATTAGAGAAACTGTCTTCTCCTAAGAGTCTGGTGAGATTGGCGAACAAGTCCCGTAGACCGGGTTAATCTCAACCATGGCGTGTTTTGTGCTCATCTCGAAAGGGGGACACAGGGAGCCGGTGGGCGGTGGTTGGCCTGTTGCTTTCGGCGGCATTGCAGCATCATAGAGAGCTGGCCCAATGAGCACTATCGTTGTGCGGGGCGTCAGTAGCGGCATGGCTGAAATGGCGGCTATCCTAACACGGCGAGTGTCATTGTGGGAGCTGGAGGGTTGAAGTGGATAGATTCCTAGGATAGGTCTGACCCCGGAAGCGCTGATTTAACGGCTTTGCGGGCTGTCGTATCCTTGCGAAAGATAAATGTCCAAAGTCGCGATCTTCAGCTTAAAGCAGAGTAGGAATAGGCTTTAGATGACGATCTTGGTTTCGGGTGGAGCTGGGTTTATCGGCGGGAATTTTGTCCTTGACTGGCTGGAGCAACACGACGAGACGGTCGTCAATCTGGACAAGCTGACCTATGCCGGCAATCTCGATACGCTGAAGGGTTTGAAGGGCGATGACCGCCATGTGTTCGTGCACGGCGATATCGGCGATCGCAAGTTGGTGAGCGATTTGCTGGCGATGCACAAGCCGCGTGCGGTCGTCAATTTCGCCGCTGAAAGTCATGTCGACCGCTCCATCCACGGTCCCGGGGATTTCATCCAGACGAATATCGTGGGTACCTTCAATCTGCTGGAAGCTGTGCGCGGCTATTGGGATGGTTTGCAGGACGGAGAGAAGCAAGGCTTCCGCTTCCTGCATGTCTCGACGGATGAGGTCTATGGGACACTGTCGAAGGATGATGCGCCGTTCAACGAACTCAATCGCTATGAGCCGAACAGCCCCTATTCGGCCAGCAAGGCGGCCTCCGATCATCTTGTGCGGGCCTGGCACCATACCTATGGTCTGCCTGTCTTAACGACGAACTGCAGCAACAATTACGGACCTTACCATTTTCCAGAAAAGCTCATCCCGCTGGTGATCCTGAACGCGCTTTCGGGAAAGAGCCTCCCGATCTATGGCGATGGCCAGCAGATCCGCGACTGGCTTTACGTCCGGGATCATTGCAGCGCCATTCGCCGCGTCTTGGAAGCCGGCAAGCTCGGTGAGACCTATAATGTCGGCGGCTGGAACGAGAAATCCAATCTCGATGTCGTGCATACGATCTGCGCCATCCTCGATGAGTTGAGGCCGAAGGCTGATGGCGGACGCTACGGCGATCAGATTACCTTCGTTAAGGATCGGCCCGGTCACGACCGCCGTTATGCGATCGATGCGCGCAAGCTCGAGCGCGAACTCGGATGGAAGCCCGCGGAAACCTTCGAGACCGGCATTCGCAAGACGATCGCATGGTATCTCGAAAGCCAGGACTGGGTCCGTAAAGTCACCAGTGGCGCCTATCGTGAATGGGTCGGCAAGCAGTACGAGGTTGAGTTGTGAGTGCCATTCTGGTCACCGGCGCTAACGGCCAGGTCGGTTTCGAGCTGCAACATTCGCTCGGCGTCTTAGGGAATGTTATTGCCCTGACGCGTGCGGACATGGATCTAGCCAGCGAAATAGGCATCCTTGCCGCTCTTGATGAGCACAAGCCAGGTATCATCGTCAATCCGGCTGCCTATACGGCGGTGGATCGGGCTGAGAGCGACAAAGAGCTGGCCTTGGCGGTCAATGCCACCGCTCCGAGGATACTGGCGCGCTGGGCGGCGGACAATAGTGCCTTGCTCATCCATTACTCCACAGACTATGTCTTCGACGGCACGAAATCCGACCCCTATCAGGAAGAGGATGCGGTCAATCCGCAGTCCGTCTATGGCGAAAGCAAATGGCGTGGCGAAGAGGCGGTGCGCGCCTCCGGCGCGCATCACGCCATTTTGCGCACCAGCTGGGTCCATGGTCATCACGGCAGCAATTTCCTGAAGACTATTCTTCGGCTGGCCGGTGAAAGAAGCGCGCTGAACATCGTTGCCGACCAGGTTGGTGCGCCGACGTCAGCGGCATTGATTGCGGATGTCACACGCACGGTGATCGAGCGCATCATGGCCTCGCGAGCTCCAGGCGACTTCTCGGGGACTTATCATCTCACGGCACAAGGCAGCACCTCCTGGCATGGTTATGCCGCGCATATCGTTCGCGAGGCGTTGGCAGCAAACGTTAGGCTTGCGCTGTCTCTCGATGCGCTAAAGCCGATATCGACAGCTGAATACCCGACCCCTGCCAAGCGCCCGGCCAATTCGCGGCTGGATTGTCGAAAGCTGATGGATCGCTTCGATATTGCGCTTCCTCTCTGGCAGGAGGGCGTCGATGACGTCCTGGCGAGATTGCGGGCTGCGGGCAATTGAAAATCGTAATTTTGCCGATAATTTCCGGCCATGTCCTCCCGCCGGTGAGACAGAGGCAGATGCACTAAGGACGAGACGCAGGATCATGACGAAGGCACGCAAAGGAATCATACTCGCCGGCGGATCGGGAACACGGCTCTATCCGCTGACACTTGCGGTTAGTAAGCAGCTCCTGCCAATCTACGACAAGCCGATGATCTACTATCCGCTGACGACTTTGATGTTGGCGGGTATCCGCGAGATCCTGATCATCTCGACGCCGCAGGACACGCCTCGCTTCGAGCAATTGCTCGGCGATGGCAGCCAATGGGGCATAAAGCTTGACTATGCCGTTCAGCCGAGCCCCGACGGTCTTGCCCAGGCCTTCCTGATCGGCGAAGCGTTTCTGGATGGCGCGCCGTCTGCCCTGGTTTTGGGAGACAACATTTTTTACGGGCATGATTTTACCCGATTGCTGCACGAGGCGAGCGCCAAGGAAACGGGGGCGACTGTCTTTGCCTATCACGTGCAGGATCCGCATCGCTATGGCGTGGTCGAGTTCGATCAAAGCGGCCGGGCGATCAGCCTGGAGGAAAAGCCGAGGATGCCGAAGAGCAATTATGCGGTCACCGGCCTCTACTTCTATGACGAAACCGTCGTCGACGTGGCTAAATCGATCCGTCCGTCGCCGCGTGGCGAGCTGGAGATCACCGATGTCAATGTTCACTATCTGCAGGCCGGCAGGCTGGACGTCCAGACCATGGGCCGCGGCTATGCCTGGCTCGACACCGGAACGCATGAATCTATGCTGGAGGCGAGCCATTACATTGCGACGATCGAAAACCGGCAGGGCCTGAAGGTGGCCTGCCCCGAAGAGATCGCCTATCGCGGCGGCTGGATCGGTGCGGCTGATGTCGAGGCGCTTGCCGATCCCCTGAAGAAGAATGCCTATGGGCAATATCTCCTCGGGATCTTGCGTGAGCGGGTGTTTTAACTACGACTCGCTTTACGCCGCATCTCCCGCGCAAACAATCCGAGCAGGATGACGAATGAAAGCCATCGATACCACTATCCCCGACGTCAAGATTATCGAACCGACGGTGTTTGCAGACGATCGCGGCTTCTTCTTCGAAAGCTTCAGCAAGACTAAGTTCGAAGCAGCGATCGGCCGTAGCGCCGACTTCGTGCAGGACAATCACAGCCGGTCGGGCAGGGGTGTCCTGCGCGGTCTCCACTACCAGCTGCCGCCACATGCCCAAGCCAAACTAGTGCGGGTCGTCGTTGGCGAAGTCTATGACGTTGCCATCGACATTCGGAAATCCTCACCGACATTCGGCCAATGGGTCGGCGTTCTTCTGTCTGAGGAAAACAAGCGCCAGCTCTGGATCCCGGAAGGCTTCGCCCACGGCTTCCTGACATTGAGCGATCATGTTGAGTTCCTCTACAAGACCACCAATTATTATGCGCCCGAAAGCGATCGCGGCATCCGCTGGGATGATCCACAGATCGGCATTGATTGGAAGTCTGCCGACATCTTGACGCTCTCTCCAAAGGATCAGCGTCAGCCCCTACTCGCAGATGCCCAAATCTTTGAGTGAGGTTCAGCGGCTGGTGTTGTAAGAAGTTCGCTCCGGGTAAGCTTCCCGGCGTTACCTTGGACGGTGCAGGCAACTGAGTAATCATCCCACGATAGGCGGATTGCGCATATAGATTTCGGTCTTCGACTACGATCAAAGCGAGATATCTCGCTTTGTAGGAAACGAGAATATCCTCGATGAGGAGGTTTTAGACGATGTGCCATAAACAACGGCTGACTGTTCCTGTGGTTTTCAGCGGTCATTGGTGCACGCTGCCGGACGGTTCATGACAACAATTCATCGTCCGGGACTGCTCATGACCGTTGATGATGGCGATGAGCGTCGCGGTGAGATAGGCAAGCGAATCGACGGAATTGAGCTTGCAGGTTTATGCCGACCGTCGAACTGTGGCGAGCATCTCTTCTGACATAGCAGTTGAAGGCAAGCGCGTTTTAGAGCGTTTCCCATTCATGCTGGATCATATCCACATGAGTTGAAGTAATTCTGAGCCTCTTGCGGTTCGACCAGATCAATCAGCTTGCCGATGCGATCCCAGGTGAGCGTCCAGCGAACGCATTTTTTGGGTGTCGAGAGATGGAAGCTATAGTCCGCGTTTCATCTCATCGGCCATGATGCGGTCGATTATTTCAGGATCGCACTGTGTGTCGATGAGGAACTGGCGGATACCGCCGTCCCACATCCTGATGTCGGCGAGTAGGCTTTGAAGTTCTTCGATGCCATTCTCGGTCAGACCCTTCGTGCCATCTTCAGTGCCATCGCTAACGTAAACCAGTTCGCCTTCGGAGATGTTGTCCGAGTTGGCCGTCACTTCCTCGATCAGTTCAAGGTTTTCGCCGATCATGCTGGCGACTTGCCTTAGCGTGTAGATGAACCTTGAGCGTGCCATCAGGCGGCCTCGCACCGAGCGTTTGCCGGCACCCAGTTCCAGGGCAGCAGGTCTTCAATTCGGTCTTTGGGGTGATCCTGGATCCGGGTCAGGACATCTGTCAGATAGACCTCCGGATTATGACCTTGCAGTTTGACCGTCTCGATGATGGTCAGAATGTTGGCGATGCGCTCACCGCCCTTGTCCGAGCCGGCAAACAGCCAGTTCTTCCTTCCGATTCCAAGCGGACGCATGGCTCGTTCAGCGATGTTATTGTCGATTTCGACACGACCATCGTCGATGTAGACGCTCAAGGCTGTCCATCGCGAGAGGGCATATCGCATCGCTTCCGCCAGCTTCTGCTTCTGTGGCAGCGTAGAAAGCGTGGCTTCGATCCAGGCCTTGAGTTCGTCCAGAATGGGCCGGGCATGGTGTTGACGCAGGGTGCGCCGCTCGTCAGCCGACATGCCGCGGATACGGTTCTCGATATCGTAGAGAACGCCGATGCGCGACAGTGCTTCCTCAGCGATCGGAGAAGGCTTCAGCTTGATCACATCATGGAACTTGCGGCGCACATGCGCCATGCAGGCGGCTTCAATGATCTGGTTGCCGTAGAGTTTCTTGTAACCCCCATAGCCGTCGGCATGCATGACGCCGCTGAAGCTTGCCAGATGATCAGCCGGATGCGCGCCCTTGCGGTCAGGGCTGTAGTAATAGGCGATGGCTGCGGGAGTGGCGCATTGATAGCCACTGCCGTCAAAGACGTAGACCCAGACCCTGCCGGTTTTTGTCCTGCCCCGCCCGGGGTCGAGAACATCGACCGGGGTATCGTCCGTATGTATTCGGTCGAGTGCTGCGATATGGGCTCTGATTAACAGCACAAGTGGTGTCAGCAATGCAGATACCCGGCCGACCCAGTCGGCCATTACGGATCGGGAGATGTCTATCCCCAACCGGTCGTACATCTCTGACAGGCGGTAGAGGGGAATGTGATCGTCGAATTTGGCGATCATGATATGGGCGAGCAGTCCCGGCCCGGGTTTGCCGCGCTCGATCGGCAAGGTCGGCATTTCGCCTGCCACCGTCGTATCGCATTCCCTGCAGATCATGCGCTTCTCGACATGCCGAACAATCTTGACCGACGCCGGCACGTGCTCCAACACCTGAACCACTCTGTCGGGCGCCTTCAGGAATGAAGTGCCACCGCAGGTCGGGCAATTGCAGGGAGCCGCATAGACGAGTTCTTCGGCTGGTAAACCATCGGGCAGAGGCTTGCGCTTCGGCTTATCCGGTGCGTCGTTCAACTCCGGCAAGGGGATTTTCCCGGAGCGCATTTCAGCCTCGGCACGGGAGGCCTCGATCTCCTCCAGCATCAGCTCGAATTGCTCGATCTTCCGGTCGATCTTTTCCGAGGAAGCCCCATGCTGCCGATGTCGGAGAAGCTCCAGTTGCGCGCGAAGAAGCCCGATTATGGAGTCTCGCTTGATGACCTCGGCTTCCTGTCTCTCAAGTTTCGCCGCCTGTTCCGCGACGAGTGCGCGCAAAGCAGTGATCTCATCCTGACTGTCCAGCGGCGCTGTTTCCATACCGGCAGATCTAGCCGATTTGCCTCTGGCACGCCAGTTTTATGCCTCGGATGCCCCTGCAAAATATAGCTTTTATCTCGTTCGGCCGGGAGCGGACGTCCACGCCGGGCGTCGCCAATCGATCCCCTCAACGAGCATGCAAAGCTGCGCCTGCGTCAGGTGCGCTACACCCTCTTTCGCCGTCGGCCAGGGAAAGTATCCGCGCTCCAAAATCTTGTAGAATAGGCAGAACCCCTGGCCGTCCCACCAGAGAAGCTTGATCCGGTCAGCGCGCTTTCCGCGGAAGCCGAAGATCGCGCCCGAGCCCGGCGCCTCCTTCACGACCGTTTCGACCAGCGCCGATAGGCCATCGATGCCACGCCGCATATCCGTCACTCCGCAGGCCAGGTAGACCCGCACATTCCCCGATGGCCCGATCATGCCGCCTCCACGCAAGCGACCAGCGGGCCAAGCAGCTTCAACTCAACGTCAACCGGAACCTTCAAGCCCCGACCGTTTCGAAGCAAGATCTCGACGATCGCCGGCCTCGTTGCTGCGGTAGACGGCTGGCTTACGCCAACCTCCTCGGTGACTTCCACCGGGAGGAACACCGGCGGCCGATCGCCATAGCTGAATGATTGCCGCCACAAGCGGATCTGGCCCGGATGAATGTCGTGCCGGCGCGCCACATCACCAATGCGAGCACCGGGCTCATCAGCTTCCGCAAGTATCCTCAGCTTCGCCTCGTCCGACCAACGCCGTCTGCGCTCGGTACCGGACATGATCTCTATGCGAGCCATGAAACCTCTTTGTTCTGGTATTAATGTCAGCACTAATGCTGGTTCTAATGCCAGAACATCGCCTGATTTGCCCCATCAGCAAAAACAGCTCACCGGACGCTCACGATCCCAGAGTCCTGTTACGGTTCTCTCTGCGGCTTTCCGCAGGAGTGCCTTTAGCTTGGAGAAGGCCTTTTCTATGGGATTGAAGTCCGGGCT
>NZ_JACHZO010000026.1:0-42653 GCF_014193575.1 Rhizobium sp. BK289
TCGAGATCGTCGAACTGGCTGGAATCGACGATGTTGCAGCCCTGCTCGGCCAGATAGTTCGAGATCGCCGCAACGATCCCACGCGTCGATTGGCAGGATACTGTGAGCACATGGGTGGTCATGACAATCCTCTGTCGAACCGCCATCGAGCGGTCTATTCGAGTTGATATTGACAAGATGAGGGAGATCAGGCGGCGAGCAGTTGTTTCAGCTTGATCTCCGGTGCGGCAAGCGCTGCCGGATCGGGATGGCGTCCAGCGGCGATCATCATCTCGGCGAGCCGGATATCGCGAGCGATCGCGTTGCCCGGTCCGATGCCGCTCGCGGCAAGCAAGCGGCCATCGGCGCCAAGATGGAAGAGGATGAATGCCTCAGTCGACAGATCACGTCGAACCGCCGTTACAGCCCCCTCGGCAAGCCCCGCGATCTGCAGCGTCAGGTCGTACTGGTCCGACCAGAACCACGGCACAGCGGCGCTGGTTTCTTGTGCGCCCATCATGTTGGCGGCGGCAAGCGCGCCCTGCTCATGCGCATTGCGCCAGGACTCTAGCCGGATACGCCGACCACCGTAGTGGCCGATCGGAAAGGAGCAACAGTCCCCGGCCGCGAAGATATCGGGATCGCTTGTTTGCATATGCTGATCGACCGCGATACCGTTGTCGATGACAAGGCCGGCTGCATCGGCGAGCGCCACATTCGGAATCGAGCCGATACCGAGGACCAAAAGGTTGGCCGCAATCACCCGGCCTCCTTCCAACGAGATGCGCACGTCACTCGGTCGTTCATCGATCGCGGCTATTTTGATACCCAAGAGAAGGTCCACGCCCGCGTCGCGATGGCGCTTGCAGACCACCTCGGCGATTTCGGCTGGGACGCCGCGGGTAAGAACGCGCGGTAGGCTTTCGAGAAGCGTGACGCTAGCGCCCAGTTTTCGGGCGCTAGCAGCAAGCTCCAAGCCGATGAAACCGCCGCCGATGATCGCGATATGGTTGCCTTCGGCCATGTGCGGGCGGATGGCGGAGGCATCGCCATAGCTGCGCAGGACGCGGATGCGGCCGTTCGAACACGGCATCCCTGGTAGTTCTCGCGCACTGGCGCCAGTTGCCAGAAGAAGCTTGTCGTACGGACGTCGGGAGCCGTTCGAAAGCGCTACATTTCTTCCGTTCCGGTCGATTGCGGTCACCGATACGCCGGTGACTATGCGGATGCGCTCCGCCTCGAAGCGAGCGGCATCGGCAACGAAAGTCGGCTGGGCACCCGCGACGATGGCATCTTTAGAGAGTGGTGGCCGCTCATAGGGCAAGAGCGGTTCGGTACCGACAAGTGTGACAGTGCCGTCGAAACCCCGTTCACGCAGCGCAAAGGCTGCGCGTGCGCCGCACTCCCCGGCGCCTACGATGACAAAAGAGGACATGACCAAGCCTCGCGTGAGAGAGAGAAAGTAAAACGTGTTCCGACCGGATGCCTCAGCCCGGCAGTTCGACCAGCACCGTTCCATCCTCGATGCGCGCGGCGTATACGTTGAGGTTCTTGCATACTGGCAGGCGCTTGGCCTCGCCTGTGCGGTAGTCGAAAATGCCGGAATGCTTGGGGCATTCGATCTCGTAGTCCATGACGAGTCCATCGGCGAGGTGAATAGCCTCATGAGTGCACAGCCCATCGGTGCAGAAGACCTCGTCGTCCGGGGAGCGATAGAGCGCATAGGTTCGGCCGGAGTGGTCGAAGCGGCGCGCTCCTTCCTGTTCGATATCGTCGAGGCGGCAGGCGGGAATCCAGCTAGTCATGATGTCCTCGTTACTTTGCGGCGCTTGCCGCATTGGCGCGGGCCTTACGCTTTTCATATCGTGCTTGCATCCGCGCATCGCTTTCCTTGGTCCCGTCGTGCCAGGTACCGAACCACTTGTCGAAAGGTACAAGGCCGTCGCCGTAGTTCACCTCGAAAAACTTGTGATGCAGGTAATGGGTATAGGCATGGCTGTCGATCGCTGCCTCCGCGCCCAGTTCGATCTTGTCGAAACCAAGATGGCCGACGACTGCCCCGAAGCCGGAATAGTGCAACTGATAGATCGCAAGAATGGGATTCGATGGAATGACAAGGTGGATCAGCGCGGAGGAAAAATAGAGCAGTTGCTCCACCGGGTGCATCGACAGCGATGACCAGGGCGACGGATTGACCGAGTTGTGGTGGACGGAATGGATCCAGCGATAAAGCGGGCCCCAGTGAATCAGCCGATGAATCGCGAAGAAATGCGCCTCATGGAAAATCGGCATGACAAGCGCGATTCCGAACAGGTACCAAGGCTTCGCGGCGAAGGACACCCATGGCACGAGCCCGTTGGCGAAGGCATAGAGGATACCGACCTCCAGTGCCGTCCAGATTGGAAGAGCCGTGCCGAAGGTCCGGATGATGCCGTCGGCATTCTGGCTATCGAAGAGGAAGGCCGGGTTCTTGCTGTCGCCGGGAAACTTGCCATTGTACTTGAAGCGGTTTTCCTGGGTGCGAAGGATATACAGGCGCAGTTCAAAGGCACCGTAAAACAGGAAAACGGCAACGCAGTTGACGAGAAAGAGCCGCAGGATCCACGCAATGTGGAAGGTTTTCAGGACCTCCGCTTCCGGCACGATGAAATGCCAATAGGCAACAGCGGAGGCGGCGAAGAGCACGTTCCACGGTAAGAAATAGTGTGGCAGCCATTTCAGGAAGGCCACCGGCTTCGGAGGAAGGGTGAAGACGGGGGCGGTCTCAATCCGTCCGTCGGGAGCCCAATCGCCCCGTTTGTTACGTTTGCCAAAGCTGAGGTCATCCATCGGGGTCTCCGTCAGATTGATTGGGCGAGAGTGGAGAAGCGTTCGAAGGCGGTGTCATCCATGTCCACCTGATGCTTCGTTTCGGGGTAGGCGCCGCTGGCGACATCGGCAGCAAAGGCGCGGAAAGCTTCAACGCGTTTCCTCTGCAACTCGGCCGTGAGGGCGACGAAATCGGCGTATCGTTTGGCATGACGGGGATAGTGGTCCGCATGCGTGCCAAGCACGTCCGACGAGAAGAGATATTGCGTGTCGCAGGCCGAACCGCAGCCCATCCCCATGGTGATCATCGGTGTGTTGCGGGTGATATAGTCGGCCAGGCGCACTGGCACCACTTCGACCTCGATCGCTGCGGCGCCTGCATTCTCGAGATCTTTCACGGCGCGTAGCACACGCAGCGCTTCCTCCGGTGTACTGCCGATCGCTCGGAAATTTGTCCATGTGGCGCGGTTTGGCACGAGCCCGACATGACCGGTAACCGGTATGCCTTCCCGCGCCATCGCCTCGATGAAATAGGGAGAATGCGAACAATAGACGGAGTCTGCACCACGCTTCAACATCTGAAAACCGAGACGGATTGCTTCTTCCTGCGATGAAACGGCACCGTGAGGCATGCCCACCGACAAGAAGGCGAACGGCACGGCCGAGCGAATGGTTTCGAGATGGTGATCCGGTTCGCAGGACAGGATGGTGATCCCGCACTCCACCGCTGCGGCGGCTTCCTCAGCGTTGTCAACATGCAGCTGAAGCCACTTGCGCGAGCCTTTTTGGCTCTGCAGATCATGGACCGTGATGCGTCTTGTCATCAGATCTCCCCTCGATTTATGGGGCGATCATAGGATGGAGGTGGAACATCCGCCGCTAGTTTTCTGATCAAATCAGATCAAGCGGTATCAGAGATTTTCCCGAGTGATTGTAACGAACCGGATCGGATCGTTGGCGACGGGCTCGCTGACAAGGCCGAGGCGGGCGAGCATCAGATCAAGCGCGCGGCGCGCCTGAGCCTCTGGCGCCTGGTCCAGGACCACGGACATGACACCTTCGCGTAAGGCGGTTGCACTTCGCTCGGTAAGTTCATGGCCGACGAAGAAGATGTCCCGGCCGCGTGGGTGCTTGCGCAGGACCGATGCGAGCGAGGAATTGGCGCCCCCCGCATTGTAGAAGCCCACTAGGTCCGGCCACACGTTGAGCGCCTCTACCAGCATTTCTGCGCTGCGGACGGCCTCGTCCTGCCCAAAAAGAACAGCGACAAATTCCATTCCGTCGCGCGGGCGCTCCGCGAAATAGTCGGAGAAACCGCGAATGCGATCGCGGTGAACCTGGTATATCTGGCTGTGACAGAGCGCGACGACCGTACCGTCGTGCGGCTGCATTCTTGAGATAAATAGGCCAGCGCTTCGCCCGGCGGCGTAGTTGTCGATCCCGACATAGTTAGCCTCGACGTTTTCTGCCCGCGTGACGATCTGGATGACCGGAACGCCTTCAGCCTCGACCGAACGAAGCGCGGCGCGGACCTCCGATTGGTCCGGTGCAGCGACAATTAGGCCGGCACGTTTTTCCTTAGGTCTTGCGATCCAATCCGCAATCATGAGTGAATCTTGCTCATCCAGGAAGGTACGATGCACCGCAATCGTTGAATCGAGCAAAGCGGCACCTCGCCCGAAGGCCTGCGCGAGCCGGGAGTAGAACGTCGTCTCAGGTCGCATGAGAAGGACATCGATACGCACGATACCGCGATGGAGATCCGGCAGCCGCTTCGGATAGTCGAGTGCACGTGCAGCGGCGGTGACCTTCTCCACAAGGGCGGGACGCACTCCTCCGCGCCCGTTCAGCACCCGCTCGACCGTTGCCGTTCCGACACCCGCGAGGCGCGCGATATTCTGGAATGTTGGCTTCATTTTTTTATTCCACCTCAGCGGCCACCTGGCGGATTGATCCAGGATAACGGACGAGTGATATAGCAAAGCGAGGTAACGATCTCGTGCTTTAACACTTTTCTATTCTGACATGGTCACGGGAGATGCGGCACTGGTCAAGCGGGACGTCTCGAAAGGCGGTAATGGCGGTGCTCTTCTTTCTTCGGCGTTTGCCGAGCTATAAACGAGAGTGGATCACATTGCACTTATCCGTCTGATACTGCCCGGCTCGTTGAAGCCGGTGCATCAGGTGCCGAGGCGCAATGAAGTTTCCAAGCCTCTTCCGCGGTTGAAGGGGTTTCGCTTTCCGCGTGAGATTGCTGAACATATGGGGTGGGACGATCACCGGTTTTTTGCTGAGCATGGCGGATGTAGAAGACCTGCTTGCCGAACGCGGTGTGATCGTCAGCTGGAAAACTGTTTGTGTATAGATTAATCGCATTGGCCGCCACTTTGTCACCCGCATTCGCAGGGACAGCCGCAAGCCCGATGGCAAGTGGCGTATATATGAGGCCGTGATTGCGATCGGCGGACAGAAGTTCTGGCTCTGAGGAGCGATCAATGCTGACGGCGATGTGCTCGACATCTTGGTTCAGCGGCGCCGCACCACCAAGGCAGACGAGCGCCTCTTCTCCAGACTGGTCAGGCAATTTTGCGAGCCGCGCATCGTCGTGACAGATAAGCTTGGCAGCTACGCCAAGCCTGTGTAGATCTTGGCGGCGGACGCCGATCATCAGGCGCATAACGGTCTGAACAACAGAATTGAAAACTTACACCGGTCGACCCGAAACGCGACAACATCATGGGGTGGTTCAAATCGCCTCGTCAGGCGCAACGCTTCCTGTCGGCCCTTGACCAAATCAATGCGATCTTCAGCCCTCACCGCTACGATCTCACCTCCATTGCATACCCGCCATGCACTGGGATCGACGCATTTAGCCTGTGGGCCGAATAAATCGCTGAAAATGGGGGCGCAAAATACTCGCCCCGTGGTGACAAGCGACCCAGCCTCAAACAACTTCGTAATGTCGACTGTTGGTTCCATAAACTGGATTACGCTCCAAACAACGCACCGTAATCAACAGATCGGGTTTTCAATCGCTCAGCGCATTAAGCGCGCGGATCGCTGGTTCAAAACCCTTCAAGACCAATCAAAGCCATTTGCGTTTTTTTGTGTAAGCCCTCTCGGGCGCTTTGATGTGAGTTCATGCTGAACCTTGACGGTTCACAGATAATCTTACTGAGCTAAGAAAGGGTGGGTGTTATGGCCGCATTCAACGTGCGTGTTTCAGACAAGACGGCTAGTAAACACGACCAGATCGCGGAGACGCTTGATCGCTCGCGCTCTGATATGGCAGCCCAGCAAATCGAGGATTATGTTGCTCGTGAAGAGTGGCAAATTGCTGAAGTCGAAGCCGGATTGGCTGAAGCCAAGCGAGGCGAATTCGTGACCGATGAAGAAATGACGAAAGTTATCCGAAAATACACCAGGTCTGCTCATCAATCATGAGCGAAAAGCATATTTGCTGCACGAGGAGAGCGCTGCGACCGCTTGTTGAGATTGGCGCATACATCCAGAAAGATAATCCGGATGCCGCTGCGCGCATATTGCCGGATGTTTGCCTCCACTGCTTCGTCGACCACGTGATAATGGCCGGAGAACAGCGATATCTCGTAATCGGTGTCGACCATAAGAAGGTGCTGAAGGAGCATTTAGGCATTCACGAACAAGCGTTGCTCTGACTGTCGGGCGCTCTGCTGCATTGACTTCATTGCGGGAATGGATGATTTTGGTACGCCATATTATGGTATCCGAAGCCGAGGGTTGGAAAATGAATGACGATGGGCTTAGCACTGCAATTCGCGTGGAACGTCCGGCCAAGACGCTGCGTGAACTTGCGCTCGACAAGGTACGAGAAGCGATCGTCAATGGTTATTTCCGGCCGGGAGATCGGCTGGTGGAGCGCGATCTCTGTGCCCAGCTCGGTGTCAGCCGCACCATCGTTCGCGAGGTTCTGCGCCATCTCGAATCCGAAGGCCTTGTCGCCAATCTCCCGAACAAGGGGCCGATCGTCGCCCAGCTCAATCACGACGAAGCCAAACAGATCTACGAGATCCGCGCAGCACTGGAAGGGATGGCGGCGCGGCTTTGCGCCGAGCAAAACAATCCCGCGATCGCCGATGCCCTGGACAAGTCGCTCGAAGACATAAGGCAGAGCTATCGCGGCAAGGACATGGCCGGCGTGCTTGCTCACACATCCTCTTTCTATCAGACGCTGTTCAGCAGCGTCGACCGCCACGTGGCATGGGGCGTCGTCAATCTACTGACGGTGCGCATCAATCATCTGCGTTCCATGACGATCAAGACCAGGGATCGTGACGTTCAGGGGCCAGCACAGATGGCGCGCATCGTCGATGCTATCCGGCGCGGTGACGGCGAAGGCGCCTATCGGGCGGCGATGGAACATGTCGCAAGCGCCAGTGCCATCGCCCAGGCCGTGCTTTCCGATCGCCAACCGGCCGACTGATCTTCGTGCCACTACCCGTGTTCCGGGAAAAACATCGTCGAGGCTGATGCGAAATGACCAACTCTCTTTCCTTTCTCGGCCTTCCAGATCGTTTGGATGAGGGGCGCATACCGCGCGCGGTCATCTTCGCTGCCGGTCACGGCAGCACCTATGCCGGCAAGGATAGCAGCGGCCATGCGCTGGCGGCCGGCACCATCCGTGCTGCAAGCCAGGCGGACGCGGCGCTGATCGATCACTGGGATTTCGATCTTGGCGGCCCGCTGTTCGATGGCAGACCGCCCAGTTGCATCGATGCGGGCGACATCGAAACCACCATGCATGACAATGCCGGAAACCGAGCCCGGATCGAGGCTAAGACGCGCGAGGTGCTGGCATTGCAGGCCGTGCCGATCCTGCTCGGCGGCGACTGTTCCGTCACCATGCCGTTTATCGCAGGCTTTGCCGATCACGGACCGGTCTGGGTCCTGCAGATCGATGCCCATGTCGACTGGCGCGATGAATTGCATGGCGAGCGTTACGGCTATTCGAGCCCGATGCGGCGGGCAAGCGAAATGCCGCATGTCGCCGGGATGGTGCAAGTTGGCCTTCGCAGTGTCGGAAGTGCCCGGCCCGAAGAGATCGAAGCCGCGCAGCGTTACGGTAGCCGTTTCGTGACCGCCCGCGAGATCCATGCTGAGGGAGTGGCCGCGGCTCTCCGGCATATTCCGGAGGGAGCGCGTGTTGTCGTCACCCTGGATTGTGACAGCATCGATCCCAGCATCATGCCGGGAGTTGCGGCGCGGACACCCGGCGGCCTCATCTATACCGAGGTCATCGACCTGATTGCCGGCCTTGGCAGGCGGGCAAGGATCGCCGGCTTCGATTTGGTGGAGTTTTATCCTCCCGCCGACATCGATGGCCTGTCGGCCGTGACCGCCGCGCGTGTTCTCGTCAACGCGATCGGCGCCATCGTGCGGCAGGTTTGAACCCGATCGGTTTCCCCGAAGCCTGGCTCAAAACGTACCGCACCGTCGGCGGTATTCGACCTCATCAAATTGTCGTTTGGCCGTCGACGCGGAGTGACTCATTTTCGCGTTCGAGGTGATGGTAGACCATAATAACTAATACAAAAGCGGACCATGGGTAACTGGTGATGTGTAATGAACAGGCAGCGCCTGCGCAAGCGCTGTTCTGAGTGTCGCCAAGCCATTGTTATATATGATTTAATTTTGAAATCGACACGACTTTCGGGTTCGTTCGTTCAAAGCCGCTTGACAGCAATGTATTATGGCATACCATCATATGTAATTTTAGATGAGAGCGAGCCATGAACCTTCAGATCCGAAAAACCGTCCTGCAGATCGAAACGACGCTTGTTGAAGGGGGCAGGGCGGCGGCCACGCCGTTGAAGCTCTTCTCGGCATGCGCGATCGTCAAAAACCCTTGGGCTGGTCGCGGCTTCGTCGCGGATCTGAAGCCCGAGATTCATGCCGCGGCACCCGTTCTCGGCGAACTGCTCACCACGATGATCATCGATGCGGTCGGATCGGGCGAGGCCGTCGAAGCTTATGGCAAATCCGCCGTCGTCGGTCTCGACGGCGAGATCGAGCATGCATCCGCGCTGATCCACACTCTTCGCTTCGGCAATCATTATCGCCATGCCGTCGGCGCCAAATCCTATCTCGCCTTCTGCAACACGCGCGGACCGGCCAATGCGCCGATCATGATCCCGCTCATGGACAAGAATGATGAAGGTCGCCGCTCGCATTACCTGACAATCCAGACGTCGATACCCGATGCACCGGCCGCCGACGAAATCGTCATTGCGCTTGGTGCCTCGATCGGTGGTCGGCCGCATCATCGCATCGGCGATCGCTATCAGGATCTTAAGGATCTGGGACAGGACGTCTCCAATCCGGCCGGCGTTTAAGAGATCGGGCATCTGGATGCCGGCGATGGAAACGATGGATCAGAACAAGGCCGATCTTCTGAATGTGGGAGGTTTGCCTCGCAAGCACACGGCGCGCGGCACAGCCTATCATGAAGTCGGCAAAGGCGAGCCGCTGGTGCTGATCCATGGTGTCGGCATGCGGCTTGAAGCCTGGACGCCACAGATCGAGGCTTTTTCCAGAAGCCATCGCGTCATCGCCGTCGATATGCCGGGTCATGGGGAAAGCGTTGGTTTGCCTCCGGGCAGCAAGCTGGAAGCCTTTGTCGCCTGGTTCGGCGGCTTTCTCGATGAGATGGCGTTCAGTGAGGTCAATATCGCCGGCCATTCGATGGGCGCGCTCGTTGCCGGAGGGGCGGCCGCAAGCTTCGGAGAGCGGATCAAGAGGGTCGCCTATCTCAATGGCGTCTATCGGCGCGATCCCGAGGCCAAGGCGGCCGTGCTCGCACGCGCAGCCGCGATACCGATTTCAGGTGTCGACAAGGAAGGCCCGCTGCTGCGTTGGTTCGGCGATGATGCTCGAAGTGGAATCGCGCGGGAACTCACGCGGAACTGGTTGAGCCTTGTCGATCCGAAAGCCTATGCCACGGCCTATGCGGCTTTCGCCGGTGGCGATGAGACCTATGCCGATCGCTGGCCGGATGTCGGGGCGCCGGCCTTGTTCCTGACGGGATCCGACGATCCGAACTCGACGCCGCGGATGGCGGAGGAGATGGCCGCGGCGGCACCCAAAGGCTGGGCACGGATCGTCGAAGGGCACCGCCATATGGTGAACCTGACCGCGCCAGATATCGTCAATGAGCTGCTTGCCGAGTGGCTTTCATGCGGGGAGGACGCAAGATGACGGCACAAGATTTCGATCCAAGGGCGCTGCGCGACGCCTTCGGCGCGTTTCCGACGGGCGTGACGGTCGTCACCGCGCGCGATCAGGCTGGTCTGCCGATCGGCTTTACGGCGAATTCCTTCACGTCGGTATCGCTTGAGCCGCCCCTTCTTCTTGTTTGCCTCGCCAAGACCTCGCGTAATTTTGCGGCCATGACGAGCGCGAAGCACTTTGCCATCAATGTGCTCTCGGAGACGCAGAAGGCCGTCTCCAACACCTTTGCCCGACCCGTTGAAAACCGGTTCGCCGCCGTCGAGTGGACTTCCGGGGCGTATGGCTGTCCGATCCTCGCCGATGTCGCCGCCTGGTTCGAATGTGCCATGAGCGAAGTGATCGAAGCAGGCGATCACGTTGTCCTGATGGGACGTATCGTCTCGTTCGACAATAGCGGCCGCAATGGGCTGGGCTATGCCCGTGGCGGCTATTTCACGCCGATCCTGGCGAGCAAGGCGGTCTCCGCTGCGGCGGAGGGCAATATCGAGCTGGGTGCCGTTCTCGAGCGCGACGGTGAGATCCTGCTGCTCGGGGACGATGTTCTGGCTCTTCCGAATTGCGAGGGCAGGGAGGGCAGCCCCGCCGATATTCTCGGTCAGTATTTACAGACGCTGACCGGCCTTACCGTGACCGTTGGCTTTCTCTATTCCGTCTATGAAGGCAGGAGCGATGGCAAGCATCACATCGTCTATCGGGCCTTTGCTTCACAAGGTGAGCCGCGCAAGGGCCGGTTCCTCAAGCCGGATGCGCTCAAGACTGCGCATTTCAAGACCAGCTCCACGGCCGATATCGTCTCCCGATTCGCGCTGGAAAGCCAGATCGGCAATTTCGGGGTCTATTTTGGCGACGAGACCTCCGGCATGGTGCGACCGGTTTCCGGAAAGGCGGTGCGGGCATGAAATTTTCTCTCTTCGTTCACATGGAGCGCCTCGACGCGAGCCAGACGCATAAGAGCCTCTATGAGGAGTTCGTCGCGCTCTGCGAGATCGCCGACAAGGGCGGCATGCACGCGATCTGGACGGGCGAGCATCACGGGATGGATTTTACCATCGCACCCAATCCGTTCGTGACGATCGCCGATCTGGCGCGGCGGACATCGCGGGCAAGGCTCGGAACAGGAACGGTGATCGCGCCTTTCTGGCACCCGATCAAGCTTGCCGGCGAAGCCGCCATGGCCGACATCATCTGTGACGGCAGGCTCGATATCGGCATTGCCCGTGGCGCCTATTCCTTCGAATATGAACGGTTGCTGCCTGGTCTCGACGCCTGGGGTGCCGGCCAGCGCATGCGCGAGCTGATCCCAGCCGTTAGAGGTATCTGGCAGGGGGATTACGCCCATGAGGGCGAGTTCTTCAAATTCCCGTCGACCACCTCGGCGCCAAAGCCGCTGCAGGAGCCCAATCCGCCGATCTGGGTTGCCGCGCGCGACCCGAATTCGCATGAATTCGCCGTCGCCAATGGCTGCAATGTCCAGGTGACGCCGCTCTGGCAGGGTGACGATGAAGTCGAGGCGCTGATGGGGCGGTTCAACGACGCCTGCGCCAAGAACCCGGACATCGAGCGACCGAAGATCATGCTCCTCCGCCACACCTATGTCGGCTCGTCCGAGGATGACATCGCGCGGGCCGCCCATGAGCTCAGCGTCTATTACAACTACTTCTTCGCCTGGTTCAAGAACGAGAAGCCGGTCCATCAGGGCCTGATCGAACGCATTCCGGAACAGGATATTCGTGCCAATGCCATGTTGTCGGATGCGGTCATGCGCAGCAACAATGTCGTTGGCGATGCCCAAACCGTGATTGCCCGACTGAAGGCCTATCAGGCGATGGGCTACGACGAATATTCCTTCTGGATCGACACCGGCATGTCGTTCGAGCGTAAGAAGGCATCGCTCGAACGCTTCATCGCCGAGGTCATGCCGGCATTTCAGGAGTGAACGCCATGCAGCGCTTCCAGTATTACATCGACGGCGAATTTCTGGATGGAGAAGCCCGCTTCCAGAGTATCGATCCCGCGACCGGCGACGTCTGGGCAGAAATGCCAGAAGCGCGGGAGGCCGATGTCGACCGCGCCGTCGATGCCGCCGAGAAGGCGCTTTACGCAGCCCCCTGGGCAAAGATGACGGCGACGCAGCGTGGCAAGCTTCTCTACAGGCTTTCGGACCTCGTCGCGGCCAATGCGCAGAAACTTGCCGAACTGGAGACACGAGACACCGGCAAGATCATCCGCGAGACCTCGGCGCAGATCGCCTATGTCGCCGACTATTATCGCTACTATGCCGGTATTGCCGACAAGATCGAGGGCTCCTATCTGCCGATCGACAAACCGGACATGGATGTCTGGCTGCGCCGCGAGCCGGTCGGCGTCGTCGCCATGGTCGTGCCCTGGAATAGCCAGCTTTTTCTCTCGGCGGTGAAGATCGGCCCGGCGCTCGCCGCCGGCTGCACGATGGTCGTCAAGGCGTCGGAGGATGGCCCTGCGCCCTCGCTGGAATTCGCGCGCCTGGTCCACGAAGCCGGCTTTCCGGCCGGCGTCGTCAACATCATCACCGGCTTCGGACCTTCCTGCGGTGCGGCACTTGGGCGGCACCCCAAGGTCGCGCATATCGCCTTTACCGGCGGGCCGGAGACCGCGCGCCACGTCATCCGTAACTCGGCCGAAAACCTTGCCTCGACATCGTTGGAGCTCGGGGGAAAATCGCCCTTCATCGTCTTTGCCGATGCCGATCTCGAAAGTGCCGCCAATGCGCAGGTTGCCGGCATTTTCGCAGCAACGGGCCAAAGCTGCGTTGCCGGCTCGCGGCTGATCGTCGAGGCCAGCGTCAAGGAGGCATTTCTGTCGATCCTCAAGCGCAAGGCCGAAGCAATCCGCATCGGCTCACCGCTTGACATGGCAACCGAGGTCGGTCCGCTCGCCACCAGGAGACAACAGGATCATGTGGCCGCGCTCGTCGAGACATCCATCAGGAGCGGTGCTCGGCTCATCACCGGCGGGCAAAAGCCCGACGGCGTGGGTTACTATTTCCCGCCGACGATCCTGGATTGCGATGGTGTCAACTCGCCGTCATTGGCCGAGGAATTCTTCGGGCCGGTTCTGTCGGTTGTTTCGTTCGAGACCGAGGCGGAAGCGCTGAGGCTTGCAAACGACACCCGCTACGGCCTGGCATCCGGTGTCTTCACCCAGAACCTCACGCGTGCCCATCGCCTGATGAAGGGCATCCGCGCCGGTGTCGTCTGGGTCAACACCTACCGCGCGGTATCGCCGATCGCGCCGTTCGGCGGCTTCGGCCTTTCCGGTCATGGTAGGGAAGGCGGTCTTGCGGCCGCGCTCGACTACACGCGCACCAAGACCATCTGGCTGCGGACGTCCGATGACCCGATCCCCGATCCCTTCGTCATGAGGTGAAGCCGATGTTTTACGAGATCCGCACCTACAGGCTGAAGAACGGCATGATCCCGCAATATCTGAAGGCCGTCGAAGAGGAAGGGATTGCTATCCAGAAGGCGCATCTCGGCAATCTTGTCGGTTATTTCCATTCGGAAATCGGGGTGCTCAACGAGATCGTGCACATCTGGGCCTATTCAAGCCTCGACGATCGCGAGGCGCGGCGCAGGCAGCTGGCGGCGGACCCCGAATGGCAGGCTTTCCTGCCAAAGATCCGCGACCTGATCGAACAAGCGGAAAACAAGATTATGAAGCCCACCGGTTTCTCCCCATTGGAATGAACGGGCAGGCGCGTAAGGCATGCCTCTAAGAACTTAAAAACAAGGACAAGGGAACATGAAAGCAAGAATTGCACTCGCGGCCTTTGCCGCAATGATAGCAGCATCCATGCCCGCCAAGGCCGAGACAATGGTCTTTACGAGCTGGGGAGGAACGACGCAGGATGCACAGAAGGTCGCCTGGGCCAACCAGTTCACGGCAAAGACCAACATCGGCGTCATGCAGGACGGCCCGACTGATTATGGCAAGCTGAAAGCGATGGTCGAAGCCGGCCAGGTCAGCTGGGACGTCGTCGACGTCGAGGGTGATTATGCCGCGCAAGCCGGCAAGGCGGGTCTGCTTGAAAAGCTCGACTTTTCCGTCATCGACAAGTCCAAGCTCGATCCGCGTTTCGTCAGCGACTACTCCGTCGGTAGCTTCTATTATTCCTTTGTCATCGGCTGCAACGCCGATGCGGTCAGCGCCTGCCCGAAGACCTGGGCTGATCTCTTTGACACGAAGAAATTCCCCGGCAAGCGGACCTTCTACAAATGGTCCGCGCCGGGCGTCATCGAAGCGGCGCTCTTGGCCGATGGCGTTCCCGCCGACAAGCTTTATCCGCTCGATCTCGATCGTGCCTTCAAGAAGCTCGATACGATCAAATCCGATATTGTCTGGTGGTCGAGCGGCGCGCAATCGCAGCAGCTGCTGGCGTCGGCCGAAGCGCCTTTCGGCAGTCTCTGGAATGGCCGCATGACCGCGCTTGCCAATAGCGGCGTCAAGACGGAGACCTCCTGGAGCCAGAACATCACGGCAGCGGATTCCCTTGTCATCCCGAAGGGTGCGCCGAATCTCGAAACGGCGATGAAGTTCATCGCGCTCGCGACCTCGGCACAGTCGCAGGCCGATCTGGCCAAGGCCACCGGATATGCGCCGACCAACCTCGGTGCGGCGAAACTCATGGACCCTGAGATAGCCAAGACATTGCCCGACCAGCAGACCGCCAGTCAGGTCAATGCCGACATGAATTACTGGGCCGCGAACCGGGATGCCATCGGCAAGAAGTGGTACGCCTGGCAGGCGCAGTAAGCGGCGGAGATGATCAGACCACCGCGGAAAATCTCCGCGGTGGGGCAATGCGAGGTCCAGGCCCGCGAGTAGTGATCGCTGCTCATTGGCGCCCATGATGGGAAAGGATTGCTATGTCGACATACATAGACGTTGCGGACGAGGTCGCACCGGCGCGCAAGGCGGCAAGGCCTACCGGATTTGCCCAGGTGGCGCCGGCTCTCGCTTTCGTCGCGATCTTTTTCATCTTTCCGGTCATCGCGCTGCTTTTGCGCAGCGTGATGGAGCCGGCATTCGGCTTTGGCAATTACTCGGAATTGCTGGGCTCCGAGACCTATCTGAAGATCTTCGGAAATACATTCATCGTATCGGGTGTCGTGACCGTCTTGTCGCTGCTGATCGGTTTTCCTGTCGCATGGACGCTGGCGATCATGCCGTCCCGCTGGTCTTCCGTCGTCTTTGCGATCCTGCTGTTGTCGATGTGGACCAACCTGCTGGCGCGAACGTATGCCTGGATGGTGCTTTTGCAGCGCACGGGATTGATCAACAAGATGCTCGTCGGCATGGGCCTGATCGACAAGCCGCTTGCCCTCGTCAACAACCTGACCGGTGTGACGATCGGCATGACCTATATTATGCTGCCCTTCATCATCCTGCCGCTCCACGGCGTCATCAGGAAGATCGATCCGGCCGTGCTACAGGCGGCGGCACTCTGTGGCGCCAGCCGTCTGCAGTGCCTCACTCGCATTCTGATACCGCTTGCCGCTCCCGGCATGATGGCGGGGGCCTTGATGGTGTTCGTCATGTCGCTCGGCTACTACGTCACGCCGTCGCTGCTTGGCGGCACCGCGAACATGATGCTCGCCGAACTCATCGCTCAGTTCGTGCAATCACTCGTCAATTGGGGCATGGGCGGCGCGGCGGCCTTCGTCCTGCTCGTCGTCACTTTGACGCTCTATGCCGTCCAGCTGCGGCTCTTCGGCGTTCAGAGCACGGGAGGACGCTGAGATGCTGCTGAATTTCGATCGTCTCGGCTGGTGGAAATATGTGCTGCTTGCCATCACCGTCCTGACCGCGGCCTTTCTTCTTCTTCCGATCCTGTTCATTGCAGCCTTGTCGTTCGGTTCATCGCAATGGCTGATCTTTCCGCCGCCGGGCTGGACCTGGCGCTGGTACGCAGAACTGCTTTCCGATCCGCAATGGCTGGCTTCCGCCTGGACGAGCTTCAAGAGCGCTTCGATCGTCACCGTGCTTTCGGTGCTGCTCGGCCTTGTGACATCCTTCGGCCTGGTGCGCGGGAAGTTCATGTTTCGCGATGCGCTGAAGGCACTGTTCCTGACGCCGATGATCCTTCCCGTCGTCGTCTTCGCCGTCGCTCTCTACGCCTTCTTCCTGCGAATTGGGCTGGGCGGCACCTTGGTCGGCTTCGTGTTGTCCCATCTTGTTCTGGCGCTCCCCTTTTCCATCCTCTCGATCGCTGGCGCGCTCGAAGGCTTTGACAAGTCGATCGAGGATGCCGCCGTGCTTTGCGGCGCGTCTCCGCTGGAGGCGAAGATCAGGGTCACGCTGCCCGCCATCAGCCATGGATTGTTCTCGGCTGCTGTCTTCTCGTTCCTGACGTCCTGGGATGAGGTGGTCGTGGCGATCTTCATGGCGAGCCCTACGCTGCAGACGCTGCCCGTCAAAGTCTGGGCTACGCTCCGGCAGGACCTGACGCCAGTGGTTGCTGCCGCCTCCACGCTTCTCATCCTATTGACGGTCATGTTGATGACGCTGGCCGCGACCGTGCGCAAGGTTCTAAAAAAATGAGCGAATCCTTCCTGAAGATCAAAGGCATCCGCAAGGAATATGGTCCCGTCGTCGCAGTTCACGATGTCAATCTCGAGGTCAAGCGCGGCGAGTTCCTGACCTTTCTCGGCCCCTCCGGCTCGGGCAAGAGCACGACGCTTTATATCCTCGCCGGTTTCGAGAGCCCAACCGAGGGCGATATCTTGCTGAACGGCGAGACGCTGCTGTCGACGCCATCGCACAAGCGGAATATCGGCATGGTGTTCCAGCGCTATACGCTATTTCCGCATTTGACTGTCGGAGAGAATATCGCCTTTCCGCTAAAGGTTCGCCGCAAATCCAAGGCAGAGGTCGACAGCCGGGTCAGGGAAATGCTCCGCCTTGTCCGGCTCGAAGGCTTCGAGGATCGCAAGCCCGCGCAGATGTCGGGCGGCCAGCAGCAGCGCGTCGCTCTTGCAAGGGCACTCGCTTACGATCCGCCGGTGCTTTTGATGGACGAGCCGCTCTCGGCGCTCGACAAGAAATTGCGTGAGGAAATCCAGCACGAGATCAGGCGCATCCATCAGCAGACAGAGGTGACGGTCCTCTATGTAACCCACGATCAGGAGGAGGCGCTGCGCCTGTCCGATCGCATCGCCGTCTTCTCCAAGGGCGTCATCGATCAGATCGGCACCGGCCCGGAACTTTACGCCAATCCGCGCACGCGTTTTGTCGCGGAATTCATCGGCGATAGCGATTTCATCTCCTGCGTCCTGTTGTCGTCGGGCAATGGTCAGGCGACGATCTCGCTCGGTGGCCAAGCTGTGTTCGAGCATATTCCCGTGCATGGCCGCGCGGCTTCCGGCAGCAAGGCGGCGCTGATGCTGCGGCCTGAGCGCATTCGGCTGGGACACGGCAATAGTGAGGGCAAAGGCCTTAGCGCCACCGTCAGTGACATCACCTTCCTCGGCAACAACGTGCATGTGGCAACGCAGACGGCGACCGGCGAAGCCCTGTCGGTGCGCCTGCCGTTTGGGCATGAGGCGATTTCGCAGTTGAGCCGCGGCGACAGCGTTCATCTCGAATTCGATCCCGGTGCTGCTCACGTGTTCTGCTGAAAAGTCGTTATATGAAGCTCGCTGATCCCTCGCTTTTCCGCCAGTCATGCCCGGTCTCCGATCTCGGCGCCGCGGAGACGGAGGAGGCGATCAGATCGGCCGACATCGCGAAGAAGCTTCAGGCGAGCAAGACGGCCGGGGAACGGGCGCCCATTCTCAAGGCATCGCACTGCCTGATGATCGAAAATCGCGACGATCTGGCGACGACCCCGACGCTGGAGCAGGGAAACCCTTGGCCTCGGCCAAAGTGGGATCGAAGAGACTGGCCTCAGGAAGCCTTAGCTGCCCTAAATCGGCTGAAGGAAATCGAACCTAACGGTGACATACGAAATCGGATCGAAGACTTATTAGCGAAAAAAGAGTTTCAATAAACTGCAGAAAATTTCAGCTAGATCAAGCCTTTGGCTTGCTGACGAAGCTCGCATAGAGGGAGTTTTCTTGATACCAAGGTCGCGGGTCCTGATCCCATCACATCAAACGAATACTTTTGATGAGCGATGTTAAACGGCGCCATTTTCGGAGCAAGGTGATCTTGTGGGCGGTGCGCCGGTATCGCCGCTACGGGTGAGTTACCGTGATCATCCAGCAGATGATAGGCGGGCGCGGTGTGTCCGTCGATCATTCTAGGATATATCGCTGGGCCCAGAAATGTGCGCCAAAGATTGAAAAGCGGCTGCGCCGGCCGCAATCGACGAGTTGGCGGGTCGATGAAACCTATGTGAAGGTTCGTGGTAAATGGACATATCTGTACCGCGCTGTCGACAAGTCGGCAACGCGATATAGTCCTCAGACGGAGGCGTCTCACACCTGAAACAATTTACCATCTGTTACCGGCTTCGCGGTCGTGATCGGCATGGTGAAATCCAGAACCATTCGACCCTCGATCTTGCCGGCCTTGAGCTTGGCAAAGATTGCATTGATGTCGCTTAACGGCGCTTTGGTGATATCCGCCTTGACCTTGCCGTCGGCTGCAAAGGCAATGGCCTCGTCCAGATCGCGGCGCGTCCCGACGATCGAGCCGCGCAAGGTGATTCGCTTGAGCACAACGTCGAAGATCGGGGTAGGGAATTCGCCCGGCGGCAGGCCGACGAGGGCGACCGTGCCTTTGCGGCGCACCATTTGGAGTGCCTGGGAGAAGGCCGGCGGCGAGACGGCTGTTACCAGAATGCCGTGTGCTCCGCCGCCGGTCGCCTTAAGGACGTCGGCTATTGCGTCAGGCGACCGGGCGTCGATCGCGACATCGGCGCCCGTCGCACCCGCCAGAGCTAGCTTCTCCGGTGCGACATCGAGTGCCACGATCTTAAGGCCCATCGCCTTTGCATATTGGATTGCGATATGGCCGAGGCCACCGATGCCGGAAATTGCCACCCATTCGCCCGGACGGGCTTCGGTTTCCTTCAGTCCTTTGTAGGTGGTGACGCCAGCGCACAGAATAGGGGCGATCTGCGCAAAATCAACGTTGGCCGGAAGCCGTGCGGTGAAGGCCGCCGAGGCGATGACATATTCGGCAAAGCCGCCGTCGCAACTGTAGCCGGTATCATGCTGGTGCTCGCACAGGGTCTCCCAGCCTGTCTCGCAATATTCGCACCGCATGCAGGCGTCATGCAGCCAAGCGACCCCGACCGGATCGCCTTCCTTGAAATCGGTCACTCCCGGCCCAAGCGCCGCGACGACGCCGGCAACTTCATGGCCTGGAATAAACGGCGGTGACGGTCTCACGGGCCAATCGCCGTCCGCTGCGTGGAGGTCCGTATGGCAAACACCGCAGGCAATGACCTTGACGAGAAGCTCGCCCGGTCCGGGAACCGGCACCGGCACATGCTCTATCACAAGCGGCTCACCGAACCGGCGCACGACCGCCGCCGCCATTGTCTTTGCAATCATCACTCGTCTCCTTCATCCATTTCAAAGTTGATGAGGCGAGACTAGCCGTAACGGCAATGCCGACCATGACATAGATCAACGCTCAATATTCAGTCCAATGACAGCCTCGTTCGAATGGGTCTAGTAGATCGTGTTTGAATGCTTACGACAACGTCACCTACCATGCTGGAGCCGATCCCGGTCCCTCGATGAAGCATCGCTTCAGGACAAACGATCCCCATTGTCGCCATAGGGCCATTTCCAATTGCTGATTTCCGGCATGTCTTCACCGTATTGGCGAATGTAGCGACCGTGCTCTTCGAGCTTGTCGCGGAAAAGCTGGATCACATCCCGTGCCTTTTCCTTGAGACCCGGCACGCGCTCGATCGCCTCGATGGCAAGATGGTAGCGGTCAAGCTCGTTGAGAACGGTCATGTCGAAGGGCGTCGTCGTGGTTCCTTCCTCGATGAAGCCGCGGACATGGAAGTTGCGGTGGTTGGTGCGCCGATAGGTGAGGCGGTGGATCAGGTAGGGGTAGCCATGATAGGCGAAGATGACCGGCCGATCCGGTGTGAAAAAGCCGTCGAAGATCTCGTCGGCGAGACCATGAGGATGCTGTTCGCTCGATTGCAGCGCCATCAGATCGACGACGTTGACAACGCGGATCGACAATTCCGGGATATTCTGGCGGAGAAGATCGACGGCAGCGAGCGTCTCCATGGTGGGGACATCGCCGGCGCAGGCCATGACCACATCCGGTTCGATCGCGTTCTGTTCGTTACAGGCCCAATGCCAAATGCCGATGCCGGCTTCGCAATGCTTCGCCGCTTCATCCATCGACAGCCATTGCAGCTCCGGTTGTTTGCCGGCGACGATGACGTTGATGCGGTCATAGGTTTTCAGGCAGTGATCCCCGATCCATAACAGCGTATTGGCATCCGGCGGCAGGTAGATGCGCACGGTGTCGGCTCTTTTGTTGGCAACAACATCGATGAACCCCGGATCCTGATGGCTGAAGCCATTATGGTCCTGTCGCCAAACGTGCGAAGTCAGAAGGTAGTTCAGCGAGGAAATCGGTTTGCGCCATGGCAGTTCGCGCGACACCTTCAACCATTTGGCATGCTGGTTGAACATGGAATCGATAATGTGGATGAAGGCTTCATAGCAGGAGAACAGACCATGGCGCCCGGTGAGCAGATAACCTTCCAGCCATCCTTGGCATAGATGCTCGCTGAGGACCTCCATGACCCGGCCGTCTCGGGCAAGGCTAACGTCATAGGGTTTCATCTCCTCCATCCAGACACGGTCGGTCACTTCAAAGACGCTACCGAGACGGTTGGATTCCGTCTCGTCTGGGCCGAAGATGCGGAAGTTGGCGTGATCGGCATTGAGGGTCAGGATGTCGCGCAGATAATGGCCAAGGACCTCGGTTGATTGCGCCATTGTTCGGCCGCGCTCCTCGACGGCAACCTTATAGTTGCGAAGATCAGGCACAACGAGTTCACGGCGCAGCAGCCCGCCATTGGCATTTGGATTGGCGCCCATGCGGCGTTTCCCTTTCGGCGCCAGTGCAGATAATTCCTCTTTCAAGCGCCCGTCGGCGTCGAAAAGATCCTGCGGATCATAGCTGCGCATCCAGTCTTCCAGGATTTTTCGATGGCTGGCGTCCTCGCGGCAGTTGGAAACCGGCACCTGATGCGCCCGCCAGAAACCCTCGACTTTCTTGCCGTCGACTTCCTTCGGTCCCGTCCAGCCTTTCGGGCTTCTCAGCACGATCATTGGCCAACGCGGGCAGAAATTGCCGGGAGCGCCGGTGCGGGCCTCAGTCTGGATGGCGCGAATGCGGTCGAAGACCTGTTCAAAGGTCGCAGCCATCGCTTGATGCATATGGTGCGGGTCAGAACCTTCGACGAAGAACGGTTCGTAGCCATAGCCGATGAAGAGATGACGCAGGTCCTCGTCGGTGTCGCGACCAAGGATGGTCGGATTGGCGATCTTGTAGCCATTGAGATGGAGGATGGGCAGCACGGCGCCGTCGCGGGCCGGATTGAGGAACTTGTTGGAATGCCAGCTGGCGGCCAACGGACCGGTTTCAGCTTCGCCGTCGCCGACGACACAGGCGGCGATCAGGTCGGGATTGTCGAGGACGGCGCCATAGGCATGAACCAATGCATAGCCGAGCTCGCCGCCCTCGTGGATCGATCCCGGAGTTTCGGGGGCGGCGTGGCTGGGAATGCCGCCGGGAAAGGAAAACTGACGGAACAGTTTGCGCACGCCGTCCGCATCTTCGGAAATGTCCGGATAGATTTCGCTATAGGTGCCTTCGAGATAGGTGTTGGCGACCATGCCGGGGCCGCCATGGCCAGGCCCGCAAATATAGATGATATCGAGATCGCGATCGAGGATGATCCGGTTGAGGTGGGCGTAGATGAAGTTGAGCCCTGGTGTCGTACCCCAGTGGCCAAGCAGGCGCGGCTTGATATGCCCGGCCTGTAGCGGCTCGCGCAGTAGCGGATTGTCCAGCAGGTAGATCTGGCCGACCGAGAGGTAATTGGCGGCGCGCCAATAGCGATCGATGAGGTCGAGTTCGGCGGCGTTGAGTGGATGCGCAAAAGTTGCGCTTGGCTGCTTATCCATGTGGTCGCTCCAATTCAATATGGTCATTCGTCAGCCTACCGCGAACCACGCGATAGGCGGTTGATCTGGATCACTCAGCCGCCAAAACTGACAGCGCTTCATTGGCGATGATCTGCTCCTCGTCCGTTGCGATGACGAAGGTCGCGACAGGGCTTGCCGATGTGCTGATGATGGGCCCGCTAGTGGCGTTCGCATTATCGTCGAGGGCGACGCCCAGCCATCGCAGGCGACCGCAGATCGCAGCCCGAATTTCCGGCTGGTGTTCGCCGATCCCGGCGGTAAAAACGATGCCGTCAAGGCCGCCCAGCGTTGCCGCCATACGGCCAATTTCTCCCGCAATGCGCAAGGCAAGGAGATCGATCGCTTCGCGCGCCTCAGTGCGCTCGTCCTTCAGGAGATCGCGCGTGTCGCCGCTAATACCCGACACGCCAAGCAGGCCTGAGCGATGATAGAGCATCTCCTCAAGGTTGCGCAGCGTCCGGCCTTTCGGCCCGAGAAGATGCAACAGCACGCCGGGATCGAGAGCGCCGCAGCGTGTTGCCATCGGTATGCCGTCGAGCGTTGAAAATCCCATGCTGCAGTCACGGCTTTCGCCGCCATCGAGGGCGCACAGGCTCGCACCACTGCCGAGATGCGCGACAATCACCTTGCCCGCGGCCACCTTCGGTGCGCGCGCTCGTAGTTCCGTGGCGATGAAAGCATGGGAAAGACCATGAAATCCGTAGCGCTTGATCCCCTGATCGTGCAGTGCACGGGGCAAGGCAAATCGGCGAACTAGATCGCTCTGGGTTGCGTGGAAGGCTGTATCGAAGGAGGCCGTCTGCGCTAGCGTCGGTCGTAGATGTTTGACCGCACGGATCAGGCGGAGCGCCTGAGGCTGGTGCAAAGGCGCGAGCGCGGTCAACTGGTCTATATCGCCGATGCTAGTCTCGTCGAGGCGAATGGGACCGACGAACCGCTCGCCGCCATGTACGACACGATGACCGACAGCCCGCACGGCATCCATGTTGAAATGCCTGCCGAGTGTTTCGAATGTTTCGGCGATGACATTGCGCAGATCCTCACCGCCTTCGGCGTGTATGAACGTGTCGAAGACTGCCGGTCCTTCCGTCAGATGAAGCGACAGCGGGCGCCTGCTGAAGTCGACCAAACCCTTGCCGATGCGACGTGCTCCGTTCACATCACATTGGAATAAACCGATCTTGAGCGTTGACGAGCCCGCATTGAATGTGAGCAGCAACTTGGCGTCAGTCATCATGGTTCCTTCGGTTGGAAATCAGCTGCCAACGATTAAGCCGAGACAGTCGGCTGCGATGAAATGTTGCGCCGAGTTTCCACCCAATCCGGAGAGCTTGACCAAGCTTGAATACAGCCATCGCTTCTAAGGCTGGCCTCCGCCTTTTGCATTGACCCACATCAAGCTGTGTGACGCCAGCGATCGATCTTCGATCCGGGGTGTTGACCAAGATCAAGGCGCAGCGCCCGCCGGTGCATAAACTCAGGCCCATCGAACAACGAGTTCAAACAGGAGGTGTGACCATGCAAGCGAAGACCATTTTGAGTGTCATCGGCGTCAATCAAGATGATGACGATCTGCGTTCCGCAATCGAATTGTGCCGGGAGGCGAAAGCCCATTTGTCCGTGCTGGTGACGGCACTCGCTGCTCCGCCGATCGGCGGACATGGCGAAGTGACGTCCACGGTATGGTTCGAGGAGCGTGAGCGTCAGACGGAAGATCTTCGTCGGAAGGTCGCTGCTACCAACGCCATTCTGCAGGCGGATGATGTTTCATTCGACGTAAACAGCCTCTTTACGGAATACGGATGGGCGGAGAATGAAATCGGAGACCGGGCGCGCTATGTCGACCTGACGCTGATCGGCGGCGGCTTTCTGGCCCATGACGACATGCGGCAGGAAATTTTGAACGGAGCCCTGTTTCGGTCGCCGGCGCCGATCCTTCTTGTGCCGAAAGGGCATGCCGCTTCTCTTCGCCCGAAAACGGTCTTGGTTGCGTGGGACTCTCGCAACGAGGCGAGCATGGCCGTGCGGGCTGCGATGGACCAGCTGATTGCGGCCGATAGCGTGTGTGTCGCCATGGTCGATCCATCCGCGACGATCGGCAGCAACGGCGAAGAGCCTGGAGCCGATGTCGCGACCTTCCTAGCACGGCATGGAATCCGGGTCTCGGTGGATGTCTTGCCCAGCGGCGGGCGTGCTGTCGCGGACGTGCTGCGTCAGCATGCGATCGATATCGGTGCCGAACTGATTGTCATGGGTGCTTACGGGCATTCGCGGGTGCGTGAGTGGATCTTCGGAGGGACGACGCGCTCCATGCTCGAGCAGACGCCCGTTCCGTTGATGATGACACGCTGACACCCAATTGGCTCATGACCCCGCCGACAGGTGTGGTCGATTGCCTTTATTCTTGGAAAGGAAGAAGAATGGCTGGCACTTATGTTATCGCCGCGCTGCGGCCGGATCAGATCGTGCAAGCCTATCCTCTTGTCCAGGCAGCAGTTCCAAACCTTGGCATGGTTGCATGGCGCCGGATGGCATCCGACGCCAATCGCCACGACGAAATCCTCGTCGCGGTCAACCCTCGAGGCTACATTCAGGGCCTAAGCATCTATAGGCCCTGCGATCATCCCGCCGTCGGGCTGCTGCTTGACGTCATTTTTCTGATTGTCGCAAGTGCAGCTGATGAACGTGGCATTGCGCAAACCCTATTGGCGAGCATTCGATCGCGGGCCAGGGAACTCAAGTACAACCAAATTAGATTCTGGAATCAAAATCCGGGCAATTGGGAACAGATGCACGACGAGGAGCGCGTTTATCGATTGGATCACGGGCTTATGATGTTCTGCAACGAAAGGGACCGATGAGGATTCGTTCGCAGCGAGGTCGCCTTTATCTCTTTGCGGTAAAGACGTAACCCACACCGCGTATCGATTTGATCAACTGTGGATGCGTGGAATCGGCCTCGATCTTCTTGCGCAGTCGCGCGATCTGGGCATCGATCGTCCGATCGTACACCTCCAGATTCCGGCCGCGCGTCGATTCCATGAGGAATTCGCGGTTGAGCACCCGCCCGGCATGGCGCGCGAACACGACCAGCATGTCGAATTCGCCGGTGGTCAATTCGATTTCGATTTTGGCCGGTGAGAGAAGCTGCCGTTTGCCGATATCGAGCTGCCAGCCCTCGAAACGAAACACGTCACCGGGTTCGGTTTCCTGAGCTTTTGCCGCCGGTTGTCGGCGGCGAAGAATGGACTTGAGGCGAGCATGCACTTCCCTGAGATGAAAGGGCTTGGCGATGTAGTCGTCGGCGCCAACCTCAATTCCGACGATCCTGTCGACAACATCGTCGCGACCGGTCAGCATGATGATCGGAATGTCCGACTGGCTGCGGATTTCGCGGGCAAGGTCCAATCCGTCCTCGCCACCGGGCAGGACCCAGTCCAATAGAATGATATCAAAATTGTCTTGCTGCAGAGACGCTCGCATCTCAGGGCCGTTCGATGCAGTGCTTACGACATACCCTTCGTCCTCGAAGTAGCGTGTCAGCATCTGACGGATTCTGGGGTCGTCGTCCACGACCAGAAGATGTTCACGCCGCTGCTGATCGAGTGCCATTGCAAGGGTTCCAGTAAAGACGGGCTGCGACCTGTGACAATCCGTTACAAAATTGCACGATCTCTAACACGCGTAACATTCGGCTGTCACTCGGAAGGCAACAATCTACACGGCATCGGAACAACATTTGAGAGGGATTGTCATGTTGTCGGCAAAGAGCGCTGAGCGAGCTCAGAGTTACAATGAGGTTGTCGTTGCCTTCGATACCGAACCGACCTGTCTTCAATCACTGTTCTCGAAGCAACCACTGGAACAATTGGATGCCGGCGGAACGTTGTTCTTCGAGGGCGACCAGGCAAAACAGCTCTTTGAGCTGGTAGAGGGGGTTCTGCGCATTTTCAAGATCATGGCGGACGGCAGGCGCGTCATCACAGGCTTCCTCTACCCGGGCGATCTTGTCGGCGTTTCCCTCAGAAATCACTATCTCTATAGCGCCGAAGCCGTAACCCCTGTCAGATTGCGCCGTTTCTCCCGGAGAGCCTTCGAGGATACGGTCGGCAATTCGCCGGAACTGAGGCCGCAACTTCTTGCCCGTCTCTGCGACGAAATGGCGGCAGCCCAGGATCAAATGGTGTTGCTGTCCTGCAAAAATGCCGAAGAGCGGCTTTGCAGCTTCTTGCTGCAGCAGCTGCAGCGGAAACGAGAACAGGATCGCTCATGCAGTGTCGTTGATCTTCCGATGACCCGTCTCGATATCGCCGACTATCTGGGCCTCACGATCGAAACAGTTTCCCGAACCATGACGAGGCTGACAAACAAGGGTATCGTCGGTCCCGCGGGTCGCCATTCCATCCGCATTTTAAAGGCCAGGATGCTTGCACATCTGGCGGGAGAGGGTGATGAATGCGACGATCGCTATTCGCCCGTCATTTCCTTGGATGATGCCCGGCGGCGCCACTAACCGAATGCAAATGGAAGTTCGATGATCGATCAGCCCTCAGGACAGCAGGCCGCGGAAACCAGGTTGGACGAAATCGCCCAGATCCTCGATAGCGCGAATATTGTCGTGCACACGTTCGACGGAATTATCCGCAGGTGGACGTCGGGATGCGAGCGGCTCTACGGCTGGACCCAACAGGAGGCCATTGGCCGGGTGGTTCATGAGTTGCTGTCGACTATTTTCCCGGAGCCTCTCGAGGAAATCCGCGGCAAGGTCGCCCGGCAGGTTGCTTGGCAGGGGGAGCTTGTGCATCTACACAAGGACGGCAGGCCCGTCGTCGTGACGAGCCGTTGGGTTGCGGCATCCTCTGCCGATCCAGACCAACACGTCATCGTTCAAACGAATAATGACATCAGTCACTTAAAGCAGATACAGGCGGATCTGGCCGAGCGTGAGGCTCATCTGCGGTCAATTCTGGCGACCGTCCCCGAATCGATGATTGTGATCGACGAATTAGGAGTGATCGCGTCCTTCAGCACCGCTGCGGAAAAGCTGTTTGGATATTCGGCGGAGGATGTGCAGGGAAAAAACGTTTCGATGCTGATGCCTTCGCCAGACCGCGAGGCCCATGATGGATATCTCTCGCATTATCTGACGACCGGCGAGCGCCGCATCATCGGGTACGGCCGCGTGGTCAGTGGCCGACGCAAAGACGGCACGGTCTTTCCGATGGAATTGTCAGTTGGCGAGGCGATCGCCAACGGCAAACGAATATTCACCGGCTTCGTCCGTGACCTGACGAGCCGCCACAAGATCGAAGAGGAACTTCGACAATCACAGAAGATGGAAGCCATAGGCCAATTGACTGGCGGCCTGGCCCATGACTTCAACAACCTGCTCACCGTCATCAGCGGCAACCTGGAAATGATCGAGGCGCGGCTGCAGGATCCGAAGTTGCTGTCGTTGGTTTCCGAGGCACAGGCAGCGGCCGAGGACGGGGCGAAGCTTACCGCTCAACTCCTTGCCTTTGGTCGTCGCCAGCCTCTCAATCCCAAGCTTATGGACGTGGGGAGGTTTGTATCCGGCTTTTCCGATCTCTTGCGCCGCACATTGGGCGAGGCGATCGAATTGCGAACCGTCATTACTGGTTCGGCGAACGAAGCACTTGTCGATGGCTCTCAATTGCAAAATGCTCTCCTTAACCTCGCCATCAACGCACGGGATGCGATGCCCCGCGGTGGGCTTTTGTCGATAGAGATTTCTCGCCAGCGGCTCGATGCTGACTACGCACGCATGTATCCGGAGGTCCGGACCGGTGAATACGTGTTGATTGCAGTGACCGATACCGGTGTTGGCATGTCGAGCGAGACGAGGGAGCGTGCCTTTGAGCCGTTCTTTACGACAAAGGGCATGGGGGCTGGTACTGGGCTTGGCCTCAGCATGGTCTATGGCTTTGCCAAGCAGTCAGGTGGCCTTGTCCAGCTCTATAGCGAGATCGGCCAAGGGACGAGCGTTCGCATCTTCCTGCCTGCTCAAAAGGCACGAACGGAAATGGAGCCAGTTCATGCAGACGACAAGAAGCCTGACATGATTCCAAAAGGCTTCGAGCGTATCCTCGTCGTCGAGGACGATGCTCGTGTTCGCCGCGTCACCGTCTCCCGGCTTCTCGATGCCGGATACAGTGTCCTTGAGGCAGGCAATGGAACCGAGGCCCTGGCCCTTTTCCAGGAGAATCACGACATCGCATTGCTGTTTACTGATGTCGTCATGCCGGGCGGCATGGCTGGGGATGAACTGGCACATAAAATCCGGGCCATGCGCCCTGAAATCAAGGTGCTATTCACATCCGGCTATGCCGAACCCACGATCGCCGGTCGCGAATTGGCGGAGGCTGGCAGTTGGTTGAAAAAACCCTACACCGCCCGCCAACTTGCTATCCGCCTGCGTGAGCTGCTCGATTAACTTTTTGCATTCAAACGGCGGCGCTGTGGCGCGCTTTGTTGGTTGCCAGATAGCGATCGAAGCGGGAGGCAATCGTGCGGACAAAGGGCCGCCACTCTGGCTTCATTGAGAATACATCCCCATCAAAGTGGACGACGTCGGACTCTACCGCTGCAACGTCTTCAACCTCTGCCAAGAAAGCGTCGACCTCGGCTCCGAAAGCTCGCTTCAGATCGGAGAGGGAGAAGGAGAAATTGCACATGAGGCTCTCGATCAACCTGCCGATGATGCGATCGGAAGGCGAAAGTGCGAAGCCGCGCATAGTAGGAAGCTCGCCGGCTCTGACCTTGCGGATATAGTCCGCAGCAGAAACCGAGTTCTGGACATAGCCTTGTGGCAGCCTGCCGATCGAAGATGCTCCAAATCCGATCAGCGTCTCAGCATCGTCCGTCGTGTATCCTTGGAAATTGCGTCTCATCCTTCCATCGCTGGCAGCAGTGGCAAGATTGTCGTCCTGGTCGGCGAAATGATCGAGACCGAGTGCGATATAGCCGGCTTCCACCAATTGAGCGGCACCACCGCTTGCCATGTCGAACCGCTCGGCCGGACCGGGAAGGGTATCTTGATCGATAAGGCTTTGGTGTTTTTTCACCCAGGGGACATGCGCATAACCGAAGAGTGCAATACGATTGGGCCGCATCGACACCGCGAGATCGATAGTCCGTCGCAGCGTCTCCGTTGTCTGTAGCGGCAGACCGTAGAGAATATCGAGATTGATTGAGCCGATGCCGGCGTTGCGCAAGGCTCCCACGACGGCTTGTGTCTGCTCGAAACTTTGTGGCCGATTGATTGCCCTTTGAACGTCGGGATCGAAATCCTGGATGCCGAGGCTTGCACGCGTGATGCCAAAGCGGTGCCAAGCTTCGAGCTTATCATGGTCCGCATTGCGCGGGTCGATCTCGACGCTGATCTCACAATCCGGATCCAGGTCGAAAGCACCATCGAGTTTCGCACGAAGACTGCCGATGTCCTCAGGCTCGATCACGGTCGGCGAGCCGCCACCGAAATGGACGGCGCTCACACGCCGCCGACTCGGAAGAATCCGCGCTGCAAGTGCGATCTCCTCCCCAAGCGCGTCCAGATAATCGTCAACGGGATCGTAGCGTCGTACCTGCTTGGTATGACAGCCGCAAAACCAGCAGAGCCGATCGCAAAAGGGCACATGCAAGTAGAGCGAAACGGGTTTATGTGGATCCGTCTCGCCAAGCCATCTGGCATAGCACGCGCCGTCAATGCCGTCGTGAAAATGCGGCGCCGTCGGATAGCTGGTGTAACGCGGCACGGGTTGAGTGTAACGGGCAAGCGAACTGGTGAGCACGGGAGGCGTCTTTCAATTGATCAGGCAGAGGGATCGATTGGTGGGCATGGGCCGGGCGACGTGCCCGGCCGCCGGGGTACTATCCACGCTTGTTCTTCTCGGTATTGTCGTCCACGAGTTCGTACCACATGGCGTTGAGGACGGCGAAGGCGGCGGCAAGCGGGAAGCCGAGAAGCCAGGCGAAATACCACATGTTCTTTCTCCTTGTATGGGGGTTAGTAGGCGTGGCCGTTCTTGTCGTTGACCATCTCCTCGTCGACCTTGCCCCACAGCACGCGATAGACCCACGCGGTGTAAACCAGGATCATCGGCAGGAAGATCAGCACTGCGATCAGCATGACGAACAGCGTCATATGGCTTGAGGACGCGTCCCAGACCGTGAGGCTGGAGCGGAGGTCGAGTGAAGAAGGCAGGATGAAGGGGAACATCGAGACGCCGACCGTCGAGATGATGCCGAAGATGGCGAGCTTGCTGAAGAGCAGGGGCGCCACTTCACGGCGAGCAATCATCGACAGCAGCGTGGCGATGGCACCAATGAAGCCGAAGATCGGAGCGGCTATCATCCACGGATGGCTGCCGTAATTTGCAAACCAGACACCGCTGCCGTGATCGACCGTCTTCAGGAGCGGATTGGACGGCCCGATCGGATCGATCTGGCTGGTAATGCGATAACCGTCGACGCCGTACCAGAGAGCAAGGCCGCCAAGGGCAAAAAGCACGATCGTCGCAAGCGCCGCCAGGCTGCCATAGCTGCGTGCGCGTTCCGCGACAACGCCGCTGGTTTTGAGCTGCAGCCATGCCGCACCGTGCATGGCGAGCATGGCGACAGAAAGGAGGCCGCAGAGTAGGGCATAGGGATTGAGCAGGCCGAAGAACGAGCCTTCATAATAGATCCGCATATCATTATCGAAGCGGAAGGGTACGCCTTGCAGCACGTTGCCGACCGCAACGCCGAAGATCAGCGAGGGAACGAAGCCGCCGATAAACAGCGCCCAATCCCAGCCTGTCTTCCAGCGGGCGCTCTCGCGTTTGGAGCGGTATTTGAACGCAACCGGCCGCAGGATGAGTGCGAAGAGGATGGCGAACATGGCAAGGTAGAAACCGGAGAAGGACACGGCGTAAAGCGGCGGCCAGGCGGCGAAGATCGCGCCGCCGCCGAGTAGCAGCCAGACCTGGTTACCCTCCCAGGTCGGGCCGACGGAATTGATGGCGATGCGTCGCTCCGTATCGGTCTTGGCGACGAAGGGAAGGAGCGCGCCAACGCCGAGGTCGAAGCCGTCGGTGACGGCAAAGCCGATCAAAAGCACGCCGAGCAGCAGCCACCAGATGACGCGCAGGGTTTCGTAGTCGATCAACTCATGAAGGATCATGGTGGTTACTCCGCAGCAGGAATGAGAGTTTTGGAGGTGAGGTCGGCTTCTGGTTCGTCGCCCAGTTGCGGGCCTTTGCGAATGGCTTTCACCATCAGACTCATTTCGATAACGATCAGCGCCGTGTAGATCGCCGCGAAACCAAGCAACGTGATCAGCACGCTAACAGCTCCAAGATTGGAAACGGCAGCGGCGGTTGGCAACACGCCTTCGATAACCCAGGGCTGGCGGCCGAATTCCGCCACGACCCAGCCAAGCTCGATGGCGACCCAGGGCAGGGGAATGGCGAAGACCGCGATGCTCAGCAATAGCGGATAGTGATCCAGCTTCCGTCGTGCCGAGAGCCAGAAGAAGACCGTCGTCAGCAGGATGAAGAACAGGCCGAGCCCGACCATAATGCGGAACGACCAGAAAAGCGTCGGCACATTTGGAATGGTGTCGCGAGCCGCTTGCGCGATCTGCTCCTCCGTTGCCTGGCGTGGATCGTCGACGTAGCGCTTGAGCAGCAGGGCATAGCCGAGCTCGTGGCCCATATCCTCGAAGGAGGTGCGCGCGGTTGCGACATCCTGCGAAACTTCTCCGGGCGCTGCCGGCTTTGCCGCACGGATCTTCATCAGCGCATCATAGGCCTTGATGCCCTCGCGAATATGGTCCTTGGCCTGTTCCTCGAGCTTGTCGATGCCAGGGATTTCCGTCGTCAGCGATCGCGTCCCGATCAGGCCCATGGCCCATGGAATGTGGATGGCATAATGGGTCTCGCGGGCCTCCTGATCCGGGAAGCCAAAAGCGGTGAAGGCAGCCGGCGCCGGTTCGGTCTTCCACATGGCTTCGATTGCTGCGAGCTTCATCTTCTGATGCTCGGTCGTCAGATAGCCGCTTTCGTCACCGAGCACGACGACTGACAGCGCCGAAGCCAGGCCGAAGGATGCGGCAACCGTCATTGAACGCTTGGCGAGCTCGACGCTGCGGCCCTTCAGGAGATACCAGGCCGAGACACCGAGCACGAAGACCGAGGCACAGACATAGCCCGCCGAGACAGTGTGAACGAACTTTGCCTGCGCCACCGGATTGAAGACGACATCGAAGAAACTGACGATCTCCATGCGCATGGTCTGCGGGTTGAGCGCCGAGCCGGCCGGGTTCTGCATCCAGCCATTGGCGATCAGGATCCACAGCGCCGAGAAATTCGAGCCAAGCGCAACAGCCCAGGTGGCGACCAGGTGGCCGACCTTCGACAGCCTATCCCAGCCGAAAAAGAACAGGCCAACGAAAGTCGCCTCGAGGAAGAAGGCCATCAATCCTTCGATCGCCAGCGGCGCGCCGAAAATATCGCCAACGTAGTAGCTGTAATAGCTCCAGTTCATCCCGAACTGGAATTCCATCACGATGCCGGTTGCAACGCCGAGTACGAAGTTGATGCCGAAGAGTGTCCCCCAGAACTTCGTCATCTGCCGCCAAATCTGGCGGCCGGTCATGACATAGGTCGTTTCCATAATGGCAAGCAGCACGGAAAGGCCGAGCGTCAGCGGCACGAATAAGAAATGATACAGCGCCGTCATGGCGAACTGCAGGCGCGACAGCGCCACGATATCGAGTTCCATAGTCTTTCTCCCACCCCTTGCGGTGTTTGATGCACCGCAGCCTTGGATGAGCTGCGGTTATGAGTGATCGCTCGGCCGCGTCAGTCCTGCCTTAGCCGTGCGAGTGCTGCGTCGAATTCAGCGTCTCCCCGCCGCACATTCGTGACGATACGACCTTGATCGAGAAGGACGATTCGGTCGGCGATCTCGGCTTCACGGCGAATATGCGTGGCGATAACCAGCGAGCGGCCGCGGCTGCGGTCGGCAATGCGTTGCATCACGTCACGTCCCGTTTCACGGTCGAGCGCTTCAGTCGGCTCGTCGAGAAGCCAGATCGGCGTGTCACGCAGGAACATGCGAGCAAGCGCCAGGCGACGGGATTGTCCGCCGGATAAGCCAAGCCCGCTTTCGCCGAGGCGGGTGTCGAGGCCTTTCGGCAGGGCCAGTACGTCTTCCAGGAGGCCGGCATTCGCAAGCGCCGCGTCGAGCATCTCGTCGTCTGCATCCGGGTCAGCAAGGCGCAAATTATCCCGCAGACTGTCTTGGAACAGCTCCGTGCGTTGGGTGAGCATCGTCGCCGGAGCGGTTTCGACCACGCCGCGTTCGATGGCGAGTTCGCCGGCCACGATGGCAAACAGGGTCGACTTTCCGGCTCCGCTCGGGCCAATCACTGCGAGATGCTCGCCCAATGCCAGAGACAGCGTGATATTCTCCAGCGACGCCATCGCGGCTCCGTCATATCGGGCGGAGACGCCGGAGACTTGGATGGCAAGCCCGTCTTCCGGCATAGAATGTGCGGGCGGGTGAGCAGTGTGTATCGGACGAGGGGAAAGGCGCCGAGCGGCAAGCACGGTGCGACCGAGCTCCAGCGCCCCACGGCGCAGCGCTGCAAAAGGTTCGAGCGCTGCAAGGGCTACCAGCAGGCCGAGAGCGGCAACCGGCGCACCGATAAGGTTCCGCTCGGCCAGGGTGGTGACCGCCAGCAAAGTGCCGGACAGCAGCGCAGCCGAGGCGAGGCCGAAGCCGGCGACAACACCGCTTTCGATCCGGTTCAGCGTATCATCTGCCTCTCGCAAACGATAATCGGCGACAGCGAGCGCCGCGCATTGCGCCTGCAATCTGCCGGCCATGACGAGTTCGGTCTGTCCGGCGACGAGATCGATGGCGCGCGAGCGCAGCGCTTCTATCGCATGCGCACGCCGCCGTGCCGGTTTCAGCGCTAGACGTCCTGCAAGGGCGGGAATGCCAAGACCGGCAGCGACAAGCCATAGGCCAACGAGCAGCGCGAACGGGACCGAGAGCAGCATCAGCGCGATGCTGACCGCCAGAGCGGAGACGATGGCGACGGCGGCCGGCACCAGAATGCGCGAATAGAGAGAGTCGAGCGCATCGATGTCCACCGTCAGCCGGAAGAGCAGCTTGGCAGGCCTGCGCATCAACATTGTTGCTGCACTGGGTGCCGCCCAACCGCGAAACAGATTTTCGCGAAGCGCGGCAAGAACACTGAGCGTCGCGTCATGGGTAGTCACCCGTTCGCCATAGCGTGCAGCGGTGCGAAGGATCGCCAGCAGCCTGATGCCGGCGGACGGGGCAAAGACATCGAAGGTGATGGCCGTTGCCGTCAGGCCGGCAAGCGAAGTCGCCGTAATGAACCAACCCGAGAGCCCGAGCAGAGCGATGCCGGCAAGCACGGTAAGGGCCGACAGCAGCGCGCCGAGCAATAATACGCGTCCGCGCGCCGCCAGGAAAAGCCGACAGATGGTATAAAGAGCGGGGAATGTCGACCTCATGCGGCTTCCTCCCGGACCGATGCGTCGATATGGATTAGCCGGCCTATCCTTGCGGCCAGAACCGGGTCGTGTGTGGCAACAACGAGTGTCCGTCCGCGAGCAACTACCAATAATGCCTCGGTGATTTCGCGTGCGGTTTCGCTGTCGAGATGCGCGGTCGGCTCGTCTGCGAGGATGATGTCGATATGTGGGGCCGCGGCGGCACGGGCAATCGCTAGCCGCAGGGCCTCGCCACCGGACAGACCTGCCCCGCCTTCGCCGATGGACGTGACGCCACGCTGGGTCACAGTTCGCCGCAGATGGGCGAGGTCAATCGCTCGTTGTACCGCGTGCGGGCCGACTTCGGGTCGGCCGAGCGTGATGTTGCTGGTGATCGTGCCGGCAAAAATATGCGGCCGCTGCCCGATCCAAGCCATCCGGCGGCGCAGCATTGCGGCGCAGGTGTCGTCAAGGCGCTCTGCGC
This sequence comes from Rhizobium sp. BK289, assembly GCF_014193575.1. Lineage (NCBI taxonomy): Bacteria > Pseudomonadati > Pseudomonadota > Alphaproteobacteria > Hyphomicrobiales > Rhizobiaceae > Rhizobium > Rhizobium sp. BK289. The sequence goes on from NZ_JACHZO010000026.1 coordinate 35,244, forward strand.
CAATATGGATCAGGCCATTCTCTGGAAGGGCCAGACCGGCAATCAACGATAGCATCGTTGTCTTGCCAGCACCGCTTTCTCCGAGGAGAGCCACATGCTCACCGGCTGCGATCGCCAGGCTGAAACCGTCGAAAACAGGCATTTGTTCAGCCTGATGCCGGAAACAGAGCCGTTCGACATTGATTGACGGCAGCGTACGATCACGGCTGGTTTCCGCCACCTTTTCATCGCGCCAGCCAGGCAACGTCATGCCAGTGCTGGATAGTGCGTCGAGAGCGTCCAGGGCTGCCTCTCCGGCTGCCCGGTCGTGCCAGACCGCCGATAGTTCTCGCAGAGGCTCGAAGAAGCTCGGAGCCAGCAGGAGAATGAACAGACCTTGGGTCAGGCTCAATCTGCCGGACCACGTGCCGACATCGATTGCGCCGAGCAGATTGAAGCCGACATAGACGGCCATTGCGGCAACGCCCAGAGCGGCGAACAACTCCAGAACTGCCGAGGATAGAAAGGCTATCTTGAGCACAGCCATGGTTCGCATCTTGAGCTGTTCTGCATCAGCCCGCAGTCGCAAGGCGGTGCGATCGACGGCGCCGAGCGCGCGAATAGTGGCAAGGCCGCGCAGCCGGTCGAGGAGAAAAGCATTGAGCCCGCCGGTCTCGGCCAGTTGCTTTTCGCTTGCGGCCTTGGCTCGCCAACCGATCAAGGCCATGAACACGGGGATCAGTGGCGCCGTAAAGAGCAGAATGAGGGCTGCAACCCAGGAAACCGGTGCAACGCAGATGAGGATGACCGGTGGGACGGCACTTGCTTTCAGCCGCGCCGGTCGGAAGCGAGCGAGATAGGGCACGATGGTTTCAGCCTGCTCGGCGACGAGACTTGCGGCAAAACCGGACGCTGGACGATCGCTGTCCAGTGGCGATCGGGCGGCGAGTGCCGTAACGGCAATCTCGCGCCGCCGGCTCAGTTCTGCGCGCGCGGCTTGAAAGGCCAAACGTCCGCCCAAGGCATCCAGCCCGGCACGCAAGGCGCCAAGGAGAAAGACGAACAGCGCCGGTACCGCCGTTGCCGTTATGCTATGTCCGTCAGCGATCACGCCTATTCCACTGGCAAGCAAGGCTGCTTGGGGTATCCAGAGGAGTGTCGCCAGCGTTTGCACGAGGGCGGCCGGTGATAATTTGGCGCGCATTGTCCTTGGCGGCCGGTCTTTTGGGGAAGACGGTTGGATTGAGCTGTCGGTGACGTCGGTCTCCGCCTCTCGTCTGACTTCCGATCCCGTATCGAAGAATGCGGTGGTCATCGTGCCTGCCTCTTGTCGATGGAGTTGGCGCTCATGCCCTTGCGACCGAGCAAATGACGCGCGTCTTCGCTGCTTCGACAAGCACGAGATGAATGAGGAAGGATTGGACGAGAGGCGCAGGGCTCATGATGATTTCCGTCGCTTCATTGCTTTTAGACAATTCTAAATGCACTTCATTCAGTGCGAGATTTTTGGGTTGGTCTGGACTGTCTGAATGGTGAACTCGACGTTTAGTAATCTGCCTGTGACGCTTCAGCTTTGACCTAGGTCAACTTCGAGAAATTATGAGAGACGGGTGTTGCCAGACAGAGTCTCAGCCAGTGGGGAAAAGCTCGGTCGTCACCAACAGCTAGTTTTTGGCTGTCCGAGGAATCCAGATGGCGATCAAAACGGCGCGTCGAGCCAGTCGTTCGCCGCCCGCCATATCGCCTTTGTGCCTATGGCGATTGTGTTGTTCAGACCGCTTCACTCGGCGCCGGCATGGCAACACCGAGATAGGGATCGATCCATGTGATCTGGTCGGTAACGGACTTGACGCCCGGCACATTCTCCGCTGCAACCTTGGCAGCCAGTCGCTCTCTTTCGTCGAAGATAGTGCCGGACAATTCGACAACGCCGTTCTGAACGCTGACTTTTATAAAGCCATTCTGGCTCCAGCTCTGATGGGACAGCTCGGCAATGACCGCCTCGGCGATCTGATCGTCGCTGGCCTGGACCTTCTCCTTTGGCAGCATGTTCGCCAGCGCCCGCAACAGGTCTGATCGGCAGACCATCCCGATCACTTTGTCTTGGACGACGACAGGCAAGCGCTTGATCCCATGCTGCTCCATCAGGTCGACGGCAACGGTGAGCGTTGCATTGGGAGCGATAGTGACAACCTCCGACGTCATCACTTCTTCAACGTTGCGGCCATGCGAAAGAACATACTCATCAGCAAGCTTGCCGGGGCTGGTCAGAAACTCGAGCAGCCAGGATCGCTTGCGCTCCGTCTGCAATTCCGAGCGGCGAAGGAAATCGCCTTCGCTGACAATGCCGACGATGTTTCCGTTGGCATCAACGACTGGAAGACCGCTGACGTGACGGTCGAGCATAATCGTTGCCGCATCCACCACCGATGTTTTGGGACTTACGGTGATGGCTGGTGCGTTCATGATTTCTTGAATGAGCATGGTCGTCTCCCGGCGATGGATTTGGTTTGTGGTGCCGATAGGGGTTTGGATTGTTCCATGCCGAGAAGGTTACAGAGCGCACGATTGCGATGCTTTGATCGACATCAAATGAGCGGGGCTAGTTGAGGTCATTGGCAAGTTTTGTTTGCGCGACGATGGACCGCAGACCATTTGCTTGAAAGCTGCGCTGCAACTTCAAACAGCCACAGCGGGAGAACCGCGGGGGAGGCGCTATGAGACGAACATCATCACGGCTGCGACCGCCATCAACGCGACCGTGGCCCAGCCGATATATGCTGCCAATATCCCTATCGTGTACGGGCCCATGACCTTCGGGTTTGTCGCCAACAACAGGATGATGGCAATCAAGGGAACGGCCAGCAGCCCATTTATAACGGCGCTCCAGAACAGTGCGTTCATCGGATTGATCGGCGAATACTGAATGACCAGGGCGAGCAGCACACTTATGGCGATCACACCGTAAAAGCCTCGGGCGTCATTGGGAGCGCGCTCGAGCCCGAATTTCCAATCCATGGCCTCTGCAAGCGCATAGCCGGCGGAACCTGCGAGAACAGGCACGCCGATGAGACCGACGCCTAAAATTCCGAGCGCGAAGATAAGTGCGGCAAAGGGTCCGGCCAGCGGCCGCAGTGCGCTTGCTGCTTGTACGGCCGTGTCGATCTGGGTGATGCCGGCGACATTGAGCGTCACGGCGGTCGCCAATATGATGAAGAAGGCCGTGAGATTGGAGTAGAGCATACCACTCCATGTGTCCCAGCCAATGCGACGAAGTTCCTTGGGAGCTGTCGCACTGTCTCTGGACAAAGGCACTGAATCGGGAGCGGCATCATATCCTCCACTTCTTCCGATGCCTGCCAGAAGAAGAGGTAAGGACTGATCGTCGTCCCGAAGACGCCGACGACGACCGCAGCATAGGTCGACGTCGGGGTGGTCGTCGGCCAGATCGTCCTCAAGGCAACTTGCTGCCAGTCGATATGGACGGTGAAGAGGACCGCCGCATAAGCCAGGAGCGAAATTGTCAGCCACTTCAGGAACGCGACATAGCGGTGATAAGGGATGAAGACCTGAAGCGCGAGCGTCCCGAAAACGAAGAACATTGTCATCAGGTGTCGGTTGAAGCCTGTCACCAGCCCCGCGACCTCGCCCATGGCGGCAACATCGGCGGCGATATTCAGAATATTGGCGATCAGGAGCGAGAAAACGACGGCATAGAGGATCACCGGTGGAAATGCGGTCTTTATGTTCGCCGCCAGGCCCTGTCCGGTCACACGCCCGATCCGAGCGCACGTCGCCTGGACGACCGCCATCATTGGAAATGACACCGGCATTGTCCAAAGCATGTTCAGACCGAATTGCGCTCCCGCCTGGGAGTAGGTGGCAATACCGCTCGGATCATCGTCGGCGACGCCGGTGATCAGGCCTGGACCCACACTCGCGAGTGGGTGCTCTCGCAGGCGAGCAAGGCGACCCGACAATCGCGATCGCCACGAGGATTGTCCAATAGTGGCGAGTTCCTGACTCATTGGCCACTGTCTCGCCTCGTTGAAACGCTGATGGCGTCCGAAGGCAGGAGCGTTGTCCGATCGATATATCCATTGATTCCTCGAATTCCCTCCACAAGCGTTCGGATCGCCTTTTGTTGGATATTGGATTCGAGGATTCCCTTCACCTGTACCTGGCCGTCTTTGACGATGACGTCGACCTTGTTGCTAGCAATCCCGAGATCCGCGGCCAGCCGGGTCTTGATGGCGAGCCGCATGGCGTCATCACCTTTAGCGACGTGTCGATCAGGTGCATCGATGACCAGATTGATCAAATCGCATCGACTGACGATACCGACAAGACGACGGTTGCTAATGACCGGAACTCGCTTGATTCTGTGGGACAGCATCAGGTTACCAATCCGCCCGACATCCGTTTCGGGGGTGACGCTGATAACCTCGCGGTGCATCGCCTCGCCGACCGACCATCCGTAGATTTGAATGTAAGTGTTCAAGCCATGCCGATCGTCTTGCTCGAACTTGTCTTTGGCCCACGACGCCCAGTTATCGCCGACGCGTCGCAGGAGATCCCCTTCGGTGAGGATGCCACAGACCTCGCCGTTGTCGCCAATCACGGGAAGGCCGCTGATATCATTGGCGCGCAAGAGCAGCGCCGCGTTTCGGACGCTCATCGTCGGCGTGGTTGTGATGACATTCCGTGTCATGATGTCTTTGGCTTGCACGACGGCTCTCCATCTTCACTTACTTTAGGTATTCCCGCTATTGCCGCGCCTATAGAATCCCAGGCACGCCAAAAGCCGCTCGATGTCATCGTCAGGCGTCGTTTCGGATCGATTCCAGAACGATTGCCTGCTCTTGGGCCGAGGCCAGCAGTTCTTCCGCATATTCCTCAGCGGACTTCGTGTCGGTTCCGCACAGTCTGGCGTCATGGCATTTGCGATCGATGGCGTGCCGCATTGCTTTGATGAGATCTGCTCTCTCGCCGATATCGTGAAGACGTATCAGACGGGTGAGCGCCGTCAGCGCGATGAGTTCAAGGACCATCATGCGCCCTTCCACCTCGCCGAGGGAGGGAATGGCTTTAGAGGCTGCACCGCCCAGGCTGTCGCGTCTGGCTCTCAGCATTGGCTTGCTCCTTCATGGGTTTGGTAGCAGGAAGCAGTCTGCGGATATTTGCCGCCGCGGCATTGATCAGGATCAATGAGGGGAAGGATCTTCCCGACCAGACGCAAAGCGACGTGGTGATGTGATCCGACTATCCGTGCTTCAGGATGTTTGCGTCTTAGAGGCAGGTCTGGTCGCTATATTCGCTGACTGGCTGTATGGGCCGCCCTCCGATTTGGACGGCCCAAGGGCACGCAATGCATTCAGGATAACTGCGACATCGATGACTTCCTGAAGTAAAGCACCGTGCAGCGGCGGCAAATAGCCAAATGCCGCGGCGATCATGCCGGCAACTGAAAGGCCAATCCCAGCAACCACGCTCTGGCGGGCGATCGCAACGGTCCGGCGGGCGACAACCAGGGCGGTTGCCAAAGGATCGAGTCGGTCCACGAGCAGTACGATGCTTGCCGCCTCCGAAGAGGCCGCCGCCCCACGCGCGCCTAATGCAACACCTACGTCGGCCGCCGCAAGTGCCGGCGCATCGTTGACGCCGTCACCCACCATCATCACCGGACCGAAGCTTTTCGCCGCGATAACGGCCTCCACTTTCGAAGCCGGTGTCTGTTCGCCAAGCACCTGTTCGATACCGAGGATGTTGCCGACGTTCGAGGCAACATCCAGGCGATCGCCTGAAGCAAGAACGATTTTCGCAATTCCGGCGCTGCGCAATCGCTGCAGAACGCTGATCGCCTCGGCGCGCACCGGATCGGACATTATGATATTTCCCGCGACAATACCGTCGATTGCGACTGTCACCGCAACTTCACCAGATCGGTGATGATTTTCGAAGACTTGGGAAGCACTTCGAGAACTTCGGCTTTTCACAAAGCGGCTATCACCGATCACGACGCGGCGTCCGTCGACCGTTCCTTCAAGCCCGGCTCCGCCAACTTCCTCGACATTGGTTGGTGGCGACAGCCGCAGATTGCGCTCCTGCGCTCCCTCGATCAAAGCGGCAGCCATGACGTGGCTCGATGCTTGATCCAACGAAGCGGCAAGACGCAACAACTCGTCCTTATCGATCCAAGCGCTGCAGCCGACTGTTATGATTTGGGCTTTGCCGTGTGTGAGTGTGCCGGTCTTGTCGAGGACGGCAACCCGCACGCGGCTTAAGGCTTCAAGGGCGCTACCGTCTTTCACCAGGCAGCCTATCGAGGCACAGCGCGAGATACCCGACATAAGCGCGACCGGTACGGCCAGGATAAGCGGGCAGGGCGTGGCAATGACGAGAACGGCAAGAGCACGTCGCGGATCGTCGGACAGCAACCAGGCCGACAATGCTATCGTTACCGTCATGAGCAAAAATGCCAGGCCATAGCGGTCCGCAAAGCGCGCCATCGGCGCCTTGCTCTTCTGTGCCGTCTCGACGAGGCGTACAACCGCAGCATATGTGCTCTCAGAGGCGGGGCGAAGTGCCTTGACAGTAAAGACGGGACCGATCGATGCGCTGCCGCTTAGCACCTCTTCACCAGCCCGATGATCCACAGGGAGTGGCTCTCCCGTTAACGCAGACTCGTCAAGAATAGCGCGGGGAGACAGAAGAATACCATCGACGGGCAGCACTTCGCCTTGGCGGATCATGATGTGATCGCCAGCAACTATCTTCTCGATGGGAGTTAGTTCCAACCGATCGCCAACATAGCGAAATGCGGTTCGTGCCACCCGTCCCATCAGTAATGTCATCTCACGGGCGGCGCGGCCGGACGCATATCCCTCCAGCATCTGTCCACCTGCATACATCAGCGCGACGACGTTGGCTGCGAGGCTTTCGCCAAAGGAAAGGGCGAGCGCCATCGACAGGGCTGCGACGATATCCAAACCGAAATCGCCGTTACGCAAGGAACGGAAGGTCTGAAGCAACAACGCGCCCAGGATCGGCAAGGTGGCGAGCGCCCAGACAAGGGAGGCAAGCGCGACGTTATCGACCAATACGAAGGTAATGCCTGCCAAAAGCCCGGATGCTGCAATCAGCACCAAAGATGATCCACTGGTTTCTACCAGGAAACCTACCGTGCTGGTCACGCTGGAGAACGTCATGATTGGCTCCGGTGGCTGAGTTTGTATCCGCTATGCTGGTGCGCTCGATCAGCTGATTAGAACCGTTTCCATCGAACAGACATTGATCCGCCTCAATGCGGCCCGTTCCGAGAGACATGCGAATTTAAAAAAACGTATGGCCCGCCCGTCTGCAAGAGGATTTTACGGTGTTCTGATCAGTTTGCGTCAACGTATACGGTCTCATGGGAAGTCCCCATGGCCA
>NZ_JACHZO010000027.1:0-41974 GCF_014193575.1 Rhizobium sp. BK289
AGTTGGCGCCCTGCTACCCCGCTTCACTCCTGCAGAATGCGCGAATTACTTCAAGGCTGCTGGATATGACCCGGATTGAACAGGATCTGCTCTAGGGAAAGATCGGGATCATCGACGGCGCCGTCCGGCTCGGCGGAACGATCGCCGGTTCCTTGATCAAGGCGTCGCGGTTTGCGAAAGCCATCTGATTTCTCAATTGGTCGCGAGTAATTTTTCGTGACTCCGAGGGTTCTCGAAGCAATCGAGCTCTTGAAGCGGAAGCGGCTTGGAGAACAGATAGCCTTGGAGATCCGTACAGCCCAATGCCGCCAAAAAATCACGCTGATATTCTGTTTCGACCCCTTCCGCCGTTGTCGAAATACCGAGACTGTTGCTCAGCGAGATGATGGCGCCGACAATGGCTGCCCCATTGGCTTTTGTGCCGAGGAGCGAGACGAACGAGCGATCAATCTTGATCCGATCGATGTCAAAACGCGTCAAATGGCTGAGACAGGAATAGCCGGTTCCGAAATCATCGAGGGAAATTTGAACACCCTGGCTGCGTAGGGATTTCAGCACCGCATAGATGTCCGCATAATCCTCGATGAGCGAGGTTTCGGTAAGCTCGAGCTCAAGTCGCGACGGCAGTAATCCAGTCTCTTGAAGAACGGCGCTTACTTCCTCGACGAAATTGGGCCTCCTTAGCTGAGATGGAGACACGTTGACGGCGACAAACGTGTTCTCGGGCCAGTTGCAGGCGGCCGTGCAGGCTTCGCGCAAGACCCAGAATCCAAGTGCGTCGATAAGCCCGCCTTCTTCGGCTGCGGGGATGAAGCTTGCAGGCGTCAAAAGCCCACGCTGGCTATGATTCCAGCGCACGAGCGCCTCGGCGCCCGACACGGCATATCCTTTGCCCGCCTGATAAACCGGTTGGTAATAAACTTCCAGCGACCCGAAGTCGGCTCGGTCAGCCGGCAGCTCGCGCGCCTCACCAACGCCGGACAAGACGCGAACTTTGGCCAAAACCTCACGCAATTCGTTTTTAAGAATGTCGCGGGCGTTTCTGCCGCCGTCCATGGAGGGCGAATAAACCAGCCACCGCCCCCTGCCGCTTATCTTTGCCTCGTACAGCGCGGCATCGGCATAACGCATGATGTCATCCGCATTGCGCCCGGCGTCGGGCACGATCGCCACGCCGATCGAGCAGCCAACCCGGGCAACCGCCTCACCCTTCAAGAGGGGAAACGGCTTGCTAAGTTCCGCAACGATCGCTTCGCAAATTCCCGGCAGCGTTTGATCGTGGTCTTTGACATCGCGCAGAAGCAGGGCAAATTCATCTCCTCCGAGCCGGGCTAAAGTATCTCGTGAGCGAAGGAGCGAACGGATCCGCTCCGCCGCCATCCTGATGAGTTCGTCGCCCGCGGCGTGACCGAATGTGTCGTTCACGGTTTTGAACCGGTCCAGGTCAAGAAGCGCGATTGCCGATCGCTCTGAAGAGTTTTCCAATTCGGCCAGGCACTCGTCGAACCTGATCGCAAACATCGCACGATTGGGCAGATCGGTAAGCACATCGTGGAGGGCAAGCTGTCTTGCGTGGAACTCGCTTTTCTTCAATTCACCGAGACTGCTTCGCAGGCGGAGAAGCAAGACCGTGAAGAGAAGCGCCATCATCAACGCTGCTATCGAAAGGGCCGGCATCAATCTGCCGATCACCCTTGATCCCGGAAGGTCGGGCCGCCATACGATAAAGCCAATCGGTTCGCCGTTTGTCGTATCGTCGATCTGAAACGCAACTTCGTCACCGTCTGCATCGGCGGTGCGTGCGAAGCGCGCGCCATTCAGCCCTTGTTCACGGCTCAATTCGTCCAGCGCAGCTCCATCAAGGAACCGCACGACGATCAGGAATTGCCACAACGACTGCCCTTGTCTCTCGTGTGGTTCCTTGATGGCTGCAATGCCGACGATCGTTGGCCGACCTTCCAGGCGGAGCAAACTGGCCAATCCGCGGTGAACCGGCACCGAACTCCCGGCGGGATTGTCCGATGACCCAGGCAAATGTCCGGTGAATGTCATGTCTTGGTGTGCGGCGGCGCCAGCCTCGCGAAGAAGTGGCAAAAGAAGAGGCTTCATCCACCGATAGCGCTTTTCCGTTTTGCCATCCGCCATCATGACCAGTTCGCCATGTTCATCCACGACGAAAGCCTGGTCGTAGCCGAAGACGGATGTTGCCGTCTGGCTGACCGCACTCCCGGCCGCCGTCGTCAAGACAGTATTGAAGGCAGACGAGACCGTGGAAGTGCCGGAGGCCGAATAAGCGCGGTTTGCGGCAATATAACCGTTGCCGACTTGTCCGATGACCCGTGCTACCTGATCGACCTGCTCTCGCAGGCGCGCATTGACGAGCAGCCGCTGTCGATCGAGAGCGGCAGCGTCGCTTTCAGTTCCCGCCCACAGCGCCGAAAGCACGACAAGCCCAATCGCTCCCAGGCCACTGGCGGCGATCAGAAACAGAATCCTCCCAGAAGTCATCCAGGACTGTTGAAACGACTTCGGGTTGGAGGAACGGACAATGTGCAAGCGCAGATCCCCAAACACCACTGGACTAGGGCGTCATCATCAAATCAAAACCACGGCCAGAATAGATCTAACAAAGAAGCGTTCACGTAGAATTAAAAACAACTGCGTATTATCTGCGCGATCAACCACTTATTGAGGGTTCTCTACTATGTCGCGCCCATCGGTTAAGACTATATTGCGCAGAAGGTTAGTAGCAGGCGGCATAGGTCTCCTTTTGACCGCAACCTTGCCTTTTCAAGTGGGTGCGCAAGAGCGCATGCCGATGCGAATAGCCGTCGAAGGCGCGTTTCCACCTTTTAATTATCTCGATGCAAATAATAAGCTCCAAGGCTTTGACATCGATATTGCCAATGCCGTCTGCGAGATTGGCAAATTCGAATGCCAATTTATCATCGAGAAGTGGGATGACATGATCCCCGATCTCGTTGCCGGGAAATACGACGCGATTATCTCGTCCATGTCGATGAGCGCCGAACGGCGCCAGAAGGTTGCCTTCACGGAAAGATACTACAGCAGCCCGTCGGTGTTCATCGTGCGAAAAGATTCGCCGATCAAAGACGTAAGCCCCGCCGCGCTTGGCGGCAAAAACCTTGGTGTAACATCGTCAACAGCCCAGGAATCCTTTGCCAACAATCTTTATCCGCAAATGCGCAAGACGGTTTTTCGGTCGTCACCCGAATTGTACAAGGGACTGGCGGATGGAAGCGTCGACGTTATTCTGGAAGATAAACTTGCCATTTACGACTGGATTGCGAACACAAAGGCGGGAAGCTGCTGCGAGTTCAGGGGACCTGATCTGGTCGACGTGACATATTTCGGCGACGGTTCCGGGATCGCAGTACGGTTGGATGATAGCGAGCGGCTTGCACGCCTGAATGCGGCGCTGAAGTCCATCAAGGCGGACGGAACCTATGACATGATCAACGCCAAATATTTTCCCTTCAGCATTCAATAGCAGCGCAAGCGAATTGCGGAATTGCGGAATTGCGATCGGGTCGGCTAACGGTCGAAGGCGACGTGCCGGACGCGCGATTTTCGCCGCTTAGCCTTAACACGGTAATTAATAAATTTCCGCACGTCATTTTTTATTGTGACATGAAGGCGAAAAGAAATTACCTGGAATTTGCGCCTACGGTTGCGCTTCTTTCCTTGGAGACGCATAACGATCACCGGAGCAATTCCAGGAAAAGTGCTGCGCGATTTTCCGTCCGGAATTGCGAGACGACAAAAGATGGAGCGGTTCAGAGATTCCGTGAAAAGCTGAACCGCTCTGCTGGATCGAGATGATTGGAAAAACGGTCGGCTTTTGATGGAAAAATTGACGCATAGGACGATGGAGGATTTCGCAAAGTCCTGCGGCGTCTCTCGCCCGACCCTTTCCAAGTATTTTGATGACCCGACCAGCGTGAAACCGACGACACGGGCGCTGATCGAGGCGGCGCTTCGCTCGTCGGATTACCAGCCGAATCTGTATGCACGGAATCTCAATCGCAAGCGGACCCGCAATGTCGGCATTCTGGTGCCCGCCCTCACCGACCCCTTTTATGCCGAGATGGTCAATCGACTGGAATTGCGGCTGCGCAATGAAGGCTATTGGCCGATCGTGTTCTCGTCGCACGGATTGCCGGAGCTGGAAGCAGAAGCGGTCAACACAATGTTGTCGCTGAAGGTGGCAGGGGCGCTTGTCGCACCGCTGGGGCGGAAATCCGATCCGCGCACCTTTGAAAAACTCGCGCAGAACCTGCCCATCGTTTACTTCGACACTTACATCGAAGGGAACACGCCGTTCATCGGCAACGACAACTACCAGAGCGTGGCGACGATCGTGGAATATCTCTGCCGATCCGGTGAGGCGCCGGCCTATTTCGACATTCCGCATGTCAATCATAACTCACCGGAGAGGCTGGCAGGTTATATCGCCACGATGGAGGCCGCAGGCTACGAGCCGCTGGTGATAGAGACCAACGCCGCCTACACGTGGGAATTCGAACGCATCGGATACGAGCAGATGGACAGCCTGCTCCAGGCAAGGGCTCTGCCACGCAAGACCATCCTGTGTGCGAACGATCGTCTCGCCTTCGGGGTCATGTCGGCAGCCTTCGCGCATCGATTGAAGGTTGGGCGGAAAAAGGGAGACGATCTGCGTGTCGCCGCCCATGACGATCATCCCTTGAGCCGCTATACCTGCCCGCCATTGACGACCATGGCACAGGATTTCGCCGCGATGACCGCAAACAGTGTCGATGCGTTGCTGACGCTGCTGGGTGACATGGATGTCCCGGTGCGGACAATCACGCACAAGGTCACGCTGGCCGGCACATTGGTCATGCGGCAATCGGCCTGAAGCCTACTGTCACCGTTTAATCTAGTTCGCGCGTCCCTCGAAGGAACGCCAAGTCGTCACGGCCTCTTCTATGGCCTGCCGAGCCTCGACCGCATATTTTCCCATCGAGACGAAGCCGTGGATCTGTCCCTGCCAGTGCCGATGCACAATTCGCGTCCCATCTTGCCGCAGCCGCTCGGCATAGGCGATGCCTTCGTCGGCCAGGATGTCGTGTCCGGCGGTGATGACGAAGGCCGGAGCCACCCCCGCGAGGATCTCGGCCTTTAATGGCGACACCCGCCAGTCGGCAATATCGGCCGCCGTGCGGACATAGTGATCGCGAAACCATCTCATCGTCGAGGTGGTCAAGCCGAAACCTTCGGCATAGCGGCGATAACTGTCGGCCGTCTGCGCGGCGTCGGTGTTGGGATAGATGAGCAGCTGCGCCGCAAGTGGCGGAGCGTCGCCGATGCGCGACATCAATGCGAGCACCGCGGCAAGATTGCCGCCGGCGCTGTCGCCGGCCACGGCAATTCGTTCGGGATCGATGCCGAGATCAGCGGCGGATTGTGCCGCGAACGCCAATGTCGCAACGCAATCAGTCAATCCCGCGGGAAACTTGTGTTCCGGCGCCAGCCGGTAGTCCGGGCAGATCACGGTACATTCGGCAAGATTGGCGAACCATCGGCAAATTTCGTCATGAGATTCGAGATTGCCGATCACCCAGCCGCCGCCATGCAAGTAGACAAGACCACGACCATCCTTTGAAGGCGCGCCGATGCCACGATAGATGCGCAGCGTGATCGGGCCATTCGGACCGACGATCTGGCGATCCTGCACCGAGGCCACCTCCTCCCTTGTGCCTTGGAGCGTCGGGCAATTGGCATCATAGTCGATGCGGGCCTGTTGAACCGTACCGGTTTCAAAAGGCCGGCCGCTTGACGGATCGGTTATGGCGAGAATGCGTCGGGCGCTCTCATCCAGCTGTTCCATTGGATTGCTCCCCTCTGCGGCAATCAGGCGAGAAGGCTGCGTGCTTCATCCTCGCCAAGACGCCGTGGCGGGACCAGCTTTGTGTCGATGCTGACAGACTGCCTGCTTTCGCCGGATAAGAGAATAGCCTCCATGATTTCAAGGACGTGAAGCGCCAGCTCCCCCGAGGCTCGCGGCTGCCTGCCCTCCTCGAGCGCCCGCGCCAGGTCGGCGACACCGAGCATGCGGTAGTTGGCGCGGTCCGGTGCATCGAATGGCCAGTTCCTCGCGCCGTAAAGCTCGCCGTCGCTTTCGAAATCACGCCAATCGTCGCCACGCTCGGACAGCGACACGGTTCCGCCGAACGTGTCCGGGTCGGGCAAGCGCAACGAGCCTTCGGTACCGTGCAGCTCGATCGGATGATTGGAGTGGCGAAAGACGTCCCAGGAGGCGCCGAAATTCACGGTCGCGCCGGATTGGAATTCCAGAAGCGACAGGATGTTTGTGGGAGTGCCGACCTTGAAGCGCGTATTCTTGAATGGGCCGTCGGCGGTGATCAGGCGCTCTTCCTGGCCCTTCGTCGCCATTGCCATGACCCGCACGACCGGACCGAGCAGGTTCACCATCATCGTCAGATAATAGGGACCCATGTCGAAGACCGGGCCGCCGCCCGGCTGATAGTAGAATTGCGGATTGGGGTGCCAGTGCTCCATGCCGCGCCCCATCATGAAGGCAGTGCCGCTGACCGGGCGGCCGATCGCGCCTTCATCCATCAGGTGCCGCGCCCGACGACCGGCCGCGCCCAGAAACGTATCGGGCGCAGACCCCAGCTGCAATCCGCGCCGCCTGGCCTCCGCCACGAGAATCCGTCCATCGGCCGCCGATGTTGCCAGCGGCTTTTCCGTGAAGACGTGCTTGCCGGCCGATAAGGCCGACATGGTGACGTCGAAATGGACGGCTGGAACGGTGAGGTTCAGTACGAGATCGACTTCGGGATCGGCCAGCAATTGGTCGACGCTGAGCGCGCGAATGCCATATTCGCGCGCACGCAACACGGCCGCATCCGCGGATATATCGGCGCAGGCGCGCAATTCCACACCGGCAAACAGCGCTGCATTGCGCAGATAGGTCATCGAGATGTTACCGCAGCCGATGACGCCTATGCCGAGCTTAGCTTTTGAATTACCAGCCATATTACCCAATCCTCCCTGATCTGCCACATCTGTTCGCCGCGCCTCGGCGCATCCGAACGATGACTCCCGGAATGATTTAAAGCATCTTATTTCTTGACGCGCGACAAATTTTTATAAAACATATGCGAATACTGGCGCGGAGGTTTGGAGATCGCCAGTCTTCCTGGGAGGGAAACATGACAGATATCAAGAAGACGCCGGCTCACTCCACGAGTGCCGGACAATCGATAATGCTTGATCGTCGTCAGCTGCTGCTGGGTGCCGCTAGCGCCGCGATCGGCACGGCAACGCTTGGAGTTGCCTCAGGTCTCGGCATCCGCCCGGCCCGCGCTGCGGATCGAACGGAAATCAGCTTTGCCAGCGCCAGCTTCTTCGGCAAGGAAGGGCTTGGCGATCTCGTCAAGGCTTTCAACGAGTCGCAAAGCCGCATCACCGTCAAGTTCATCGAACTGCCGCCGCCGAGTTCGTCGACGGAAGTCTATCAGGGCCTCGTCCAGCAGCTCGCCCGCCGCAACGGAACACCCGATGTTTTCAGCCAGGACGTGATCTGGATCGCGGGTTTTGCCTCCGCCGGCTGGGCTCTGCCGCTTGATGAATATTTCCCGAAAGACAAGCGCGCCGATTATTTCCCCGGCACGGTGGCTGCCTGCACCTATGGCGGCAAGCTGACCGCGCTGCCATGGTTCGTCGATTCCGGCATGTTCTACTATCGCAAGGATCTGGTGGAAAAACACGGCGGCAAGGTGCCGGAAACCTGGGCCGACATGGCGACGATGGCGGCAGAGGCGCAGAAGGCCGGCGACGCCAAATTCGGTTATCTCTGGCAGGGCAAGCAGGCCGAGGTTCTGGTCTGTGACGCGGTGGAGATCATTGCATCTAATGGCGGTTCCATCCTGTCCGCCGATGGAAAGTCTTCCGTCATCGGCGACGATGCCGCCGTTGCCGCGATCCAGTTCCTGTACGACACCATCAACAAGACGAAGATCAGCCCTCAGAACGTGCTCTCCTGGGACGAAGAGCCCTCCCGCCAGCCGTTTACATCTGGCGAGGCGATGTTCATGCGCAACTGGTCCTATGTCTATCCGATCGCGCAGGATCCGAAGGCCTCGCATGTCGTGGACAAGGTCGCGGTTGCGCCATTGCCGCATTTTGCCGGCGGCAAGAGCTCGGCCTGCCTTGGCGGCTACCAGCTGGGCGTCAACGCCAACTCCAAGAAGCGGGAAGCGGCGATCGAATTCCTGACCTGGATGTCTTCACCCGAAACCCAGACCCGGCTTGCCCTTAATTTCGGCCTTGCGCCCTCACGGCCAGCGATCTTCCAGGATGCGAAGCTCAAGGCAGAGCAGCCGTTCATGGCAAGCCTTCAGAGCGTCTTCACCGGCGCCACGCCGCGGCCGATCACGCCGCAATATGCCAAGGTGACGCTGGCATTGCAGTCCAGCATCTCGAAGGCACTCGTCAGCGGCAACGTCAAGGTGGAGCTGCAGGCCGCCGCGGCCCAGATCAACAAGATCGTCGGCTGACATGGCGGTAACGATGACGGCCGCCGTTTCGGAGCAAACCCCAGGCAAGTCGAGGGCGCTGTCAAGCGCCCTCTGGCCCTGGCTGTTGCTGCTGCCGGCATTTCTCTCATTGGCATCAGTGTCCTTCTATCCGATCGTCAACGGCGTCTATCTGTCCTTCACCAACCGTTCGCTGATCACACAGGACAATGATTTCGTCGGCATCGCCAATTATGTGCAGCTGCTGGCCGATCCGCCGTTCTGGAATGCCTGGTGGCACACGATCTGGTTTACCTTGATCTCGACCTTGCTCGAGACCTTCATCGGCCTGGCGATGGCTTTGATCCTTTGCGAGACCTTCACCGGCCGGGGTATGGTCCGCGCCGCCATGCTCGTGCCCTGGGCCATGCCGACCGTCGTGACATCGAAAATGTTCGGCTGGCTCTTCGATGGTCAGCACGGCATCATCAATTTCATCCTTCTGCATGCAGGTTTGATCGATCAGAACGTCAACTGGTACGGCTCTCCCGATACCGCCCTGACGACGATTATCCTCGCCGATGTTTGGAAGACCACGCCGTTCATGGCGCTTCTGTTGCTGACCGGGCTGCAGACCGTTCCAAAATCGCTCATAGAGGCGGCACGCATTGATGGGGCGGGAGCCTGGACAATCTTCTGGCATATTCGCCTGCCGCTCCTGATGCCGACGCTGCTGATTGCCGGCCTCTTCCGTGCGCTCGATGCATTCCGCGTCTTCGACCTCGTCTATGTGCTGACGGGCGGCGGTCCAGCCGATTCCACCGAGACGCTTTCGACACTGTCCTACAAAGTACTCTTTTCGACGCTTCAGTTCGGCTACGGCTCGGCAGTCTCGACCGCCATGTTCATCACGGAGGGGCTGATCGCGATCGGCTTCTGCCTCTTCCTCGTGCACCAGATCAGGAGGACGACATGAACGCAGAGCGCTCCGTCTTCCAAAACATCCTGATCTATCTCGGCGCCCTGTTCATCCTCATCTGGTCCGCCGGCCCGTTCATCTGGCAGTTTTCGACATCGCTCCAGCTCGACAAGGCGCTGACCGAGGGAACGCCCTCGCTCATACCGAACCCGTTCACGCTGGAGCATTACTACAACGCCTTCGTCGAAAAAGGCCTGCATCATTATGTGCTGAATTCGCTCGTCGTTTCGCTGGCGACCACCGCTCTTTGCCTGATCGTTGGCTCGCTGGCTGCCTTTTCGCTGTCGCGCCTCGATGTAAAGGGACGCTTCGGCATCCTGACGGTCATCCTTTCGGTATCGATGTTTCCGCAGATCGCACTCGTCGGGCCTCTCTATCTCATCGCCTCCGATCTCGGGCTGCTCGATACCTATACCGCGCTGATCATCACCTATCTCGCCCTCGGACTGCCGCTCGTAACGTGGGTGTTGTTCGGCTATTTCGAAACGCTGCCGCGCGAGATCGACGAGGCGGCCCGCATAGACGGCGTCGGGCCGGTCGGCCTGCTCTGGCATATCATCCTGCCGATGTCATTGCCGAGCCTTGTCACGACGGGCCTGCTTGCCTTCATCACCGCCTGGAACGAATTCCTGTTCGCGCTGGCCTTCACTTCGGACAGCGGCAGCCAGACTATCCCGGTCGGCATCGCCAACTTCACCAACCAATATTATGTGCCCTGGGGAGACATCGCCGCCGCATCGGCTGTCGTCACCGTGCCACTCATCATTTTGGTGCTCTTCTTCCAACGACACATCATCGAAGGCCTGACCCAAGGCGGAATCAAGGAATAGCGGGAATGCGCAAGGACATAAAAGTCGGCTGCCAGACATTCACATGGGAAATGCTCGGCAATGCCTGGACAGGAACGGCAGACGATCTGCTCTCGGCGATTTCCGCAGGCGGTTATTCCGGCATCGAAATCACCGATACGATGATCGGCCGCTATGGCGCGAACCCGCATGCCTTCGCGAATGCATTGAGGGATTGCGGCCTGACGCTCGTCTCCTTCGCCTTCGGTTCCAAGAGCGGCTTTACCGTCGCCGACGCGATGAAAGATGATCTTGCGACGGCCAAGTGCTGGATCGATTATGCCGCGCATTTCCCCGACGCACTCGTTTCCATCGGCTCGGCAACCGTCGTTTCCGATGGCCCGCGAGACGACAAGTTCGCCATTGCCGGCGAGTTCTACAATCGCGCCGGCGAACTGGGCAAGGCCGCCGGGGTCGAGGTCGCCGTGCATCCGAGCTCCCATCACAATACGCTGTTGTTTAACCGGGCCGATTACGACCGCATCTTCGCTCTGCTCGACCCGAGCCTGGTCGGCTGGGTGCCGGATACCGGTCATATCCTGCGGGGGCATGCCGACATGCTTGACACGATGCACACCTATCAGGACCGTATCCGCTACCTGCATCTGAAGGATGTTGATGCGCAGGGCCGATGGGCGATGCTCGGCAAGGGCGTCCTCGATACGCCAGCCGTGATCGACCTCGTCTCAGCGGCCCCACGCTTCAACGGCTGGCTGGTGCTGGAGGAGGAATCCGAAACGGCCGGTACCGATCCTGCCGCTGCGGTCAAAGCCAATCGCCAAACCATGCGCGGCTACGGGGCATAAGGAAGAGAACCATGATCGAAAAGGAAAGTCGCCGTCTTCGCGTGGGAGTACTCGGCTGCGGCCCGATCGCGCAATTTGCGCATCTGGAATCCTGCGTTAAGGCTCGGAATGCCGATCTTTATGCGATCTGCGACGCAGCCCCCGATCTTCTGGCCCGCATGGGCGCGACCTACGAGCCGCAGAAGATGTATGACGATTATGATGCCATGCTGGCCGATCCCGAGCTGGAGGCCGTAATCGTCGCGACGTCCGACGCCTATCACGTGCCGATGTCGATCAAGGCGCTGGAAGCCGGAAAGCATGTGCTCTGCGAAAAACCGATCGGCGTGTCGGTCGAGGAAGGGCAGCAGCTTGCCGAGGCTGTGCGCCGGTCCGGCAAAATCCTGCAGGTCGGGCACATGAAACGCTTCGATCCGGCGCTTGAGGCAGCGCGCGATTTTGTGCGCGACGATATAGGCCAGATCTTTGCGATGAAGGCGTGGTATTGCGATTCCACCCACCGCTATACCAATACCGATGCGGTCCAGCCGCTGCCCGTCACCAGCAAGCTTGCGCGCAAGCCATCGGGCAATCCCAAGGCCGATCTCCGGCAATATTTCATGCTCGCGCATGGCTCGCATCTGGTCGATACCGCCCGCTTCTTCTGCGGCGAGATCGTCTCGGTTCGTGCCCGGCTTCTGGAACGCGCCGGTGCCTATTGCTGGTTCGTGGAGACCGAGTTTGCCAACGGTGCTCTCGGTCATCTGGACCTGACGGTTGCCGTGCGCATGGATTGGCATGAAGGTTTCCAGCTTTATGGCGAAAACGGCTCGATTCTCGCAAAGACTTTCAATCCCTGGTACTTCCGCTCCAGCGAAGTGGAAATCTTCCACGAGAAGGATGCGACGAGCCGGAAGCCGCTCGGCGCCGACGGCCATTTCTTCCGCCGGCAGTTGGAGGGGCTCGCCGATAGCGCGCTGAAGGGCGCGCCGATGCGCGGCGCCAATGTCGAGGATGGCCTGGCCTCCATCCGCGCGATGGTGGCGATCGCCCGATCGGTGGAGCGAGGCGAGCGCGTCGAGCTTGCATCGGTCACGGGAGCGGTCTGATGCAGATCGGCATCTTCGCCAAGACCTTTCCCGGAACCGAACCGCTCGGCGTTCTCTCGGCTGTGCGTGACAGCGGTTATGCTTGCGCGCAGTTCAATCTCGCCTGCTGCGGCCTCCCATCCATGCCCGATGCCGTTTCCGAAGAAACGATCGCGGCGATCCGGGCGGCCGTCGAGGCGACGGGCATCTCGCTTGCCGCACTGTCCGGCACCTACAATATGGCTCACCCCGATATCGCCATTCGCCGGATCGGTCTCGCCCAATTCGCCGTCGTCATCGAAACGGCAGCGGCACTCTCGATTCCGCTGGTAACGCTTTGCACCGGAACTCGCGACCCGAACGACCAATGGGCCTATCATCGTGACAATGGCGATCCCTCCGCCTGGACCGACCTGGCGGCTGAAATATCGAAGGCTCTGGAGTTGGCGGAACGGCATGGCGTCGACCTCGGCATCGAGCCGGAGCAGGCCAATATCGTCACGTCGGCACGCGACGCCCGGCGACTGATCGACGAGATGGGATCGCGGCGGCTGCGCATCGTGCTCGATCCGGCCAATCTCTTCGAACAGGCAACACCGGCCGAGGCGCGGGTGATCGTCGAAGAGGCAGTCGAAATCTCAGCCGGTCACATCGCTCTGGCGCATGCCAAGGATCGTTACAGCGATGGTCGCTTTGCAACCGCCGGACAGGGCGTTGTGGATTTTGCCGATTTCATGGCGCGGCTGCGCTCGGTGAATTTCGACGGACCGCTCGTAACCCATGGCCTTTCGGCTTCGGAGGCACTCGGCGTTGCCGGCTTTCTCAAGGCACTGATATGATGAGACAGAAATCGTTCAAGCGCGATGATACAGAACTTGCCGTCTACGAGACTGGGCAAGGACTCCCCGTCGTCTTCCAGCACGGTCTCGGCGGCGACGCGGCGCAGGTGGCGCAGAATATCTCAGCGGCGGCTATTCACCGGCTGACACTGGAATGCCGCGGGCACGGCGCATCCTCACTCGGCAATACACAACCCTATTCGATCCCAATGTTTGCAGAGGATGTTCTGGCCGCGGCCACCGAATACGGGTTCGACCGCTTCATCATCGGCGGCATTTCGATGGGAGCGGCCATTGCGCTGCACCTTGCCCATCATCACGCCCAACGGATCGCCGGACTCGTTCTCGTGCGCCCCGCCTGGACCTTCGAGGCATCACCGGGCAATCTCGCGCCGATCCGCGCCGTTGCCGCTCTGATCCATTCCCATCCGATCGAGGAGGCCAAAAGGCGCTTTATCGCCTCTGAAACCGGACGATGGATCGCCTCGGAGGCACCGGACAATTTCTCTTCCCTGCTTGGTTATTTCGACAGACCGGACGCCGTCGCTTTTGCGTCGGTACTGGCTGACATAGCGGCCGACGGGCCGGATGTGCCGCAGGCAGTCGCCGCTGCTCTTGCTATACCCACCCTGGTTATCGGCAACCGTCGGGATGCGATCCATCCGCTCTCCTGCGCGCAGACGCTCGCCAATGTCATTCCAGGCGCAAGCTTTGTCGAAGTCACCGCCAAGGCTGTCGACAAAAACAGGCATTTTGCCGAGGTCCAAGACGCCATCGCACATTTTTTCGCATCCAAAACACTCCGGAGCTTCGTTCCATCATGACGTCCAGACCCCTTTCCGGCCCGGCGGCCATCGCAGCGCTTCCCCGCAACAGGCTTCTCGGCGAATTCTCGCTCTGGTCGGCCGATCTTGCCAATATGGAAACCGACCTCAGGCGCATAGAGCCTTATGTGGACCTGCATCATATCGATGTCGCCGATGCGCGCTTTACGCCGGGCTTTCTGTTCTTTCCGGATTTTGTCGCGCGCATCGCCAAGTCGACCGCCAAACCGATCCACGTGCATCTCATGGTCGAGGCTGAAATCGTCGAAGAGCAGACGCGCCAGTTCATCGAGGCGGGCGCCGATTTGATTAGCGTCCACGCTGAAAACGGCAATGCCGGCTTGCGTGCCATTGCACTTGCCAAGGAGCTGGGTGCCGAAGCCGGTGTGGTGCTGCGACTGGAAACACCCATTTCGGCGATCGAGCCCTTCATCGATCACGTCGCCTTCGTGACGCTGCTCGGAACGTCGATCGGCGTCAAGGGACAAAGCCTTTCCGAAAAGGCATGCGACCGGCTGCTCGAGGCACGATTCCTCCTAAGGAAAGCAGGCCGCGAGGAGCGGGTAATCCTAGCCGCCGATGGCGGCATTCGCGAACAAACCGTCCCGCTTCTGCGCCAGGCCGGAGCGCAGACCGTCGTTCTTGGATCGCTGGCATTCGGCGACAAGAACCTCGGCGACCGGATCGCCTGGCTGCACGGATTGGAGAGCCGGGTTTCGTGAAAAAGGTCGCTCTTGCATTCGATCTCGGTGGAACGGAGCTTCGCGCCGCACTTGTCGATGATGCGGGATGCCCTCTGTCGTTCTCGTCCCTGTCGACGGATGCGGTCGGCGGCCCCGCCGCAGTCATCCGCCAGATCGAGCAGCTGGCTGAAACGGTGTTGGCACAAACGCCCGATCTTTCGCCGATCGGGATCGGGATCGGCGCGCCCGGTCCGCTCGATCCGGACGCCGGCGTCGTCATTGCCGCCCCGACCCTGGTCGGATGGCATGAGGTCCCGCTGGCGGAGATTCTCCAAAACCATTTCAAGCTGCCCGTAAGGCTCGAAAACGATGCGAATGCGGCAGCGCTTGGCGAGTGGCGATATGGCGCCGGCCGAGGGGCGGGATCGATGGTCTTCGTCACAGTGTCGACCGGTATCGGCGGTGGCGTGATTGCCGATGGCCGGATCCTGCATGGCAGACGGGGCCTGGCTGCCGAGATCGGCCACATGACGATCACAAACGAGGGCGAACGTTGCTTTTGCGGGGCAGTCGGCTGCTTTGAGGCCGTCGCCTCCGGCACGGCACTCGGCAGACGGGCAACGGCCCGCACCAGGCCGTCCGACGGATCGGTGCTGCGCAAGGTCGCCGCCGATGCCGACGTGACCGGACGACATGTCGTCGAAGCCGCGCGAAAGGGCGACGCCGATGCATTGGCGCTGCTGATCGACGAGGCACGGTGGCTGGGGATCGGCTTCACAAACCTGCTTCATCTCTATTCACCCGACTTGCTTGTCATGGGTGGAGGAATTTCGCATGGCTTTGATCTTCTGCACGATCAAATGGCGGCGACGGTTCGCGAGCGCGCCATGCCCGCCTATCGCACCGTGCCGATCGTTGCCGCTCAGCTCGGACGGCATGCCGGTCTGATCGGCGCGGCCAGCCTTATCTTCGACAGCTGCGAAAAATCAGACCCCTCGCCGGGATCAGCCATTCGGGTCCACCCATAAGCCGGCGGAACAACTTGCGCGGATAATGATTTTCAAGACATGATTCATATACGCTGTCTTGCGATCTCTATCGCTTTGATATTTTCAAGTCCGGCTGTCGCCGCTCCCATAGCCGCTCAGGATGTCAATGGCGCTGCCATCACGTCCATACAGACCGAAGCGCCGGGCAAGAAGCCGAGCAAGCCTGACGCAGCGATCATCAAACTTCAGGTGCTGCTGGATCGAGCCGGCTCCTCTCCTGGTGCTGTCGATGGCTATGCCGGAGAGAATCTCAGTAAAGCAATTGCAGGATTTGAAGCTTTGCAACGGCTTCCCATCGATGGAAAACTCGATCCAGAGGTACTCCGACGGATTGAGGATCAGCTTCCCGTCATTCAGCCATATGTCATAACGTCGGATGACGGGAAGGATCTGGTGAAGAGCATTCCCAAGGACTATGGCGAGCAAGCCAAGATGGATCGCCTCGGCTATACGAGCATCGGCGAAAAATTAGCCGAACGTTTCCATATGAGCATCGCTCTCCTGAAAGCGCTCAATCCGACCGCGTCTTTTACCTCGGGTGAAACAATCATGGTTGCGATGCCTGGCGAGGCAAAGACCGGCGTGGTGAAGCGGATCGAGGTTCACAGAAAGTTGGGCCAGGTATTCGCCTTTGCGGAAGACGGGTCGCTGTTGACGATCTACCCGGCCACGATCGGCAGCGAGGAATCGCCCTCCCCCTCAGGCTCACACAAGGTCAAGGGCGTCGCTCGATTGCCGACATATACCTACAATCCGAAGATCAATTTTCAACAGGGTCGCAATAAGAGGATCCTGAAGCTGCCAAGCGGGCCGAACAATCCGGTCGGCACGGTCTGGATCGATTTGACCGAACCCACTTATGGCATCCACGGGACACCGGATCCAGAGCTCATCGGCAAAGTCGGCTCTCATGGATGTGTCCGCCTGACAAATTGGGATGTGGAGGAGCTGGCAAGGATGGTAAAACCGGGCGTGATCGTTGAATTTGTCGATTGATCATCGGCCAGAATCCGCATCGGGCAATTGCCGGTGGATCTCGCTATTCGCGAGGTAGAAAATCAGATTGTTCATCCTCCGGGATTGACCCTAGGACGGCCGGCAAAAGCCCATGTCAGCAAATGCAACTCATCCGATACAACACGGCCATATTTGCGCCGCGATCCGTGAAGAATGCTGACGCGAAGCGGATGAGGAAATTAAGGGCGGGCAAATAATCTTTCCGCGACCGCCGAGGTTCCCGCCTCCGTTAGGTCGTCATTCAGCAAAGCAGCGCACAATTATGATGTCTGGATCTGAGCGCATGGCAGCCGGACTTGTGTGGCGGGCGGACTGCCAAGATCGTGGTTGTCTGCTACGGCGCATGTGGATCCAGAAAATTTTGACAGGAGATTTATTTTCGTGCGGTTGAGATATGCCATTCGAAGCGTCGCCCAGATGCTCAGCCTTTGCTCTCTTACCATCATCATCCCTTCAACATCGCAATCTCTTGCCGCGGAGCGCCAATCGGATATTCCGGCATGGCTGAATGCCTATGTCGGCGAAGGCGACGGTCAGATTGCCCGACCGATTCTGCAAAGGGCGCGCGCGCTTTACATGCAGAAGATGAGCGAAGGCAAGGTCAGGAATCCCTGTTATTTCGCTATGGATGCAACCCGGCCGAACAATCCGGCTGACGGCAAATCGGCAGGGCGTTTCTATATCGTCTGCGAGGCGACGCAGACATTCCGGGTGGTTTCATCGGGCCACGGCAGCGGCCGCGATCTCAAGGGCGTCGTCGACTTCGGCAATGGCCGGATGTGCGCGAGGAACTTCGGCAACGCGATGGATTCGAACCTGACGGCCGGCGGGTCTTATGTGACGGAAGAAACGAAAACCACCTTCAAGGGTTATTATCGGATTTCGCAGACGAAGGATGCTGCTTTCCTTCGCACATTCGTGCAGTTCGACGGTGTTGGCGAAACCGCCAATGCACGCGCCAGGGCGATTGGCGGCCATGCGGCTGCAAAGGTTGCCGGTATCTGCATGAAGAAGGATCCGCAGAGCCCCTATGCCAATCGCGACGGATACGTTCCGCTCGGGAAGCTGGTGGAATATGCGGGAGGCCGCAGCGATGGCTGCACGAGCTGGTCGACATCGGATGCCAATCAGATCATCTCCATGGTGAAGGACAATCCAACGACCCTCTACATCTATCCTGAATCCTCGGACATCAACGCAGTCGCCAAGGCCGTTGCAGCCGGGCGCTCTCCAGCACAGTCCGGATTGTATTGGAACGAGTCCTGCCTGAAGGAAATCGGCACTCCGAAATTTTGGCCGAAGGAAACCTTGGAGCCGATCATCGCGCAATACAAGAACGACCATCCGGCACCGCCGCCGCGGCCGATACCGATTTGCGACCAGCAATGACGTCGGTCTAGTCACAATGACTGAAAATTAAGGCAGGAGGATCAGTGGCAACAGGTATGGGCCGCTGTCTCCTGTTTCTGAGGCGAGTTAGTATGCGGACGAACAGCCTGTCTTCGTCACGCAATTTACACAGATGCGACGGTATGAAAGTTCGATATAGCTTCCGATAGCGAATTTACTTCAATGAAATCAATCTGCTAGCGAGCGATGAAATTCAGTCGAAAACGATCGAATTTGCAAACCAGGACTATCCCTACTGCCAGCACATCTCTGTACTTTTATGCCTTTTTTGCCAGCAAATGTCTACCCTTCCGGCTGTTCATAACTCCAAGCGCCCTCCCCTAAAAGATCCGATGCAGGGTAGTTATCATTCGCTGCGGAGGCAGCGAAATATCTTGAGCTGTACGCAATGCCAGAGTTATTTCGTCGTGGTGCCAACTGAAACCGACCATCAGATCCTCAATGCTGTTAACGGGACATGCTAAGCGATCTTGCGCACGGCTGGGGCCATATTCGCCCGAAGAAGGCTCATGAGCATAGGACCGATGGCAAACGCTCCTTTCTCCGCTCGCCGTGTCAAATCGCGAAGATAGGCACCGGCGGAATTGATACGGGAGCCACGTTGGAGGATGCAGGCGATGACGGTCGCAGCGTTTTCCACTCCCATGGCAGCGCAGGCCCCTCCATAGGTTCCCGGACTGACATCGAGCATCGATTTGACGACGAGTGAAGCAGAGAGCAGATCGCGCCAGCTCTTGATCTGTCCGGTCGGGCCGTAAGCGGTGATCTCTGGGCATGCTCGCAAAATGAGATCGAGCGGGAAGGACTTCAACTCTGTTCCGGTGCCAATCTCCGGGTGACTACCGTCGGGCGTACAAGGCATCGGCGGCAGAGTTTCGGAAGCTGGGGGGATGTTCACGAGAACTGGAGTTGTCCGCGGAGCGAAGCTTCGTGGAGAGGCATTTTTTGTGGACGTGGCTTCAGATTCAATTTGGGATTCGGAGTCTGAATTCTGTATGTGCCGCTCATTTTGATAGGGATTGGCGCTTAGTTTCGCAGTTTCTGCATGTGTTTCCAATCGGTTGACGATTTCGTCACGCAGACGGCCGAGTTTCCCCAACAGCGTCTCCAACTGTGCCACGTTCGGCGAACGCGGAAGGTCATCAATGAGCGCGCGAAAGCCTGAATGGACGGCTTCCCAAGGGCCTTCAATATCCTCGGCAATGGCGGTTTCGATGAGCTTGGCGATATCGCGCCGGTGGAGGCTGATGTGCTCGCGTAGACCCTGCATGTGCAATCGCTCGGCAACGACCTCGGCGGCGAGATGCTCGATCTCGTCGGCGCGGGACAGAAGAGGCGCCAAGGAGAAACCATAAGCCTCATTGAGATCCCCTGCCCTGTTCCGGCGAGCGTAGCGCTTGCCGTTGGGGCTATCCCGGCGGACAAGAAGCCCGGCAGCGATCAGGACAGCGAGGTGACGGCGGATTGTCTGTTCCGCCATGCCATGCGCGCGCAACGACAATTGTGCGTTTGAAGGAAATACGATCAGGTTGGCGTCATCCGAGAGTTCGCTCTTCGGATAGAAACTCAAGAGCGCATTCAACACGGCCAGCGCTCGATCCGTCACGCCCAGCAAGGGCTTGGCTTCACAGAGCGCACGATAAATCTTCCACTTGTCGACGGACCTGACGGATTTCCCATGATCGGCTCTTCTTTGAGCTATCAACATGGCAAGCGTCATCGGCCGCCGCCCAAAAGGCGTCGTCACATGTTCGGCTTCCATTTTCTTTCACCTACGTTGTGGCAAAAGAAGTCTGCTCATCAAAACGATGCCAAAGACTCTTGACTGTGATTCGGGGAAATGCGATTCTCGATTTGCTTAAGATCAGAGAAGGGCTTCCACGACGGCGTCGTTTGGGGGCCTTTTTCTTTTGCGGGTTACGTATCCTTTCCTTCTTGGAACTCGTTGAAGAGAGATTGCAACCTCTCCTGTACGAACTGATCGAAGCCGGGGGCGGCCTTGCTGTCGAAAACAAAGGTCGCGCGCGCCGGCGTTCGCTTAAACGTCACCGGAACACCGGCTATCGATGATGGCGTAACAGCTGCCTTGGCGGATGCTGGTTTACCGATTGCAAGAACCAGCGCCCGCTGAAAGCGCGCATCACTGGACAGCTGACGCTGGTTGTCCGCGGACAACTCAGCCACGATTGGTTCCGAGGGGACGCTCTCGAGACGTTCTCCGAGCTCTAGCCAGCGCCTGCGGCCAATTTCGGGGGCGGGGCCGATCGCGCTGATGAGAGCGAGAGGCACTTGTCTGGTAACGATGAGCATCTTCGAAAGCGCTGCCTTGTCCACGCCGAGTGCGGCCATGATGACATCGCGACCGAAACCGCGCTGCTCAAGGCGCAACGCGAACAATGCGCGCTCGATATAGGATAGGTTCGTGCGGGCACTGTTTTCCTGGCCTTGACTGACCACCAGCTGATCGTCGGTGAGCTGACGCACGACTGCACGCACCTTGATGCTGAGCTCTTTTGCCGCCGCCAGTCGACGATGGCCGTAGGCGACCTGAAAACGCCCGCGGGATTCCGGATGCGGGCGTACGAGGATTGGCACCTGCTGGCCGTGTTCGCGTATCTGCTCGACCAGCTGACCAAGCTCGACGGGATCGATTTCCAGACGATCGGTAACGAATGATCCATCGACAAGCTCGGGATCGATATCGACGACCGTCTGACCTTCCGCCAGTTGCCGTTCGAGATCGCTGGCTCGTTCCATCTTCTCCGTGATATTTCCGAGCGTCCTGGTGATGCCGCCCACCGGAGCGGAGCCTCTTGCCTGCGGCAGGAAGCCAGCGATCGGACGATGGTCCTTTGGCGCCGGTGCCTCCGTGCGGCTCGTATTCGGCGCCGAGATTTCGAGAAGGTTTTTGCGCGCCATCTATTTATTTCCTTCCCCAGGTTAGGCGAATATGCGTCTCGATCTCGCTGTTGACGAGATTGAGCGAATCCAGAGCGCGGTCATAGGTACCCCTGGTGAACTGGGCACGCTCGACCTCGTAGAGGGTCTGTTTGGTGACGCCGGCATCGGCAACGGCCGTCGACTTGACCATTGCGTTATGGAGCATGCGGTTGCCGAAGATTGCCTTCATGAAACCGGTCATCTGGCTTTGTGGTCCGTCGTTTGGCTCGAAGCGCGTCACGAGGTAACGCATCCAGTCATAACTGGTGCGCCCCCCTGCTCTCTCGACGACGGACATGAGCTCGCTCGTCATCGTCAGAAACTGCGACATGGACATAACGTCGAGCATCTGCGGATGCACGGTGATGAGGATCGATGTCGCGGCACAGAGTGCCGACATCGTCAGAAAGCCGAGTTGCGGCGGGCAATCGATGACCACCACATCGTAGAAACTTTCGATCTCGGTCAGGACTTCGCCTATGCGGGCAAAGAACATCGTCTCGGCCTTGCCGGCAGCCATTGCACGCGGCGTCTCGTGCTCGAATTCCATGAGTTCGAGATTTCCGGGGATCAGATGCAGATTTGGCGTGTAGGTCGAACGAACGATATCGGCTATTGGGCGAGGGCCCTCATAACGAATGGCCCCATAAAGCGTTTCGTTTTCGCCGACGTCGATCTCGGGCTGGTGCCCGAACAGAGCTGATAGGGATGCCTGCGGATCGAGGTCGACCGCAAGTACGCGGTAGCCTCTCAACGCCAGATATTGCGCGAAATGGGCTGCAGTGGTCGTCTTGCCGGAACCGCCCTTGAAATTCATCACCGAGATGATCTGCAGTTTTTCGGTTCCGCGGCGCCAAGGCACGTATTTAGGCGTTCCGTTTCGTTCGTCGAGAACCTTACGGATCCGATCCATGTCTTCGGCCGTATAGAGCCGCCGTCCATTGGCAAGCGGATCCGGCCCATGGCCTTCGGCTGCGATCTGGCGGAGGTAACCTTCCCCGATG
This sequence comes from Rhizobium sp. BK289, assembly GCF_014193575.1. NCBI lineage: Bacteria > Pseudomonadati > Pseudomonadota > Alphaproteobacteria > Hyphomicrobiales > Rhizobiaceae > Rhizobium > Rhizobium sp. BK289. The sequence continues at coordinate 21,992 of NZ_JACHZO010000027.1, forward strand.
CCGATAAATGCGGCGGCCTCAGCCGGCGAAAACATCCGCATAGTTTTCTGTGACTGAGGCGGAAAGAGCTTTGCCTGATGCTGCTGGAGCTGATAAGACAGCTCTTGCGCATCTGTTGCCAGAAGCGTTGGTAGATGCTCTTGATCGTCTTGGAGCACGAGACTCGGCTGCATGGTTATTTTCCCAATTAACTGCGCAATTGTGACGGATTGCCGCTGAACTACGCAGTTATAATATGCTCCGATTCGTGGCCGTTTTACAAATGCTTAAACAAAAGGCAGTTTTTGGCTGCTTTTTGCGCATGCATAGGCTGCCGTTCGCTCCGAGCGGCGGGTTTCGCTCCCTTGATATCCTTGCTGTGTGTGCTTGTGTCGGTATGCGCGGCTGGCGCGCAGCCTTCGATGAGAGGTAGTCCGCGGACTACTTGCGCCATTCCTTCCATGGCGCCACGACGGCAACAGGATTGAGGTGAGGGGATTAGGAGATCGGTAGTCCGCGGACTACACCGGTCGGCCGGGTAATGGATAAGTTCCGGCGCTCATCGGCATCCAGGCCGACGCCATTCGAGGCGGGCAGCGCCATGAAGCGGTATGATGAGTTCACTCGATGGGCTGCCGGGATGCGGTGGCCCGCCTGGCGTATCAACGCGCAACGCGGTCCGTACGCCTGTTGCCGAGAAGAGATGCCCGAATGAGCTCTGCTTTGCTCAACACCGGCGGCGGGCTTGGTTCGTCGTGATGAGGGGCCGTCTTGGTCTGCGTCTGGCGGAGTGCGATCAGACGCTGCTGTGCCGCAAGCCTGTCTTCGGCCGAGAGCTGCTCGACCGGATTGCCGGCGAGATCGTGACGCATTGAATTCGGCTGCGCGCAGGCCTGGTAATATCGCTTGGAATGAAGAAATGCGCTGGTCGCGCGACGGAGCGACATGACCGGCACGTCGGGCTTCAGCAGCGGGCGGATCTCATTCCAGAGGCCGAGCGCGAAAGGACGGATGAGGTCGCCGGCCTTGATAGGCAGGATGTCGATAGGGCGAAGCAGGAGCGCATTGATCGCAGCCGCCTTTTTGACATCGAGCTCGGTCGCAGTGACCGGCTGGCGATCGGTCGTCCAGGGTTCTTCCATGAAATCGTTCCTCTGAGTGCAATTCCATTACGAATTGATTGTGAAGTGATTTTGACGAGACGGCAAAGAAATCCGCCTGCGTCTTCTCGCCTCATGCCAAACTGTCGACCATATACGGGGTGGCGTCTCTCACAGCAAGTTTTGGTTAACGGGATTTTCATGACTGGGAAGATAGCTTGCATCGTGCCGCGAGAAGTACCGGGTACGCGGCGCACCTTTCTCTTGAATCGGCAAGCCAAGGGACGCGCACTTCGCTCGTTAGATGTGCAACGATCCTTATGTTTCGTTCCTCTTTATATGGCGCCTTGTCTGGCGGCGGGCACTATTCGGGCGATCTGCACGGAGCAGCAATGCGCCGATCCGTAGGGCAGGGCTTGACGGCGTCTCCTGCTACACCGTGTCCGGGAGGCGAAAACAAGCCAGTACGAAGTCATGCGCGACGGACATGCAGGATCGGCCGCTTCTGTGCGAGGCGCAGTCGCTATATACATCGAAAAATCTGGAGATAACGACACAGATACCTTGAGATACCTTGCCGGCGAGCCAGCGTCACGATACGCATAGGAGTGCTGTCGCGCAAAAGTCCATGTGCGATATCCGTGAGAGCTGCAGCTGGTCATGCTGCAATGGCGGAAGCAAAGCCCGCAATAGCTTCAATTAAATGAAGCATTAACCATAATCTCAAACTGTTGATCTTGCCCAGCCTTGAGCAGGGTTCTGGCTACCGATCGCCCATAAGGTCACCGGAAATCACCAAACAATCGGGCTTCAGCTCAGTGAGCCAGGCAACGCTCTTCTCAAGCGCGCAAGATTATCATTGTCGATCTGTGCATGAATATCAGTTGCATGTGCGACAATCCCATGCGCAGCCCCTTCGGCGTGTTCTTATCGATTAAGATATCGTCCCGCTCGGTGTTCGTAGCAAGTCGCGCGGTTTCGCCAGGAAAGACCTTGAGAACTCAGATCATCTCATCGACGAGGTCTGGAGAAGAGAAGGCGATTCAAAAAGCGATCGACCTTGAAACCAGCCGACTCCAGAACCTTCCGCGAGCCAGCATTCTCCGGATGCGCAAATGCACGGACCGCAGGAAGCTTCAGTTGGTTGTCGGCCAAATTTAATGCGGCAGAGATCAGTTCCGAGGCATATCCTTGTCTCCAGACATCGGGATGGAAGAAGTATCCGATCTCGCAACCCCACCCAGGATCAGAGGGATCGTTGTACAAACCACCCCAGCCGATGATTTTTCCATCATCCTTCCTGATAACGGTCCAAGGCGCATATCCATCATGCCGCCGCCGCCTTTCATGAACAGCAATCCTTCTACGACAAGCAGTTTGTGTTTCGTCTACGTGCGTATGTTTCATCGCCTCCCTGTCTCCGAGAAATTGGAATAGGGCAGGGGTGTCCGACAGCCTGGAAGGTCGAAGCAGTAGGCGGATAGTTTCTATCTGCAATCCAATCTCCAAATGCGGCGCTAAGCATGCGAAGGAGATTGAAGGTAAAAGCTCTCCCCGGACGGCGCAACGATTACCAGGCTTAAGTAAGCTAAGGTCGTCGCTATCTCATTTACCTCGCTTGCCATTCCGCGGATCCGTAGCGCAAAGAGGCGACAGAGCCTACCTGCGAAGTGCGCCATCTTTGGTTCTTCCCACGGTTGGAATGGGCAGGTCCGGTCCATAATCATCGACGCGACGATGATGATAGGAACGAAGCAGCCTTTCCGGGCCGCGCCGTTGATTTACCTGGCATGCCCCTTTATTTCTCACGCAGAAAGAAGGGGTCAGCTAGCCATGGATAATGAAACAAGCCTTCGAAACGAGCGTAAGCGCGGCTCCGGCGTGAAGGTGGTCTACGATATCCTGCGGGACGAGATTCTGGATCTCGAACTACCCCCTGGCAGCCCCATCGACGAGGTGCAGCTTTCCGAACGTTTCGGCATGTCGCGCACGCCGATCCGCGAAGCGTTGGTGCGGCTTGCGGGCGAGGGGCTGATCGATACGCTGCCCAACCGCTCGACCATGGTGTCGCAGATCGATTTCCTCAACATGCACAACTATTTCGATGCGCTGGTGCTCATGTACCGGGTCACCACGCAACTTGCGGCGAAGTATCATCGCCCGGAGGATCTTGAGGCCGTGCGCGCGCTTCAGGCGGATTTCGCTGCCGCCGTCGAGGCCCAGGATGCGCTCGCCATGATCTCCACCAACGCCGCGCTGCATCTGGCTATTGCCGAAGCTGGCCGCAATCCCTATTTCACGAGCCTTTTCTCGCGTCTGCTGAATGAGGGACGGCGCATCCTTCGCCTCTACTATCAATCCTATAATGACCGCTTGCCGCGCCGTTTCGTCGAGGAGCATGATGAAATCATCGACGCCGTCGCGGGGCGCGATATCGAGCTTGCCGAGCGTCTGGCGCGTGAACATGCGGAACAGATCGTCGCGCAGATCCAGAAATTGCTGGTGCGCGGAGATCGCCTCGACGTGCGGCTCTAGTTGCATATTTCTTGTCGACAAAATAAATACAAAGATATATCAATGCTGCAAAGACGGTAAGGCGCGGCGGCGGATGCGGCTGGGCTGGTTGCCGATCCACCCTAAAGCCAAAAGGATAGACAGATGAAATCCAGCGTTTTCTCCGGCGTGATCCCGGCGCTCATGACCCCGTGCAAGCCCGACCGCAGCCCCGATTTCGATGCGCTCGTGCGCAAGGCCAAGCAGCTCATCGCCGAAGGCATGTCGGCGGTCGTCTATTGCGGCTCGATGGGCGATTGGCCGCTTCTGACCGATGCGCAACGCATGGAGGGCGTCGAGCGGCTGGCCAAGGCGGGCGTGCCGGTCATCGTCGGCACCGGCGCCGTCAATACGGCATCGGCCGTTGCCCATGCCGCTCATGCGCAGAAGGTCGGCGCCAAGGGGCTGATGGTGATCCCGCGCGTGCTGTCGCGCGGCTCGGTGATCGCTGCCCAGAAGGCGCATTTCAAGGCGATCCTGTCGGCCGCTCCCGATCTTCCGGCCGTGATTTATAACAGCCCTTATTATGGCTTTGCCACGCGTGCCGATCTGTTCTTTGCGCTGCGTGCCGAGCATCCAAATCTCGTCGGCTTCAAGGAGTTCGGCGGCCCTGCCGATATGCGCTATGCCGCCGAGAACATCACGAGCCGCGACGATGACGTGTCGCTGATGATCGGCGTCGACACGGCCGTCTTCCATGGCTTCGTCAACTGCGGCGCGACGGGTGCCATCACCGGCATCGGCAACGTCCTGCCGAGGGAAGTCGTTCATCTCTGCAACCTCGCCCAGGCCGCAGCCAAGGGCGACGTCGATGCACGCCAGCGCGCGCTTGAACTCGAGCAGGCGCTCGCCGTCCTGTCATCCTTCGATGAAGGTCCGGACCTGGTTCTCTTCTTCAAGCACATGATGGTGCTGAAGGGAGACAAGGAATATGAGCTGCACTTCAACGAAAGCGACGTCTTGAACGACAGCCAGCGCGGCTATGTCGAGGCGCAGTTCAAGCTGTTCAATACTTGGTACGCCGAGTGGAGCAAGCTTCCGGGCGCCGTGGAAAAGTACAAGGCCTAAGTGGTCGCAAGCTCAAGCCCAAACGTGAGAGGCCCGAATGGGCCTCTTTTGTTATCTTATGTTAGCTTTCAGTTACGTTTTGACGTTGCTCAGGCCACGGCGTCGAGGCCGAGTTCTTCAAGGCGATCGAGTTGGCGGATTTCCTCTGCTGTCAGCGGGATACCATCCTTTTCCGCACGAGCGCGAGCGGTGAAGCGACGTTGTGAGGGCAGGCGCGCGCCTTGGCCGACAATCGCTTCGAACAGCACTTCGGCACGGGCGAGCGGATTTCCAGGTCGACCAGCCGCAAAAGCCTCCGGCGAGAAGGCAACGATGAGTTCGCCGTGCCGCGGCGCAAAGGCCGTGGAGCCGAGATAATCGAGCGCCTCACGGCTGGTGAAGTCGCCGATCATGATGCCGGCCAGAAGCTCGATCATCGTGCCGATGGCCGAGCCTTTGTGGCCTCCGAACGGCAGCATCGCGCCGGCAAGTGCTGCCTCCGGATCCGTGGTCGGTTGGCCGTCGGAATCGATCGCCCAGCCCTCTGGAAGAGGCTTGCCGGCGCGGCGATGCAGCTCGATCTCGCCGCGGGCGGCAACCGACGTCGCGAAGTCGAAGACGTAAGGCGGATTGTCGATGCGCGGCCAGCCGAAGGCGAAGGGGTTGGTTCCGAGGAGCGGCGCTGTACCTCCGGCGGGCGCGACGGTGGAATAGCTCGGGCACATGGCGAAGGCGGCAAGGCCTCGATCCGTCAGGGCTTCCACCTCCGGCCAGAGCGCTGCGAAATGCGTGCAGTCGTTGATGGCGAGTGCGGCAATGCCGAAGCGGCGAGCCCGTTCGGCAAGCACAGGCATGCCGAGCTCGAAGGCAGCATTGGAAAAGCCGCTCTTGGCATCGACGCGAACGATGGCGGAGCCATCATTTTGTTCGAGAACCGGCACCGCATCGGGCCGTGCCTTGCCGGCCTTGACCGCACGCAACACACCTTCGATGCGGTAGATGCCGTGCGACTTGCAAGCGTCACGTTCGCCGGCGACGATCACCCGCGCGATTGCACCGGCTTGCTGCGCATTGACGCCGGCTTTTAAAAGGATCGCTTCGACACGGCCTCGCAGCGCATCCGGTGTCAGGGTGGTCACGTCACTCAATTTCGGTTCTCCCATATTATGTTCGCTTGCATCATAGACTTGAAAATTATAAATACAAAAAGAATACAAGAAATCGACATGCGATCCTTTCGTGCTTTTCGGCTTCAGTTGAGGAAGACCAGTGAATTACCGTCATCCGCAAATATCATGCTGCTGCAGCCGAAGAAATGACGGTAAAACAGGCCCATACCGACGTTGCCGAGACGTTCTCGATCCTTCCGACAAGAACGCTTGCCATGCCGCCGGAACATATGTTGTTTGATGACGTAATATCTGCGCTTGATCCCGCACCGGGAGGAGAGATGACCATGATCTGCCTGACGCTTGGACCAACACCTGCTCGCGGTGTCTCCGATCGCGTTGCCTATTTCCACCGGAGCGCCATGACCGAGATCGGCAAGTCCAAACAGATTTTCGGCGCGCCGCAGTATCAGCAGAAATCTCTTTCGAGTGCGTGTTGATGGCAAGACCGGACGTTATCGTCATTGGGGCCGGTGTTGTTGGCCTTTCCACCGCGATCGCGGCGCAGGCGCGGGGCTTGAGCGTCATGGTCGTCGACCGCGAGGGACCGGCCGCCGGCGCTTCGGCGGGCAACGCCGGTGCCTTTGCCTTCACGGATATCCTGCCGCTGGCGTCCCCCGGCATCTTGAAAAAGGCGCCGAAATGGCTCCTCGATCCGCTCGGGCCGCTGTCGGTGCCGCCCGCCTATGCGCTCAAGATCGCGCCCTGGATGTTTCGGTTCTGGCGTGCCTGCCAGCCCTCGCGCGTTGCCCACGCCACGGCGGCCCAGACAAGCCTGATGGATCTTTCCAAGGCCGAGCTTGAGCCGTTTCTCGCCGCGACGGAGACGCTCTCCATGTTGCGCAAGGAGGGCAATCTCCAAGTCTATGAAAGCGAGGCGGAATTCCGCGCTTCGCTGCCAGGCTGGGAGGTTCGCCGCAATCACGGCATCGAATTCCAGCATCTGAAAGCCGACGAGATGGCAGCGATCCAGCCGGGGCTGGCATCGCGTTTCATCCTCGGCACTTTCACGCCCGGCTGGTATTCCATCGCCGATCCTAAGCTCTACACGCTGGCGCTGGCCGCGCATTTTCGCAGCCACGGCGGCGTCATCGAGACATCGGAGATTTCGTCGCTTCGGGCGCTCCCGGTTGGGGTCGAGGTGGTGGCTGCGGATGGAAAGCTGCGCCAGGCTGGCAAGGTTGTTCTGGCTGCCGGCGCCTTCTCGCATCGGATCGCCAAGACGCTCGGCGAGCACATTCCGCTCGAAACCGAACGCGGCTACAACACGACGCTTCCGGCCGATGCCTTCGACCTGCGCACGCAGATCACCTTCGGCGGCCATGGCTTCGTCGTCAGCAAACTTTCGACCGGCATTCGTGTCGGTGGTGCGGTGGAGCTGGGCGGATTGGCCTTGCCGCCGAATTTTCGCCGTTCCGAAGCCATGCTGCAGAAGGCGCGTAGTTTCTTGACCAGCCTCAAGCCGGAAGGTGGCGTGCAATGGATGGGCTTCCGCCCATCGCTGCCCGACAGTCTACCTGCGATCGGCAGCGCCAAGGCGACGCCGGACGTGATCTATGCCTTCGGCCATGGCCATCTCGGTTTGACCCAATCCGCCGGCACGGCGCGTATTGTCGCCGACCTTTTGACACGGCAGGCGCCGGCGATCGATCTGACGCCCTTCTCGCCGCAACGCTTCTAATGCAAACAGGCATGACGATGTGGATTTCCACATCGGTGCTTACAATCCTCTCGCATATGGACCCACGATGAAATGAACGACACGGCATCGGCTCGCAGCATCATGGGTGGCACGGCGGAGGGCCGCGTCGTCGCCACGCAGGAGGCCCTCAGCTTCTGGGGTGGGGTCGATCCGGCCACCGGCAAGGTCATCGATATCCATCATCCTCTGCATGGCGAATGTCTCACTGGCGCAATCCTGATGATGCCTTCGAGCCGCGGCTCCTGCAGTGGTTCCGGTGTGCTGCTCGATCTCGCGCTGACAGGCCGCGCGCCGGCTGCCCTGATCTTCTGCGAAGCCGAGGATGTGCTGACGCTCGGCGCACTTGTCGCCGCCGAAATGTTCGGCCGGCAGCTGCCCGTCGTGCGGCTCCATCCGGATGTCTTTGCCCGTCTGGCGCATGCAAAGACGGTCAGGATCGAAACCGCTGCCATCGTCGCGGATGGCGAGACCATGCCTCTTTTGCCACCTGCTATCGCCGGGCTTTCCTTGACGGAGGCCGACAGGTTCATGCTTGCGGGCGGCGAAGGCGTTGCGGTTGCTCAGGCCACGCGCATATTGACCGCCATGGCGGCTCAGCAGGGCGCCACTTCGCTTATCGACGTGACGCAGGGTCATATCGATGGATGCATCTATGCAAGCCCAGCCAACCTGACCTTTGCGGAAAAGATGGCTGAGTTCGGCGGACGTGTGCGCATACCTACCACCATGAACGCCATTTCCGTCGATCGCGCCAATTGGAGATCGCAGGGCGTGCCGGAGGATTTTGGCGATCCCGCCGCGCGGCTGGCGGATGCCTATGTGCGCATGGGCTGCCGCCCGACTTTCACCTGCTCTCCCTATCTGCTCGACAGCGCACCGGGCGCCGGCGAGGCCATTGGCTGGGCGGAGTCCAATGCCGTGATCTTCGCCAACAGCGTGCTTGGTGCGCGCACCGCCAAGCATCCCGATTTCCTCGATCTCTGTATTGCATTGACAGGTCGCGCGCCGCTTTCGGGCGTATATCTGGATGAAAATCGCAAGGCGACGCGTATCCTCGATGTCGAACTTCCCGAAGGTCGCGACGATGCTTTCTGGCCGCTCATCGGCTATCTCGCCGGAAAGGCGTCTCCCGATCGCATTCCGTTGCTGCGTGGTCTTGCCGCCGGACATCCGGCGCGCGACGACCTGAAGGCGCTCTGTGCTGCCTTTGGCACAACATCTGCTGCTCCCATGCTGCATGTCGAAGGCGTGACGCCGGAGGCTGTCGATGCTCTCGATCCGAATGCCGATCGCCTTACCATCACACGCGCCGACATGGCTGCCGCCTGGAGGATGTTAAACGAGGGGCCGGAAGCCGTCGAGCTCGTCGCCATCGGCAGCCCGCACGCCTCGCTTGCCGAATGCCATGCGCTCGCCCACGCCTTTGCCGGCCGGCGCCGCCTGCCTGAGGTGATGGTCATCGTCACGGCGGGGCGCGATGTCATCGCGACTGCCGAGGCTGACGGGACGCTGGCGCGGCTGCGTGACAGCGGCGTGCAGGTTTTGCCCGACCTTTGCTGGTGCTCGATCTCCGAGCCGGTCTTTCCGCCCGGCACGCGTGCGGTCATGACCAATTCGGGCAAGTATGCGCATTACGGGCCGGGGCTCAGCGGACGCGCCGTGCGCTTTGGCAGCCTTGCCGATTGCGTCGAGGCAGCTGTCGCCGGGCGCGTGGCGGCGGGGCTGCCGGACTGGCTTTGAGAGGAACGACGGCGCACGGATTTCACGCATCGGTGAGACGTCTACGTCCGCAAGCCTAGAGCAGCAATTCCAGGAAAAGTGCGGAGCGGTTTTCCGTCCGGAAATGCGTCAATACAAACGGCTCTAGACGACCGTTTCGCCGCCATCGACGACGAGGATCTGACCTGTCATGTAGGAGGAGCGGTCGGAAACGAGGAACAGGATCGGTTCGGCGATTTCCGACACATCGGCCCATCGTCCAAGCGGCACTTTCTCGGCGATGTAATCTTCGATGGCGCTGCGTCCGCCCATCTGCGTGATGAACGGCGCGTTGAACGGCGTGTCGACCCAGCCGGGGCAGAGCGCGTTGACGCGGATGCCGAAGCGGGCATAGTCGCCGGCCATCTGGCGGGTCATGGCGATGACCGCGTGTTTGGAGGTGGTATAGGCGATCATCTCGCGATCATAGAGCACGCCCGATGACGACGAGGTGTTGAGGATGACGCCCTTGCCAGCCTTCTTCATGATCGGCATGACGAAACGCGAAGCCATGAAATGCGCCCGAACATTCAGGTTCCAGGACCTATCGAAACCGGAAACCGGGACCTCTTCCAGATTACCGGCGACCTGAGCGCCGGCGTGATTGTGCAGAATATCAATGCGTCCGTGCCGGGCGGCGATCTTTGCGACACCGGCCTCAAGCGCCTGATCGTCTATGACGTCGACAACAAGGCTTTCGGCGCTGCCACCCGCCTCGGCAATCTGGCTCACAGTTTCCTCGGCATTTGCCAAGTCGATATCGGCGACGACCACATGCGCGCCTTCGCGCGCCATGATCAGCGCGCCGGCGCGGCCGATGCCGGAGCCGGCTCCGGTGACGATTGCGACCCGATTCTTGAGTATCATGATGTTTCCCTGGTCAGTTTGTCGTTGTCTTTTCGCGCATCAGGAAACGCGCGATGAGAATGAGGAAGAGCGATGCGATCAGCACCATGGTCGCGATCGCGTTGATCTCCGGCGTGACGCCGCGGCGGATCGAGGCGAAGACATAGATCGGCAGCGTCGTATTCGATCCCGCGACGAAGAAGGCGATGATGAAATCGTCGAAGGAGAAGGTGAAGGCGAGCAGGAAGCCGGCGAGGATCGATGGCATGATCTGCGGCAACACGATCTGCCGGAACGTGGTCAGCGGCGTGGCGTAGAGGTCGCTGGAGGCTTCGACGATGTCACGGCCAAGGCTTGCAATGCGCGCCTTCACGATCATCGTCACCAGCGCCATGGTGAAGAGGCCGTGCGCGGCGATGATCGAGCCATACCCGAGTGCGAATTTCGGTGGCTGATCGCTAGGCCAGACGGCTGCGATCAACGGGTTGATGATGCCGAAGACCTCGACGAGCGCCACCAGCGTCGCAATGCCGATGACGACACCAGGCACGACGATCGCGGCGGCAAAGAGCCCGTCGAAGACGGCGCGGGCGCGAGGACCGAGCCGTTCCAAGCCGATTGCCGCCATGGTGCCGAAGATTGCGGCGAGCGCGGCACTGGTAAAGGCGATGATGAGGCTGTTGCGCAGCGCTTCCATCAGAAAAGTGTTGGATAGCGCCCGTCCGTACCACTGCGTCGAAAAGCCGGTGAATTCGCTGGCATTGCGGCCGGCGTTGAAGGAGAACAGGACGACGAGCGCGATCGGCGTATAGAGGAACAGATAGACGAAGGTAACGAGCGCGCGCATCAGACGAGATCCACCTGACGGGTGCCGGCGACGCGCCAGGCAATGCGCATGGCAACCAGGAGCACGATGACGACGACAGCAACGAGGGTCACGGCGATCGCCGATCCGAATGGCCAGTTGCGCGATTGCAGGAAGAGGTCGACGAGCGCATTGCCGATGAAGAACACCTTGCCGCCGCCAAGCAACTGCGGGATCAGATATTCGCCAAGCAACAGGATCGTCACCAGGGCAACGCCGGTCATGACGCCGGGCAAGGAGAGCGGCAGCGTGATGCCAAAGAAGGTCGAGACGGGCCTGGCGCCGAGATCGGCAGAAGCCTCAAGGAGGCGGCGGTCGAGCTTTTCGAGGCTGACATAGATCGGCATGATCATCAGCGGCAGATAGCCATAGACGATACCAAGCAGCACGGCACCGGGCGTGTTGATAAGTCTGGTGTTCTCTATGCCGAAGAATTCCAGCAGATGCGGAATGCCGCGTGCGCCGAGCAGGTACATCCAGGCGTATGTGCGCACGAGCAGGCTCGTCCAGAAGGGCACGACGACGAGGGAGACGAGCAGCAGGCGGCGTTGGGGGCTCGCTTTGACGGCCAGATAATAGGCGACCGGATAAGCAACGAGCAGACAGACAGCCGCACCGATCGGCGCAAGGATCAACGTATTGATGAAAGCGGCCGACCGCGAGCCGAGATTGGCGAATTGCGCGAAGGTGAAAGCTGCCTGATAGCCGCCTTCGGGCGCACGCTCACCAAAGGCAAAGACGATGATGGCAATGAAGGGCAGCACCAGGAAGACGAACAGCCAGATGCTTGCCGGCCCGACAAGGGCAGCGGTGACGAGGCGCCGTTTGGTGGCAGGGTTAAGGGGCATCGAGAGGTTCTTTGTCCGCCGGTGCTGAGAAGGAAGCCGATCCCTTACCGCCGTCATGGTGCAAGGGATCGGGTCGAAGAAAAACGATCACGCCGACTTGAAGCGCGCCATCAGTTCGGCACGGCTCGGATCGGTGAGCGTGACGGCGGCACCGAATTCGAGCGGCGTCAGCGAGGCTTCATCCGGATAGACGATCTTGTTCGAGGTGATTTCCTTCGGCAGGAGCTCGATCACACGGCTGTCGGTGGTCGGTGCGCCATTGGCGATGTGCTCCTTCACCGCATTCTTCGGGTCCATCAGATAGTTGAGCAGGGCATAGCCGGCGGCCTTGTTCGGCGCATCCTTCGGGATCGCGTAATAGTCGGTCCAGATCTCGCCGCCGTCCTTGCCGAGCACATAGTCAAGCTCGGGCATGTCGCGATTGAGCTGCGCGCCGTCATTGGTCCAGCACATGGTCAGCCAGGCGTCGGTCGAACGCATCGACGGCTGATAGTCGGAGTTGATGGCAAAGAGATGCGGCTTGACCTTGATCAATAGTTCCTCGGCCTTGGCGAGCTCTTCCGGCTTGATCGAGTTGAAATCGTAGCCGAGGGAAACGAGCGCACTGCCGATGGTGGTCAGCTGATAATCGTGCACCATGGCGCGGCCGTCGGCCTCCGTCTGCGCAATCTCGAAGAAGTCCTTCCAGCTCGAAAGCTTGGTCTTGATCTTTTTGGTGTTGACGGAAAAGCCGGTCGTGCCCCAGTTCTTCGGCACGGCATAGGTCTTGCCGTCGATCTGCCCTTCCTTGGTGAAGCGCGGGCTTTCCGTTGCCTGGCTGAAATTCGGAATCTTGGAGAGATCGAGTTCCTCGATGAGGCCGAGCTTGTGATGGGTCGAGATCGTGTAGTTGGTCGGTACGAAGAGCGACCAGCCGGAGGCGCCGGCCTGGAGCTTTGCGAGCATTTCCTCATTCGAGCCGAAGACGTTGACTTCGACGGCGACGCCGGTTGCTGCCTTGAAGTTCTCGAAGGTCGCGGGGTCGTGATAGTTCGGCCAGGTCGCGATCGACATCTGCGTGCCGAGTTCGCCGGCGGCATAGGCGGGCGTCGACAGCGCGCCCGGGAAGCGCGACAGAACCGCCGTTGCAAGGCCGAGGCCTGTGATATTCAGAAAGTGACGACGGCTGATCGAGCCACGCTTCAGGCGCATGAATTCGTCCATGAAGCCTTCGGCTGAAATCGGAAGATTGTCCTTATAATCCTTGCTCATGATGCTGTTCCCTTGTTTTGGCTTATGCATTCGATGCTGGAAAGACATGGAGGGCTGTGGGGTCGAAGCCGAGGAAGACCTCTTCGCCCGGACCCACGAGATCGCTTTCGTTCATGCTGCGGCGATCCGAGGTGATCAGGAAATCGCCGAGACCGGGGACGGTGACCGCATATTCGGCTGACGAGCCCAGGAAGATGCGATGCGTCACCGTGCCCTTGAAGGACATACCGGCTGCCGCCATGCCGCGGCTGAGATGGATCGCTTCCGGACGCAGGGCGGCAATTGCCGCTCCCGGTGCGAGCCGCTTGCCGGTTGACAGTGCCGAACCGTCCGCCAGGCGAAGCGTTTTGCCGTCGGCTTCCATCGTCGCCTCGATGCGGTTGGTCTTGCCGACGAAATCGGCGACGAAGAGATCGGCAGGGCGATCATAGACTTCCTGCGGCGTGCCGAGCTGGCGAATGCGCCCTGCGCTCATGACGCAGACGATATCGGCCATCGACAGTGCTTCTTCCTGGTCGTGGGTGACGAGAACGAAGGTAATGCCGAGCTCGCGCTGCAGCGTCTGAAGCTCGATCTGCATGGCCGAGCGCAGTTTCTTGTCAAGGGCCGCCAGCGGCTCGTCGAGCAGGAGCACGGAGGGACGGTTGACGATGGCGCGCGCCAGGGCCACGCGCTGCTGCTGCCCGCCGGACATTTCATGGATGCGGCGCTTGGCGAAACCGCCGAGGCGAACCATCTCGAGCGCTTCGGCAACGCGCCGGTCGATTTCGGTACCGCCGATCTTCGGGCGCATCTGCTTCAGCCCGTAGGCGACGTTCTGCGCGACGTTGAAATGCGGAAACAGCGCATAGTGCTGGAACACCATGTTGACCGGGCGTCGGTAGGCCGGAACACCGTTCATCTCCCGCCCGTCGATCAGCACTGTGCCTTCGCTCGGCTGTTCGAAGCCGCCGATCATGCGCAAGCACGTCGTCTTGCCGCAGCCGGAAGGCCCCAGAAGCGCCAGGAATGCGCCCTTGGGCACATTGAGATTGATGTCCATCACGGCGGTCACGGCGCCATAGTTCTTCGTGACCGAACGGAATTCGATATCGTTCGTTGAAGCGGATGCCACGTCTGTTCCCTGCGGTTGGTCGGCAGTCTTGATCTGCCTTATTGCCACCGTCGTTAAGGAAAGAGTAAGCCTGAGCTTCTCGCGAGGTATATACCCCGAAAGAGGTATTTTCGTGCAGAATGCTTCGTGGGAGGTGTATATAGGGGCTGCGCTGAATGCGCAGGGCGGCAGAGGGGATCCGTCACATGAGCACCGACCTTGAAGGGCTGTTTGCCGCCTTCAACGCCACGATCGGCCGATCGACGATGACGGATGCCGAGTTCGGAGAGACGTTCCGCCAGATGATGGCGTCGCTGGTACGGTTCGATTACGTGGTCGTTTTCGCCTATCGCGGCAAGGAACGGCCGATCGATCTCTACAGCACTTTCGATCCCCAAGAGCATGTCGTTTTCGTCACGCTCTACCAGGCTGGCCCCTATCTGCTGGATCCCTTCTATCACACGGCGCGCAGCCGCCGCGAAGGCGTGCTCAGGATGCGGGAGCTGGCGCCGGATCGCTTCTTTTCCAGCGAGTACTACCGAACCTATTATGTGCAGACCGGACTTGCCGAGGAGATCGGCTTCTTCGTCAATGCCGACGAGGACGTCACCATCGTCCTTTCATTGATGCGGCGCGAGAGGACCGGGGTTTTTCCGCCTGCTGAATTTGCGACGCTGAAGAAGGTCGAACCGCTCGTCGCAAACATGGTGCGACACTATTGGGCCGGCCTCGCCTCGCGCTTCGATGCGCAACTGGTGGCCGGCAGCAGGAGCCGGCGCAGGAAGGGCGAGAACGAGATTGTCCCGCCAGCGGAAGCTGTCTGGCGGGATCTCAATCTGACGAGCCGGGAGACTGCCATCGTCGAACTCGTCTTACAGGGGCATTCGTCGGAATCGATCGGTCTGAAGCTCAATATCTCGACGGGGACGGTGAAGGTTCACCGCCGCAACGTCTATCGCAAGCTCGGCATCTCATCCCAGACCCAGCTGCTTTCGCTCTATCTCAAGAACCTCGCCTAGTCGGCATCTAGGCTGATATGCGGGCGCCTGGTTCTTCTCTCGCGAGAAGCTTCAGCCAGGGACCGCAATGAAAGAGGCTCATGAGCAGATACATCGGCACCATGCCGCCGAGCATCGAACTATCATGCGCCGAACAGATCATGTCGCCGGTCGCGCCATAGGCAGACAGCACCGTCATGAGGGCGAAACTTGGCGCAGCGGCCATTGCCAGCCAGCGACCGGCAATGGCTGGCAGGGCAGGGGCGGCGGCATGTCTGCCGACCCTTTCATTGTTTTCGGATGAGCCAGACATCAGTTTGCTCCGTATCGATCGTGGTGTCTCCACCACACACCGGTCTCGTTGCGGCCGAGCGGGGCGCGATCGAGCCACTGATACATGCCCCAGAGACCGTCAAGGCCGCGGGCATAGGACGAATAGGTGTGGTAGATGTCGCCATCCTGGATCGAGAAAGCGCTGACGCCGGGCCGGTCGCGTGTGTAGGTTGGGACATTCGTCCCTGTCATTGACGCCATCAATTGCACCGGGCCTTCGCTGCCGCGCAGCTCCCATTGCTGCATCGTCTTGCCCGCCTGAGCGTCGGGCATCGGCGGTTCGCGACGGTAATTATATTCGATGCCACCGTCGCGCTGTTCTTCCGGCGTGAACCAGACGTTGAAATCGTGGTTGAAATCGCTATTGGCCGATGAGGCCCAGTCGAAGGTCCAGCCCATGCGCCGCTTGAATTCCAACAGTTTGGCAAGCGGCGCCCTGGATACTGCGGAAAAAGCGACATCGTGGTTCTCAAGATGCACTGCGATGCCGTTGAAGCCATCGGCGATCGACGAACAGGATGGGCAGCCGGCCGTGTAGTCCGGTCCGAACATGAAATGATAGACCAGAAGCTGCGAGCGGCCCTTGAAGAGGCCTGAGAGCGGAACGACGCCCTTCTCGGTCTCGAGCCGGTAGTCCTTCTCCAGCTTCACCCAGGGCAATTCCTGGCGGCGGGCGGCGATCTCGTCGCTGCGTCGCGTCAGTTCCTTTTCCTGCTCCAGTAGCGAAAGCCGTGCCGAAAGCCATTCCTGGCGCGTTCCAGTTCTATGCATCGTCATGGTTCATCTCCTCTTGTCGGTCAGCTCGTCCGTGTCGGCGCTACATCTTGCCTGCCGATATGCGATAACTTACCCCTGGAGACCGAAGGGGTGGGAGTTACAAGTGTGACGGGATTTCGATGGACTCGCTGATCGTCGCTGCAGCTCAGGCGCTTGCATCAGGCGATGTGCTGGGCGCTTTGAAGCGTGTGTCGCTGCGCGAGGATGCGCCGGCGCTGGCGCTGCGCGGCATTGCCATGGCGCAGCTCGGAGATCTTGTCCGCGCCAAGACACTTCTGAAGAGCGCCGCGCGCGCCTTTGGTCCCCGCGAGGCTGTCGCCCGTGCCCGGTGCACCGTGGCCGAAGCCGAGATTGCCCTTGTGTCGCGTGACCTTGGCTGGCCGGAAAAAACGCTGGAGACGGCAAGGGCGGCCCTCGAAAGACATGGCGACCACGTCAATGCCGCCCATGCCCGCAACCTGCAGATACGCCGTCTGTTGCTTGTCGGCCATCTGGACGAGGCCGAACGCCTATTGGCGAAGCTCGATCCATCGCCGCTGCCACCAGCCGCAAGGGCGAGCCATGAACTGGCGGTCGCCGGCATCGCCATCCGCCGCCTGCGGATCGCGCCGGCCCGCGCCGCCCTTGCGCGCGCCGCGGAAGCGGCCGGCAAGGCAGGGATCCCCGCACTTATGATCGAAGTGCGCGATGCGACACGTGCTCTGGATGCCCCGGCTGCGCGGCTGGTAGCCCAGGGCGAGGAGAAATTGCTGTCGCTCGACGAGGTCGAGGCCCTGTTGGCGTCTGGAATATTGGTGGTCGATGCCTGCCGCAATATCGTGCGCAGCGGCGGCGAGATCGTGCCGCTTGCGAGCCGGCCGGTGCTCTTTGCCCTGGCGCGCGCGCTTGCCGAGGCCGCTCCCGCCGATGTACCGCGTTCTACCCTGCTTTCCCGCGCCTTCCATGCTCGCCATGCCGACGAATCCCACAGGGCGCGGCTGAGGGTCGAGATCGGGAGGCTTCGCGCCGCCCTGGAGCCATTGGCCGATATCAGCGCGACGCCGCGCGGTTTTGCGCTGACGCCGCGTGGAGAACGCGGTGTCGTGGTACTGGCGCCACCGGTGGAAGTCGAGAATGGCTCGCTGCTCGCTCTGCTTTCGGATGGAGAATCCTGGTCGAGTTCAGCATTGTCGATTGCACTGGCGACAAGCCCGCGCACGGTGCAGCGTGCTCTCGACGCGCTTGCAGCGGCTGGAATGGTGCAAAGTGTCGGCAATGGGAGAGCCTGCCGCTGGATGATGCCGCCGGTTGTCGGCTTCCCGACAACATTGTTACTCCCTGGGCCGCTGCCGAGCGACTAAGGTCTCTCATATCGACACTCGACCAATTCCGACCGGAGGATGGAAGCATGAAAAAGTCCCGAGCAGAAATCATTCGCGAATACGGTCCCTTCGAGAACGCGCCGAGGGTGAATGGAGTTACCTTCGATGGCCAGCACGTCTGGTTCGCCTCCGGCGAAAAGCTGCATGCTCTGAACCCGGAGAGCGGCGAACAGGTGCGCACGATCGACGTTGCGTCCCATGCAGGCACCGCTTTCGACGGGCGTTACCTCTATCAGATCGCCGAGGACAAGATTCACAAGGTCGATCCCGCGACAGGAAATATCATTTCCACCATTCCCGCGCCCGGCAACGGCGGCGATTCAGGCCTCGCCTGGAGTGACGGCAGCCTGTGGGTCGGGCAGCATCGCGGCCGCAGGATCTACGAAATCGACCCCGAAACCGGTGCCATCAAGCGCACCATCGAATCCAACCGTATCGTCACCGGCGTCACATGGGTCGACGGAGAATTGTGGCATGGCACCTGGGAGGGCGACGAAAGCGATGTGCGCCGCGTCGATCCGGCGACGGGCGAAGTGCTGGAGCGGCTCGAAATGCCCGAAGGGACCGGCGTCTCCGGCCTCGAATCCGATGGCAAGGACCGGTTCTATGCCGGCGGCGGCAGCAGCGGCAAACTGCGGGCGATCCGCCGTCCGCGCTGAACGGCATTGATAGAGATATCCCGCATCGGAGGTCGATCGGTCTTCGATGCGTTCCGGCAGGCGGCTTTATTTTTCAGATTCGGAAAGTATTGGCTTACGGATGCCACTTGAAAGGCTCCATTCGGATCACCACTGGATACCACACCTTTAGAACGTCCCCGGGGACAACGGCGCCTTAGGATCGATCCCCGCGATGGGTCGATTCCGCCAAACGCACCTCGGGTGCCGGCCGCAGTGCCATGCGCTCTTGGCATGGAAGCCATGCCTTGCTGTTTGACGCCGTCGTCGCCATATCTGACTTACCAATCGCATTTCTATCATGTCCAGTTGCAAGCTGCGCCGGCCCGGTCGATGCCGGAGATATTCGCGTGCGCGGAGGAGGCGTCATGAATGGCATCACGAAAAGTCTCGATGAAATGAACCTGCAGGAGCGCGCCGACCTTATGACGGCCGTTGCGGATGTACTGCAGGCTGCCGCCGAAGAGGCGGAGGAGGATGGCGATGCGCTCGCCGCCACCAATTCCTTCTTTCTCGCATGCAATCTTCGCAGCTGTTCGTCGGATCTCGGCCCGAAGGACCTGAAGGCTGCCGAGCTTCTGCTGGAGCAGGGCATCACGTTCATTCATCTGCTGAATGGACGAAGAAAGAATGGCATTTCGGTTCACTGAAGCGCATCGCGATCTTTCAGGTTCGCCTCTTGCGCTTCAGGTCTTGATCTAGGCTCAGGACCTATTAATTTTGCTTGAGATGTGATTCACGGTTTCCGATAGGAGGCCGCGATGAGTGATTTGTTTTTGTTGAGCGAGCGCCAAATGGCGCTGATCGAACCGTACTTCCCTTTGGCGCATGGCATTCCGCGGGTGGACGACCGCCGGGTGATCAGTGGCATCGTCTACGTCATCAAGCATGGCATGCAGTGGAAGGATGCGCCGAAGGACTACGGTCCGCACAAGACGCTCTACAATCGCTTCATTCGCTGGAGCCGCCTTGGTGTCTTTGACCGCATCTTCGCGGCCCTGGCGGTCGATGGCGCGAAGTCCGAGCGGATCATGATCGATGCCACGCATCTCAAGGCACATCGCACGGCCGCAAGCCTGCTAAAAAAGGGGATGTTCCCCGTCGTATCGGGCGAACCAAAGGTGGACTGAACTCCAAGCTGCACACGGTCTGCGATGACGAAGGCCGCCCAATCGTCATGCTGCTCAGTGAAGGCCAGATGAGCGATCACAAAGGCGCACGGCTCGTTCTCGACGCTTTGCCGCCCGCCAAAGTCCTCATTGCCGATCGCGGCTACGACAGCACGCCATTCCGTGAGGCATTGCAGGCAAAAGGTATCGAACCCTGCATTCCATCGAGCCGCAGCCGGAAAGTGCCATACCCCTATGACAAGACGCTTTATCGCAAGCGCCACAAGGTCGAGAACCTCTTCGCAAAACTCAAGGACTGGCGCCGCATCGCAACTCGCTACGATCGATGCGCCCACACCTTCTTCTCGGCAATATGTATCGCCGCAACCGTCATCTTCTGGCTCTGAGCAATGAGTCCTGAGCCTAGCACTACTTTGGCAGATTAACCGGTCATTTACGATGATGGGCCATCTTGGGCACTTTCACAGGGGTGCGCGAGATGTCGGAACTGGATGTT
>NZ_JACHZO010000028.1:0-40243 GCF_014193575.1 Rhizobium sp. BK289
GGCCACCCCAGCGGTTCAAGCAGGAGGTCTCTCAACTACCGTGTAGAACTCGTCCAGTCCTCCACCGTAGGTGGAGGTTTATTTATCGATATAAGAAAAGCCCGGCTCGCTTTCGCGAACCGGGCCTGATTTCACAAGCTGTCGACGCAACTCAGCTGTCGAGGAAGCTCCTGAGCTTGCGGCTGCGGCTCGGGTGCTTGAGCTTGCGCAGGGCCTTGGCCTCGATCTGGCGGATACGTTCGCGGGTGACCGAGAATTGCTGGCCGACTTCTTCGAGCGTGTGGTCGGTGTTCATGCCGATACCGAAGCGCATGCGCAGAACGCGCTCTTCGCGCGGCGTCAGCGATGCCAGAACGCGGGTCGTCGTTTCGCGCAGGTTCGCCTGAATGGCGGCGTCGATCGGCAGAAGCGCATTCTTATCCTCGATGAAATCGCCGAGATGCGAATCCTCTTCATCACCGACAGGCGTTTCGAGCGAGATCGGCTCCTTGGCGATCTTCAGCACCTTGCGCACCTTTTCGAGCGGCATGGCGAGCTTTTCGGCCAGTTCTTCCGGCGTCGGCTCGCGGCCGATTTCGTGCAGCATCTGGCGCGACGTGCGAACGATCTTGTTGATCGTTTCGATCATGTGCACCGGAATGCGGATGGTGCGGGCCTGGTCGGCGATCGAGCGGGTGATCGCCTGACGAATCCACCAGGTGGCGTAGGTCGAGAACTTGTAGCCGCGGCGATATTCGAACTTGTCGACCGCCTTCATCAGGCCGATATTGCCTTCCTGAATGAGGTCGAGGAACTGTAGGCCGCGGTTTGTGTACTTCTTGGCGATGGAGATGACGAGGCGCAGATTGGCCTCGACCATTTCCTTCTTGGCGATGCGCGCTTCGCGCTCACCCTTCTGCACCATGTGAACGATGCGGCGGAATTCCGAGATCGAAATGCCGGTTTCGGTCGCAAGGTTCTGGATTTCCTGGCGGATATCCCGAATGGTGGTGTTCTCGGCCTTGGCGAATTCCTTCCAGCCGCGGGCGGCCAGATTGCCGATCGACTTCATCCAGTTCGGATCGAGCTCGGCACCCTGATACTGTTCCAGGAAGCTGTCACGCTTGACGCCATAGGATTCGGCAAGACGCAACAGGCGGCCTTCGTTCTGAACGAGGCGCTTGTTGATGTCATAGAGCTGCTCGACGAGGGCATCGATGCGGTTCTGGTTCAGCGACAGAGACTTGACCGACTTGACCAGCTCATCCTTCAGTTCCTTGTAGCGGCGTTCCTGGGCGGAGGACAGCGTACCGGAGGCCGACAGGCGCTGCTCGACCTGCTGGTCCTGCAGCTTGCGCAGCTTCTTGTAGGTTTCAGCGATGATGTCGAGCGTCGTCATCACCTGCGGACGAAGCTCGGCTTCCATCGCAGCGAGGGAGAGGTTGGACTCGTCTTCGTCCTCTTCCTCCTCCTCGATCGGTAGACCTTCACCGCCGACATTGGTGATGTCGTCGTCCCCGGAGGGCGCGCGGCCGCGGCGTGCCTTTTCCTTTTCTTCGGCAGCCTTGCGGTCAGCCTCGATCTTCTCGGGGCTCTGGAACTGCGGCGCAGCCTTGGCCTCGGGACCGGAATAGGTGGTTTCGAGGTCGATGATCTCGCGCAGCAGCGTCGTGCCTTCGTTGAGTTCGTCGCGCCAGATAATCAGCGCCTGGAACGTCAACGGGCTCTCACAGAGGCCGCCGATCATGGTCTCGCGGCCGGCCTCGATGCGCTTGGCAATCGCGATTTCGCCTTCGCGCGACAGAAGCTCGACGGAGCCCATTTCGCGCAGATACATGCGCACCGGATCGTCCGTGCGGTCGGTCGGCTCTTTCTTCTTGGCGGTGGCCAGCGCAGAACCCGTGGAGGGAGCGAGTTCGCCGCCCTCGCTGTCGTCATCGCCGCCGGCATCGTCGTCGTCGCTTGCTGCGGCGCCTGCCTCTTCGACATCCTCATCTTCGATGACGTTGATGCCCATATCGGAGAGCATAGCCATCGTATCTTCGATCTGTTCGGACGTTACCTCTTCGGACGGCAGGACGGCATTAAGCTCGTCCATCGTCACGTAGCCGCGCTTCTTCGCGGCCTTGATCATCTTCTTGACCGCGTCATCGGAAAGATCGAGAAGCGGGCCGTCGGAGGTGCCGTCGCGTTCGACTTCAGCTTCTTCGTTCTCTTTGACCTTGGTTGCCATCTCTATATCGTCGCTTTCCCTGACGCTGCAAACTTACACGCGGTGAAACATTCACTCTGACTGGCGCGCCCTGCACCAGCCGCGATTCACCGACGAACACCTAACGGAATGACCTTTAATGCCCGATTAACCACGATCACCGCCACCGGAGTGCAAAGCTGGATTGCGTTTGGATTTCCGGCCATGATATTAGGTGATCCGCTTGCTCCAGTTTACCGTTCTTTCCGAAGTTAAACGGTGATTCCCAGAATTTTAGTTCTCGTCAAGCTTTTCCAGCAAAAAAGCCCGTTAAATGCGCGAAAAAGCCTTATCCACAGGCTCTGACGCGCCATAATCAATTGCTTCCCGTATTTAGGAAGTCCCCGCGCGATGACAAGAGCATACTGGACAAAGCCTCACATTTCCGGCATCGGCAGGTATTGCCGCCGCCGGAAATGGGTTCAAATGGCATCAATTCCAGTCCATTACAACCTTGCCGGAATTGCCTGAACGCATGGCTTCGAAGCCATCGCGAAAATCATCGATGCCTATACGATGGGTGATGACCGGCGATACATCGAGACCGCCCTGCACGAAGGCGATCATCTTGTACCAGGTCTCGAACATCTCGCGACCATAGATGCCCTTCAGATTCAACATTTTGAAGATGACCTTGTTCCAGTCGATCTCGAAACCGGCTGGTGCAATGCCAAGAATGGCGATCTTGCCGCCGTTGTTCATCTTGTCGATCATGTCGCGAAAGGCGGGAGCGGCGCCCGACATTTCCAGACCGACGTCAAAACCCTCGGTCATGCCGATGGATTTCATCACATCGGCGAGATTCTCCTTGGAGGCGTCGACGACATGATCGATGCCGACCTTGCGGGCGAGCGCCAGCCGGTTCGGATTGATGTCGGTGATGACGACCTTGCGCGCGCCGGAGCGCTTGGCGACCATCGCCCCCATGATGCCGATCGGTCCGGCGCCGGTGACGAGCACATCCTCGCCGACCAGATCGAAGGAAAGCGCGGTGTGGACCGCATTGCCGAACGGATCGAAGATCGCGGCGATCTCATCCGGGATATCGTCGGGAATCGGCACGACATTGGATTCGGGAATGCAGACGAACTCGCCGAAGGAGCCGGGGCGATTGACGCCCACGCCGAGCGTGTTGCGGCAGAGATGGCCCCTGCCTGCCCGGCAGTTGCGGCATTTGCCGCAAACGATATGACCTTCACCCGAGACGCGCTCGCCGACATGATATTTCGTCACGGCCGAACCGATCTCGGCGATCTCGCCGCAGAATTCGTGGCCGACGACCATCGGCACGGGGATGGTCTTCTGCGCCCATTGGTCCCAGTTCCAAATATGGACATCCGTGCCGCAGATCGCCGATTTCCTGACCCGAATCAGGACATCGTTCGGCCCGACTTCCGGAACCGGAACATGCTCCATCCACAATCCGACTTCCGGCTTGGATTTGACCAATGCTTTCATCATGTTCGACATGATCGGTTCTCTCCAACCAATTCAAATGATTCCGAGTTCTTTTCCGGCTTCCGCAAAGGCTGCGATCGCCTTTTCGACATCGGCCTTCGAGTGGGCGGCTGACATCTGCGTGCGGATGCGCGCCTGCCCCTTCGGCACCACGGGAAAGGAAAAGCCGATGACGTAGACGCCCTTCTGCAGCATGAGCGCCGCCATGTCCTGCGCGAGCTTCGCATCGCCGAGCATGACTGGGATGATCGGGTGATCGGCGCCAGCGAGCGTGAAACCGAGCTTGGTCATCTCACGGCGGAAGAGTTCGGCATTGCCTTGAAGGCGGCCACGCAAGTCGGCGCCGTTTTCAATCAGATCGAAGACCTTCAGCGAGGCAGCGGCGATGACAGGCGCCAAGGTGTTGGAGAACAGATAGGGACGCGAACGCTGACGAAGCCATTCGACAATCTCGCCTCTCGCAGACGTATAGCCCCCGGACGCCCCGCCGAGCGCCTTGCCGAGCGTGCCGGTGATGATATCCACCCGGCCTTCGACACCGCAATATTCGGCCGATCCCCGGCCATGCGCGCCGACGAAGCCAACTGCATGGCTGTCATCGACCATGACCATCGCGCCGTATTTTTCCGCCAGATCGCAGACGCCGCCGAGATTGGCAATGATGCCGTCCATGGAAAAGACGCCGTCGGTCGCGATCAGCTTGAAGCGGCTGCCCTCGGCCTTCTTCAGTTCTTCTTCCAAAGCCGCCATATCGTTGTTGGCATAGCGGAAACGCTTTGCCTTGGAGAGCCGCACGCCATCGATGATCGAGGCATGATTAAGGGCATCCGAGATGATGGCATCTTCTTCCGAAAGCAGCGTCTCGAACAGCCCGCCATTGGCATCGAAGCAAGAGGAATAGAGGATCGTCGCCTCCATACCGAGGAAAGCTGAAATTCGCGCCTCGAGCTGCTTGTGCTCTTCCTGTGTGCCGCAAATGAAGCGCACCGAGGCCATGCCGTATCCGTAGCGGTCGAGCGCCTTCTTCGCGGCCTCGGCAAGTTCCTCGTTGTCGGCGAGGCCAAGATAGTTATTGGCGCAGAAATTGAGGACGCGCGCGCCACCAAGCACGGCGATTTCGCCGGCCTGCTTGGAGGTGATGACCCGCTCGGCCTTATAGAGGCCGGCTTCTTTCAGGCCGAGAAGTTCGTTGCGCAAATGGGATATGAACGCTGAAGTCATGGTCGCATTCCGGTGCTGGTCAAAGGGCCTAATTAATCAAGGAATAACATAGGATCCGGCTTGTTGCTGCATCCGGCAGCGGCAAAAATGCGCAGGGCCGTGACGTCCGCGCGATAGGACACAGTTTCGATATTATCTATCAAAGCAGACCGAATACACGCAACTTTACAGCCAGGCCCCGTTGGTACTCATCGCAAAATTACTTGACTCAGTCCAATATTTTACAGCAGATTGGCGTTGGTCTGAAAATAAGGGAGAGCCATGAGCATATTCCAAAGATTCTCCCTCGCAGGACGGGTTGCCCTCATCACCGGAGGCGGACGTGGCCTGGGGTTTGAGATGGCGCAGGCGCTCGCCGATGCCGGCGCTCACGTCATCATCAACGGACGAACCGCAGCCACACTCAATGTAGCCGTGGAGACGATCCGAGCGAGAGACGGCTCGGCGGAAGCCGCCGCCTTCGATATTGCCGATCGCGAAGCACGGCGCGCGGCGATCAACACCATCGAGAAAAATCACGGCCGGCTCGACATATTGATCAACAACGTCGGTGCGCGCGACAGGCGCCCACTGGCCGACTTCGACGACGAGGCGATCTTCGCCTTGCTCAACACGGATCTCGCCGCCTCGATCATGCTCTCACGCGATGCCGCCCGCCTGATGAAGCGAAACAATTATGGGCGGCTTATCTCGGTTACCTCGATCAGCGGACAGGTCGTCATGCCTGGCGACTGTGTCTATCCCGCCGCCAAGCAGGGACTGACAGGCCTTGTGCGCAGCATGGCTGTGGAATTTGGCCCTCACGGCATCACCAGCAATGCCATCGCGCCAGGCTGGTTCGCAACAGAAACCAATGCAGCCATGGTCGCGAACGAAGATCTGATGCCCATCGTACGCCAACGCATCCCCGTTCAGCGCTGGGGACGTCCCGACGAGATTGCGGGTGCTGCGCTGTTCCTCGCCAGCGACGCCGCATCCTTCGTCAACGGCCATGTCCTGACCGTCGATGGCGGCATGACGGTGCGCATGTAGCGTGTCGGCAGCCGGGCTTCGATAATGGCATCAACACGTCATCGATTGGCGAACTCCGAAATCACGGCAAGGAACGCGTCTCCATAGCGGTCCAGCTTCGATTGCCCGACCCCCGATATCCCCAGAAGATCTCGGTGATTCCTGGGCCGCTCTGTCGCAAAGGCGATCAGCGTCGTATCCGGAAAAACGACGTAAGGCGGCACGCCCAACTCCTTGGCGATCCGGGTACGCTCGGCCCGCAGCGCATCGAACAGCGCCTGTGCCTCGCCGGCAAGACCGTGGGCCTGCTTCTCCGGCCGCCCCGCCTTCTTGCCGCGACGGCCCGTTTCGGGCCGGTCCTTGCGGAAGAAGACCTGCCGCTCGCGCTTGAAGACAGCCCTCGCCTGCTCCTCGAGCTTCATGGCACCGAAGGCCGTGTGGTCGATGCTGATGAACCCGTTCGCCAGCAATTGCCGGAAGATCGATTGCCAGGTACGGCTTGGAATATCCTTTCCCGCGCCGAAAACCGGCATGTCGACATGGCCGAAGCGCTCGGTCTTTTCGTTGACCGTACCCATCAGCACATCGATGACATGGCCGGTGCCGAAACGTTCGCCGGTGCGATAGACGGCGGCGAGCGCCTTGATCGCCGCTTCCGTCCCGTCCCAGGTCTCGACAGGCTTGAGGCAGGTATCGCAATTACCGCAACCGCCACCGTGGGCCTCGCCAAAATGCGCGAGGACGGACTGCCGCCGGCAGCCGGCCGTCTCGCAGATGGCAAGCAGCGCATTGAGCTTCGCCCGCTCGACACGTTTGATCTCCTCTGATGCGCCGCCCTCATCGATCATCCGCCGGCGCTGAATGACATCGGCCATGCCATAGGCCATCCAGACGTTGGAGGGCAGCCCATCGCGCCCGGCGCGGCCCGTCTCCTGATAATACGCCTCCACCGACCCTGGCAGATCGAGATGGGCGACATAGCGCACATTCGGCTTGTCGATGCCCATGCCGAAGGCGACCGTCGCCACGAGGCACAGGTCTTCCTCTTTCAAGAAGGCATCCTGATTGGCGTCGCGAAGCGCTCGATCCATGCCGGCATGATAGGGAAGCGCGCGGATGCCCTGTCCGTTCAGCCACTCGGCGGTATCCTCGACCTTGGCGCGCGAGAGGCAATAGACGATGCCGCTATCGCCGCGGTGGCCGTCGAGAAAACGCAGCAATTGCTGGCGCGGCTGATCGCGCTCGACAATCTCGTAGGTTATGTTCGGGCGGTCGAAGCTGGTGGTGAAGACCTTGGCATCGCCGAGCGCCAGCCGCTCTATGATGTCGTCGCGGGTATGCGGATCGGCCGTTGCCGTCAGCGCGATGCGCGGCACGCCGGGAAAAAGCTCGGCAAGCCTGCCGAGATCGCGATATTCCGGCCTGAAATCATGCCCCCATTGCGAGACGCAATGCGCCTCATCGATCGCAAAAAGCGCGATCCTGGCCTTGCCGAGCATCTGGCAGAAACCTTCCGTCGCGATGCGTTCCGGCGTCACGTAAAGCAGATCGAGCTTGCCGGCGGAAATGGCCCGATAGACTTCGCTCGCCTCCTCGCGCGACAGGGATGAATTCAAGGCGGCCGCCCGGATGCCGAGCTGCTTCATCGCCTCCACCTGATCCCGCATCAGCGCAATCAGCGGCGAGACGACGATGCCGATACCATCGCGGCAAAGCGCGGGAATCTGGAAGCACAGCGACTTGCCGGCACCGGTCGGAAACAGCACGACCGCATCGCCGCCGGAGACGACATGCTCGATAACCTGCTGCTGCTTGCCGCGAAAGGCCGAGTAGCCATAAACGCGCTTCAGGACATCGAGCGGCGCGGGCGCATAGATGCGGTCGCCAAACAATACGTCGTCTGCGGAAAATCGCGGCTCTTGTCTTTCAGGCTGAGGCATCTATTCCCTATTTTCCAGCGGCACCTTTGACGCGACCGGAGAGCACGCCGAAGCCATCGATGATCGCTTCCTGGTTTTCCAGCCTTATCGCTTCGAGTTGAACCTCCTGCAAGGCGCGCATCAGCTGCTCGATCAGCTCGCCGTCGCCGTCTTCCGTTGCCTCGGCAATCGCGCCCTGCAATTCGATCTTGTGCCAACGGAGCGCCTTGGAACGCTTGTGAAGCGCGAGCGCCTGGCGGTAGCCTTCGCGCGCATCTTCCATGGCGGCCTCCTCGGTTGCCGTCCACAGCCGGGCATTGCGGACCTGCTGGTCGAGGCTCTTCAGCAAGGCGCCGAAGCCCTGCTCCTCCAATTGCTCGACCAATCGTTCGCGGACGAATTGCGGGCCGACCATGGTGGCAGCGATGCCGAGAACCGCCGACCACAGGCGCTGCAATTCGCGGCTCTCGTAGTCGATCGCAGCAATCTCGTCGTACTCGTCCTGCAACAGCGGCGGATGATTGACGATGGTCAAGGCGAGCACGCTTTCGCGAAGGCTCGGAATATCCTGATGCCCCTTGATCATGGCCGAGCGGGCCAGACGATCGGATGCCGTCGTCGGCATTGGGGGAGCGCCGCGCGCCTGCCCACCGCGACCGCCGAAAGAGCGGCCGTTACCATCACGCGAAAAGCCGCGCACCTGCTGGCCGCTGTTTCGTTGAAATTGCGGCTGAAACAACCCATTCAGCCGCTCCCGCATGTTCTGCTGGTAGTGGCGGCGGACATCCTCATCCGTGATGACGGAGACGATGCGCCGCAGGCGCGCTTCCAGCTCCGCCCGCGCCTCAGGCGTCTCGAACGTGCCGCTGCCGGCTTCCCTCGTCCAGATGAGCTCAGCAAGCGGCTTTGCCTGCGCCAGCACCTTGTCGAAGGGTGCGCGCCCGTCATGCCGGACGAGATCGTCGGGATCCTTGCCATCGGGCAGCAGCGCAAAACGCACGGTGCGGTTCGGCTTGATATGCGGCAGCGCCAGATCGGCGGCACGATTGGCGGCACGGATGCCGGCGCCGTCGCCATCGAAGCAGAGCACCGGCTCCGGCGTCATCTTCCAGAGAAGATCGAGCTGGTTCTCGGTCAGTGCCGTGCCGAGCGGCGCAACCGCATTCTCGACACCCGCCTGATACAGCGCGATGACATCCATATAGCCTTCGACGGCAATGATGGTGCCGGCACCATCATTGCCCTGGGCAGCACGGCGCGCGCGCGTGAAATTATAGAGTACGTTGCCCTTGTGAAAGAGCTCGGTCTCGTTGGAATTCAAGTATTTTGCCGGCGCGTCTGGCGACATGGCGCGGCCGCCGAAGGCGATCACCTTTTCTCTGGAAGAGAGAATCGGAAACATGATGCGGTCGCGGAACCGATCATAGGAGACCGGCACGCTCTCATGCACGACAAGGCCACAGGCCTCCATCTGCTCCTTCAGTACGCCCTTGCCGGCGAGATGCTCCTTCAGGGCATTGCGGCTATCGGGCGAATATCCGAGGCGGAAGGTCTCGATGGTCCGGCCGCTGAGGCCGCGATCGCGCAAGTAAGCCCTCGCCCGCGCGCCATTGGCTGTCTGCAGCTGATCCTGGAAAAACTGGGTCGCCATCTCCATGACGTCGAGCAGCGACGTGCGTTCCTTCTCACGCTTCGCCTCCATCGGATCGGCAACCGGCATCGGAACGCCGGCCATATCGGCAATCTGCTGCACCGCTTCCGGAAAGCTCAAGCCCTCCAGCTCGGTGAGAAAGCGGAAGTGATCGCCCGTCACGCCGCAGCCGAAGCAATGATAGCGTCCCTTGCGATCCTCGCAGTGAAAGCTCGGTGATTTCTCACCATGGAAGGGGCAGCAGGCCCAGTAATCGCCCCGCGGCACATTGGTCTTGCGCCGATCCCAGGTCACACGACGGCCGATCACGTCCGAAATCAAAACGCGGTCGCGAATCTCATCGAGAAACGTATTGGAAAATCGCATGGCTACCTCTGGCTTGACCCATATAAACAGGAATGAAAGGCATTGCCACGCTGCCTGGATATTCACCCACGGTATTCACAGGCCTTTACCGATGATCGCCTTACCCGCTCGCAATCACAACTCCGTGAAGTAATGCGCGGTTTTACCTTGTCTTTGGCCGCTTCAAATGTCTCCTTCGGCGTGCGGACGATAATGCAATTGCTTTCTTCGCAAGGAGCGAGTCGACCTCTCTGTGACCAACTTGGTAACCGCTTTGTGCACGAAAATACGCGAAAAAGCAAAGGCTTGGACAGTTTGAAGTCGATAAGCGCAAGCAAAATCCACATGATGGACAATCAATAGATGCAAAGGAGCTGCGCATGAGCGACACTCTCCGGCGCCGCATTTTGGGCATTGTTCGTAAGCCAAACATTATTTTTTTGTAATTTGATTGTTGATGTGCGGCGCAATAGCGTTCTTCTCACAGGGCGAGACAAGCCGGCGAAGAAACTGCTTCGTGACGCGACATGCCGAGACGCTCTGACGAACGGGAAGCCAACAGGTACGGGTTTTCAGTTTAGGAGAGGAAAATGCGCATTCTGATCGTACCCTTGGCAGCCGCAGCCGTCTTCGCCACAGCGACCTATAGCTCGGCCACGATGACCGGCGGCGCTCACGACACGAATGTGCTCTACGCCGGCGCGGGATATCAGTTGCCGGCAGATATGAAAGTTCCTGCTCTCACGGCAGGCGTAAAGATTCAAATGTCCGGACTACCATCGCAGGCATTAGCCTTGCCCCAGGAAGTCAGGATCCTCAGATAAGTTCACCAGATACTCAGGTGGGGCACCATCCCTACCCCCGGCGCCGCCCCACCTGAGTGCCTTTGCAAAAGACGTTTGATTTTTGGGCCCCACCCTGCGTCATCAAACGCCTGCAAAGCGCAAGAAGGCAGGAGCTCCCCCAGCTCCTGCCTTCTCTAATTTCCGGCCTTCTCCAATTTCACGAAACAAGAGCAACGAACATGCATTGCGGAAACATTCTGGTTCCGCATGCGTGAGTATCTTGACGCAACAATCGCGATGAATATCTTTTATTATCCGCGCATATGCGATCTTAATGATTATCTACTCAGACATTTTGGAATTTGCTCAGTTCAACGGAGACGGCTACATGTCTTTATCCGCAAAGGAACTTGCCAAAGACCCTGATTTTTTCGCGGAAATCCTCAGTTATACTAGAGAAATTATATCCACTTATGATGAAAATCAGCGTGTATGCTCTGTTTTTGCTTCGCAGCAGCGCTGGCTGATGGCGCTCGCCGGGTTTGGCCTCTATTGCGGCGGCATCGACGGCGGGCCGCCCGGCATACATGCCAGCCGTTTTGCCCACTATATCGTCGAGCATGAGATCGCCAGCCACAATACGGCGCTCAGCTTCATTCAGGAGATGCTGGCACTCGGCTTCCTAC
This sequence comes from Rhizobium sp. BK289, assembly GCF_014193575.1. Classification (NCBI taxonomy): domain Bacteria; kingdom Pseudomonadati; phylum Pseudomonadota; class Alphaproteobacteria; order Hyphomicrobiales; family Rhizobiaceae; genus Rhizobium; species Rhizobium sp. BK289. The sequence goes on from NZ_JACHZO010000028.1 coordinate 11,307, forward strand.
GCTATCTGCCGCATGCTGCCGATCGGCGGGCGCGGCCGATGCAGCCGACGGAAGCGGCAGCGAATCAGCTTGTGAAATGGGTCAGCATTCATCTTTCCGTGCTGGATCGATTGGATGACGGCAAACGCAACGCCCTGTTTGTCAAACAACCGGAACTCATCGGCCTGCTGCAGCCCCAAATCTCCGTCAGCATCATCGAAAGTGACGACCTGCGGCGTCCCGGAGAAACCTTTAATCTGTTCACCTGGGCAAATTCGGGCGGCATCATCATGGATTATCTGATCTCCCGCGTCGGGATGATCAACCCGACGACGCAGAAAGCGATCATCGGGCGGGTTGCCTTTACCGACCTCTGCAGCCGCTTCCTCATCTCCAGAACCAATGCAAAACGGCTCATGAACAAGGCCATCAAGATGCAAAGCGTCGGATGGATGGGACCTTCGGGACGAAGCCAGCTCTGGCTGTCCAACTGCTTCATCCAGGAATATTGCGATTATCAGGCGGGAAAATTCGCCATCATAGACGCCGCATGGCAAAACACCCTCGGCCTGCGGCGGGCCGGCATGCCGAGGGTGAAGCAGAATTTTACTTCAGCAGTTCCTTCAAGATAGCCGAAGCCTTCGCGAAATCCATTTGACCGGCGTAGCGCTCGCGCAGGGTGGCCACGCACTTGCCCATGTCCTTGAGACCCTGCGCGCCGAGTTCCGCAACGATCCCGACGCAGATTTCGCGCACCTTCTCTTCGGAAAGCTGCTCCGGCATGAAACCCTGAATGACGGCGATTTCCTCGCGTTCCTTGTCGGCCAGCTCGGGGCGCCCGCCATCGATATAGATCTTCACCGATTCCTCGCGCTGCTTGATCATCTTGGCGAGCAGCTGCAGAATCTCGTCTTCGCTCGCCTGCTCCTTGCCGAGACCGCGATTGGCGATGTCCTTGTCCTTGATCGCAGCAAGGATGAGACGGACGGTCGAAAGCCTCGCCGTGTCCTTGGCCTTCATGGCGTCCTTCTGGGCGTTGGAAAGGGTTTCGCGGATCATGTCTTTAACTCCTTGAAGCAGGCCGGCGACGATCGTCCCGGCCACTCATGTCATGTTGTTGTCTCTTAGACCAACAGTGTCGATCAATGCAATTACGCCCGAGAGCCCGAATTCCCTATCAGGAAAGCAAAAGCGCACATTGACCGGCTCGCCTTGTTTAGCTATGTCCATCACCTGCACATAAGATCGATAGGAAGATCTCAAGCCGCGACCTCGGTCGACGGCTGCACCTTGCTACAAACATGGCGGAACCGCCGGTCTCTTCAAGGCCGCGCTCGACGCCGGAAACGGGATGACTATGACCGCCACAGCCCCATGGACCACTGAAAAGCCGACCGCTCTCCTCGTTCTTGCCGATGGCACCGTGATCGAAGGCAAGGGTATCGGCGCGACCGGCAAGGTCCAGGCCGAAGTCTGCTTCAACACGGCGCTGACGGGTTATGAGGAGATCCTGACCGACCCCTCCTATCTCGGCCAGATCGTCACCTTCACCTTCCCGCATATCGGCAATGTAGGCACCAACGATGAAGATATCGAAGACCTGACACCCGCTGCGCGCCACGGTGCCGTTGGCGTCATCTTCAAGGCCGATATCACCGACCCCTCGAACTATCGCGCCGCCAAGCACCTCGATCAGTGGCTGAAGGCGCGCGGCATCATCGGTCTCTGCGGTATCGACACGCGCGCGCTGACCGCCTGGATCCGCGAGAACGGCATGCCGAATGGCGTGATTGCTCATGATCCGAACAGCGTCTTCGATATCGAGCAGCTGAAGGCTGACGCCAAGGCCTGGAGCGGCCTTGAAGGTCTCGACCTCGCCAAGGTCGCCTCCTCCGGCCAGTCCTCGCAATGGTCGCAGACTCCTTGGGTCTGGAACGAAGGCTATGGTGAACTCGGCGCCGACGACGCCAAATATCATGTCGTCTGCCTCGATTACGGCGTCAAGCGCAACATTCTGCGCCTGTTTGCCGGCCTCGATTGCAAGGTTACTGTTCTGCCGGCGACAGCTTCGACAGATGAAGTCCTCGGCCTCAAGCCCGACGGCGTCTTCCTCTCCAACGGCCCCGGCGATCCGGCCGCGACCGGCGAATATGCCGTTCCGGTCATCCAGGATCTGCTGAAGACCGAAATCCCGCTCTTCGGCATCTGCCTCGGCCATCAGATGCTCGGTTTGGCGCTTGGTGCCAAGACCGCGAAGATGCATCAGGGCCACCACGGCGCCAATCATCCGGTCAAGGACCATACCACAGGCAAGGTCGAGATCGTCTCGATGAACCACGGCTTCGCGGTCGACTCCAACTCGCTCCCGGAAGGCGTTGAGGAGACTCACGTTTCACTCTTCGATGGCAGCAATTGCGGCCTGCGCGTATCAGGCAAACCGGTCTTCTCCGTGCAGCATCACCCGGAAGCCTCTCCCGGTCCGCAGGACAGCCACTACCTCTTCCGCCGCTTCATCAATCTGGTGCGCGAAAAGAAGGGCGAAGCGGCCCTGGCTGAGCGCGCCTGATAGCGCCGACCACCTCATCAAATGCGAAAAGCCCCGGATTGATAATCAATCCGGGGCTTTTCTCTTTGTGCGTCAAGTTGGGAGGTCTTTTCGTCACATCGGCTTCCTGAAACTCAGGCCTGCAGACGGCGCTGCTTGACCACTTCAAGCTCGCTCATCAGGATTTCCTCGAGGAATTCGAAGTCGGATTGTCCGAACTCGACAAGGCCGAATCTCAGTTTGTAGCCCCAATTCTTGTCCTGGGTAAAATCAAGCCAGCCCAAGAGCGGGCGAAGCGGCTGTTCGGGCGCATCCAGCCAGTCCACATCCTTGCGATAGGCCTTTCCGCAGCCCATTTCGCCAAGATAAGGCTCACCCTCACGGACAAAGCCGATGGCGGTAAAGCTCTGAAAGCCGTCTTTCTCACCCATTTTCACGGATGGCGAATAATAGACGATGCCGTCACCTGGCTTGATGCGCATCAAGGGAGCGCGCTTGCCGTGGTTCACCTGCATGAAACCATGCTTGCGACCAATGCGTACGTGCTCAGCGCTGGCGACTGCCAGCCAATAGGATTTCCGCTCCGGCTCCGGTCGTTGGCGGGACTCGTTGGCAGATGGGAAAAGACGAACCATCTTGCCCTGATCGAAGGAACCTTCCCGCGGGAAAGAGGCGGCATCGATACGATCGCTTGCATTGAATGTCATGATCATCTCCCGTCATTGGTATGAAACGACTATAGACGATCATGCTGTCAATTTTTGTCAGCAGTCTCTCGATTCAAGATTCCGTTATCAGTTGGCAGTCTTCTCGGAGCGCACGAGCACGTAGAAACGCGCGCACAGCATCGTCGCCGCCGAGGCAAGGCCGAGCAGGAAACCGAACCATATGCCGATACCGCCGAAACCGAGCGGAAAAGCCAATAGCCAGGCGAGGAAGAAGCCGATCGGCCAATAGGCGATCAGCGCCAGAATCATCGGCACGCGCGCGTCCTTCAGCCCGCGCAACAGACCGCTGGCAATTGCCTGCAGCCCGTCGACAAGCTGGAACAGGCCCGCCACGACGATCAGCGGTGCCGCATAGGCAAGGACCTTCGGCGCGTCGGCCGACGTGACGTCAAGAAACCAGCTTCCCAGCCAGGATGGCACGGTCGCAAACAGGATGCCGCCGCAGAGCGCAATGCAGCTCGAAACGATAAGCACCACGATTGCCGCGCGCTTCAGGCCGAGATGATCGCCCTGACCGTGCGCAACACCGACGCGCACGGTCGCCGCCTGGCTGAGTCCGAGCGGGATCATGAAGGCGATCGAGGCCCACTGCAAAGCGATACCGTGGGCGGCGAGCTCGATCGTGCCGATCTGGCCCATCAGCAGCGATGCAGCAGTGAACAGGCTGACTTCAGCCAGAACCGTGACGCTGATCGGAAAGCCGAGCCGGATGACATCCCACAAAGCGTGCCAGTCGGGCCGCCAGAACCGGACGAAAATCCCGTAACGTCTCGTTTCCTCGTGACTCTGAACGTAACCGACGATGAAGAGGAAACCAGCCGTCTGTACGACAACGGAAACGATAGCCGCACCATGCAGCCCCATGGCCGGCAAGCCGAAATGGCCGAGCACCAGAATATAAGCCAGCACGGCGTTCATCACCAACATGGCGATGGTGACCTTGAGGATGATGCCGGCACGCCCGATGGCGCTCACCAGCGCCCGGATGACATTGTAGAGCAGCCCCGGCAAAACGGCGAAGTGGCCGATGTCGATATAGCCGCTGGCCAGTTTCGCGACATCGGGCTTCTGCCCCGCCGCCAGAAGGATTTGCCTGGAATAAAAAAAGGCGGGTTGCGCCACTATCCAGTAAGCCGTAACGACCCAAAGCCCCATGCGCAAAGCCCGGCGCACGGAAGCAACATCGCCCTTGCCATAGGCCTGCGCCACCAGCGGCACGACGGCGATGGAAAAGCCCGAACCGAAAATCAGAATCGTGAAGAGAAACTGCGCGGAGAGCACCATTGCCGCCAGCTGCTCGGCGCCGAGCCGGCCGACAATCATGACGTCCGTGGTGTTGATGCCGAGCTGCGCCAACTGCGCGCCGATCAAAGGGATGCCCAGCGCAAGCGTAGCGCGAACATGTGCAGACCACGAATTATCATTGTCATGCGCGGACGGGCGCACAGTTACCGGCATATCCATCACGAAAACTCGATTGCTAGGGTTCGCGCAAACCGCCCTACCCAAGGGTGCGCAAGCCCGTCGGTTTATCGCGTGTGGCGCTAAAAAGCCAGCCGACAAATCCACAATGCTAAAGAATTCATCATAACATCAAAATATCTGATGAATTTTTAGGCCGCCTCGCCCGCCTGCGACTGGGTAACCACTTTCGGCTCAGTCTTGCGCACCTTGGTCAAAAGCACGATCAGACCCGTCGCGACGAGAATTGCACCCATGATGAAGGGCGCCCCTGCAAAGACCACCGGCGCTGTCGGCGCGGTATAGTATTGGAACAGATAGGGGAACAGCACGGGTCCGACGATGGCGGTAATGCTTGTCAGGCTGCCGAGTGCGCCCTGCAATTCGCCTTGTGCGGAAGGCGGAACCTTGCTGGCGGCGATGGAGCGAAGCGGTGCATCCGCGACGTTTTCGATGACAGTCAGGACGATAACTGCGTACACCATCCAGCCTTGCCATGAAACGGCGTAGCCGATCAGGCCGAGACAGGAAAACACCATTCCGAGCACTGCGGTCTTCCACTCGCCGAGCACAGGCACCAGCCGCGGCAGTACCAGACCCATGGCAATGGCGGCGCCGATCCCGTAGACAGCGAGTGAGAAGCCGATCTGGCCCTCGCTCCAATCATAGCGATAGGACGTCACGAAGGACCAGACGGCCGGATAGACGCCATGCGCCAGCCAATTCAGGAACATGACGACACAGACCCAGCCGATGCCGTGATAGCGCCGCATCTGCCTGAGCGCCCCGAACGGATTGGCGCGCGCGATCTCGAAGGGTCGGCGGTGCTCCGCATCCAGCGTTTCCGGCAGCAGAAAATAGGCACCGACGAAATTCAGGAACGCCAGCGCCGCTGCCCCATAGAAGGGTACACGCGGCCCGAACTCGCCAAGGAAGCCGCCGATGACCGGACCCAGAACAAAGCCGACACCGAAAGCCATACCGATCAGGCCGAAATTCTTCGCGCGGTTCTCGTCATTGCTTATGTCGGCAATATAGGCCGAACAAGTGGAGAAGCTCGCGCCGCTGATGCCGGCGAGGATGCGGCCGACGAACAGCATCCAGTAGGAACCAGCAATCGCACAGATGAAATTATCGATCGCGAATGTCAGCACGGAGGCCAGCAGCAGCGGCCGACGGCCGAAACGATCGCTCAGATTGCCGATCAAGGGCGAAAACAGGAACTGCATGGCGGCATAGGCGAGCAGCAGCCAGCCGCCTTCCGTCGCCGCCGCACTGACCGACGCACCCGTCAACTCTTCCAGATATTTCGGCATGACCGGCATGATGATCGCAATGCCGATCACGTCGAGGAAGAGGATAAGGAAGACGAGGAACAGACCTCGACGAGCGAATTTTTGATCGATCATGGAGATGCCTTCTGGCGGCCCCGCCTCCATGAAAGAGACAGAACGTGAACGAAAAACTGGAGCGTCCCCAATACATAAAGATTTTGGCAGAAACAATCCGTGAACGCTTCAATCTTATTGATTTATCGACCGCTTTTTTTGATCCTGAGAGCAAAAGCGACTAACTGCCGCGACTGCGACGCTGCTCGTGATTCAGAAAGTCGACGAAGGCCCGCAGTGGTGCAGGCATGTGCCGGCGGCTCGCATAATAAAGAAACGGACCGGAAAAGACCGTATCCCATTCCTCCAGGATGGCCACGAGGTCTCCGCCGGCAATCTGTGGCGCAACAAACTCCCGAAAGGTTCTGATGATGCCGAGCCCGGCCGCGGCCGCGCGGCACTCGATGTCGATCGAATTCGTCGCGATGACCATCGGCGGCGCGATGATGATCGTCTCCCCGTTCCTTTCGAACTCCCAGGGCGCGACCGAGCCACTCTGGAAGCGATGACGGATACAGCGATGTTCGAGTATATCGCGCGGATGTTGCGGCGTGCCGTTTGCGGCCAGGTAGGCGGGTGCCGCCGCAGTCACGTAACGTTGCTGTCGCGGGCCGATCGGTACGGCGATCATGTCTTTTTCCAGCCTTTCGTCGTAACGGATGCCGGCGTCGTAACCGGCCGCGACTACATCGATGAAATTGTCTTCCGCGACGATTTCGACTGATATTGCCGGATACTCCTTCAGGAAACGGCTGATGATGTCGGGCATGACGACCATGGCGGCGACGATTGGCACATTCAGTCGCAGGGTCCCGCCTATGCTGTCGCGAAAGCTGTTGATATCATCGAGCGCGACGGCGATCTCGCTCATGGCGGGCGTCAGGCGCTCCATCAATCGCTCCCCGGCTTCCGTCGGCGTCACGCTTCGAGTGGTACGGTTGAGCAGGCGCACCGCCAGCTTCTCCTCCAGCCGTCGCACCGCTTCGCTCAGCGACGATGCGGAGACGCTGCGTTTGCGCGCCGCTTCGCGAAAGCTGCGCTCGCGGGCAACGGCGGTGAAGGCAACCAGATCGGCCAGCGGCAAGTCATCCATTGTGCGAAATTCCAAACAGCCCGTTTCGATTTACTCGGATTATCGCACAGAACACAGCAGAGTAAAACGCCATGACAGTGGCCTCCGGAAATGAGGCGCGCCTTCGACCAGGAGAACAACGATGGAAAAACATCAATTGGGAAAAACCGGACCGCAGGTATCGGCGCTCGGCCTCGGCTGCATGGGAATGTCGGGCATGTATGGCCCAGCGGACAGGGCGCCCGCCGCCGCGACCGCCTTTCGGAATCCTTGGGAGCGCTGTCAGTCGACCTGTCGGATAGCGATATGGCTGCGATCGAGCGTGCGATTCCCAAGGATGCCGCCGCCGGGGGCCGTTACCCCGAAGCGCAGCTGACGCATCTCGACAGCGAGAGATAACACGCCAACGGCTTGCCCGCTCGCCGACCCCGCGGGAGCGGGCAAGCAAGATCAGACCGGATTGTTCAACGTGTCGCAATCGCTGAGCTTTCCGGAATCAAAGCCCTGCTTGAACCACTTCATACGCTGCGCCGAGGTGCCGTGATTGAAGCTGTCAGGAACGACATAACCCTGGGTGCGCTTCTGCAGCGTATCGTCACCGATCTGCTGCGCGGCGTTCAAGGCCTCTTCGAGATCGCCAGCCTGCAATATGCCCTTCTGCTGCGTGAACTTACCCCATATGCCGGCAAAGCAATCGGCCTGCAGCTCGATCCGCACCGACATCCTGTTGGCATCCACCTCGCTCATGGTGCGGCGGGCCTGATTGAACCTCGGCAGGATGCCGAGCAGATCCTGAACATGGTGGCCGACTTCATGCGCGACCACATAGGCTTGCGCGAAATCGCCCGATGCGCCGAACTGGTCCTTCATCTGTTTGAAGAAGGCCATGTCGAGATAGACCTTCTGGTCGCTCGGGCAATAGAAGGGGCCGGTGGCCGCCGAAGCCTGGCCGCAAGCCGAGGGGAAGCTGCCGGAAAACAGCACAAGCTTCGGATCGGTATAGGTCTGGCCCATCGATTTGAAGATGCCGTTCCAGGTGTCCTCCGTATCGGCAAGAACGGTCGCAACGAACTGTTTCATCTCGTCATTGGCCGGCTGAGCCCCGCCGCTGCTGTTGGAGGTGCTCTGCTGATATCCGGAACTTCCACCCTCCAGCATGCCGCTTTGCTGCAGCAGGCCGATGACGTCGACGCCCATCGCTCTCAGGATCAGGAAGATCACGATCAGCACGATAATGGTGCGGAAGCTCAGGCCGCCACCGCCGATACCGCCGCCCGGGAACCGGAAGCCTCCGCCACCGCCGCCGCTCATGGGCGACGAGCCGCGTTCGTCCTCGATATTGTCGGATTGCCGACGCCCCTTCCAATCCATAGTGCACCTCCTGGCGATGCCTAAAATCAAAGTCCCTTGAGGCATTTATATATCCAGGAAGTGTAACAAAGCCAGTTGGCTATCGACAGAACATCAGCTTAAACGGCGACGGCGCCATATTTCATTAGACGTCAGCCATAAAAGCGCGAGGCCTATACCCGCCGCGATCAGGAGTGGGGCAATTTCATCGCCGTCGAAGGTCATCCTGTTCATGATGCGGCCGGGAATGAACGTGAACGCGCCCGCCCCGACAATACCGCCGAAATACAGGCTTCCGACGATGCGTTTATGCATCTCTATATTATGCTTGCGGGCGTTGACGATCGCTCTCCAGCAGCCGATGAGAACGAGTATCGAAAGCAGATGGATCGGGCTGAAGCCGTAGAACATGTTGATCTGGTGGATGAAGAAGCTCGATAGCGCCGTAATCACCATCAAGGCCAGCCATATCTTGCCAAGCAGACGGTGCCTCGGCGTCCCCTTCGGCCTGGCCAGAAGATAGGCGCCGAGCACGGCGGCGGGAATGACGGCCGCGACATGGACTTGGATCGCGATCGGGGCATCGAGAAGCGGCTCGAGAGTCATCATCTGTATCCGGTTGAGTTTGCCGATCCTTTCCGCGATAGTGTTGTTCTCTCAATCGAAATCGCGCGAGAAACGGAAAATCTTCGTGGATCACCTCTTTCTGCAATCCACGCTTCGCGAATTGCAGGTCATCCAGCGTTCACCGCGCTTCTGGGCGACCTTCGTCACGATCGTCCTGATCTTTGCCTTGACCGGACCGTACGGCACCCTTGAAAGGCTGATGCCGGGAGTCCGGCTCGGCTACTGGCTCGCCTTGCATGCCATGGCCTGGTCCTTCGCGATCGTCTTCTCCGTTGCTGCCGAAATTCTCCTGCGCAAGCAGATCTCGAACATGTTCGCGCGGATGCTGATTGGGTCGATCGTCGCGTCAATGCCGATAGGCTTCGGCATCACGCTTATCGACCTCGCCTTCTTCGGCGATACGCCCAGCGTGATCGGCGGCCTCGGCAAATCCCTTGGCTCCATACCGCTTTGCATCCTCTTCTGCATTCTCTCCTACATGACCATGCATCGGCAGATAGCGATCGCAGCCGCAGGCTTTAACGTTGCGGAAACGACAGCCTCATCGGCCCCGATGGCCACAGCCCCGCAAATGCCGATTCTCTCGCGCCTGAAACCGGAAAATCGTGGAGCGCTGCTCAGGCTCACCGTGCGCGACCATTATACCGAAGTCGTGACGACACGCGGTCGCGAGCTCATCCTGCTGCGTTTCGGCGACGCGCTGACGGAAATCGGCAATACAGCAGGAATACGTGTGCACCGATCTCACTGGGTTGCGGCGGATCATGTCGACCGGCTGAAACGCGACAATGGCAAGCTTTTCGTCATCGCCCGCGATGGCGCGGAGATGCCCGTCAGCCGCTCTTATGCCGAAGCGGTCCGGCAACACTTCGGTTGACAACTGAGCGGCGGCCGGCGCCTCCTCCATTCCCTAGCGCGCCATTTGGCTCGTTTCTTTTCAGATGCATCGCGTCGCCGTAACTTACGAAAAATGACAAGACATTGTTTACGGTCGCAACCATTGCTCTAAAAAATTCGATCGAATGCACGCCTACATACTTTAAACGCGGCCGATTAATATCTAACTCTGTTTTCGCGCCCATATTCTCTGCGTTGCAATCCTGACATATGTGGACAACCGCAATTCCGCGTCTGCGTGTCTTGCGGCTGGTCTGTGCTGGCAACGTTCCAGAATAGTTGGTCCTGTGAACGCGCAATGCACCGAGGGTTTTATGAAACGATCGATGAGTGTGTCCCTGCTGCTCATGGGAACAGCGGCATTGACTGCCTGCGGCCAAAAGGAAGATACGGTTCAAATATACAAAGACATCGACACATGCATCGCGGGGAGAGTTTTTTCCGCTGACGAATGTCGATCTCAGTTTGCCGCGGCGGAAACGGAACGTCAGCAGAATGCTCCTGCCTATGAAACGGCGGCGAACTGCGAAAAGGATTACGGCGTCAACAATTGCCAGCCCACGACCACTGCCCATCAATCGGGTACGGGCCACTTCATTCCCCTGCTGGCCGGTTATCTCGTCGGCAACGCCGCCAGAACGTTTGACACCAAAGCCCTTTATCAGCCGCGCGGGAGCAGCGACTTTCGCACGGCAACCGGGCGGAGCCTCGCCAACGGTATGCTGCTTGGGAAAGCGGCCAATGTGGAAAGAAAGGACGACAACGGGCAGGCGTCTTCGTCTTCCGGTGGCGGCGGCGGTGGTAGCCTTTGGGGGAGATCTTCCGACCGCGCCGGGCGCTCGAGCGGTAAGGTAGAACGTGGCGGCTGGGGCTTTCGCGGCTTCCATCTTTCGGCCTAACGGGTGAGAGAATGAAACGTATTGTCGTGAACGAGCGGCCGGATTGGAAAGCTCAGGCAGAGGCTTCTGGCTTCACCATCCATTCCATGTATGGCCAACGCTATTGGGATGAACGGCACGCCTATGCATTTTCCCTCGAGGAAATTGAGACGAAGCTCGAGGAGCCCTCAGCCAAGCTGCTGGAAATGTGCTACGCGGCAGCCGAAAGGATCGCTTGCGATGGCGAACTGATGCATCGCATGGCCATTCCGCCAGCCTATCACGATGCGATATTGCGATCCTGGCGCAATCGGGAACATGACCTCTATGGCCGTTTCGACCTCTCCTACGATGGAAAAGGTCCGGCAAAGCTTCTCGAATTCAACGCCGACACGCCGACCAGCCTGTTTGAAAGCGCGGTTTTCCAATGGCAATGGCTTGAAGACATGAAGCGGCGTGGCGAAATTCCTTCCTCGGCAGACCAGTTCAACTCACTGCATGAACGCTTGATCGATGCTATCCGCGTCCTGGCTGCACCTTCGGGCCGCATGCATTTCGCCGGCATGCTGGAATCGGAAGAGGACCTCGTGACCTTGAACTACTTCGTCGATTGCGCCGCGCAAGCGGGCTGCGATGCGAAGCTCATCGCCATGCCCGATATCGGCGTTGACGACAGCCATCGGCTGATCGATCTTCAGGATGAACCCATAGACTGCCTGTTCAAGCTTTATCCGCTCGAAGACATGGTGCGCGAGCCTTTCGGCCGTCATCTGCCGCTAACCCCCACGCGGGTAATCGAGCCACTGTGGAAACTGACGCTGTCCAACAAAGGATTGCTGCCAGTGCTGTGGGAAATGTTCCCCGGCCACGAAAATCTATTGCCGGCCTATTTCGAAGACGACGTGCATGTGGGGGATCTCGGCGATCGCTATGTCCGCAAACCGTTGCTATCTCGCGAAGGTGCGAATGTGACGCTCGTCAATCACGAACCCGGCGCCGGCATATATGAGGTCGAAGGACCATACGGTGAAGAAGGGTATGTAAGACAGGCGATGCATTTGCTTCCCCGCTTTGGCGACGATTGGACTGTCATCGGGTCCTGGATCGTGGCCGGCCAGCCGGCGGGTATCGGCATTCGTGAGGACGACACTCCCATCACCCGGGATACCTCACGCTTCGTCCCTCATTATATTGAGGGTTAGTCGATCATTAGCCGCTATTGCCCGCAAAGCTCGACATTTGACCGCCCAATGAAAATCTCGGCAGAATTCATGTCGATTCCGCGATTTATGGGGTTCCGTTTGCAAATACATTTGCCTATAAGCCGCTTCTAGCCTGAAAATATTTGCCCATGCGCCCCGGCCGGTGACCTCCCACCCTGGCCGGTTTTTCGCGCAACGAAAAAACGGATGAGAGCCCATGCCGAAGCGTCAAGATATCAAATCGATCCTCATTATCGGTGCAGGACCGATTGTTATCGGACAGGCTTGCGAATTCGACTATTCGGGCACGCAGGCCTGCAAGGCGCTGAAGGAGGAAGGCTACCGCGTCATTCTCGTCAACTCCAACCCGGCAACGATCATGACCGATCCGGGTCTGGCGGATGCGACCTATGTCGAGCCGATCACGCCTGAAGTTGTCGCCAAGATCATCGCCAAGGAGCGCCCGGACGCGCTGCTGCCGACCATGGGCGGCCAGACCGCGCTCAACACCGCGCTGTCGCTGAAGCGCATGGGCGTGCTCGACCGCTACAATGTCGAGATGATCGGTGCGAAACCCGCCGCGATCGACATGGCGGAAGACCGCGCCCTCTTCCGCGAAGCCATGGCCCGCATCGGCCTCGAAACGCCGCGCTCCATGCTGGCAAACGCCACCGACATCAAGGACGCCGACCGCAAGACGCATGAGGCCGAGCGGAGCAAGCTGAAGGCATCGCTCTCTGGCCCCGCGCTCGACAAGGCGCTGGACGAATTGGAAAACCAGTGGAACCTCGGCGAGAGCGACCGCAAACAGCGCTACATGAGCCATGCCATGGCCATTGCCGCGCAGGCGCTTGACCATGTCGGCCTGCCCGCCATCATCCGTCCGTCCTTTACGCTCGGCGGCACCGGTGGCGGCATCGCCTATAACCGCTCGGAATTCTTCGAGATCGTCGGCGGCGGCCTCGACGCCTCCCCGACCACGGAAGTGCTGATCGAAGAATCGGTGCTCGGCTGGAAGGAATTCGAGATGGAGGTCGTCCGCGACAAGGCGGACAACTGCATCATCATCTGCTCGATCGAGAACATCGACCCCATGGGCGTTCACACCGGTGACTCGATCACCGTCGCTCCGGCGCTGACGCTGACGGATAAAGAATACCAGATCATGCGCAACGCCTCGATCGCGGTCCTGCGCGAGATCGGCGTCGAGACTGGCGGCTCGAACGTGCAGTTTGCGGTCAATCCGAAGGACGGCCGCCTGGTCGTCATTGAAATGAACCCGCGCGTGTCGCGCTCGTCCGCGCTTGCCTCGAAGGCTACGGGATTCCCGATTGCCAAGATCGCGGCAAAACTCGCCATCGGCTATACGCTGGACGAACTCGAAAACGACATCACCGGCGGCGCGACGCCTGCCTCCTTCGAACCGTCGATCGACTATGTCGTCACCAAGATCCCGCGTTTCGCATTCGAGAAGTTCCCCGGCGCCTCTCCGGTTCTGACCACGGCTATGAAGTCGGTCGGCGAGGTCATGGCGATCGGCCGCACCTTCGCGGAATCGCTGCAGAAGGCGTTGCGCGGCCTCGAAACCGGCCTGACTGGTCTGGACGAGATCGAAATCCCCGGTATCGAGGAAGGCGAAGGCAGCCGCAACGCCATCCGCGCCGCCATCGGCACGCCGACGCCGGACCGCCTGCGCATGGTCGCCCAGGCGCTGCGCTCGGGGCTGAGCGTCGAGGAAGTGCATGAAGGCTGCAAGATCGACCCGTGGTTCCTCGAGCAGCTGAAGAACATCGTCGATATGGAGGCCCGCATCCGCGAGCATGGTCTGCCCGAGGATGCTGCCAATCTGCGCATGCTGAAGGCCATGGGCTTCTCCGATGCGCGTCTTGCAACCTTGACCGACAAGCGTCCGAAGGAAGTGGCGGAACTGCGCAACCGGTTGAGTGTGCGCCCAGTCTTCAAGCGCATCGACACCTGTGCGGCGGAATTCGCCTCGCCGACCGCCTACATGTACTCGACCTACGAAATGCCCTTCGTCGGCGCAGCCCGTTCCGAAGCTGAGGTTTCCGATCGCAAGAAGGTCGTCATCCTCGGCGGCGGTCCGAACCGCATTGGCCAGGGCATCGAATTCGACTATTGCTGCTGTCATGCCGCCTTCGCCCTGAAGGATGCAGGCTACGAAGCGATCATGATCAACTGCAACCCCGAGACGGTTTCGACCGACTACGACACGTCGGATCGCCTCTATTTCGAGCCGCTGACGGCGGAAGACGTGATCGAAATCCTCAAGGCGGAGCAGGAAAAGGGCGAAGTGGTCGGCGTCATCGTCCAGTTCGGCGGCCAGACGCCTCTGAAGCTCGCCGAAGCGCTCGAAAAGAACGGCATCCCGATCCTCGGCACGGCTCCCGACGCGATCGACCTTGCCGAAGACCGCGACCGTTTCCAGAAGCTCTTGATGAAGCTCGATCTCAACCAGCCGAACAACGGCATCGCCTATTCGGTCGAGCAGGCTCGCCTCGTCGCTTCCGAAATCGGCTTCCCGCTGGTCGTGCGCCCGTCCTATGTCTTGGGCGGCCGCGCCATGCAGATCATCCATTCGGAAGGCCAGCTGCAGGGCTACCTCCTCGATACCGTTCCGGAACTGGTGCCGGAAGATATCAAGCAGCGCTATCCCAACGACAAGACCGGCCAGATCAACACGCTGCTCGGCAAGAATCCGTTGCTCTTCGACAGCTATCTGACGAACGCCATCGAAGTCGACGTCGATTGCCTGTCCGACGGCACCGAGGTCTACGTCGCCGGCATCATGGAGCATATCGAGGAAGCCGGCATCCATTCCGGCGATTCGGCCTGCTCGCTGCCGCCGCGCACGCTGTCACCTGCCATGATCGACGAGCTGGAACGCCAGGCAAAGGCCATGGCCAAGGCCTTGAATGTCGGCGGCCTGATGAACGTCCAGTTCGCCATCAAGGACGACACGGTTTATGTGCTCGAAGTCAACCCGCGCGCCTCGCGTACGGTGCCCTTCGTCGCCAAGACCATCGGTGCGCCGATCGCCAAGATCGCCGCGCGCGTCATGGCCGGCGAGAAGCTGGATGCGACCTTTGCCGCCTATGGCGAAAAGCCAGATCCGCGCAAGCTGAAGCACATCGCCGTCAAGGAAGCCGTCTTCCCCTTCGCCCGCTTCCCCGGCGTCGACACCCTGCTCGGACCGGAAATGCGCTCGACGGGCGAAGTCATCGGCCTCGACACGGATTTCGCACTCGCCTTCGCCAAGTCGCAGCTCGGTGCCGGCGTCGAACTGCCGCGTGACGGAACGGTTTTCGTCTCGGTCCGCGACGACGACAAGCCGCGCGTGCTGCCGGCCATCCGCATGCTGACGGAACAGGGCTTCAAGGTGCTCGCAACCGGCGGCACCCAGCGTTACCTCGCTGAAAACGGCATAGAAGCCACGAAGATCAACAAGGTACTGGAAGGCCGTCCGCATATCGAGGACGCGATCCGTAACCGCCAGGTCCAGCTCGTCATCAACACGACCGACAGCAACAAGGCGATCTCGGATTCGAAATCGCTCCGCCGCGCAACGCTGATGCAGAAGGTGCCCTATTACACCACCATGGCCGGCGCCGAAGCCGCTGCCATGGCGATCAAGGCGCTGAAGGCCGGAAACCTGGAAGTCCAACCGCTGCAGAGCTATTTCTGACGGTATGATTCGGCTGCGACGGGCGTGAAGCAGGATAGCCGGCTCACATTCGTCGTACCTAAGCCAGATGGCCGAACGGGCAAGGAGCCTCAACAGGAGCCTTTCCTTAAGTCTTCGAATTTTCTGGCAATCGTCTGTCGCAATCTGCTATAGATGACAGAATAACGGCTCTGAATGGTTCCGAAGTACCGCTTCGGGACCTGTTTTCTTTTGTGTCTGCAGCAGAGCAACACAGGGAGTGAAGGACAAGAAAAATGGTTGAAAAGGTACCGATGACACAGAACGGGTTCGTCAAGCTGCAGGAAGAGCTGCGCTGGCGTCAGCAGGAAGAGCGCCCGCGGATCATCGAGGCAATTGCGGAAGCGCGCGCCCATGGCGATCTCTCCGAAAATGCCGAGTACCATGCGGCCAAGGAAGCCCAGAGCCACAACGAAGGCCGCATCACCGAACTCGAAGACCTGACGGCTCGCGCCGAAGTCATCGATCTTACCAAGATGTCCGGCTCGAAGATCAAGTTCGGAGCAAAGGTGAAGCTCATCGACGAGGACACCGAGGAAGAAAAGATCTATCAGATCGTCGGCGATCAGGAAGCCGACGTGAAGGCTGGCCGCATCTCCATCTCCTCTCCGATCGCCCGCGCACTGATCGGCAAGGAAGTCGGCGACTCAATTGAGGTCAATGCGCCCGGCGGCGCCAAGGGCTACGAAATCCTCTCCGTCACCTGGGGCTGATTGCCCGTGCGCGATCGCGAGTCAGCGCATGCCAGCGATCTCAGAGAGATCGAAATCATCGCAACGAATTTCAAACGCCGGCTTTCCGGCGTGACCTCGACGATCGTGCAGCTGATCCCCAAGCAGGTCGAGCTTGGCTATCACATAGCGACTCTTGGTCCCGGCCTGCCGGAAGACCTGCCCAAGCTCGGCTGGCACCGGCTTCCGGGCCTATGGAGCAGACCCCGCCGTTGCCGCGTGCGCGTCTGGCATGCCCGCCGCAACAACGAGATGCTGGTGGGCCTGCTGCTGCGCTCGGTGCTGCGCATGCCTCTGAAGCTGGTCTTCACCTCGGCCGCCCAGCGCCGCCATACCGGCTATACGCGCTGGCTCATCCGCCGTATGGATGCCGTGATCGCCACCAGCACCCGCTCCGGCAGTTTTCTCGAGGTAGCGCACACCGTCATCCAGCACGGCGTCGATCTCAACCGTTTTCATCCACCGGAAACATCAAGCGACCGCATGGCCGCAGCCGGCCTGCCCGGTACCTATCTGATCGGCTGTTTCGGCCGTGTCCGCCATCAGAAGGGCACCGATCTTTTCGTCAAGGCGATGATCGAGCTGCTGCCGAACCATCCGGACTGGACGGCCGTGGTCTGCGGCCGCGTGACATCAGAGCATCGGAGTTTCGGCGATGAGCTGGAGAAGATGGTGGCTGATGCCGGCCTTTCCGACCGCATCCGCTTCATGGGCGAGGTCGACGACATCAAACCCTGGTATCGCCGTGCCACTCTCTATGTCGCCCCTTCCCGCAATGAAGGCTTCGGCTTGACGCCACTGGAAGCCATGGCCTCCCGTACTGCCGTCGTCGCATCCGATGCCGGCGCCTATGCCGAGATGATCGTCCCGGGCGAAACGGGTGCCGTGGTGCCGGCGGGCGATGGCGAGGCTCTGACAAGAGCGATCGCCTTCTATCTGGACAATCCGGAGGAAACGCTTCGCCAGGGTGAGAATGCCGTGCGCCATGTGCGCAGCGAATTCGCACTGGAGAAGGAAGCGACCGCCATCGGCGACGTCTACAAGCGACTGCTTATCGCCAACAAGTAAGCGCTCGATCAGCGGCCAAGATCGATATGATGCCGCTCGATGAAATCGATCATCGAACGATCCTCCACCATATCCTCTTCGATGCTCTTGACGATCGACAGGACCTTGTCCCGATATTTCGCCGCACTGCTGTCATAGGTCCATCCTCGGGCGAGCTTTTCCGTCAGTTCCTGCCGGGATTTCGTATAATAGTGGTTGAGCTGCAAGAACCGGTTTGAATAGAACTCGGGAGACTTCCGTGCACGCCGCGTAAATCGCTTGCCAGCATCATTGGCCGTCAGATCCCCATAGCCCCGCGTCTGGAATTGATGCACGCTGACCTCGGTCACCTCGCACGGATCGACAATGCATTTGAAATTGCTGACATTTTCCTTTGTCGTCATCGGATCGGCGGCGCGCATGGTATAGTTCAGCGTCAAAGGCCCATCCGGCGGCGTCTCATGGCCGCTGGTGGCGAACATGTGCCATGGCAACGAGATATTCGGAAAATCGCCGACGACCTCCAGCGCCTGCGCGATGGTCGCCGCTTCCTTCGGCAGAAGGAATTCGTCGACATCGATGAATGCCATCCAGCGGTAACCGCCACCAAAATTCAGGATGGCGTGCGCAAAGGTAATGACCTGACCATTCAGCACGGCCGAGGTCGCTGCATCGCGCATCCGCCCCGCCCAGGTAATGATCGTCAGCATATCCTCATTCAGGAGATTGCGAAGAAGGACACAGGTCTCGTCCGTGGAGCCGTTGTCATAGATATAGAAATGACGAATACCGACCGCCCGGTGGAAGCGCACCCATTCCTCGATATAGCGCGCCTCGTTCTTGACGCAGGCGACGATGGCGATGCCATGGCGTCCCGCCGTCGCTTCGGGCGGATCGATGGTCAGCTTCTTGGCATCGGACGCCTTGGGTTTCAGCCAACGCATGAGCTTCATTCCAGCACCCTTATTTTCAAACCCCGCACGGGCGTCGTCATTTTCGGCAAGCGTCACGCCGTCGATTTCATGGCGAACCGGTCGTCGTAACCGAAATCATATTTCAGCAATGCGGAAATGGGAGAATAGTTGACGAAAGAGACGCCGCGCTCGGTGGCAACCTGCCGCGCGAGCACGAGATGCTCGATGATGCGGCCTTCAGCCCGCGCAATTCCCGAAAAAGCCATATCGCCGACGGTTTCATAAAAGCGCGGTTCGCCGGCATTGGAAATATCGATCCCCAGAAAGCCGACCTGATGCTGGGCGCAGTAAAGAGCGAATTGCAGGGCGGATACCGCGACCGACCCACCCAGAAAAACGCCGCGATCCGGCGAGAGTGAAAAGCCTGCAGAACCCTCGGCATCCAGCCGCACATATTGCAGCGTCTTGAGGTCCTCGAGCGAACGCCTGCGGGCGCCATAGGGCTTGCGGATATCGTCGATCAGAATGATGGTCTTGTCCGCGAGCCAGCTCTTGTTGATCTCGCAAAGCGCGCGCAGCACCGCAACGGAAAACAGGCAGAGCGAACCTGGAGCGACCTTCTTGCGCAACAGATCGATGTGTCGCCAGACAAAGCGCTCATCCTCGACCGCAATCGCCAAAGGCTCGGCGATCGGCTCGCCGGTCAATCCGATAGCGCCGTTCAGAAGGATGGCGCTTCTGGCTTCGAGGCCGCTCAGGTCGCAACCACGAATGGATGGGCCGGAGCCGACAATATAGATTGCATCGCCACAGCGTTCGCGCAGCCGATCCATGCCGGCAAGGCTCGCGACCTTCGCTCCGCGGTAATGCACCTCACTGATGCTTTGGCTGCGCACGATGGAAAGCCCTGGAAACCAGTCCTGTACATGCGCCAGCGAACCGCCCAGGAAAAGGCGCACGCCGGACTTGATCAGCGACCGGTGCCAGGGGCGATCCGCCATCCGCCTAGAGCTCCACCAGACCGAGCTTCTTGACCTGCCGGATCGTCAGCATGGTGCGCACGGTATCGACATGTTCGTTCGCGGTCAGAACTTCGATTACGAAGTCCTGGAAGCGGGTGAGATTTTCTGCAACGCAGTGAAGAAGGAAATCGCTGTCGCCGGAAACCATCCATGCCTGCCGCACCAGCGGCCAGGCCGCCGTGGCATTGGCGAAAGCCTTGAGATTGGCCTCCGACTGATGCTTGAGGCCGACCATGCAGAAGGCCACGAGATCGAAGCCCAGTTTCGGGCTGTTCAGCATGGCATGATAGCCTTCGATGACGCCGGCTTCTTCCAGCTTGCGCACCCGGCGCAGGCATGGCGGTGCGGAAATGCCGACACGATCTGCCAACTCGACATTGGTCATCCGTCCGTCTCGCTGCAGTTCCCGCAGAATCTTGATATCAATGGCATCGAGTTCAGCGCGAAGCACTTTTATTGCCTTTCTTTAATTCCCCTTCGCCAGCTTCTATATAAGGCAGGAAAATACGCAAGAAAGTTTCTCTTGCGTAACCGATTCTTACACTAAGCCGATTTGCTCTGTGTGTAATGCAAGGCTGCCCTTGAATAAATGCATAAGGCAATCATAAATGAAGCGGCGAACCGTGAAATCGCCTGCTTTTGGACGTTTGAAGCTGCGGTTTCCCGATCGCCGAATTGAAAGGACTGACTATGCCTGCCCGCCACACGAAGGTGCTCATCATCGGTTCCGGCCCAGCCGGTTACACCGCCGCGGTCTATGCCGCGCGCGCGATGCTGCAGCCCGTTCTGATCGCCGGTCTCGAACAGGGCGGTCAGTTGATGATCACGACCGATGTCGAGAACTATCCGGGCTTTGCCGATCCGATCCAGGGCCCGTGGCTGATGGAGCAAATGCTACAGCAGGCCCAGCATGTCGGCGCAGAAATCGTCAACGACCTCGTGACCGAAGTCGATACCAGCCAACGTCCTTTCGTCGCCCGCACCGATAGCGGCCAGGTCTGGACCGCCGATACCCTCATCATCGCCACCGGCGCCAAGGCAAAGTGGCTGGGAATCGAGAGTGAGCAGCATTTCCAGGGCTTCGGCGTTTCCGCTTGTGCTACCTGCGACGGCTTCTTCTATCGCAATAAGGACGTGATCGTGGTCGGCGGCGGTAACAGCGCCGTCGAGGAAGCACTCTATCTTTCCAATATCGCCAAGTCGGTGACGGTCGTGCATCGCCGCGATTCCTTCCGTGCGGAGAAGATTCTGCAGGAGCGCCTTTTCGCCAAGGCAAATGTCAAGGTTCTCTGGAATACCGAGATTGCCGAGATCACCGGCACGCCCGCCAAGCCGCCTATGCCCCCGTCCGTCACGGGCGCTCGCCTGCGCGATGTGCGCACCGCCGCTATCACCGAAACGCCGATCGACGGCGTCTTCGTCGCCATCGGCCATGCGCCGGCGACCGAACTTTTCAAGGGCAAATTGAAGCTCAAGGACAATGGCTATCTCTGGACCGCGCCGGATTCGACCGCTACCAGCGTCGAAGGCATCTATGCCGCCGGTGACGTGACCGACGATACATTCCGGCAGGCGATCACGGCAGCCGGGATGGGCTGCATGGCGGCGCTTGAGGCGGAACGCTACTTGACTGGGCACATGCCCGTCGCCGTGGCTGCGGAGTGATGCAGCCGATGAGGGGAAACGGCATGCCATTGGATTGGGACAAGCTGCGTATCTTTCACGCGGCTGCCGAAGCGGGTTCGTTCACGCATGCGGCCGATAAGTTGCATTTGTCCCAATCCGCCATCAGCCGGCAGGTCAGCGCGCTCGAGCAGGACGTCGGCATCAAGCTTTTCCACCGCCATGCCCGCGGCCTGATCCTGACCGAACAGGGCGAGCTGCTTTATCGCACGGCTCACGACGTTCTCTTGAAGCTCGAGACCGTCAAGATGCAACTGACCGAGACAACCGACAAGCCGAGCGGCAAGCTGCGCGTGACAACGACCGTCGGCCTCGGCCAGGGCTGGCTGACCGACAAGATTCAGGAATTCCTGCAGCTCTATCCGGATATGCAGATCCAGCTCATCCTCGATAACGAGGAGCTGGACGTGAACATGCGCCATGCAGATTGCGCCATCCGTCTGCGTCAGCCGCAGCAGTCGGATCTCATCCAGCGCAAGCTGTTCACCGTGCATATGCACGTCTATGCAGCTCCCTCCTATATCAACCGCTACGGCGAGCCGCAGTCGGTGGAAGATCTGGACGAGCATCGCATCATCAGCTTCGGCGAGCCGGCACCGAACTACCTGCTCGACGTCAACTGGCTGGAGATCGCCGGCCGGTCGTCCGACAACAAGCGTGTGCCGCATCTGCAGATCAACAGCCAGACATCGATCAAACGCGCGTGCCTTCTCGGCATCGGCATCGCCGTCCTGCCTGATTATATCGTCGGTCGCGATCCAGGCCTTATCCAGCTCGCAATCAATGCGGACGTGCCGTCCTTCGATACGTATTTCTGCTACCCGGACGAGATGAAAAACGCGGCCAAACTTAAAGTTTTTCGTGATTTTATCGTGTCGAAAGCTCGTAACTGGAATTTCTAGTGAAGGTAAGTCACTGATAACGAACTCTTTTTATGACTAATATATCAGCCACGCGTATGATGCATAGCTGATATGCACAAAATAGAGTTGAAGGCTGCCCATTTAACTACCATATCGCACATAGCTGATGCACACGGTGGCTTTTCCTCCCAGTTCCACCGCATTGGCTGTTCCCCTCTGGAGGTTTTTGACCTTCATACCTATAGGGCCCTGGTTTACTCCGGCGGCCCTTTTTTTTGCCTTTTTTGACCCTGCCGTTGCAAACGCATAACTGCCATGCACAAAAAAGCATTGCGCGCTGCACAAATTAGCATCATAACGCACACAGCTGATGCACACGGTGGCTTTTCCTCCCAGTTCCACCGCATTGGCTGTTCCCCTCTGAAGGTTTTGACCTTCACACCTATAAGGGCCCTGGTTTACTCCGGTGGCCCTCTTTTTTTGCCCAATTTCTAAGCAGCCGCGCCTGCAGCCCTGCCGAAAATAATATTCAGCGTCGCCCTTGATATATCGAAATCCGTCGATACATAAATCGGGATTATTCGATATGGCTTGGTGAACACCATGGACAAGAACGAGATATTGAAGGCTTTGGCCAATCCGGCAAGGCTCGAAATCCTCAACCACCTCAAAGATCCAGAGACCCATTTCCCGAGCCAGGAACACCCGCTGGAGCTTGGTGTCTGCGCTAGCCAGTTCGAGCGCTGCGGTCTCTCGCAATCCACCGTCTCGGCCCATCTCGGCACGCTCCACCGCGCCGGTCTGGTGACGACACGGCGCCTTGGCCAGTGGATTTTCTATAAGCGCAACGAAGAAACCATCGCCGAATTCCTTGAAGCCATGCAGAAGGAACTCTGATCATGCCTCTTGCACTCCTCGTTCTCGCGCTCAGCTCCTTTGCCATCGGCACGACGGAATTCGTCATCATGGGACTGCTGCCGGAGGTTGCCTCGGATCTCGCGGTCACCATTCCACAGGCCGGTTGGTTGGTCACCGGCTATGCGCTGGCCGTCGCCATCGGTGCGCCGATCATGGCTGTCTCGACCGCCCATCTGCGCCGGCGATCGGCGCTGATTATGCTGATGGGCTTCTTCATCCTCGGCAATCTTCTCTGCGCCATCGCCCCGAACTATTGGGTTTTGATGATCGCCCGTATCGTCACCGCCCTTTGCCACGGCGCCTTCTTCGGCATCGGTTCGGTCGTCGCGGCCAGCCTGGTGCCGGAAGACCGCAAGGCCCGCGCCGTCGCTTTGATGTTTACCGGCCTGACGCTTGCCAACGTGCTTGGCGTTCCTCTCGGCACGGCATTCGGCCAGGCTTTCGGCTGGCGCGCGCCGTTCTGGATCGTCACGCTGCTCGGCGTCGCCTCTATCGCCGGACTTGTTGCCGTGCTGCCGAAGAACGAAAAAGCACGCCAGGGCAGCCTCGGCCGCGAAATAGCAGCCTTGCGTGGTCTCGGCCTCTGGCTGGCGCTGCTGACGACCGTTTTCTTCTCGGCCGCCATGTTCGCGCTTTTCACCTACATCGCCCCGATGCTGCGCGATGTCACGGGCGTTTCGCCCGAAACGGTGACCTGGACTCTGCTCTCGATCGGTGTCGGTCTGACCATCGGCAACCTCATCGGCGGCAAGCTCGCGGACTGGCGCCTCGGCACCACGCTTGCCGGTGTCTTCCTGGCGATCGCGGTGACATCGACGATCTTCAGCGTCACCATCCACTCCCTCGTCGGCGCCGAAATCACCCTCTTCCTGTGGGCTGCGGCTGCTTTCGCTGCCGTGCCGGCATTGCAGATCAATGTCGTCAACTTCGGCAAGGATGCCCCGAACCTCGTATCGACCATCAATATCGGCGCCTTCAACACCGGTAACGCGCTCGGCGCCTGGATCGGCGGCGTTGTCATCGACGAGGGCTTTTCCCTGGCTCAGGTGCCGCTCGCCGGCTCGGCCATGGCAATTCTCGGCTTTGTGACAGTCCTGCTGACCTTTGCCGCCTTGCGTCCCAAGGGCGAAGCCCTCGCCTCGTCCTGATATTTTCCCTCCCCCTTCATCCTCCCCCCAGTAAAAAGGACCTACTCAATGACCAAACTGTTCGAACCAACCAAGCTCGGCGACATCTCCATCGCCAACCGCATCGTCATGGCGCCGCTCACGCGCAATCGCTCGCCGAATGCCGTGCCGAACGAGCTGAACGTCAAATATTATGCCCAGCGCGCGACCGCCGGCCTGATCATCACGGAAGCAACGGCGATCACCCATCAGGGTCAGGGCTACGCCAACGTTCCCGGCCTCTACAGCAAGGAAGCGCTCGACGGCTGGAAGAAGGTAACGGATGCCGTGCGTGCCAATGGCGGCAAGATCGTCGTGCAGATGTGGCATGTCGGTCGTATCTCCCATACGACCCTGCAGCCGAATGGCGGCAAGCCAGTCTCCTCCACTTCCAGGCGTGCTGAAAATTCGAAGACCTATCTGGTCAACAGCGACGGCACCGGCGGCTTTACCGACGTTTCCGAACCGCGTGCGCTCGAAACCTCGGAAATCCCGGGCATCGTCGAGGACTATCGCAAGGCCGCCCGCGCCGCGATTGATGCCGGTTTCGACGGCGTCGAGATCCATGGCGCCAACGGCTACCTGATTGACCAGTTCCTGCGCGGCAACGTCAATGACCGCACCGACCAATATGGCGGCTCGATCGAAAACCGTGCCCGTTTCCTGTTCGAAGTGGTCGATGCCGTCACCAAGGAAGTCGGTGCAGGCCGCACCGCAATCCGCATTTCGCCGGTCACCTCATCCGGCGATGCCAGCGACCCGGCCCCGCAGCAGCTCTTCACCTATGTCGTCGAAGGCCTGGCGAAGTACGGCCTCGCCTATATCCACGTCATCGAAGGCCAGACCGGCGGTAAGCGCGACTCCCTCCCCTTCGATTACGATGCCCTGCATGCAGCCTATAAGGTCGCAGGCGGCAAGGCCGGCTGGATGGTCAACAATGCCTATACGCGCGAGATGGCGATCGAAGCCGTCGACAACGGCAAGGCCGATGTCGTTGCCTTCGGCAAGCCGTTCATCTCCAATCCGGATCTCGTCCGCCGCCTGAAGGAAAACGCACCGCTCGCCCAATGGGACCAGGCAACGCTCTACGGCGGCGGCGCCAAGGGCTACGACGACTATCCGGCCCTGGACGAAGCGGCTTAAGCAGCGATCCATCTCGCAGGCAGCGCCTTCGCCCGTGGCCAGCCTGACGAACTGTGCTTAACGCCCAAAAAGTGCCCTCGCGACGAACCGTTGCGAGGGCTTTTCTATTTCGGCGCTTGAAAACAGGCGTTGCACAACCGAGCTAAGCAGGCGTGCCGATCGCAAGATCATGATACCCACCTAGCAAAGCCGATATATGTTTGAACGCTACATAGACCGTTGGTCGCTGACGCCGGACGGCGATCCCATCATCACCCATTCGAGCCACCTTCTTCCGGTCATCTGGCGGGATAAGCCCGCCATGATCAAGGTTGCGCAAAATGTCGACGAGAAGTTCGGCAATCGCGTGCTGCGCTGGTGGGATGGCGAAGGCGCCGCCTTTGTCTACGAACATGACGATGACGCCGCCCTCATCGAACGAGCAACCGGCGCAGGCTCGCTGCTCACCATGGCAATGCAGGGAGAAGATGACGAGGCGAGCAGGATCATGTGTCGCACAGCGGCGAGGCTGCATGCAGGCAAGGCAAAGCAGCTACCGCCGGATCTGGTGCCGCTGGATCGCTGGTTTCGGGAGCTTGAACCGGCGGCACGCATCCATGGCGGCATGCTCGCCGCCTGTGCCGATGTGGCCGCACGACTTCTGGCGGATCAACGCGACCAGACCATATTGCACGGCGACATTCACCACGAAAACATTCTCGATTTCGGCCCCCGCGGCTGGCTCGCTATCGACCCCAAGCGGGTCCATGGCGAGCGCGGTTTCGATTTCGCCAATATCTTCTGCAATCCCGAACTGCCTATTGTTATGAAGCCGGGCCGCCTGCAACGGCAATTGCCGATCGTCTGTGCCGAGGCGGGCCTCGAACCGAAACGCCTTCTGCAATGGATCATCGCCTATGCGGGGCTTTCGGCGACTTGGTTCTTGAGCGATGGTGACACCAAGAATGCGGATTCGGATTTAACCGTCGCTAGCATCGCCTTCTCCGAATTCAACGCCTGACGGCCGGCTCATGCCGCGGGCAGGCAGCCGATCGCTGCAAGTGTTGCCTTCACCGCCTCGTCGATCGGTGTATGCGGCTCTTCGCCGAGCACGGCCAGCAGCTTGTCATTCCTCATCTGCAGCGGCACCTTCCACAGGTAGCTCATTTCACGCAGCTCCCGCATGAAGGGCACGAAGGGTGCGGCCAGCGGCACTATTATCCAGGGAAATGCCTTGACCTTCACCGCATGCCCGAGCACACGCCGCACGGCATCGATCATCTGCCTGCCATCGCCATCCCAATGGCCCCGCATGTGGTAAACCGCGAAAGCAGGCAGTTCATCCCCCTTTTCGATCAGCCGGATCATCGTCTCGGCGACATCGGGCAGATAGGCCCATTGATGCCCGAGACCGACCCTGCCCGGATAGGTGATGGAGCTGACTGGCTTGCCTGGTGTCACCATGGCCTGCGAGAACCAGCTATTGGCACGAGATCCGCCAAAGAAATCGCCGGCACGAACAATGATGACAGGCGTATCGCCCCGCTCTGCCGCCGCCTCCAGGCGCCGCTCCATTTCAACGCGAATGGCGCCCTTGCGGGTCTTCGGCCGCTGCGCGCTGTCCTCCGTGACATGAGGGAACACATCGGGACCGAAATTGTAAACCGTACCGGGCAGCACGATCCGCGCACCGATAGCCTTGGCGGCGGCAATGGTGTTATCGAGCATCGGCAGGACGACTTTGCCCCAATTGCGATAGCCGGGTGGGTTGACGGCATGCACGATGACATCAGCGCCCTGCGCCGCCTTCAGAACATCATCCGCCTGCATGGCATCGCCCTGAAACCAGTTGAACTCCGGCTGGCGGCGGGCCGCTTCGGCTGCATTGCGGTTCAGCGCCCGAATGCGCCAGCCGCGAAGGGCAAGCCCTTCCGCGACTGCACCGCCAATACCGCCGGTCGCGCCGAGTATCAGGGCCGTCTTCGTGCTTTCCTTATGGTTGCTCATCATCATCTCCATCTGTTTCGATGGACTGAGTATGCTTGGTATCGACGATAAACGAAATTGCAGAAAAATATGCAGATGATATACGTAAATGTATGACATCACCCTCTGAACCAAGCTGGGATTTCTATCGCACCTTCCTTGCCGTGCTGCAGCACGGTTCGCTTTCGGCGGCTGCTCGCGATCTCGGCCTGACACAGCCGACGGTCGGCCGTCATATCGATGCATTGGAAAAGGCGGTCGCCGCCGAACTGTTCACACGTTCACAGCAGGGCTTGTTGCCGACCGATGCCGCTCTTGCCCTGAAACCTTATGCCGAGACGCTGGCCAGTACGGCTGCCGCCTTGCTGCGAGCCGCCTCCGGTTCGAAAGACAAGGTCAGCGGCACGGTGCGCATCAGCGCCAGCGAGGTCATCGGAACGGAGGTGTTGCCAGCGATCCTTGCCGAACTGCAGGCAAAATATCCCGACCTCATTGTCGAGCTGTCCGCTTCCGACGCGGTGGAAGACCTGCTGCAGCGTGAAGCCGATATTGCCGTGCGCATGGTCGCGCCGGCGCAGGAGGCGTTGCTCTCGCGCCATATCGGCACCATCACCCTCGGCCTCTTCGCTCATCGCAGCTATATTGAGCGGCATGGCAAACCTGAAACCCGTGAGGCTCTGCGCCGGCACAAGCTGATCGGCTTCGATCGCCAGACTGCCTACATACGGATGATGCGGAAACGCTATCCGATGCTCGACGGTATCTCTTTCAGCTTTCGATCCGACCATAGCATCGCATTGCATAATGCTTTGCGCGCCGGTATCGGCATCGGCTTTTATCAGATCCCCTTGGCACGACGCGACGCAAGCCTGGTGCACCTGCTGCCCGAAATCGAATTGTCGCTCGACACCTGGGTCGTCATGCACGAAAACCTGAAGACATCGCCGCGCTGCCGCGTGACATTTGACGCGCTGGTCGCGGGTTTGCTTACTTACATCAAAGGTAACAACGCGGAGGAACCGTCTTGACTGTTGGAGCGGCGGTGGAGCTCGTACCATATGACCCGAACTGGCCGGATGATTTCGAGCGCATCCGGGAGCAGCTCCAACGGTTGGTGGCACCCTATGCCGTGACGATCACGCATATCGGCAGCACATCCATTCCCGGCCTCGCGGCAAAACCGCTTATCGATATCGACATCATCCTGCGCGGCTCCGCCGACGTTCCCGCCGCGACGCAGATTCTGCTGAACCAAGGTTACGAGCCGCGCGGTAACCGCTATGACGATGAAGTCTGGGCGTTCATGCGGCGCGACGGCATGCCGCCGGAGCGCGTCTATCTTTGTCCGCCAAACAACCGGACGCATGAACGCAGGATGATCTTTCGGGATTATCTTCGGGGACACCCGGCGGAAGCAGCCGCCTATGAGAAACTGAAGCTGGAACTCGCCAAAACCTACCGGCACGATGGTGACCGCTATACTGCCGAGAAGCGTCACTTCGTCGAAGCGATCATCGAAAAGGCAGTTGCCGAACGCCAAGCCTAGAGCGCCGAGCATTCAGACTGAATCGAAAGGGATTCCTTCGACTGGAATTTCGTGATTCACTTCGGTCGGAGGTGATTTGCGATGACGAGAT
>NZ_JACHZO010000029.1:0-27785 GCF_014193575.1 Rhizobium sp. BK289
TATGGTGAAGCCTCCGAAGTCGCTGCCGCCATCACGCCGGTTCCGGGCGGTGTCGGACCGATGACGATCGCCATGCTGATGGCCAATACCGTCATTGCAGCACATCGCGCTGCGGGTAAGAAGCCGCCGAAGTTTTGAGAGCGAAATACCATCCGGACGGCTAAGAAAAACCCTTCGGATCGGCTTGCCAAGGCGTGAAAGACGATTATAGTCAGGAAACAAATATTCCATAGAAGAAAAAGAGGGAACGAAATGGCATTATCATGGCGTTTCTCCGCCTTGGCGGACCGGCACCGTGCTCTCGGATCGAAACTCGAGGACTGGAGCGGCATGGGAACCGCCTGGACCTACGAGAAGGACATGTCGCAGGAACACGTCGCGATCCGCACCAAAGCCGGCATCATGGACGTTTCCGGCCTCAAGAAGGTGCATCTGGTCGGACCGCACGCCATTGCCGTGCTCGACTATATCACCACCCGCGACATGTCGAAGATCTATCCCGGCCGCTCGGTCTATGCCGCGATGCTCAACGACCGCGGCTACTTCACCGACGACTGCATCGTCTACCGCACCGGTCCGAATTCCTGGATGCTGGTGCATGGTTCGGGCTCCGGCCACGAGGAAGTGCTCAAGCAGGCGGCCGGCCGCAACTGCGCTGTCCTCTTCGACGACGATCTGCACGATCTGTCGCTGCAGGGTCCTGTCGCCGTCGACTATCTCGCAAAATATGTGCCCGGCATACGCGATCTCAAATACTTCCATCACATGCAGACGACGCTGTTCGGCGCGCCCGTGATGATCTCGCGCACCGGCTATACCGGCGAGCGCGGTTATGAAATTTTCGTGCGTGGCCAGGATGCGCCGATGATCTGGGATCGCATCGTCGCGGAAGGCGAGGAGATGGGGATCATTCCCTGCTGCTTCAGCGTCCTCGACATGCTGCGTGTCGAAAGCTATCTGCTCTTTTATCCCTACGATAACTCGCAGATGTATCCCTTCGCTGACCAGCCGCCCGGCGACAGCCTCTGGGAGCTCGGCCTCGACTTCACGGTCAGCCCGGGAAAGACGGGTTTCCGTGGCGCCGAGGAACATGCGCGCCTCAAGGGCAAGGAACGCTTCAAGATTTTTGGCATGCTGATCGATGCGGACGGTCCGGCCGATCTCGGCGACGAGGTCTATGCCGAGGGCAAAAAGGTTGGTGTCATCACCTGCCCCTGCTATTCGACCTTGACCAAGAAATCGATGGCGATCGCCCGCCTCGATGTCGACAAGGCGGTGCAGGGCACCAAGCTTGAAGTGCGCGGCAAGAGCCTCAATGCGAGTGCCATCGCCCATACGCTTCCGTTCGACGACCCTGAAAAGAAGAAGAGGACGGCTATCGGTTAAGGAGGCGCTCATGCTTGTCGAAGGCATCAAGAGCCGGCCGGTCTACAAAGGGCTCTCCATCCAGCCGCACGCCCGGCGGCATCTGTTCGCGCTGGAAGGTGAGGGGGCCAATGCCCTCCTCGACCAGACGGTCGGGCTTGACGGTACCATCCTGTCGCGCAGCGAGATCCTCTATGTCGCGCGCGGTTCGCAGGGCAGGGGCCATGATGAGGCCCTGCGCGGGCTCGGCGCCGACATGTTCTTCACGGCGCCGACCATTGCGACGTTGCTCTTCCGCCTGAAAGGCTCGCTCGCAACGGCTCACATGGGCACGCGGCTTTATATCGCCGGCACGGAAGGTTTTATCGGCCAGGCGATGATGGTGGCGTTGGACCTTGGCATGGATCATGCCTCGATCATCACGGAGCATCGCGGCTCGCTTGCAAGACGGGTGCAATGCGTCCACTGCAAGGGCATCACCGACGATGTCACGCATAGTCCTTTTGCCTGCAGCCATTGCGGGCTTCCGCTCTTGGTGCGCGACCATTATTCGCGCCGGCTCGGCGCCTTCCAGGGCGTCAACATCGATGCGGAAGAGCCGGGCACGGCGCCTGATCCCGAGGAGTTGTTCCTGTGAGCGGTGGTACGGAAATTCCGGTTCGTGTCGCGAAGGTGACGCCCGTCGCCGATCGCATCAAGCGCTTCCGCTTCGAGCGTCTTGATGGCGCGCCGATGCCTTATTTTTCCGGTGGCGCCCATGTCATCGTCTCGATGAATGACGAGGGCCATGTGCGCCGCAACGCCTATTCGCTGATGTCGCCGCCGCATGATTGCTCGGCCTATGAGATCAGCGTGCTGCGTGTCGAGGACTCGCGCGGCGGTTCCGCCTTCATGCATGAGAAGGTGCGTGAGGGTGACGAGCTCAAGGTCAGCTATCCCGTCAATCTGTTCCAGCCGGACTGGCGCGGGCGCAAGCATCTTTTGATCGCCGGCGGCATCGGCATTACGCCCTTCATCGCGATGATGCAGCAGTTCTCGCGCGAGGGCGCGAATTTCGAGCTGCATTATGCCGTGCGTTCGATCGATCGCGGCGCCTATTGTCAGGAACTTGTCGAGCAATACGGCTCGCAGCGGGTGAAGATCTATTGCGACGCCGATCGCAATTTCATGCCTCTGGCACGTCTGCTCGAAAGCCAGCCGCTCGGCACGCATCTCTATGTGTGCGGCCCGACCGGCATGATCGACAGCGTGTTGAAAACGGGTATAGAAGCCGGCTGGCCGGAACAGAACCTGCATTCCGAACGCTTCCTGTCTTCCCAGCCCGGCAAGCCCTTCTCCATCATGCTGACGCGGTCGGGCAAGACCGTTCACGTCGGCCATCACGAGAGCATGTTGGAGGCGATCGAGGCTGTCGGCATCGATGCGCCCTTCCTCTGTCGCGGCGGCGCCTGCGGGCAGTGCGAGACGGGTGTTGCCGTCTGCGACGGCAAGCTTCTGCACAATGACGTCTATCTGAGCGACGAAGAAAAGGCCTCCGGCCGAAAAGTGATGATCTGCGTCTCCCGCTTCGAGGGAAGCGCGCTGCATCTCGACCTCTAAGCATCCGGCCGATATCCAGGAGAATGGGCATGGCAATCGCCTTCAAGCAGGAAACGTTTCGGGACGACTTTACCTACCGCAACAGTCCGGAAAACATCCGGCGTTTTCCGTTCCCTTTCGATCGCGACGAATACATGTATTCGGTCAACATGGAACCGCATGTGAAGGGGCGGAAGAATACGGTCTACGAAAGCCTCATCGACGTCGACGAGCACTATGTCGCCGAGATGCATGACCGGGCCCTGGTGCTGAAGGAAGATCCCTTACGCTATCAGGCGCTGCCGCACATGATGACAGCGCAATGGGACACGCTGGAACTCTTGATGGAAGAGCAGGCGGCCGGCTATCCCGAGCATTTCACGCTCACCAAGAATGGCGATCAATGGCGCTGGATCAATAGGCCGCTCGGCATAGACGACACCTTCACCTTCGGCGATGCGTCCACGTTGCCTTACGAACCCTTCGAATACATCACCCGCCAGGCGCAGGGTGATTTCTGCATCGTCGACCAGCGTGACGGCAATCTCTGGATGGATGCCGGCATGGTGACGACCCAGGCCGATTGGTCGCTTGATTTCGATATCGGCATGAACTTCATGGAATGGCATGGGCCGGTGCCGCTCGCCCATCAGATCGGCGTCTTCGACCGCGCGCTGAAATTCCTCTTGAACCTGCAGCAGGGCAAGCCGACGCGCCGGTTCAACTGGACCATGACGATCAATCCCCGCCTCGATACCAGCCCCGAAAACTACCCGAAGTGGGGTCCGGATCGCACCACGGTGACGCCTGAGAATGTCGGCGAAAAGGTGCATCTGCGCGTCGAGTTGCAGAGCCTGTGGCGTCTGCCGCGCTCGAACGCCATTCTCTTCGTCATCCGCTGCTATCTGATGAACATGAACGAGCTCGTTACCGTGCCGAAATGGGCGCGCCGCTTCCCGCGTGTGCTCAAAACCTTGCCGCCGGAGCTCATCGACTACAAGGGCCTGACGCGCTTCCGCCAGACCACGATCGACTGGCTGTCGCAATATGATGACGGCGCGCCGACCAGCCCCGGCATCTTCCCGGATTGATGCCGGACGCGGCGCGAAACGACTGCATGCAATAAGAACTTCGATACAATCGAGAAGGGGAATGCCACATGACACGAGTTGCCGTTATCGGTGCCGGCCCTTCGGGCCTTGCCCAGCTAAGGGCCTTTCAATCGGCCGCAAAGAAGGGTGCTGATATCCCGGAAGTCGTCTGCTTCGAAAAGCAGGCGGATTGGGGCGGCCTTTGGAACTATACCTGGCGCACAGGCCTCGATGAATATGGCGAACCGGTGCATGGCAGCATGTATCGCTATCTCTGGTCGAACGGCCCGAAGGAATGCCTGGAATTTGCCGATTATTCCTTCGAGGAGCATTTCGGCAAGCCGATCGCCTCCTATCCGCCGCGCGCCGTGCTTTGGGACTATATCAAGGGCCGTGTCGAGAAGGCCGATGTACGCAAATGGGTGCGCTTCAGCACGCCGGTTCGCATGGTGCGCTTCGATGAAGAGACGAAGAAGTTCACGGTAACCGCGCATGATCGCCCCCAAGACCGGATGTATGACGAGGAGTTCGACTATGTCGTCGTCGCCTCTGGCCACTTCTCGACGCCGAACGTGCCCTATTTCGAAGGGGTGAAGACCTTCAACGGTCGTGTGCTGCATGCCCACGATTTTCGTGATGCGCTGGAGTTCAAGGGCAAGGACGTGTTGCTCGTCGGCCGTAGCTATTCGGCCGAGGATATCGGCTCGCAATGCTGGAAATACGGCGCAAAATCGGTGACGACAAGCTAT
Organism: Rhizobium sp. BK289; assembly: GCF_014193575.1. Classification (NCBI taxonomy): domain Bacteria; kingdom Pseudomonadati; phylum Pseudomonadota; class Alphaproteobacteria; order Hyphomicrobiales; family Rhizobiaceae; genus Rhizobium; species Rhizobium sp. BK289. Next base: position 4,784 of record NZ_JACHZO010000029.1, read on the forward strand.
CGCTCTAAGCCGATGGGCTTCAAATGGCCCGAGAATTTCGAAGAGCGGCCGCTGTTGACGCGTCTTGAAAACAAGACGGCCTATTTCCTCGACGGCTCATCGAAGGATGTCGACGCGCTGATCCTCTGCACAGGCTATCAGCATCATTTCCCCTTCCTGCCCGATGACCTCCGGCTGAAGACGGCCAACCGGCTCTGGGCCGATCATCTCTACAAGGGCGTGATCTTCGACAAGAACCCGCAGCTTTTCTACATCGGCATGCAGGATCAGTTCTACACTTTCAACATGTTCGACGTGCAGGCCTGGTGGGCGCGCGATGTCATGATGGGCCGCATCAAGCTGCCGCCCGAAGCGGAACTGCAGGCGAACTTCGACAAGTGGCGCGCCCGCGAGGAAACGCTTGAGGATGCCGAGCAGATGATCTGGTATCAGGGCGACTACGTGAAGGAGCTGCTCGCAGAGACCGATTATCCGAGCTTCGATATCGAAGGCACGAACAGGACCTTCATGGAATGGGAGCATCACAAGGCGGAAAACATCATGGGCTTCCGCGATCATGCCTACCGCTCGCTGATGACCGGCACCATGTCGCCGACACATCATACGCCCTGGGTCGACGCGCTCGATGATTCCATGGAGGAATATCTGCGCAATTGATCCTTGACCATTTCCCCACCTGACCGGCAAGGGAGGCGAAAGCAGCCTTTGCCGGATTTTTATGCGTTGAGACGAAACGAGTTCATCCGCAACCTTCTCTTCGGGCATGGCTTCCATGGATTTTCAGACAAGCGTTCTCGGCCGTATGGCGGGTTTTCTCTATCGCTGCCGGGCGGACGAAAACTATACGATGCTTGAGATGACCGACGGCATCGAGCGTATCTTCGGCTATCCCGCAGATGAGATCATCGGCAACCGCGCGCGAACCTTTACTTCGATCATGTGCGAGGATGATATTCCGCTCATGGATGAGCTTGTCGGCAAGGCTTTGGAAAGCCGCACCGACTGGACGATGGAGTATCGCATCCGTCATCGCGACGGCCATTTCCTCTGGGTGACGGAGACCGGCGGCGGTGTCTGGGACGAGGCCGGGGAGCTTCTTTATCTTGAAGGCAGTATCCTGAATATCGAATCGCTCTACCAGCGCCTCGACGAGCAGACCGCGGACATGCGGGTCACGGCATCGAAGACCAACGAGATCCTGCAGTCGCTGCGCTACTTGAAGCTGCTTGCCGTCAATGCCGGCATCGAGGCGGCAAGAGCGGGCACGGCCGGATCGGGTTTTGCGGTCCTGGCGGCAGAGATGCGTACGCTTGCCAACTCCTCGGAAGAGGCGGCACGCGCAATCTCGGCCGCGCAGAAGAAGTCGGATTAGGATCGCGGCCGCGTCTTCTGCGGATCGTAGTGAGAAAGCGGCACGATGACAGCCGGAAGCCGCTTTTGCTGACCATCCAGCTTGCCGATCTCGACCTTGGTTCCAACAGCCGCATGCGTGACGTCGACACGGGCGAGCGCGATGGTTTTGCCGAGGATCGGCGACCGTGTGGCGCTGGTGACCACGCCGATCTGCGCGCGGCCGATATGGATGCAATCGCCATGTCCGATGGACTCGTTGGCCTCGATATCAAGTCCGACCATCAGATGCCGTGGGTTTTCCTTTCGCCTGACCAACGCCTCGCGCCCGATGAAATCGTCCTGCTTGGATTTCAGCGGAACAGTGAAGCCGATGCCGGCCTCGAAAGGATCGGTCTGATCGTCGAATTCGTGATGGGCAAAGACCAGGCCCGCCTCGATACGAACCATATCGAGCGCCTCAAGACCCATCGGCTTCAGCCCGTAAGGCTCGCCGGCTTTCCAGACAGCGTCAAAGACTGTTACCGCATCCTTCGGATGGCAGAAGATCTCGTAGCCGAGCTCGCCGGTATAGCCGGTGCGCGAGACGACGACCGGTGCTCCCTCGAAATGGCCGATGCGGCCGACGGTGAAGCGGAACCATTCCAGCTCGCCGATGGTTGGTTGGCGCGGCGCCGTCCAGATGATCTCCTTGAGGATATCGCGGCTCTTCGGGCCTTGCAGGGCGATATTGTGCATCTGGTCGGTGGAGGAGCGGACCCAGGCCTTGAAGCCCTTCTTCTCCGCCTGCTCGCGCAGCCAAATGCCGCTATAGTCGTCGCCGCCGATCCAGCGGAAGTTTTTGTCTGCGAGGCGGAACAGCGTGCCATCGTCGATCATGCCGCCATGTTCGTAGCACATGGCGGAATAGACGACCTGGCCGGTCGAGAGCTTGCGCACGTCTCGCGTCAGGCAATATTGCAGCAATTCCTCGGCATCCGGCCCTGTCACCTCGAACTTGCGAAGTGGCGAGAGATCCATCACCACGGCGCGTTCGCGACAGGCCCAATATTCCTCGACCGGCCCTTCCGAGGAGAAGCGGTTCGGCAGCCAGAAGCCGCGATATTCCGTGTAGTCGCGTGTCATGGCGGAAAGGCGCGGGTGAAACGCGGTTTCCCGCGTCAGTTCGGGGTCGGCGTCAGGGGTCATGCGATAGGCCACCGCTCGTGTGAATTTTTCTTTGCCGGAAAAGGTGCGCACGTGGATATCGGTCGGGTCCCAGCCATTGGCCGCGTCGATGTCATCGGGGCAGGAGGAGGAGACACAGACAAGATCCGTCAGGGCGCGCATCAGGACGTAATCGCCGGGCCTGGACCAGGGCTCGTCGAGATAGAGCTGGTTATTGTGATCGACATTGGTGTTGTAGAAGTAGTTGAGTGCCTCCCACCCCTTTCGGCCGGCGATTCCATAGGGAGCGAGCGCCGCGTTGAAATTGTCGGTGCAGTTCACGTGGCCGGGATAGCCCATGTCGTCATAGTAGCGGGAGTTGCAGGCCGTTGCGAAGGCGTCGTGGCGGCCAACCGTGTCCTGCACGATTTCCACCAGCGGCTCGAAATCACGGTCGAAGGCCTTGGAGGGAAGGCCGGGCGCTGGATAGCTGCGGCCGAGCAGGGTGCGGGTTACGGTTGAATCGAGCGCAAGGTCGAGGCCTTTGTCGACCTTGCGGGCGGAGAAGGCCTGGAAATCGGTGCATTGCCGGCCGTAGACGTCGATGATCTGAATATATTCGCCGGCACGGACGAAATAGGCCGAAGCGGTCGCTGCCTTGACGCGGATGTCCTCGATCGGATCGGCGAGCGGTTCGGGGAGCGCGGATGCATAGTCTCGCAGGATGGTCGTGCGGCATATTCTGAGCTCGATCGGCGTTGCCGTATCCTGCGTCTCCGGCGACATGGTCGTTCCCGGTGCGCAGGCGATCAGCAGGCCTTTGGTCGCGATGGTGAATTCCGCCGTGCTGCCGGCGCGAGATGACCCGCCGAAAAGGTGCAAAGCTGCCGCGGACGCCATGTCTGCTCCGCGCCGTTCCAGCGCTATCCTAACGCGGCCGGCGCTTTCATCTCCGGACGAAAGAATGGCTTTCAGACCTGTCGCTTCGCCGGTGAATGCCGACCCCAATCCTGCGGATTGAAAGCGGCCCTTCTCGTCGAGGAAGGTGAGCTCGCAGACCTGGCCACCTTCGCTATCCGTCACCGAAACCCGATCGCCGGGCTCGACGCGCACGACCAGCGACCCACCGCCCTTGCAGCGATAGCGTTCGGTATCTTGCGGCAAGGCCGGAATGCCTGGGTAGCGGATGATGCTCGCCGAAATCGGCCGTATTCCGGCGGTCGGCGGATGGAGTTCTCGCATTAAACCCTCTCGGGAAATAGGTGCATCGAGGCACTGGAATCATGCTGACAAAATGCCGATGGAAAGTAAAGGGATATTGACTAAAAAGAAAATATCTTCACTATGCATAAAGGGCATGCATCTGGAAATCCGCGCACAGACTCGGCTCACGAAAACCTCCAGCACGCCCCGCAATGCCATGGGAGGCACGTTCAGGGAGACGTACGAGAGATACGTCCGGAACAAAATGGGGAATTTCATCGATGACGGATATCGTGGACGCCGGCGCTTCCGCCGGCACCGAAGGTAAGCTTATACGCGCGCTTGACTGGAAGGGCGCGTTCTGGGTGGCTGCGGGCGTGCCGCCGCTTGTTCTCTTCTCCATCGGCGGCATCGCCGGCACGACGGGCAAGCTTGCCTTCGTCGTGTGGATCATCTCAATGATCATGGGATTTTTGCAGTCCTTTACCTATGCCGAAATTGCCGGCATGTTCGGCAACAAGTCCGGTGGCGCCTCGGTCTATGGCGCGACGGCCTGGCTGCGTTACTCTAAGTTCATCGCGCCGCTTTCGGTCTGGTGCAACTGGTTTGCCTGGTCGCCAGTGCTGTCCCTTGGCTGCGCCATTGCGGCCGGTTATATCCTCAATGCCTTCTTTCCCATCCCCGCGGCGGATTCACAGGCCGTGCTCAGCTGGATCAGCGCCCATGCGACGTCGATCACCGCCGATAGCCCGCGTGTTGCCGAATACATCGCGGCCCATGCCGGTACATCGCCCGACGATGCGGTGAAAGCGCTGCTCAGCGCCGATGGCGTTGCAGCTTTTACGCCGGCCATCCGCACCTGGTCTCTCGTCAGCTTCAACATTCCCTTCCTCGCAACCGCCAATATCAATGCTACCTTCTTTATCGGCGGCGTCCTGATGCTGATCATCTTTGCGATCCAGCATCGCGGCATTTCCGAGACGGCAAGCGTGCAGAAGTGGCTGGCGATCATCGTGCTCGTGCCGCTTCTGATCATCGGTGTCTATCCGATCGTCAGCGGCCAGATCCTCTCCGCCAACGTCACCGGCCTGCTGCCGCCGACAGCGGCTTACGCCGCGACCGACGGCACCTGGAGCAATGGCGGCTGGACGCTTTTCCTCGGCGGTCTCTATATCGCAGCCTGGTCGACCTATGGCTTCGAAACGGCGGTCTGCTATACACGCGAACTGAAGAACCCGAAGACGGATACGTTCAAGGCGATCTTCTACTCGGGACTTGCCTGCTGTATCTTCTTCTTCCTCGTGCCCTTCGCCTTTCAGGGCGTTCTCGGTCATGCCGGCATGCTGGCACCGGGCATCGTCGACGGCACCGGCGTGGGCGAGGCGCTCGGCGGCCTGATCGGTGCCGGCCGCGTCGTCACGCAGCTGCTCGTCGTCCTGATGATCCTGGCGCTCTTCCTGGCGATCATGACGGCAATGGCCGGTTCTTCGCGCACGCTCTATCAGGGCTCGAAGGATGGCTGGCTGCCGAAATATCTCGACCATGTGAACGAGAACGGCGCGCCAACGAGAGCGATGTGGACGGACTTCGCCTTCAACCTCTTTCTTCTGGCCATCGCGTCCGACACCAGCGGCTATTTCTTCGTGCTCGCCGTTTCCAACGTCGGATACATCATTTTCAATTTCCTCAACCTCAATTCCGGCTGGATCCATCGAATGGACTCCGGACATATCGAGCGCCCGTGGAAAGCGCCGTCCTGGCTCATCGGCCTCAACACCGTGCTTGCCTTCGTCAACGCCCTCTTCCTCGGCGCCGGCGCCAAGGTTTGGGGCTATGCCAATGCGCTCTGGATCGGCTTTGCCTTCGCGGCCCTGATCCTGCCGGTCTTCGCCTACAGGCATTATGTGCGCGACGGCGGCAAATTCCCGGCGGGCGCGATGGATGACCTCGGGCTGATCGGCCAGGATCTGGGTGTCAGGAAAGCGGGAATCCTGCCCTATCTGGCGCTTGCCGGCGGCCTCGCCATCGTGCTGATCGCTAACTGGATCTTCCAGCTGCCGGCATAGCGGCATCCTGCCTGATCTCCGGTTCACGGCATTGAGGTCCGGCCTGCTCGGCAGGCCGGACCTTTCCATTGCGAAGAATGTGCCCCCTTCAATCACGGAGCATGGTGCCGGTGATCTGCTGTTGCTGCGCCCATCTTCCCCTTCCGATCTATCTTCTTTATAGGTCCCTGCCCGACAATATCGGGCAGGAGGATGACCATGAACGCGAATGATGTCGCCGCTCACTGGGAAAACAACGCCGAGACATGGACCGTCTATAGCCGCGCAGGTTATGACAGGTACCGTGACGCGTTGAATACGCCTGCCTTTTTGAACATGCTGCCCCCGGTTGCCGGCCTGAAAGGGCTTGATCTTGGCTGTGGCGAGGGTTCGAATACTAGGGCGGTTGCGCGTCTTGGCGCCCGTATGACCGGGCTCGATATCGCGCCGACCTTTCTACGCTATGCCCGCGAGACCGAGGCAGGCGACCCGCTCGGCATCGAATATGTACTCGGAAACGGCCAGTCCATCGACTTTCCCGAGGCGAGCTTCGACTTTGTCACCGCCTTCATGTCGATGATGGACATGGCAGATCAGCAGAGCGTGCTCAACGAGATCGAGCGCATTCTCCGGCCCAAGGGCTTCCTGCAATTCTCCATCCTGCATCCCTGCTTCGTGCCACCAACACGCAAGAACATCCGCAATGAAAAAGGCGAACCGATCGCGGTTCAAATTGCCGACTATTTCGACGAGACTGACGGGAGGATCGAACGCTGGGTTTTCTCGTCGATCCCTGCGGAGGAGCGCGCTGCACTGGCACCATTCTCGATTCCTCGCTTCCACCGAACACTCTCGAGCTGGGTATCGATGATCATTGGTGCCGGTCTTGTGATCGAGGCATTTGGTGAACCGATGGCAAGCAGCGAGGTAGCACTCGCCGAACCGGTGGTAGCCGATACCCGCGTAGCGCCGATTTTCCTGCATATCAGGGCTCGCAGAACCTGATATGCGGAAACCTTCGCCATCGCGAGTGTTTGCTTTCCCGAAATCGTGTTTCGGCCTCGCTCATTCGGCGGCTTGATTGACGGACGCAGCATCACCTGCCCGCGCCCCCGACAGGCTTGTTTGACCAAGTGCCACGATCAAGACGGTGATCGCGCTCGATACGACCGAAACCCAGAAACCATTCGCCGGTCCGAAATTATCGACCATCCAGCCGGAAACGAAGGCGCCGAGCGCCATGCCGATGCCAATGCCTGTCATGATCCAGGTCACCCCTTCCGTCAGCATTGACTCCGGCACCCGGCGTTCGATCAGTCCGAAAGCGGTGATGAAGGTCGGAGAGATGGCAACGCCGCTCAGGAAAACCGCAAAGGCAAGCAAGGTCACGGACGCGCCGGCAACGAGAAGCGGCAGGGCGGTGAGGGCAAGGACGCCGACTGCGATCAGCAACTGCCTCTGGAGCGGCGCCTTGGGGTTCAGAGCGCCGATGACAAGGCCGACGATAAACGAACCGAGGGCATAGACGCCGATGACAAGGCTTGCTGCGCCGGGCTGGCCAAGCTGCTTTGTGATGGCGACGGCGCTCACTTCCGCCGTGGCGAAAGTGGCGCCGACGAAAATCAGGGCAAGCGTGATGATCTGGACCGGACGCAGCCGGATGGCCGAATGTTGCGGGCGATCGGAATCAAGCGCACGCACCTTGGGTTCTGTCGAACGCTGCAGTAAAAAGGCCGTCGTTCCGAGCGCAAGGAAGATCGTGCTCACAAGCATCCCGGCCTCCGGGAACAACGAGACGGAAAGGCCGACCGAAAGGGAAGCGCCGGCGATATAGACGAGCTCATCGGCCGCGGATTCGAATGCGAAGGCCGTGTTGAGCTCGGGTCGGTCGCGGAAGATTTCCGTCCAGCGAGCACGCACCATGGCCGGAATGCTCGGCATGGCAGCCGCAAGGAAGGCCGAGGCAAACAGCGTCCATGCCGGCCAATCCTGATTTGAGGCGATGACGAGAACGATAAAGGCCACGACCGAGAGAATGGTGACCGGCGCGACGACAGCGCGCTGGCCAAGCCGGTCGACAAACCGTGATATCTGCGGCGAGACGACTGCATTGGCCAAAGCGAAGGTGGCGGACACCGCCCCGGCAAGCCAATATTCGCCGCGCGTCTGTGACAGCATGGCGACGATGCCGATGGGGGCCATCGCAATGGGAATACGCGCGAAAAAAGCCGCGGCCGAAAAACCTTTCGCACCCGGCGCCCGGAAGATCTCGCGGTATGGATTGGACATCGGAACGCTCCCTGGAATTGGACGAAATCGCCACAGACATACGCGGCGTATGCGAATGAGATAATTGCATACGTCGCGTATGTCAAATAATATACGCAGCGTATGCGAATTTATGCAGAACCATTGACGGAGACGTAATGCGCAAACCCCGTAGTGAAATGATCGCTGAGACGCGAGCCAAGCTGCTGGCCGCCGGCCGTAAGGCATTCGGGAGCGTCGGCTATGCCGACGCATCGATGGATGATTTTACAGCGGCCGCCGGACTGACGCGGGGGGCACTATACCACCATTTCGGGGACAAGAAGGGGCTTCTGCAGGCCGTCGTCAGCCAGATCGACGCGGAAATGACTGCAAGGCTCTGTGCGATCTCATCCAGAGCACCATCGCGTTGGCAGGCATTCGTCGACGAGAATGTCGGATATGTCGAGATGGCGCTGGAGCCGGAAATCCAGCGCATCATGTTTCGCGACGGCCCGGCTGTCCTTGGTGATCCCTCCGGATGGCCGAGTGCCAACGGCTGCATCGCCACGATCACAGAGAGCCTCCGCGCCCTTGGAGACGAGGGGATCATCGTGAAGATTGACCCGGAAGCCGGCGCTCGCCTCATCAATGCGGCAAGCAGTTGTGCTGCGCAGTGGATCGCCAATTCGGACGATCCGGCGACAACCTCGAAACGAGCGGTCAAGGCCTTTCGAACTTTCCTCGAAGGCTTGCGGATCGAGAAAGACTGATCCGACCGAAGGCCCGCGGTCGCGACCAATTTCCCGCGAAGGCACCGGATGGAGCCTCGTCAGGCCGTCGATGCGGCGGTGAAAACCGCCAGCTGAGCCTCGAAAGCCCGCTTGTATGCCGGCCGGGCTTCGCCGCGGGCGACATAGGCGGAGAGGTTGTGATAGTCCTGTAATATACCCGAGTCCTTCAGCCTGAGCAGGACCGATATCATCATGAGATCGCCGGCGCTGAATGCCTCGTCGAGCCAATCGGCACTGCCGAGGTAACGGGAGAGTTCGTTCAGCCGCTGGCGGATGCGTTGATCGACCATGGACAGGCGCTGCTCGTACCAGATCTGATCGCGCTCCTGGATTCTTGCGGTTGCGCGGTCGATGATCGGCGGCTCCACCGTGGAGAGAGCGGCAAACATCCATGTGATCGCCCGCGCACGGGCGCTGGCAGCGTCCGGCAAAAGACCGGCATGGCGCTCCGCGATATGGAACACGATCGACCCCGACTCGAACAAGGCGAGATCGCCCTCTTCATAGGTCGGGATCTGCCCGAAGGGGTGAAGGGCGAGATGCGCGGGCTCCTTCATCGCCTTGAAGGAGAGGAGGCGCACCTCGTAAGGCTCGCCAACCTCTTCCAGCGCCCAGCGAACGCGCATGTCACGCGCCAGACCCCTGCCGCGATCCGGCGACTTTTCAAAGGCGGTAATCGTTATCGTCATTGCTGCTCTCCATTACTTGTCTCTCTCAAAGACGGCTGGCTGAGCAAAATTCCGACACTTGGTTTGCGAGATAGCTTCCGAAAGCGAGAATGCCTGAAGAGCCGCGAGGGATCAGATGGAGGAAGCCATGGCAAAGGTTTGAGTTCGGCCCGAAGTGGACGTTTCACGACAGGTGGACGGTTCGTCGAGAACAGAGGCGCTCACATGATCGCACTCGGTGTTCGGTGACTTTTTCGATGTTGAACGGCTTCAATTTTACGTCGGTCTGTCATCGAGCGCGTTTGCCGTACCCGACCTGCTCAGATCGGGTACGGCGTTTCGACTTAACCTTAGACCTGCCGCAAGCCGCCGTCGACGCACAATTCGGCACCGGCGATGTAGCTTGCCTCATCGCTCAACAAGAACAAGGCGGCCGCAGCCACTTCCGAAGGCCGCGCCATTCGCCCCATCGGGATCGGAGCGACAAGTGCCGCACGCATGTCTTCCGAAACCGCAGCCATCATTTCGGTATCCGTTGGACCGGGCGCAACAACGTTGACGCGGATACCTTTGGGCGCGAGTTCTGCCGTCCAGGTTCGGGCATAGGAACGCACGGCTGCTTTCGTGGCGGCGTAAGTTCCGTATGAAGCGTAACCTCCACTATCGGCGATGGATCCGACGAGGACGACCGACCCGCCTTCCGTCATCACAGGCAGAGCCGCCTTCAGGCCAAAAACCATCCCGCGGACGTTGACGTCGAAGTGGCGGTCGAAGTGGTCTGGCGTTATGTCGGTAATCTGCGCAGGCTCGGAAAGGCCTGCATTCAAGACGAGCGCGTCAATACGGCCGCATGCTTTGCGCACTTTTTCGACGGTCTCCACCATATCTTCGGGCACACTGGCATCGGCGGCAATGCCGACCGCATCATAGCCGATACCCTTGGCTGCCTTCTCGGCATCTTCACTTCTACGACTGGTAATGAAGACCTTCGCGCCTTCGGCAGAAAGCCGCTCCGCAATTGCCAAGCCTATACCTTTGGCGCCGCCGACGACCAGGGCAACCTTGTTACTCATTCGAGCCATCGTAAATCCTTTCAATTGATGGTCTCGTCATGATATACGTCCTATATCTGGTATCAATTACGCACCTGAAGTAGCCTAGATATGGACGAGTATACTGACCTGGAAGCACTTTCTCATCGCGCCTGTGGCGACATGGCACGGGTTCGCCCGGTGCTCGACAAGATCGCTGACAAATGGACGATCCTGATACTGACAGTGATCTGTCCCAAACCCTCGCGCTTCAACGAGATCAAGCGGCGCCTCGATGGGATCACGCACAAGGCTCTGGCCGACGCTTTGAAGAGGCTTGAGCGGAACGGCCTTGTGACGAGAACCGTGCTCCCAACGCAGCCGATTGGCGTGGAATATGCCATTACTCCACTAGGCCATTCCCTGCGGGAGCCGTTTGAAGCACTCTGTGCATGGGCAGCCGCCAATGGCGACAAGGTCGAGGCGGCCACGCTGCGCTATGACAACATGGCAAATCGTCGGTGACGATGGCGTTATGACCGCTTCCGGCGCGCAAGGGACCTAGGGTCTCGGCTCTTGCTGGCCCTAAACAGCCAATGCATTCCATTGCGTTATTTCCCGATCAGAGCCAGCTGTCGATCGAAATCAGCGGGATCGAAATAGTCGCGCCATACGGTGATCGATCCCTCCACGACCGTAAGCGTCCCCATGACCGGAAGTATGATTTTTCCACCGCCCTCATGCAGGAAGACGTCGAGCCGTTCGTTGAGGATGACATTTCCGGCCGCCGCGATCTGTGTCACCGTCCAATCAACCGTGAATGTCGTTCCAATTCCGAAATCGCGGTGAAACTTTCGGACGTTCTCCCGCCCGACGATATTCGGGAACGGTACGTTGTCATACAGCACGGCTTCGGAAAGCATGGCGATCGCCTCGTCGATATGGCCGGTGTTCCAGTGGCCGAAAAAGGTCATGGCTGTCTTGGTTGGGTCAGTCGACATTCAGTGAATTCCTTCTTGCGTGGTTCGAAAACCGAGCTACAAATTTCAGAGAGTTCTGGCTCGCAATGCTGGAGGCCTTCAGACCAGCCGCGATCCACCATCCAGGTTGAGGGTCGCGCCGTTCATCCAGCCATTCGCCATCAAGAACACGATTGCCGCCCCGGCTTCCTCAGCGCTCCCGAGACGATGTAATGGCAATGTTGCCTTGAGGGCCTCGACAAAGGCGTCGCGACCGTCGCCAAGCGCCTTGCCAAGCAGCGGAGTATCGATCGGGCCCGGCGAAAGGGTGTTCACGCGGCGCGGCGCGAGTTCCAGCGCAAGGCCGCGTGCCAATGCTTCCATTGCCGCCGAAGCGGCAGCGAGAACGGCGGTCCCATAGGCGTTCGGCCGATCGCCCAGTGCTCCGGAAATGAATGTCACCGAACCGTCGGCAGCGAGCCGATCTCCAAGTGCCCGAAGAGTATATATCGCTGCCCAGATGCGCTCTTCGAACGCGCGGCGGAGATGGTCGACGTCGGCTTCCAGCACCTTGCCGATGACGAAGCTTCCGGCCAGCAAGACGAGGTGATCGACATGCTCGATATCAGCGAGCGCGGATTCGATGGTCTCGCGCTTGGTCACATCGGCGGCCCTCCAGCCGCTGAAGCCATGTTGTTCTGCGGCTTCTTTTGCCCGTTCGGCGTCAAATCCGACCACGATGACTTTTGCGCCGAAGGATTTGGCTTGGATGGCTGCGGCGAGACCGATCCCCGAGGTGCCGCCGACGATGAGTATGGTCTTGCCTGAAAGGATATCCGAGATGTTTGATTGAGTGCCCATCGCTCTGGCTCCGTTTTGGAGGCGCTCGATTGCGCCGACGGCCAGAAGCTAATTCCAATTGGATCGATTGATAATTGGCCCGCTATTCGCTTTACTCATGCCACCATGGCACAAATCGGTATAGAACGTCTCACGGGCCTGATTGCATTCGCGCGGGCCGCATCCCTGGGAAGCTACACGGCGGCAGCCCGTGCGCTCGCGGTGTCACCGTCGGCCGTCAGCAAGAGCGTCCAGCGGCTCGAGCAGCAGCTCGGCATCGTCCTATTCCTCCGTACCACGCGCTCTCTGACGCTTACGCCGGAGGGCCGCGATCTGCACGATCGCGCGCTGCGTCTCTTGCGGGAAGCCGAGGATATCGAGCAGGCCGCAATGGCTGCCCGCGCCGACCCGTCCGGCATTCTCCGGATATCCGCACCACTTCCGGTTGGCGTGCATATACTCGGCCCGGCGCTCCCTCGCTTGCGCGCACGTCATCCGAAACTCGCAATCGATCTGCGCCTGGGAGATCAGTTCGTGGACATGATCGAAGAGGGTGTAGACGTCGCCATTCGGGTTGGAGCGCTGGCCGACTCCCGCTTGAAGTCCCGACGGCTTGCGCCGCATCGCCTTTGCGCCTTTGCTTCGCCCGAGTATCTGAGACGACGGGGTACGCCTCGACATCCTGACGAGCTAGCGGGGCATGACTGCGTCAATTTTCGCTTCCAGAGCTCGGGCCAGACACTTCGCTGGCCCTTTGCATCAGGAAAACGCGTCTTCGAGGCCACGCCAGAGATTGGGATCACGGTGGACACAAGCGATGGTGTCGCCGCTGTCCTCGTCGCCGGCGGCGGCGTCGGCATCTCTCCAACCTACATCGCCGCGCCATATGTGAAACGCGGCGAACTCGTGCCGATCCTCACCGCCTTCGCCGTCGACCGCTCCAGCATGATTGCGCTCTGGCCGGAGAGCCGCCGCGCCAATCCGAATGTCAGAGCATTCCTGACATTTCTCGATGAGGTTTTCCCGGCACGCCCATCTTGGGATGAGGTGGTATTTGCCGGACAGTAGTGTTGCGGGGTCTGGGTACTATCAGGTCGACGGCGCGTATGATGCGCTGCTCTTAGCCGATCTGGCATATCAGCAGATTGAAGGCTCGGTGATCGGCCGTCGGCAGCTGCTGCGCGACGTCGCCCTGCGGTTCCGCCGCCGCCATAATGTGGCATGGCATTTCAGTCGCGAGGATTTGAAAGTAGAGGCCGACGAGGTTATCGAAACAATCCTGCAGCTGGGAACAAAAGAGAGGGCGGCCTCGACGGTCAAGCGCGTGCAAGTCTTTTCCGAAGAGATCAGAAGCTCCGGCTGGCGGGTTGGATCAGTGATTGCGAAATACACGGAAATTGAATCTGGCAGACGAGATGATGGCGGAGCCGGTCCGAAACGTGACACGGTCCACTTCAGTGAAATCAGGATCAGGACGATAGTAAACCGAACCTACCCCGGTCGTCTTGCCGGAAGCAGACGCACAAGAGAAGGACGAACACGATGACGGAAGTGCTGGACGAGGGACCTTTCTTTCATGGAACAATCGCGGATTTGCGTGTGGGTGATTTCCTCACCGCAGGATACCTGTCGAATTATCGTCCTGAAGTGGTGATGAACCATATCTATTTCACTGCCATTCTGGACGGTGCCGGACTTGCCGCTGAAATCGCGGCCGAACTCACCGGGGGCGGCGCAGTCCCGCGTGTTTACGTCGTAGAACCCACAGGGACATTCGAGAACGACCCGAACGTCACCGACAAGAAATTTCCCGGCAACCCCACTCGATCGTATCGCAGCAGCGCACCGCTCAAAGTCGTCGGCGAAATCACGCATTGGACCAGATTGACGCCTGAAGCACTACAGGTATGGAGAGAACGGCTAACCGCACTGCGCTCAGACGAACGAGGCGAAATCATCAACTGACGCGAGATGGTCAGCTTTCCACCCCGAATTAGACAGCTGGGTCACATATGCAGAACGGCGGCTTTGAGGACATCTCGCAGCTTGGTTCAACGGCCGAATAAGACGCAAAGTACAGTTGCTTCCTCGCCCCGAAAAAAGGATATGAACCTTCGTCGCCGTTGATCAATTCGGATCAATTACTCTGTCGCAGATACCCGCGGGCAGGACGGTCCTCGCCATGCGTTCAAAGGCATACGTCCGGGTACCGGCTCATCGCCTGAGGAGACACTGTCGAGGACCTCGGTCATCGCCGGCCCGGATCAGGCGGCGGAAATAGCCGGAGCGGTGAACTCTTCGATCTTCCCACCGGTATAGCCCGGACGCGCGCCCTCGAGGACGTTGTAGGGGAAGGCCGTCGGGATCGCGCTGACCTGATCCAGGCGAGCGATCTGGTCGGCCGACAGGGTGACCTTCACCGCCGCCAGGTTGGAATTGAGCTGCTCGATGGTGCGCGGACCGATGATCGGCAGCGTGCCCTTCGCAGCGACCCACGCGATCGCGGCTTCGCCCGGCGCGACGCCCAGCTCGCTCGCGACGTCGATCAGGGTGTCGAGGATCGCCGTGCGCTGTGGCGAATTCTCCTGCTGGAAGACGTTGCCGCCCATTCCTTCCTTACGACCGGTCTCGCCCTGGCGGTACTTGCCGGTAAGAAGGCCGCCACCCAGCGGCGACCACGACACCATGCCGAGGCCTAGCGACTGACCGGCAGCAAGCAGCTCCTGTTCACTCGAGCGGACCACAAGGCTGTGCTCGAACTGGAGGCCGGCAATCGGAGCCGCGCCGCGCAGTTCGGCGATGGTGACGGCGCGCGCGGCGCGCCACGCGGGGAAATTCGACAGGCCGGCGTAAAGAACCTTGCCGGCTCGCACGAGATCGTCGAAACCGCGCACGATCTCTTCGGCCGGCGTCACGCCGTCCGACATGTGGACGAACAGGATGTCGATATAGTCGCTCTTCAGCCGCTTCAGGCTATCCTCGACCGACACGACCATCGCCTTACGGCTATTGCCGGTGACGAGAATGCCACCCTTGGCCCCGGCGGGCATCGTGTACTTGGTGGCGACGACGAAATCGTCGCGGCGGCCGACTAGCGCGTCGCCGATGATTTCTTCCGATTGACCGCCCTGATAGACCCCGGCCGTATCGATGAAGTTGCCGCCTGCATCTGCATAGGCGTCAAGGATGCGACGGGACTCGCCGCGCTCCTGACCATAGCCCCAGCCTGTGCCGAACATGCCAGTGCCGAGCACCAGCTCGGAAACGCGCAGACCCGTGTGCTGGCCGAAAAGTTTGTAGCGCATGTCTGTTTCTCCTGATGGATTTTTTAATTGCGATCGCAATGTATCGCCGTCGAGAGCACTACTTGACTTTAATTGTGATCGCAACTAAAAAATCTGGAACTTGGATCGGAGAGTTTTTTATGCGTGTTTCGAGGGAGAAGGCGGCAGAGAACCGGGATGCGCTTCTCAGCGCCGCCAGCCGTCTTTTTCGGGAGCGGGGGATCGACGGAGTGGGCGTCGCAGAGGTCGCCAAGGAAGCTGGGCTCACGCACGGCGCGCTCTATGCGCATTTCCAGTCGAAGGATGAGCTTGCCGCAGCGGCATTTTCACATGGCTTCGCGGCCAACATGGAAGCCACGCGCGAATGGATCGGCGACAGACACATGGCGTTCGAGGAACTGCTTGACGGATATCTTTCTCCCTATATGCGCGAGAAGGTGTCCGACGGTTGTCCGATGGCCGCGTCCGTCAGCGAAATCAGCCACCATGATGAGGCCGTCAGCGAGAGTTTTACCAGCGCGTTCATGACCTGGGCCTCAATGAACGAAGCTTCTCTCGAACCTTCGATCCCCGGGTCCAACCGTCGAAGACTGGCGCTTGCCGCTACTGCTGCTGAGATCGGCGCTCTCGCCATCTCTCGGGCCGTGGCCAAGGCGAACCCTTCGCTGTCGGACGAGGTGCTTGAAGCTGTGCGGGCCGCATTTGCTGACGCCCACGAGGTCGTAAAGACGCGGACCAGATGAGATATCAGCCGGTCCCGCGACGCGTGAGGGGCACAAAAGCGGCTCAATTTAATCTGGGCCGAGGTTTGTGGGAAGGCCTAGCGACATGAGCGAAAAATCATCCGCTCTTCAAACTGTGCCGCCCAATTGAAGCTTCAATTGCCTCAACAAAAAGCCCTGCCTGGTGGGGCCAGGCAGGGCAGCAACAGGAGCACTGTTGAACGCGCGAGCCGGGTGTGAACTGGAGTTCAGTAACTTGCGCACTTCAATCTATCATTGTGTGACGGTTTTGTGAATGCCACCATTCGCATTTCGGGCCGAACCAGAACTACGCTCTTTCGCACGAACTACTCGCAAACGGTTTCGCGCACTACGACCCGATGATGATGGCGGTAGCCGTAGCGCCTTTCCGTCCAGCACCGGTGATGATACCGATAGCGAGGGCCATCATAGTACCCATCATATGCGTAGGGAGGGGGATCGCGATAATAGCGTGGTGGCGGCCGATCATAGTCGTAGCGAGGCCCAACTCCGTATTCAAAGTAGACCTGAGAGAATGCCGGCGAGGCGGCCAAAGTCGTTGTGAGCGCTAGCGCCGCGATTATGATTCTTTTCATGGCTTTCTATCCTGATTTACATATAACTGCGAGGCGTTGATCCACGCCTTGGATGTAGTATGCCATGAGCGCTGTTCGTGAATACGGACGAAAGTCGCGACCAAGTACGGACTTAGGCCTCATGCCCGCGATGGCATCGCTAGACGGTAACACCTTTCAGCAAGGACAAGGTCGAGGCGCAGGCCCAGGTTCTCACTTCAAGCTCGGGGATATGCTGGCTAGGTGGACAAGACACTGTTCGGACACTGACACGATGAAGGATGGGGCGGTGTTCCTGGATTTTTCCATGAGAAAACGACCAGTTTTAAGCGTGTTTTAGGACCAAACTGGAATTCCAAACTGCGCGTTTTGCGGGCGATGCTAGCGGTTACTCACATTGGGAGTGAAACGCTTGTCCGTAGGCCTCTGCGGCCGAAATGCCGAAAACTTGCCACCTCATGGGAAGACACGGGAGCGCCGTTGTTGGCAGGCAGCGACGCTAAGAGGAGGGAGCGGGATGGGAATTATCGGCCCGGAAGTTTCTAATCGCGTGAGCAAGCACCCGGCCCACGCGGCATATTGGTCGAGGCTGGGACGCTGGCCAGGAAGGTTCTTGATTTGCTTGCTGGTAATGTGAATTTTAATTACTATCTCATAGTACTCAGCGAAAAGGAGTGTCCTTATGACTTCCCTAACGGTAACGATGAAAGGGCAGGTCACATTAAAGCGGGATTTACTGCAGCACCTCGGCATCAAGCCGGGCGAACGCATTGACTTTGACAAACTGCCTGGCGGCGAGCTTCGGGTGAAAGCTGCAAAGCCCACTGGAACGATTGATACCTTCATCGGCCGGCATGCGGGCAAGGTTAAAAAGCCGATAACGATTGAGGAAATGAATGAGCTTGCCGCCGCTGGTTGGGCGGGTGACGAATGAAAATCTCCGTCGATACAAATGTGCTGGCTCGTGCCGTTTTGCAGGACGATGCAGAGCAAGGCCGCGCCGCGAGCAAGCTCCTGAGAGAGGCCTCGCTCATCGCGGTTTCCCTGCCATGCATGTGTGAATTGGTTTGGATACTGCGCCGGGGGGCGAAGCTGTCGAAAGAAGATGTCGCCGTGACGATCCGCGATTTGCTGGATGCCGGAAATGTGGTCATGAACCGACCGGCTGTCGAGGCCGGGCTTGCGATCCTTGAGGCCGGCGGAGATTTTGCCGACGGTATCATGGCCTATGAGGGCAATTGGCTAGGTGGCGAAACCTTCGTTTCGTTCGATAAAAAGGCGGTTGAACTACTTACAGAGCAGGGGCAGGCGGCGCGGCTTTGTCCTGATGGTGCAGCACAGTAGATATCTGCCCACTCCCATAATGTGGTGGAGTTGTTTGCCCGGTCAGCGGAAGAAAATATTGATGCGGCCATAAGGATGCCGAAAGGCTGGTCAGTTTCGGCTACATTGCCAGACGCGCGGCCCGCCCATTCTTCCGGTCGGCGTTGCTATAATAACCTGCCGCCTGCGGGACCGACTTGTGCAGCGACTGCTGCATGGCTTCCTGCAGGGGGATGCCGCGATTGGCCGCCTCGGTTAGATACCCCGATCGTAGTCCATGCGCCGAAAACACCTCCGGGTCCAAACCGGCCTGCTTGCATCGGGTTTTCAGGATCAGATTGACCGACTGCGGCGTCAGTGCTCGCCGATCAATATTGCCCCATTGATCGATGCGCCGGAACACCGGTCCGGTGTCGATCCTGGCCTCCGCAAGCCACTGCTTGAGCGCCCCCACCGGCCGGCCGATCAGAATGACATGTACTCGGTCTTCAGCCGTCGTCGTCTTGGTGCGGCCGAGATTGATGGTGAGACACGGCAGGAGAGGGGAGGAGGCATTCCTCGGATCGGCATGCACCGGTTCCTCGTCGGTCAGATCCTCGACGCGCAGGTCGGCGACCTCGGAGCGCCGGCGACCGCCGGAGGCAAAGGCGGTCATCAGCAGGGCCCGATCGCGGACGTCGGCCAGCCGATCGCCGGCACAAGTGGCCAGCAGCTTTGCCAGGACATCACCGGTGACGGCCCGTTTGCTCTTGCGCCGCCTTGGCCGAGAGCTGGCCCTCACGGCCAGCCGGAGCGCAGATTTCAGGGAAGGGGCGGTAAATGATCCTGTCAGCCCGCGCCAGCGCGTCAGGATCGACCAGGAGGTCAGCCGCCGGCGCACGGTGTCAGGCGCATGCGGGCCATCGACACGCAGCAGGCCCTTGGCACGTAATCCCATCTCAACGTCATCCGGCATGCCGTGGGAAGGATCCTCAACACGTTCGACCGGGTCCCAGAGATGGTGAGCGACGAATTTCAGCAAGAGGCTCTCCGGTGCCGGCCAGGGGAGGGGCGCGCCGGTGGCGAGCTCGCACCAGGCTTCGAGATAGCCGAGATCGGAGGCAAGGGCGCGAAGGGTATTGGCGCCCATGCCCTCCTTGGCCAGATGCTTGAGGGTGGCGACGTCCTCGTCCGTCAGTAGGGTTGCCAGCTGATCGCGGCGATCAGAGGGCAGGATGGCGTCGAGCGCATCGAGCTCCTCGACGCGCCTTTCAGCCGAAGTTGATGACGCGCCGCTCATTTCGGCAGTCCGTGCTCGTCATAGAGATCGTCGTGGTTCGACGTCTGATCACCGTTTGCCGGGCGGCCCGCGGCTGCCAGCGCAAGAAAATCATCCACCGCGCTCTGGCCCTGCTTCGGGAGCGCCGTGAGGACGGCGATAGGCTGCCCGGCACGGCAGATGACGATCTCGTCATTGCGCCGGGCGAGGTCCACCAGCTCTTCGAATCGTTCCGCTGCTTCCAGAATATCCGCAAAAATCTTCATCGCTATTGCCCCTCACCAGACCCGTTCGTGCAGCACAGTGTCGAAAGCCACGTCCAGCGACAAGAAGGTGCAGTGCTCCAGCCGTGTCTGGGCGGCGAGAATGCGATCCCAGGGATCGCGGTGATCCCAGTCGAAGCTGGCCGCCAGCTCGGCATGCAGATCGCTGATGGCGAGCGTCTGCAAACCGCTGGCGGTGACCGCGGCACGCAATTCCTGCGGCTTCAGGTCTAGCTTTTTGAGGCGCATCTTGTTGTCGAGCTCGTAGAAGGAGACGGCGCTGACGAGGACAGTGTTGGCCTTGTCCTCGATCAGTGCCTGGGCCGTGCCGGACAGCCGGTGGCTGCCGATCGTCCACCAGTAGACGGCGTGGCTGTCGAGCAGCACCTTCATGGCTTGGGCTCGCGCCCGGCTGGCCCGCCCTGCCAGATGCCGACATCGTCGTTGAAGTCGCCGGCGTCGATCGCCGCCTGCTCAGTGTCGACATCGTCGAAGAGGTTATCCGGCAAGCCACGCTGGCGCAGCAGGCCGAACGGGCGTTTACCACCGTCGGCCGGGCCGATGCGGGCATAGACTTCATTGCCGCGCATGATAACAATTTCCTCACCCTGGTTGGCTCGTTCGAGCACCTCGGCGAAATTCTTGCGCGCTTCGCTGATCTTGTAGCTGGTCTGAGGCATTGTGCGCTCCGATAATGGCTTTTGAAGCTACAGTAGCATCGTGAATGTTCGCGTACAAGTCGTGTGTACGCCTCACTATCGATACTTGATACCTATCGATGGTTATTGCCTCAGAAAACCACCGTCCGAGCAACGGAAGCAAACGCAGATTTCGATTCACCATGGCAAAAGAACAGCGTTAATTCATATGGTTAATGAAACGGAAAGCGGGAAATCTCACGCTGCCTCGGAGGCAAAGGCAGATTTTGTGCTGGTGCGGCTCGACGAGCATAGCGTTCCCTTGTCGGTCGGCGCTGGCTTTATCGAAAGGGCGCAATTCGACGACGCCTGCGCCTCGCTGTGGATCGACGGCCAGCTCATCCATCTCGAAGACCCCGTCCTCCACGACGCCACCGAGAATATTCGCACCCCGACCCACGAACTGACCATTGCCCGCGACGTCCTTCCTACCCGCCGGCGCATTGCTGCGCAGTCCCCGGATTGGTCATTATCAATAGACGGTATCCCATCCTTGCGACAAACCCAGGCATGGCCTGGACCATCTGACGGTTCTGACAGCATCACGACTGGCCCTGGCACAGGACCCGTCAAAATGGTCGCGCGGGAAGGGAAGGGAGATGATGGTGAATACGCGAGAAATCTGCCCGGCGTCGACTATGCCGCCATTGATGCGGTGCTGGCCCGATCGGATCCGGCGATCGAGAATGCGACATGGCCCAGCCATGTCGGCGCTAGCGCCGCGGCCGAAAAGGACCCACTCGTCTATGATCTCGACTGGGACGAGGATGCCGATCCGACGAATGGCGGGACATGCTGCGGCAGGCCTCAAACCTGCCGCCGGTGCTACAGGTGATCCTCGCCCTCAATGCTTGGAACGAATTATCGGTCCTGTGGCATTCGCCCTGGCTTGGCCGGTCGTTTTGTGTATCCATCCTGCGCGAGGCCGGCATCACCAAAGGCGCCCATCTGGCGGCGATCAATCTTGGCCTGAAAGATCGGCGCCGCCCACAGCGATTGCGCGACCCGGCTTCTTGCAATCGCGCACGGCTGATTGCGGTCGCTGAGATCGGCATGAAGGGGCATGACCGGCTGGCGCTGGCGCGAAAACTAATGGATCGGAAACTGGAGGGGCGCCGCACTTCGTCAAAACTGCCGGAGCTGGTCGAGCTCGTCGTGGCAAAACCGTTGGCGTCGGCCTGCATGGTGGCCAAGACGCTGGACGTGACGCCGCAGGCGGCGCGGCGGATTGTTTTGGAGATCGGCCTGCGCGAGATGACGGGCAGGGAGGTGTCGGGCGGGGGATTATCTAGAGTGCTTCCATTGCTTGCTCGATAAGAGTAGCAAGATGTGCAGGTAAAGCAATATCTTTCAAAACTGCCTCCAGCGCCCTGTTCGCGGTAGCCGATGGACTGTCTAGATGCATTTTATCTATGGTCCAAATTCCTTTTGGCGACAGGCTCTTCATGACAATTCGTGCATCCTCATGCACAAAGCCAATATGCTCCTCCGGGTTGTCGAAGTAGGGATGCACAATATGAAATTGGCTATCCGCATACGCTGGAGCGGGCACAGCTATTGTGTCGAGATCCTTTTTGATTTCGAACCCATTGCAGTACTCACATGAGAGGGCAATATTGTATGGTTCAAAGGTCCAAGCCGAGTACAAATCCTTCGGCGCAATGTGGTCCCTATGCGCCGAGCGCCTTCCAGAGAAGCCAACTTTGGATTCGCACCATACGCACTTCGCGTTTTGTACGGCCATGCCGTGTTGCTTAACAGTCCTCTTGAACGCCTTTATTGCGTTCGTTGCACGAGGCCATTGGTTTTTGCGTTCAGCTGCAGGAATCGTATCAAGCGCCGTTTGTACGTCGGCAGATATTGTTGCTGCTTCAACGATCTTGAGCATTGCCGCGATTTTCCAGATAAGTGGCGATTGAAGAGAGTATCTCAGAGAGTGCCACGTTGTCAGGGGCAGCCAGCGGTAGTAGCCGGGCGTATATCCCTCTAAGAGCTGGCTCATTTAGCTCGCCAATACCTGAGATCATCTGAAGCGCGAGCTTCAAGTCATGCTCGACGTATCGGTTTCCCGCCGACCCAATACCGAAGACGCGATAGAGAATGTTGTCAGGAGATCGACCAAAGACCTCCCCGTCATAGGCTGCGAACGATGGTGTTTTTCCGGATTTTGCTATCGTGAGTGAGCCATTCTTAGGATGCAGATCAGCGACTAAAAAATGTGAGTGTGTGGCTATCACAACATGTGTGGATGGGCTGCTTTTCAAGGTTGTTAGCAGTGAGGGCACGTATCTTGTTTGCCACGCCGGATGGAGACTTACCTCCGGCTCGTCGATGAAAACGGCGGTTGTTCCACCGATGTTAGACACTATTTTAGTTACTGTGCTTAGCACTACTTTGGCAGATTAACCGGCTGTTTACGATAATGGGCCATCTTGGGCACTTTCACAGGGGTGCGCGAGATGTCGGAACTGGATGTTGCACTGGCAGATTGGCTGAAGCCGTTCGTCGAGAAGCTTGGTCACAAGAAGCGGCGGCAGATGTGCCCGGTCTATATTTCGGGCCTCATCGGACCTGG
>NZ_JACHZO010000030.1:0-17346 GCF_014193575.1 Rhizobium sp. BK289
CTCTTCAATCGTAGCTACTAAGCGCTAACAATACCGCTTCTAGCGGTTCAAGCGCAGCGTTTCAAACCTCCACCTCTGGTGGAGGTCATGACTTTGACAGAATCGGCATCAAGGGTCTGATTCATGGCGAGCAAGCCGCAATTCATGGAAACACT
Organism: Rhizobium sp. BK289; assembly: GCF_014193575.1. Taxonomy (NCBI): domain Bacteria; kingdom Pseudomonadati; phylum Pseudomonadota; class Alphaproteobacteria; order Hyphomicrobiales; family Rhizobiaceae; genus Rhizobium; species Rhizobium sp. BK289. The sequence continues at coordinate 156 of NZ_JACHZO010000030.1, forward strand.
CATCCCAACCCGGCTACGCGACGCGTTGACTGGATATGAATGGCGGCAGGATGCGCTCGGCCATTCCTCGGCCCATGTCTTCCGGCTTGAGGCCGATGGACGCGCGCCGGTCTATCTCAAGACCGAGCTGGCCGATCCCTTGGGGGAATTGGCCGGCGAGGTTGCCAGGCTGCGATGGCTCGCCTCGCAGGGCCTTGCTTGCCCGGATGTCATTACCCACGAGAAGGACGGCGAACGCGAATGGCTTTTGATGAGCGCTCTTCCCGGCAGCGATCTCGTCAGCGCGGAGCGGTTACAGCCGCTGGAGCGGGTGCGGCTTTTGGCGGATGCTTTGCGGCGATTGCACTCAGTCGATATCGCTGGATGTCCCTTCGATCATCGACTTGGGAACAGAATTGCCGAGGCGAGGGCGCGCATGCTTGCCGGCCGCGTTGATGAGGATGATTTCGATGATGCCAGGCTGGGGCGGTCGGCAGAGGATCTCTTCCGTGAACTTGAGGCCAAAAGACCGTCAGCGGAGGATTTTGTTGTCACCCATGGCGATGCCTGCCTACCGAACTTCATGGCCGATGGCGATAGATTCAGCGGCTATATTGATTGCGGCCGTCTCGGTATTGCCGATCGTCATCAGGATATTGCGCTTGCCTGTGGCAGCATCGAGTACAATTTCGGTAAGGGCTTGGTGTTCGAGTTTTTGAAGGCCTATGGAAATTTCGAACCGCAGCCAGAGAAGATGGCTTTCTATCGGCTGTTGGACGAATTCTTCTAACGGTGGATGCACATGCTTTCGCGCTATGCGATCACGCAGGTTTGTTTTTGCGCCATTGCGGATCGCGTGGAGGACTGACAAGTTCGATTTCCGCCGATACCTCTTTCGCGGCGCGTGGTCGGGTACCATATGTCAGCGACCGAAAAGTCTTCTGATCTGTTTGCCGGTAAGGATCGAATGAATCGATGCGTTGTTTTCTCTTGATTGCTTCCTCTGCGCGAGCCCTCGGCTGAACGATGGAAAAAGTTGCGGAAAAACGGGATAGAGAGATGAGGCCGGGCTTTGTCCTGTCGATCCTTCTGCACGTCCTGTTTGTCGCGGTTTTTCTGCTGCCGCTGCTGCCGGCGCCGCCGGAGGCAAAGCCCGAGCAGAGCGTCAACGTCGAGTTGGTGCCGCAGCAGGAGCAAAAGCAGGAGCTTGCGACGAAGGCGAACGAGAAGCCCGACCAGCCTCCCAAACCGACACCGAAACCTGACGAGAAGCCGGCGGAGCAGGCGGCCGAAACCCAACAAGAGCCGCAGCAGCCGCAGGGAAAAAAGTCGGACGAGCAGCCGCCAAAGCAATCCGACCCTCAGGGCAAGGAAGCGGCGCAAAAGCCTCCAGCCAAACCCGACGAAGCCAAGGCCGACAAGCCGGTGGAGCAGGCAGAGAAGCCTGAGGCCAAGCCTGACGATCCCGGCGCTGACAAGCCCGTTGACAAGGCGGAGCAGCAGCCCTCCGCGACCGAGACGCCTCTTCCGGATATGAAGGGCGATCAGAAGGATCCGACGACCACGCAGGAGGCGGATGCCGCCGAGCAACAGAACGACACGCCTCCGACGCCGCCAAACGATGCTGCGGCCGAGCAGCAAGCGGAGGCGCAGGCTCAGGAGCAAGCACGGGCGGCGCAGCAGGAGCAGGAAGCCCAGCAGCAAGCGGACGCCAAGGATCAGCACGCAAATGCCGCCCGGCCGCCAGCAAGCGACCCGACCGCCAAAGCCTCCTCCACGGTGCCTGATATCTTGGCAACCAACGAGCCTTCGGATTCGCAGGTGCAGCAGCCGCAGGCCCCAGCGGCCAATCAGAATGATCCGCAGGCACAAGCCGCCGCCCAGGCGCCGGCCGCCGATCCGCACCCGCCGCAGATTGTTGTTCCGGCGGTGAAGCCATCTCCTTCACAGCAGAATGCTCAAAGCCAGTCTGCCTCAGGGGGCCAAAGTAACCCGGCTGAAGGCGGCACTGCATTGATTGCCGAGGCACCGCGGCCTGAATCTCTAGTGCCGAAACGGGCTGTTCAGGCTAAGAAGCTCTATTCGGGTGCCGAGATGGCCCGCTTGTCGAAGAGTGACTACGACGCCTGGAAAAAACTACCGAGGCGTAAGCGAGTAGCGTATCTCTGTAACTCTGAAGAGAAATTACAGTTTGGTCGTGATTTTCGTGCAGTTGGATACGTCTATGCTAATTCAGCTCTATCGCAGGCGATGCTTTCTGATATCAGCCTATTCGGTGACGGTGCTGTGGTGCAGACTCCCAATGGTTGGCGGAGAGTGGCATTCACTTGCGAGGTGGACAGCGATGCCCTCAAGGTTATAGCTTTTTCTTACACGGATAGGGGCCTCGTTTCGCCAGATCAACTCGAAAAGCTGGGTTCTGTTGGAAATTGATGCGGCTCCTTTGGCGCATTCACCTGAAACAATAGTTTATTCCATACTCGATCGAAATTCAGCTCATTTCATCATACAATTGCCTGTATCTCCCTGATTCAGTGTCCTTCCATCGCACTTTTCTCAAGATTCCGATGTCCTCGATTACAGCCGATTCCAGTTCTGCGGCAGCGGGCCGCTCTGCCCTGCGTGGTGTCCTTGTGGCATTCGCGTCCTATGCTGTCTTCGCCTTCAGCGATGCCTCGATCAAGATCCTGCATGGGGCCATTCCTTCCTATCAGGTCGCCTTCATCGGGGCGCTGTTCGGCTTTGCCGCCATACCTTTCCTGAAGAAGCGTGAAGACGAATGGCTCGACATGGTGCGGACCTCGAGCCGCCCCCTGTGGCTGCTGCGTTTCGTCTGTGGCGCGACCGGCGCCATCTGCTCCGTCGTCGCCTTCACCAGGCTGCCGATGGCGGAAGCCTTTGCGCTGCTCTTCCTGCTGCCGTCCTTCGTGACCATTCTCTCGGTGATTTTTCTTAAAGAGGATGTGCGCTGGCAGCGCTGGACGGCGGTCATTCTCGGTTTCGTCGGGGTGCTGATCGTTCTGAGGCCCGGCTTTCGCGAGCTTTCGGTCGGTCATCTCTGTGCGGCAATCGGCGGTCTTGCGGCGGCGATCTCCATCGTCATCAACCGCGCGCTGGGCGCGAAGGAGAAACGTATCTCGCTCTATGGTGCAGGCCTCTTCGGAACGCTCATCGTTAGCGGCTTTCTCATGCTGTCCGAAGTGACCATGCCGACGCCGACACAATGGATATTCCTCGCGAGCTACGGCCTGCTTGGCGCGTTCGGCAGCGTTTTGCTGTTGACCGCCGCGCAAATGGCGCCCGCCAATCTGGTCGCGCCGCCGCAATATAGTCAGATGCTCTGGGCGATCGCTTTCGGCTACCTGTTGTTCAACGACAACATCGACATGCCGATGGCCGCCGGCATCGTCCTCATCATCTTTTCCGGCCTGCTGACATTGGCGCGAGAGCGCAAGCGCGGCACGCCGCTGCCGACTGCGGTTGCGGGCAATACGCAGGCAGCACTGGTGACGGCGGCGGATGAAAAGGCGGGCGGAGTCAGTTAAAGCGTTGCGTCTGGATTGCGGGCGAGCGACATTGCCGCATTGGAGGCGATGTAATCGCTGGCGCGACGATATTGGTGGTATAGGAAGACGGTACGGATGAGGTCCGGTCAATTCAGGATATACCGTTCCAGCGTTGTCGGCGTCGAGGCGGTCAGAGCCGAAACAGGCCATAGCTTTCCCAAGCATACGCATGATCAGTTCGGCATCGGCATTATCGAGGCCGGCGCGCAGGCGTCGCTCAGTGGGCGAGGGATGGTGCGGGCCGAAGCCGGGGACCTCATCAGCGTCAATCCGAATGAGGTGCATGATGGTGTGCCGATCGGCGAGAGCCGTGCCTGGTCCATGCTTTATTTCGAACCTCGGCTGATCGGCGATCTCATGCGCGACATCGGCGGGGGCCGGTTCGGAGCGTCGGAATTTCCGTCGCCCGTCATCCGCAACAACGAGGCGGCTGCATGTTTCAAAATCTTGCTTCCGCTCGTGATAAACAGCACATCACAGGACGCGCTCTTGCGGGATGGTCTGCTGCTCTCGCTCGTCGCTGCCGTGATGCGCGAGGGAGCGGGCAGCTTACGTGACGCCGCAGTTCCCGCGGCCATCGGCCGGGCGCGTGATCTGATCGACGACGATCCTGCGGCCCCTTTGACACTTGCAGAACTTGCTGATTTATGCGGGCTGAGCCATTTCCAGTTCCTGCGTGCCTTCACCAAGGCAACGGGACTCACGCCTCACGCCTATCTCCTGCAGCGTCGGATTCAAAAGGCCCGGCGTTTGATTGCAGCGGGCACATCCCTGGCGGAGGCGGCCTTTGCCAGCGGCTTTGCCGATCAGAGTCACATGACACGCCTTTTTGTTCGCAACTTCGGCCTTTCTCCGGGCGCCTATGCCGCGGCTATCGGTTGAGACATCTGCAATTTTATTCAAGACCGGACGATGACGACGGGGTTCTCTGCGACGCCAGGTAAGCTGTGCAGAAGGAGTATATCCATGTTTTTCCGCCACTCGAACGAGATGTGGAGCGAGTTTCCCGAGCTGGTCCCCGGCGTGCTGTTCGCCGAGGGGATTAGTTCCGCCGTCGACGTCACTGGGCGTATCGCGGGATATCACACGATCGCCGCCGAGCGGCTGGCGCAGCGCGGCGAAAGCGAGATGCCGGAAATACAGGCCTGGCGGCGGACCTTTTCGAAGATGGGATTGAAGCCGACGCAATATCGCTGTGCATCCGAGGCGCTGCTTCGCCGCTTTCGCCAGGAGGGATCGCTGCCGCGGCTGCATCCGCTCGTCGATCTCTGCAATGCCATCTCGATCGCCTTCGCCATTCCCGTCGCCGTTTTCGATCTTGCGAAAATATCCGACGATCTCGAGGTGCGACATGCCGACGGCAGCGAAAGTTACCTCACCTTTTCCGGCGAGACGGAGCGTCCCGAACCGAAAGAAGTGATCTTTGCCGATGCGGCGGGGCGGGCGCATGCCCGGCGCTGGACCAATCGGCAAAGCGGCCTATCCGCGGTGCGCAACGACACGCACTCCGTGCTGATCGTTGCCGAGGCGATGCATGATGCGGCGCGCAGCGATGTGCCGAGGCTCATCGATGCCATTGCGGCGGAACTGGCCGCCGTTTGGTCGATCACGGCCACACGGGGGCTTCTCAGCTCGTCTTCACCGCGATTTGATCTGTCATCTGCAACGAATTCGCGGCGACAGCAAAAACCCGGTTGACAAGCCGCTCGTTCAGGCAGAGCAGGGCTTCAATAGAATGTCGAACGATTGAAAAACGAGTCTCCGCGCATCCGCGCAGGCGGACGAAGAAAGCCTATGGATACCCTGCAGACTGAAGACCGGCCGAGCGTGCTCGGGCATTCTGGCTACCGTTCCTTTGCGGCATCGCGTGTTTTTTCCTCGATAGGCTTTCAATCCGTGACCGTCGCCATGGGCTGGATGATCTATGACCAGACCCACAGCGCCTTTTTCCTAGGGCTCGTCGGCTTCTGCCAGTTCCTGCCGATGGTTATCCTGACCTTCGTCGTCGGCCATGTCGCCGATCGGTTCGATCGCCGGCGCATCGGCCTTGCCTGCCAATTGATCGAAGCGCTGACCGCATTGGCACTGGCCGTGGCCGTCTGGCAGCGCTGGATAGGTCCCTCCGGAATCCTCGCCGCCGTCGCCGTCATGGGCGCGGCAACGGCCTTCGAGCGCCCAACAATGGCGGCGCTGCTGCCCAACATCGTGCCGTCCTCGCTGCTGCAGGTGGCGATAGCCACCTCCACCTCGATGATGCAGACGGCCTTCATCATCGGTCCGTCGCTCGGGGGCCTGCTCTATGGCGTCAGCCCCGTCGCGCCTTTTGCCGTTTCGGCAGCGCTGTATGTCATCGCCAGCATCAATGTCATCTCGATCCGCCTCGAACAGCGACAGGCTCCGTCTCGCGAGCCGATGACGCTGAGCTCTGTTTTCGCCGGTGTCTCCTTCATAAGAAGCCGGCCGGTCATGCTTGGCACGATCTCGCTCGATCTCTTCGCCGTTCTTCTCGGTGGCGCAACGGCGCTGTTGCCGATGTTTGCACGCGATATCCTGCATGCCGGTCCGTGGGGGCTTGGCCTCTTGCGCGCCGCGCCGGCAATCGGCGCTCTGGTCATGTCGATCTGGCTGGCGCGCCGGCCGCTGCAGACGGATGTCGGCAAGAAGATGCTGTTCGCAGTGTTGATTTTCGGCGTTGCCACCGTCGTCTTCGCGCTCTCGAGCAATATCCTGCTATCCGTTGCCGCGCTCTTCGTTGTCGGTGCATCCGATACCGTCAGTGTCGTCGTGCGCAGCTCGCTCGTGCAGCTTCTTACGCCGGACGCCATGCGCGGCCGCGTCAATGCCGTGAATTCGCTTTTCATCGGCACGTCCAACCAGCTTGGCGAATTCGAGTCCGGCATGCTTGCGAGCGTGCTGGGGCCGGTCTTGACCGGCATTGTCGGCGGCCTCGGCACTATAGTCGTGGTGCTGCTCTGGACGCGGCTTTTTCCGGATCTGACCAAGGTGAAGACACTCAGAGGCTAACGGTCTTTATCTCCTGATCCGCTTCGGCAAGCTTGTCTAAACCCACATCTCGTAGCAAATGCCTGTTTGCCAAAGGCAACATATCCCGTTTGCCAATCTCTTTAGCATGCGGCCGTTTTTCACCGTTGCCTTGTCGAAACAAGAGCCACGCGATCCATGACTTGGTGCGGTAATCATGAAGGATATTCATCTGATCTTGATCTCAAGGTTTCGAGAATGACAGATGCGCCTAAAATAACGCCGTGTATAATGAAGCCTTGCACTTGAATACATGCGAGATTTTCATGGGAAAGAGGCCGCTTCCACCGCTATCCGTGCTGCAGACATTCTGTGCGATCGCCGAAACCGGCGGCTTCGGTCGTGCTGCGGAGCGGATCGGGCAGACGCAGACGGCTGTCAGTCATCAGCTTGCCCAGTTCGAAGGGTGGATCGGAGGGCGGTTATTCGACAGAGGCCGAAACGGTGCGAGACTGACGCCATTGGGTGCGCGCCTGTATCCGGCAGTCGTTGAAACGATTGCCGAACTGGAAGCAGCACTTTACCAGGCGCGCGCGAGCGTTTCGGTTCGCAGCGTCGCCGTTTCGGTCACTCCGGAGTTTTCGAGCCAGTGGCTGGCGACACGCCTGCCGGATTTCTGCCAGCGTCATCCGGAAATCGAAGTGAAAATGGCCGTTGGTTATCAGCGCCCCGATTTCCAGCCTGGCGGCGCCGATCTGGCGATCTGGCTCGGCCGTGCCCAAGCAGGCCTCACGCAGGAGGAACTGTTGACGGACGAGGAATTCGTCGTCAGTTCGCCGCAGCTGTCCGAACAATTGCCGCCACGCGAGGCTATAAGGGCCGCACCGCTGCTACGCTATGCCGGCATGCGGCACACGATACTGGATTGGCAACGCTGGTACGAGCAGATTACCGGCGGGAGCAATGACGAGACAACCCCGCGTTTCGATATAGCGCGAGCGGTGGAGGAGGCGCCGTTGTTCGCTTCCTTCGCCGACATGCTCGAAGCCTGCCGGCAAGGGCGCGGTTTCGCTCTCGTTCGCAGCTCGCTGGTCGCCGGCGATCTCACCGAGAAGACGCTGGTTCGGTGCTTCATCGAGGTGCAGCCGGCCGCCGTCAGCTACAATCTTCTTTATCCGCCGAATGCATTGCTGAATCCGGCCGCAGCGCTGTTTCGCAATTGGTTGCTATCGCAAATCCGATCGTCGGGTTAGGGCACCGCCTCAATCGCGTAATCGTATCAAGCCGGCCTCCGTGGAGGCGAAACCAAGGTTTCGATAAAAGTCGGCGAGATGCGGTTCGAAATCGACATGCAGCCATTCAGCACCGCCCTCGTGAGCCAGGATTTTCGCCCGCTCGACCAAGGCACTCGCAATGCCCCGTCGCCGAAACGCAGGATCGACGCAGGTGTCGAGAATGAAGGCGTGAATGCCGCCATCCCAAGCGACATTGACGAAGCCGACCAGTCTCGCGTCGGCGAATGCGCCGACATGGGCGAGATTTCTGGAAAAGATCGGTTGGAAATCCCGCGGGGAAGAGGCCTCCCAGGCAGATGCCCACAGGGCATTGAGCGCTTCATTTCCGAGACTTGGATTGTCCCTGTATTCTATCTCCATTGACGTCCCTTCGCATGGGCACTGTGCGAATTCTTGTCCGCCCCGTCCACTTAAGCCGAAGGCGAAAAGTGCTGAATCGAAAAAGTGCTGAACCTATGTCGGATCCGGTCATTCTCGATCGTCCTTCAAGGGTGAGCATAGAACAAAGGAGGCGAAAATGTCCTATGTCGATGGTTTTATTGTTGCCGTGCCGAAAGACAAGATCGAGGCCTATAAGGCATTGGCGGGCAAAGCAGGCGAGATCTGGCGGGAATATGGCGCGCTCAGCTATGTCGAGGCCATAGGGGACGACGTGCCCTATGGCGAACTCACCTCCTTCCCGCGTGCGGTGCAGGCAACGGATGATGAAGTCGTGGTGTTTTCGTGGATCACCTATGAATCGCGAGAGAGCCGTGACGCGATCATGGCGAAGGTCATGGCCGATCCGCGTTTGGACGATGAAATGAAAAACATGCCTTTCGATGGCAAGCGCATGGTTTATGGCGGCTTCAAAATCGCCGTCGCACTATAGGCGGTAGGCAGTGGCCGGGCTTGACATTCCGGCTACTGCGCCCGACCTGATGCGGAGTACTATCGTCACGTCAGGAAAATGCCATGCCGCAAACCGTTGTCACGCTCGCAACTCACGGGCAGGGGCTCTATGAATTCACCGAGGACGCGACGGAATTCGTGCGGAAGGCGGCGGGTGGCGGCGAGGGGCTCTTGACCGTCTTCGTGCGCCATACGTCCTGTTCCCTGCTCATTCAGGAGAATGCCGATCCCGATGTGAAGACGGATCTCAAGGCTTTCTTCAGCCGGCTCGTGCCGCCGTCCTCCGATCCTTCGATGCGCTGGATCGTGCATACGCTGGAGGGGCCGGACGATATGCCGGCGCACATCAAGGCGGCGCTAACCCAGGTTTCGATCGGTATTCCGGTCATGGGCGGCCGGCTGGCGCTTGGCACCTGGCAAGGGATCTATCTTTTCGAGCATCGCGACCGGCCGCACCGGCGTGAAATCGTGCTGCACTTTTCTGGCTGAGCCCTTTACATACCTTGCGTCAACCGGTTGTTAATCGTCATGAATACAATCTGAACGGCCAATTCGCGTTCGGTTCAGATTGGCTGACCTAACGTGCCCTCAATCCCAAAGGTATCGGCCACTAACGGGGCCGATAACGGGATTGCAACGATCCGCAGCAAGGATTTGAAGGAGAAACACCATGAGCAATCTTTTCGCCAAGGCAGGTATTGCAGCCCTCATCGCGCTGGGCGCCATCTCCGCAACGGCCGCCACCGCATCGGCCAACGACTTCCATCCGGGTATCCAGCAGGCACGGTACGACCACTATCGTGGCCGCATCTGCTCGCCGGGCCTTGCCGTTCAGAAGGCACGCGACATGGGCCTGCGCCGTGCCCGCATCGACAACATCACGCCGCGCCGCGTCGTGGTCGAAGGCTTCGGTCGCCGCGGGCCGGATCGCGTCGTTTTCGCGAACGTGCGCGGTTGCCCGCTGATCCGCCGCTGATCGCAGCGCACCGAAGTTTTCCACATCTATTCGATGGATTCGAAGCCGCCTCCGAAAGGGAGGCGGCTTTATTATTTACGTTGTGCTATTATCAGCCATCTGGTGTCACTTTAGCGTTCATTGTAGCTGAATATTGGGTGAATGGCTGATTCTGAGCTTGTTCAGTATCGCATCGTTACCTCTTGCTCGTTCGCTCGGCAAATCCTGCGGAGGCGAGGGCGTTTTTGATTTACGGAGTGCATAATGAAACAAATGCTGGCAAAGCTGGGGGTCACCCTTGCCGTCGCAGTGACTGCTCTGTCGGGCACGGCGGATTTTGCTGCCGCGCAGGGCGTTGATATCTATGTCGGTCCCGGCCGGCATCGCCCGCCACCGCCGGATTACGACCGGCCGCCGCGCTTCGACCGCCGCGGCTGCGATCCGCGTCAGGCTATCGACGTTGCGCGCAGCTATGGCCTGCGTCGTGCCCGTGTCGTGGATGTAACGCCGCGCCGTGTCATCGTCGATGGCTTCGGTCGCCGCGGTCCGGATACGATGATGTTTGCCAATGTTCGCGGCTGCCCGCTGCTTGGCCGCTGATCAGCATTGCGGGCGCACGTAGCGCCCGCTCCTCATACTGACCGTTTCGCCTTTATTGGCGGGGGCCGCGAAACCGTCCTTTGTTCGATCCGAATGGATTTGAGCGAAGGACGGTTTTGTTTTGGTCAAGAGCGCTTCAGCTTTTCACGGAATATCCGACCCTCTCTATCTCTATGTCGCCTCGCAATTTTCAACCGGAAAACCGCGCAGCACTTTTCCTGGAAGTGCTCTATTGCTGGATTGCGTAGGTGATGCTGACCGAAGCGTTATATTCATTCTCGCCGGTTGCGACGGGGACGGCCTTGTCCATCGGTGCTGCTGCGGCCATGCTGCGCATGTAGGGCTGCGGCGGCGCAGCGACCCCACCTTCATGGATCGCGATGACGCGGCCAAGCTTGACGCCGGCAGCATCCGTCAGGACCTTCGCCTTGGCGGCGGCATCGGCGACCGCTTTCTTGCGGGCCTCTTCAAGAACCGTATCAGGCTTGTCGTTGGTGAACTGAATATCGCCGCCCTGGTTGATGCCGAGCTTGACTGCCTGGTCGAGCAGGCCGCCGAGCTTGGAGAGATCACGCACGCGAACGGTCAGGCCGTTCGTCACCTGATAGCCGGTCAGGACCGGCGGCTGGCCACGGCCGTCCTTGTCGTTCGGATAGGTATATTGCGGCTGGATCGAAAAGCCCGAGGTCTGCAGATCGCGCTCGGCAATGCCGCTCTCCTTCAGCGTCGCCAGCACGGCGCCCATGGCCTTGCTGTTCTGGTCGAGTGCGTCCTGGGCTGCTTTCGCCTGCTGGACGACCGACAACGTCACAACGGCCATATCCGGCGCAGTGGTCGCATGTCCTTCACCGGTAACCGTGATGACGGCTTCCCGCGGCTTGGCGTCTTCGGCAAAGGCTGCGGCCGCTGGCACGAAGAAAGTGGCGCTGACAAGGGCGGCAAGAGCAAAATCTCTGGTTTTCGTCGGAAGCATGATTCGTTCCTTGGTTGATAATTCCTCGGGATTCGCTTTTGCGGATTGATTGTGAAGGTATTACGGCAGTCCCTTGTCGGAAAAGAGAAATTGGGTTAGAGCCAAGTCGGCTGCGGGGAACCATTGCTCCGGAGTCGCAAGCGCGAAGTTTTTGTCGCGCCGGGCCTGTAGCTCAATGGTTAGAGCCGGCGGCTCATAACCGCTTGGTTGGGGGTTCGAGTCCCTCCGGGCCCACCATTTTATCTAGTTCGTCATCATCGATGATTTTTTCGTCAATACGATTGCGCTTTCGATCGTTGATTTCATTATAAAAATCGCATTGCCGCTCGAAAACACGAATAGAAATAACAGTCTACGAGCAGCGATAAACGCGCGGCTTCACTACAGGTGGCTTTGCTGCTTCTTATCGTACGGTTGCGAATCCGACGTATGCGAGTCGATCACGGCAACGCACGATCGCACGACGACAAGCGAGGCAAGCATCAGCAACCTTCCGGAACGCACTGTCCCGGGAGGTTGGCTTCCGCTCCACACTAATTACGATCAGAGTTGACCGACAGTGGCCAAATGCAACCGCGGGCAAGTTGGCGACCATCGGAAGGGACGGCTAGACAGGCGGGTTCTTCTACCTCGATCAAACGCTGCCCCGGTGAAGCGTAGCAATTAGCGGGGGCTCGCGCCCAAACATGGGACGATTGCTGCTGAACTACTGTTGCCCCAAAAATGCCAATTCACATTTGGCAAATTCCCTCTACTCTACGTTGATCCCTATCGCATCGGTGTTCTGGGACGGAGGGGTTCGCTAGGTGTTGGGGGACACGGTATGATCAGTTGCATCAAGAGGTTTCTAAAAAAGGCTATACGCCCCTTAATTCAGACGGCCATCCTTGCGCTTCCGACCCTTGTATTCGCAATCTTAACTTTGACGCGGCCAGCGCAATATGATGTCGTCATTGCGCTGGCCGCCGCGGACGGATTCCAAATCTACCTTGCTGTCGCCATGGCCTTTATCGCCGCAATACTCTCTCTATGGATGATATGGATCACCGACCGGTTTGCAATTTGGTACACTTTTGTGCCCATGCTCCTACCGATCACGTTGGCCCTTTCGGTTTGGCAAGTAACCGGGGTTGTTAAAATCCCTGTTGTCATAGCCTTGGCGGTTGTCGTCGCAAGTGGCGCAGGTTTTACAGCCTTATACCTAATTGGCGACCCTAAGCGCGCGCCCCTTATAATTCGAACAATTTGGGTTCCATACGGTTTGGCGTGCTTCGGCCTCTTGGCGCTAGGTTTTGCCACGATACAAAGTCCAATTTGGCTCCCCCGCACGCTCGGTTCCACCGCCATCGTTGTGGCGTTTATTACCGTCGTAGGTCTTTCAATTTTGGTTGGCTCTCTTCGACCAAGAATCGCAGGCTGCACTCTACTATACGTATTCCTTGCGACGCTTCTGTTTCCTCCCAATAAACACGACATTCCGATTGCTTCATCCGAAGGCTCGAAAACGCGTGTTCTGGAGGCGACACTGCGAGAATGGTTGCAAAATCGGAGGGATATAGAGCCATACCGAAAAATGAATCTTCCTTACCCGGTGATATTCGTTTCATCGGAAGGCGGCGGAATCTACGCGGCCGCCCACGCCTATTCAACGCTGTCGACCATTTCGGCGAAATGTCCGACGTTTGCTCAGCACGTATTCGCTTTGGTTGGCGTATCCGGGGGAGCGATCGGCAATGCCCTGTTTGCAAACGAGGTCGATCCCACACAACGCGATAGTCAGCCCTGCGGCCCAAACGGACGGGAAATTGAATACAACACCATAAGCGCTGACCATCTTTCGCCGGTTCTTGCCCGGCTCCTTCTTGTCGAAGCCTTCGACAGGTTCATCCCTGGGCAGTGGAGCGTCAGCGACCGCGCTCAAATCCTCAGCGATTCTTTCTTGGCATCGGTCGGTAATACAGCGTTTCTGAACCTTCCGGTCATGCAGAGTTTTGACACAAAAATGGCCAGGCCAGCGGTTGTCTCGGTCACCACGAACGTCTTGGATGGAAGGCGGTTCGTTATTTCTCCGTTCGCTCCCGAAATCTATTCGGGGACGGCTGAGTGGTGGCCCGCGAAAAGTGTGCTTAGGCTTGATCGGCCCGACCCGAGCCAAGATATCAAGATCATGGACGGAGCGGCGCTATCGGCGCGCTTTCCCTGGATAACACCGACAGGCCGTCTAACAACCGCGCCAGAAGAACAAGTGCTGCTGGCTGACGGTGGGTACTTCGAAAACAGCGGTGCGGATACGGTGGTGGACCTGATCAACGACATTCGGTTCAGTGTGGGCATTCACAACTACATCGGGTCCGATGACGAGGATGCTGGCTCTGCCAAGCAAACCACGTGCGACGAACAGACGATAAACATTGTTCGAAATTTCCACGATCACACCAAGCCTTGGGCGAAATGCGAAACCAGGGTTTTTCTCATTCATTTTGCCATCGCCTCCACCGAACCTGAAGCGGGAGACGTTGAAGGAGAAACTGGCGACGCACAAATGGACGAGCAGCAGAACGCAGCGGACGTAAAAGGTGGGACTGTCAAAACGGTCCGCGAGATGACCGCAACGACGGACACGACAAACAAGGGTGCATCACAGCATTTCTTACTCGACCCCCTGCGCGCACTACTGGCCACTAGAACTTCCCGTGCAGAAATCGCGCTAAGTCGCGCGGACCTCGAGCAGTGCGGCTTAGCGATACCCGGCGCAGAATGCTACGCCAACCCCGGCAGCTCTATGGGCTTCTTCCGAAACAACATCGTCCCAACGGAATGGAAGCTGCCACTGGGCTGGTACATGCCCAGAGCGTTGATCAACGAGTTGCGATCAAAATCGATCGACGACGCCATCTTCGACTACCACGCCAAGAAGGAGGTTGTAGAGGATGATATCGGCCTGATGGTGTTCCATCTCGATCCGGGGCTATACGCGAACGACGCTGATCCAGGCTTCAACGACGTTATGCCCGGCCCGGCCCTTAAAGAGCATCAGGCATTATCGCCTCGCGGTGACGCGAATAGCTTCACTACGTTTGGGTTCGCTGAACCTGATGAGAGACTGGCCAATATTTTCGCGAGCCAGGAATTGGGTTCTGGAGTGTGTTCCTTTGGCTAGCCCGGATCGTAAGCAGTAGGCGCTATTCTGAGAGCATGGCATTCCAGGCTTGACCGGTTTTGTGGTGCCTGGAGCGCAGCAAGGCGTTCCGCATTCGGTGGTGGCTCAATGAAATTAGAAAAATATCGGGTGGTTCGGTCTTTGCTCCCGTCTTAGAGGGTAATGCGATCGTCTTGAAATTCGCGGGCATCATCAACCGCCCCGGCGGCGGAATCATTCATTTCATCAAAGCAAAGTCGGTTCAACGCCTACTTGATCAATCGGTCTGATAGAGGCGCAAGCGGCGTCCGACTGCGAACCGTCCTGATAACGGCTATAAAGGCTGCTCAGCACATCTATTATCCACAACGCTTTTTCGCTTGCTCTTATCGAGAGCCTTGATGTCCATACACTCAACCCTGCATTTACTCTGCAGCGAAACGACTTGGGGGCCGCAGGTGTCCGTTCTAACTGATGTTCAGCAAATGGAAGAAGACCTGCGGCATCGCAGCGAAAAACTGAACGTCGAGTTCAAGGCCTGGATGGATATCTCAAAGTCGAACAAGGACGGCCAGGCAAAGATAGCTCGACATATAGCAGCCATCGCGAACCACGGCGGTGGCCGCCTGTATTTCGGGATCGATGATGATGGCAATCCCGAACCGGCCTCTGAGGTCTATGGTCCAGATCACTATCGCTCCGATGCCATCCACAATCTCTTGAAGACACGACTTGAGCCACATTTGCAATGTGAGGTTCATTTCACAGAGTTCACCAACGGCGTCACGTACCCTGTCGTCCATATACCTTCTCACGGCACGACGCCGATCACCGCGAAAGACGAGCACAGCTTCATGCACGTCTACGTGCGAAGCATCGGCCCTGAATCGGTAAAGGTTTCAAACTTCCAGCACTGGGACACCCTTTTCAAGCGCTGCATGCGGTTTCGCGATGTAGAGGCAATCCAGACCCGGGAAGAGGACGAACTTACACGCACTCAGGCGATGACGAAGGCGATCACAGAATCCGTGACCGCGTCTGTCCTGAGAGTTCTGGCGGAAAACATGGGCCAAGCGCCTGCCACCGGTCGGGACGTAGATTGGACAACAATCACCGCGTTCACCGAAGCTGCGCGGCAGGAATTCGTCCGCCAGATAAATGCCTTCGACTTCGGAAATACTGAAACCGACCAGCAAGTCCGCGAGATCGCGGAAAAACACGTTGCCTCCGGTTATGCGCTCTTGGATGCAGAAAACAACTTCCTAACGCTTGAACGGCCCCATGGCTTGTTAAGAACCGCCAGTGACGAGATGGACAATGTCGCATCATTTGGCTGGCATGATTTCATCGTACTGACCAACTCCGATGTCTCTCCTCGCACGCGCCTCTGGTCTATCGACGGAAAGGATATCACGGGCGTCGAGGGTATGCGGGTGGATGCCAAAACTATCTATTTTGGCGAGTACGATTATTGGCGGGCCTACGGCAACTCCATCTTCGTCACCACCAAAAGCTATAGAGAAGACTTTCATCGCCTGCGGATTGGCACCGACCATGCGTTCCTGACATCAGTGAACTTATTCATAAGGATGCACTGCCTGCTGGCCCATGCTGCCATCGTAACGTCCAAGGTCGAGGGCGCTGAGAAGATTGCGCTGTTCACGGATTATCGAGGACTGAAGGACCGCATCCTCGGCAAGGGGATGGACTACGGCTTGCGCGTGCACACACATCTGAAAGCCGTCGAAGATAGATATTTCACCCGGTTGATTGTCACGAGGAGCGAGCTCTTGGAGGATTATTTCGGCACGTTGAAACGCCTCTGCGTGCCGATCCTGGAAGTTTGGGGCGGATCGCATTTCGATCCCGACGAATGGTTCACCAGAGAAAATATCAATCAGATCGTGTCGGCCCTGCGAAAAGAAGGCAGCACCGTTCGGCTGCTGGATCAGGATATTTCGATGCCAGACGATGTTTCCTAAACAACCATGCGACCAGCGCCTCCCACTGCGTGGAGGGGAATAAGTTGTTGCGCGGTCGCTCATAGATTTTGTATCGAAGTATCGAATTCAGGGTTCGGCGTTAGTGACCTTGGGTTTCACCATCGGAGATGTCGGGGCGTGGCTGTTCCCCATCTGGCTCTGCATTGACTGGTTACTCAACCTCGATTTGCGAACGGAGGGATTCATGAAGGCAGCGCTCAGAACTGGATTGGATGCTCTAGCGGCACTGTGGGGCCAAGGTGGACGAGCAGCCACGCCATCGACAAGATGATGCCTGAAAGCCAAGGTTGGCCGGAAGTCCCGCTGAGCGGTTCGACTCCGCTCCCCCACAACCCTCCTGCCTCCGTGTTTTCACCAGTGACGCGCCAAAGTCGAATAATTTCGATGGCAAGGTAGTTTCCCCCTGCCTTTTTCGCCTCGCCGTTAACCCGCTTCGTCGATTTTCCGAACTGCAACTTGGAGATTGGCTCATGACGAGCCCGGCGACGCGACGGGAGATTATGAGCAGCATTATCACGAACAACAGCGCGATGGCGGCTCTCGGCACGCTTCGTTCCATCGGTGCGCGGCTATACGACCGTTCGTTTGGAGACAGTGACTTTCATGAGCGATGCGATAGCTTTGTACGATGCGTTTGGCTTTAAAAGAAGCGCCAGCTTCCGCTCCGTTCCACCGAGCCTGCAGCCCATCACTATCTTCATGGAACGGCAGATCTAGAGCAGATCCTGTTCAATCCGGGTCATATCCAGCAGCCTTGAAGTAATTCGCGCATTCTGCAGGAGTGAAGCGGGGTAGCAGGGCGCCAACT
>NZ_JACHZO010000031.1:0-16899 GCF_014193575.1 Rhizobium sp. BK289
ACGAACGGCTTCAGCCAATCCGCCAGCGCAACATCCAGTTCCGACATCTCGCGCACCCCTGTGAAAGTGCCCAAGATGGCCCATCATCGTAAATGGCCGGTTAATCTGCCAAAGTAGTGTTAGGGGACGTTGGCAAATGCAGGTGCGTCGTCGCGGAATGAAGCCCCGAGCAAAAAGCTTCGACAGCAAGGCCGACGCCGAGAAGTGGGCACGCGATCTAGAGACTCAGGTCGACCGCTTCGGTATCGCGCCGGACACGAAGATCCTCGAGACCATGACGCTCGGTCAGCTCTTGAAGCGCTACCAGCAAGAGGTTTTGCCAACGAAGCGCGGCTTTACTCAGGAAAGCCAGCGCATTGATGTCCTGCGGCGTCACGATATTTCCCATCGAACGCTGATCGGCCTGGCGCAACAAGACATGGTCTCCTTTCGCGATGAACGTCTCCGGGCTGTTGCCGCTGGCCGATTTCGGCGAGGTGCGTTTCCGGGAGCAGATTGGCGAGCCAGGGCATGAGCCTGTCGGCAGCGACGGGGCCCGAACGGAGCGGCATGGTCAGCGATGTCGGAAAGGCCGAGCAGCGCGCTTCCCAGCTCGGGTCATAGTCCAGCCGCCAATCGCCATCGAAGGTCAGGTGGCCGACAGGGATGGCTTCGTAGAAGATCGTCGTCATCGACCGTCACCGAAGGTCGGTAGGAAGTCCAGGTCATCGTCAGGCGAGGTCGACGCGGCTTGGGCCGTCCTGAGATCGCCGATCTCGATGCCGACAGTGCGTGCTACGATCAACGACTTTTCAAGCTGGCAGCTTGGCTTGCCGGATTCAAGCTCGACGATGAAGCGCTCACCCGTGCCGGACCGAGCGGCAAGCTCTGTCTGCGTCCAACCAAGCGCCTTGCGTTTCTCCCGGACGGCGGCGCCGAAATCGCGTGCGGATCTGAACATCGAACATCTCCTGAGATGGCTTACCGTACAGGAAGATTTCTCGTAGATCAACGCGATCCTTACCGATCGGGAAGTGCGCGCAGACACGCTCCAAAATCACCCCGATCGGGAAGTTCCGGGCTTCATCACGACGTCGAAAAATGAGATCCTTGAGATGCGGGTATCGCGGGCTTAATTGGCGGAGAGTCCCACCCTCTCCGCAATAAAAGTATGTATTATCATATATTTACGATGTTTATGCTTGCGATAGCCGTAACGGGTTTGCCTGTTTGCGATCACAATTGATCACAGGACCACGCTGAAGGCGCCGCTCGGCGAATCTCTTTCTTGGAATTCAACTCAGATCTTGCATTGCCACGCATTGGCGATCAGGGATGCGGATTTAGCGTGTTGCGCATATGTTAAAGGAATCGAGTTTTTTTAACTTACTGAGTCGCACATGTTAAATCCGTCCTATCAGCTTCCTGATCTGACATCGCTTGGAGGGTTTGGAAACCATTGAAGTTTTCAAAGCGCTCGCCGCCGCGGAGGAGCAATGGGCAAATCGACAATCGTCCTGGCTGCAGCATTTTTGCTGGCCCCATTCACTGCACAGGCACAAAATACGCCCTGCAGCGGTCATAAGGGCGGCATCAACCATTGCCAAGGCAATACTTTCGTCTGCAATGACGGATCTGTCAGTGGCAGCAAGAAATCCTGCCCAGCCTATACCGGAGGCCTCGGGATGGCCGCAGGCTTGCTGGGATCAGGCTCGACCGAAATGGCGCCGACGGAGACCGGCGACTGTTCCTGCGACAGCGGCAAATATTGCACCGGCCCTCGCGGCGGCCGCTTCTGCATTACCCATGAAGGAAAGAAGAGCTATATGCGGCACGATTGAGAGATTACGAAATCCAAGAGGAAAGCATAGTGGCAAACTCGGCAAGAGTGTTTTCCGGACTCCGATCGTCAGGCCATAGGGCCGACACTACCTTTTATCCGTTCTTACTTTTCGGTTTGCGGTTCGTCGTAAGCTCACGCCCCATTGCGCGTGCGATGGTTCGCCAATCACGGCCGCTCATGCCTGGGATTCTCAAGAGTTCGGCGTTTTTGGATCATTATATATCAGCCTTCAAGCTGATATATGAAAACAAGGATCAGTTTGTAGGCTGAAAGATGAAAAGTGATACTCGAAAAAGGGCTCGGCAGCGGCTCGATGAAAGACTTCGGGCGCTACAGCCAATTGACGGGTTCAAGACGCCGCCGAAGGGTTGGATACGAGCCCTTCGCGATGCCCTTGGCATGACGGGTGCGCAGCTCGGCGCACGCATAGGAATCCGGCCGCAGACAGTTGAATCAATCGAAAAATCCGAAGCAGCTGGAACAATCCAGCTCAATACGTTGCGTCGTGCCGCTGAGGCATTAGATTGCACGCTCGTCTATGCTCTTGTCCCCAACACTTCGCTTGAGACCGTTGTCTAGGCGCGGGCGCGCAAGATCGCGATACGTGAACTCCAGCGTGTCGCCCACACGATGCGTTTGGAAGCTCAAGGTACGGATAACGCGGATTTCGAATCTCGTGTTCAGGCATATATCCGCAACAAGCTCGCTGAACGTGACCTCTGGAACGAGGCGTGACAGATCTCTTTCAGGAACCTGAAGACGCTAGACCGCTCGAGCCGCAGGAGCGAGAGGGCTTGCTTCAGACGTGGATCACTCACCGACGCGACCTCAACAAGGCGGAGGAGGAAAATATCGTCGATGGTGCGGCTTGGGCGCTTGGCCGGCGGCGCTTGCCGCTCGAGCGGATGCTAAGCGAAGATTTCATGCGGATGCTTCATAAGCGGATGTTCGGTGACGTCTGGCAGTGCGCCGGCACGTTCCGAGCCACGTAACGCAATATTGGCATTCAAGCTTATCGCGTCGGAACTGAGCTCGCGAGCCTATTGAATGACGTTCGATATTGGATTGAGCATGAGACATTTCCCCCCGATGAAATAGCGGTCAGATTTCATCATCGCCTCGTCGCCATCCATCCGTTCCCGAACGGAAACGGTCGCCACGCGCGGCTGGCGGCCGACCTCCTAATCGAGCGCCTTGGCGGCTCGCTTTTCAGTTGGGGTGGCGGCAGTCTGACCAATGTTGGCGAATTGCGAGCCCGCTACATCGCAGCGCTACGCGCCGCAGATAATCGTGATATCGCTCCGCTTATAGAATTCGCGCGCGGCTGATTGCAAAGATCCCAGTGCCCGTCCGTGTCGACGCGACTCTTCGGGACTGAGTCCTCGTCCGCCGTGCTCGCTGTGCCGGCGGGCCCATCTTTGCGGATCCGTCAGCACGATCAGAACTGAGTAGTTCTTGGCGGGGGAGTCCGAATTGCAGATCAGCACATTGAAGATGACTGCATCGAGAAACTTCAGGCGCTCGGCAGGCGAAACCAGACCGGACAAAGTCCAACATCATTTGCAGTGTCACGCCACGTCCTGTTGAGGATCCCTTGTACTTCTGGAATGGGAATCGGCGCAATTGGGAGCAGGGGGAGCCTTAACCCTCGGGAAACCGATAGACCACCTCGCCAAAAGACCCGGTCGGAAACACGTAAAAGAACTTCAAATTAGCGGATGATTCATTGCGGATGCCGTGTTCGGCGTTGCTGGGGATGAAGACGGTCGTGCCTGGTTTGACCGTCGTTTCCTGGCCGTCGATCCGGACGATACCGGTTCCCTCGAAGATGAAGTAGATTTCCGATGGGTCGTGGCGATGCGGTTTGAGTTCGCCGCCGGGCGCAAGGTCGGCGATGCCGGCGCTCATGCTGTCGGTGGGGGTGATGTCGCTGCTCAGGAGCGTGTGCCAAGAGATGGAGCCGTGGACGGGGTCATTCCATCCGTCGCGCGGGCGTTCTTCAGCTGTGGTGATAACGGCTTGCGATCTCTTTGTCATTTTTCCTCGAAACGCTGGGTCAGCAACCAGCCGGAACGGTGTCACAGCCGTTGGGAATGTCAATTGAATGGTGCATCGAGTCAGTCGATATCGGCTATCG
This sequence comes from Rhizobium sp. BK289, assembly GCF_014193575.1. Classification (NCBI taxonomy): domain Bacteria; kingdom Pseudomonadati; phylum Pseudomonadota; class Alphaproteobacteria; order Hyphomicrobiales; family Rhizobiaceae; genus Rhizobium; species Rhizobium sp. BK289. The sequence goes on from NZ_JACHZO010000031.1 coordinate 3,960, forward strand.
TTCGCCGGGTTTCGATGGCTTGTCGAAGCGCCATAAGGCGAGGGGCGGTAGGCGTGGAGCTATGTCTTGATCACCAGACGCGGGAAGGTCTCCCCGCTCCTGCGCTTTGCTTTGAATTCGATCTTGAACCGCGGGGTTCAGGTTCGCCGCAGGAAGTCCACGATCAGGTTCGAGATAATTTGCGGGGCATCTTCGAAGCAGTAATGGCCGACGCCTGGGAGGCGCTCGATGGGAGCTGATGGGAATAGGGCGGAGAAGAGCGGCAGGAAATATTCGGCATGCAGCGTTCGATCCGCCTCGCCCCAGATGGCGAGTGCCGGCTTGCTGCGGATGATGCGCTCGGCTGCCGGATCGGGCGTTTCGAATTCATGCGCGCCGATCGCAAAGCCCTTGGCCCAGCCGAGCGCGCCGAGGCAATCGGCTTCCGTTGCGAAGGGTGCGCCATAGGCATCGATCCAGGTGTCGGTGATAACGGCGTTGTTCCCGAAGCCGTTGAGCTTGAGCGTGCTGAGAATGTTGAAGCCGAGATTGTTGAGCACCGGTTCGAGCGTGCCGTCGGCTTCGGCCTTGATGATCCATTGAAACCAGGGTGATCGAGCGGCGTTCGCTACCGCCCGATCGACAGCATCCGGTTGGCCGAAGGATGTCGGCCCGTTTGCCGAGATGATGCGGCGGATGCGCTCGGGATGGCGGGCGGCGAAGCCCATCCCGACCGGTCCGCCGAAATCATGCATGACGAGGGTGATGTCGGTGAGGCCGAGCGCAAGCACGAAAGCCTCAAGATTGGCGATGTGATCCTGCAGCCAATAGCTGCGGCCGGCAGGCGTTTCGCTCTTGCCGAAGCCCATATGATCGGGAACGACGACGCGATACGTGCGGCTCAGCGTCGAGATCAGATGGCGAAACAGATAGCCCCAGGTCGGCTCGCCATGCAGGCAGAGGATCATCTCGCCGTCGCCAGGCCCTTCGTCGCCATAATGCATGCGGAAGCCGGGTGCTTTGGTGAAATGCGGCGCGAAGGGGTATGTGCCGGCGAAGGTCGCATCGGAAGGAATCACGGTTGCTCTCCTGGTGTGGTTTTAATTTGAAACCGCTATCTTAATATCTCTTGTGGTTTTAGTTTGCAACCGATATGTTGAGCTAAATGTTGCAGCTGTTTGCCTGCGTTCTTGAGGCAGCATCGGCACAGATGCGGAAGCAAGTGAGGAAAGATCAGATGGCCAAGAGAGTAAGCCACAAAGATTCCCTCTGCGGGATAGCGCGGCCGCTGGATGCGATCGGCGACTGGTGGTCGCTCTTGATCATCCGCGATGCCTTCGATGGTCTGCGCCGGTTCGGCGAATTTCAGAAGAGCCTCGGCCTTGCCAAGAACATCCTCTCGGCTCGGCTGCGCAATCTCGTCGCCCATGGCATCATGGATACCGTGCCGGCTTCCGATGGCACCCCCTATCAGGAATATGTGCTGACGCAGAAGGGGCAGGGCTTGTTTCCGCTGCTGGTGGCACTTCGCCAATGGGGCGAGGATTTCTTCTTCCAGCCGGATGAGCCTCATGTGATGCTGGTCGACAGGGCAACGCATATGCCTGTGCGGCGGCTGGAATTGCGGGCGCAGGACGGGCGCATGCTTATGGCCGAGGATACGGTGGTCGTGGCGCCGCCGCTCGCCGCGGGTGAGCACGAATAAGTTAGCCGTTCAAAATCTTTGCTCGCCGTTTAGCAGAGTTTGCTCGGCTGCCGGGCTCCCTCGGCGCAGAAACCAGGCGAAGAGAAGCGGATCGGCGCCGCCAGTGGATCGCCTGAGTGAATGAGGGTTGGCTCGTCGGCTCTGGGGCAATAGTTCGGCCACGGCCGAACTAATTTAGGCGTCATGTCGGCTACACTGAAACTCTCAAAGGAGAGTTTGCAATGTTGACGAAAACAGCCGAATTCAAGGTAGCTGCGAGCGATCGCGAGCATATCGAAATCCAGCCCAGCGTGCTTTATGTCGGCACTCCCATCGTGCTGATTACAAGCCTCAATCCTGACGGCACGACGAATATCTCGCCGATGTCCTCGGTTTGGCCTTATATGATCGGGTCGTTCTGGGCCTGACATCGACCAGCAAGGGTCAGGAAAATCTCCTGCGCGAGCGCCAGCTGGTGCTGAATTTCCCGTCGCCCGAGCTGTGGCCGAAAGTCGACGCGATCGCGGCAACGACAGGCCGCAATCCCATTCCTCCCCACAAGGAAAAGATCGGCTATCGTTTCGAGGCTGATAAATTCGATGCGGCTGGCCTCACGCCGCAGGCAGCCGATCTTGTGCGGCCTATGCGCATCGCAGAATGTCCGATCCAGTTCGAGGCGGAGGTGGTGGCGGCCCATCCTCCGCTGAGGAATGGCCTCTGGAGCGTCCCGAAGCCTTCTCCATCGTCGAAGCGAAGGTCCTTCGCGTCCACGCGCACAAGGATATCGTTGTCGCCGGCACCAACCATATCGATACCAGCAGATGGAGCCCGCTGTTTTACGTGTTTTGACGTTACTTTGGCAGCGGGCCGGATCTCGGCCGCACTTTCAAGGCAGAGAGATGATGCATGCAGCCGGGTCCATCGTCGCAACCGGCTCCAACGCTACGCAAAATGAAAGCTTCGCGTTTCTGCCGGCTACTCACACTGCGCCATTTGGTGTAGCCGAGCAGCCCGGCAGTGCCGTCGAGCGCAACGCGCCGATAACAGCAGACCAATCTGTCGAGCCAGCCGTGTCTGCTCAATCGAAGGTGCAAGACGCCGGTATCAGGATCGATCTTTCTCGCATTGGAGAAAAATAGATTGAGGTCGCCGGGCTTCTCCTGACGGGTTTCGGCTGAGGAGCTGGACTCTGCAACATAATAATAGTGTAATTCAGACGCGCTAAATTAGTGTGATGGAAAGGCAGAAAACTAGTGTGAGTCAAAAGCATAATATTAGTGTTTGCCAGATGCGCTAAATTCGCTTTCGATCGAGGGATATGAAGTTTCCGAAGAGCTGATCCGGAGGGTGCAGGACGGCAAGTGGGAGCCGGACGCCGACGCCCGGGACAACGAAACCAGGAACGCGCTTGCCGCCAAAGGATACAGATTGGCATTCGAGGAGGTTCGAGAGGACATTGCGAAGATTCTCGATGGGGCACCCACGGGTGAGCTGCTCGAGGCAAGGCACCAGGATTGGTTCCGGGCTATGTTCAGCCCGTCGGTGGCCGCGGGCATCATCGAGGCGCATCAATTGGCTGGCTATCGCTCGCATAACGTCTATCTACGCAGTTCATCGCATGTCCCCTTGCCACCGCACGCGATCGCCGACGCAATGGACGCGCTCTTCGAAAGCATTTCGGGCGAACCCGATGCGCGCGTGAAGGCGATCCTTGCCCCGTTCCTATTCACCTATATCCACCCGTTCCCGGATGGAAATGGCAGGACGGCGCGCTTCATGATGAATGCCCTCCTGGCTGAAAGCGGAGTCCCATGGACGGTCATCCCGGTGGCACGACGAGACGAGTACATGAACGCCCTTGAGGCGGCGAGCCAGCATGAAAACGTCGTGCCCCTAACGATATTTGTATCGGAGCTGGTCAACGCGCCACCGCCTACGGGGATTGCGTGAAATCAGAACAAATGGCTATCTTCCCATCGCTAACTCACTGCCTAGCCGTTAAACATCGTCGGCGGGCGTGACGAGATCAACATGGCTCACTCCCAAGGCCTGAGCCAGTTCATAGAGCGTAGTGATGTCGGATTCCCCAAGTTCCATGAAATGACCTAAGCCCCTTAGTTTTCTACAATAATTTGCGGGGTTGATCACAGCTCGGGTTACTGCCGATGGCGGAGCCGCCCAAAAGCCTGCCATCGAACATCAGTTTGCGCGAAACAGCTCCGCAAAGGCAACATCTGCCTTCTCCGGGAATGCCGGGTCAGAACGTCTTGTATCTTAGCGATTTGGTTCTCATAGAGCCTGGAATTTATCGCAAGCGCGGTATCGACATCGGCCCTCGCATTATCGAATTGATTTCCGCATGCCTCAATCCAGGCCCGAAGCCTCAATGCTCTCGGATTTCGGGTGTTCGTCGTTAGGATGTCGGAGGGGCACAATAACCACACTCCAGGTAGAAGTGAGCTCGATGATCCCGACCCTCAAGGTCTGGTCGATGGACATGCAGGTGCAGGCCAGCGGGTTGGAAGTGTTCCGGTAGGGCAGCCCGGCTCAAAAGAACGTGTCGATTTTGGCAAAATTATTGGCAGTTATGTCGATCCTGTTACCGGTGAGACGACCGATCTTACTTCCGTCTATTGCAGCCAAAGAGCTTTGGGCATGAGGGGAGTTCAGTTCGAAGCGAAAAATCAATATCAGGATTCAGATGCATCCGCTGGTAGTTTTCGACAATGAAAATACAGGGAATGTAATATATTATCCAGCTTCATTAATTAATGTGTTACTCCGGGCATTCATTTTATAATTATCGAATATTAAAGATCGAAAACCAAAACAAAAAGTTCTTTAACCATATTCATATACGAGTCCCACTCTCATCGAGCATCTTTTGAGAGGGGATGATGAACAAGGCCATACTTGCTGCAATAATCATGTCGATAGCAGCCTCGACTGCAAATGCCCAGACGATCGGCGTGGCCATGTCCGATCTCGATAAATTCCGAACCGCATTGCTCGGCGGCATTGTCTCCCATGGAAAGACGATTTCGGGATTGAAGGTGGTCACCCAAACCGCCAAGGGCGACAATGAGCTGCAAAAGAAGCAAGTTCAACAGTTCATCGCGGACAAGGTCGACGCGATTATCGTTGCCGTTTCGGACGGTGACCTCGGCCCGCAAATGACGAAACTTGCCTCGGACGCCCATATTCCCCTCGTCTACATCAACAATGTGCCTTCCAATCTGTCGGACCTGCCCGAAACTCAGGCCGTTGTCGCGTCAGACGAGAAGGAATCAGGAACGCTACAGACGAAAGAAGTCTGCTCTCTGCTAAAGGGAAAGGGGCGCCTGGTGGTGTTGATGGGTGAACCCTTCCACGCGGCGGCGCGCGCCCGCACGCAGGATATCGATAGCGTCATCGCTACATCCGCCTGCAAGGATCTGCAGATTGTCGAACGGCAGGCCGCCTATTGGTCGCGTGACTATGCCGATCAACAAATGCAGGAGTGGCTGTCGGCGGGTGTGAAGTTTGATGCTGTGATTGCCAACAACGACGAAATGGCGCTCGGCGCAATCCGTGCGATGAAGCGCAATGGCATATCGATGAAAAACGTCGTTGTTGCTGGCATCGATGCAACCGACGATGCTTTGGCGGCAATGCAGGCTGGCGACCTGGCAGTCACTGTTCTTCAAAGCGCCTCTGGGCAGGGAGCAGCGGCGGTCGATGTGGCCGTCAAACTTGCCAGCGGACAGAAGGTGTCACGGGAAAACAACGTGCCTTTCGAACTGGTGACCCCACAAAATATCACTAGCTACCTGCCGAAGACCCAGTGACCGAGGAAAATACGATGTTACGTTTTTGGAATAAACTTGGCATCCGAGGCCAGATTACCGCGGGTTTCCTACCACTAATCTTGCTTATGAGCTTTCTTTCGATCAACGCCCTTTCCGGTATGGATGGACTTTCCTCGATCTTCACGTCCTATCGCGGGACTGCGGGACAAAGCCTTGCCATTTCCCGCTACAGCGATGAACTTAGCGAGATTCAAAAGGCAGTGGAGGCCTTTCGATCGAGCCCGACGCAGGATGTGATTGATCGTTTTCATGCGGGCGTCAAGTCGTTCGCAGAGGACGATCCGCGCTTTGCCGGCAATGCCACGCTTCAGGCGGGAATGACGGCAATTCGCCAGGATGTTGGCGCTTACAGCAGAGCTTTTGAGCGGATCGTGACACTGCAGGGGAAGCGAGATTCTCTGATTTCCAAAGTCACGGAGTTTGGGCCTTGGACGAGCATCGCGCTCAATGACGTGATGCGGAGCGCCTGGCGTCAGAACGACGTGGCGTTGCTGCATGCGACGGCTGCGACGCTCGAGGCCTTAAACCGCAGCCTCTATTTCTCTGAGCGATTCATCCATTCCGGCGACCTTGCCGCCTACGATACGGCGCAGTCGGCCTTGAATGAAGCGATGGCGTTAAACGACGTGGCCGCGAAGGCGGCAAAGAATGAACTGCAGCACAAGCGTGTCATGGGTGCGGGGCAGCTCATGCAAAACTATACAAGCCGCCTTGGCGATGTTCGGGATGTCCTGCTGGCGACCAACAAGATCCGCGACAACGAACTCAATGTTCTCGCGCCGAAGATCGCCAAGGGCTTCGAGGATTTGCAAGCGTCCGTCATGGACACGCAAAAGACGCTCGATGGATCGGTTGATGCGACCGTCGCCGCCGCGAGTAGCTCTACGCTTGCGATTAGCGGAGTTCTGATCGTCATCGGTCTCGTTCTTGCCTATTTTATCGGGCAGCTGATTTCTTCCAACGTACGCAGCATGGCACGCTTGATGGAACGCCTGGCTCGTGGCGATGACACGATGACCATAAGCGGTACCGAACAACGTCACGAGCTCGGGGCGATGGCGCGCTCATTGAAGGTCTTTCAGGAGACCGGGCGAGCCAAGCTCATTGCCGAAGCCACGGCCGAACGGGCACGCATCGCAGCCGAAGAAGACAGGCTTCGCCAAGAGGCCGAGCGGCTTGCCGATGCACAGGTGATGGAGCACGCGTTCCAACAGATTTCGCTGGGCCTGGATGCCCTGTCTAAGGGTGACCTGACCGCCAGGGTCGGTGACGTCGATGTCCGCTATGCCCGCATCCGGGATCACTTCAATAACTCGGTATCCAGTTTGGAGGAGGCCGTCGATTCCGTTATCGGCGCGGTTGCCACCATCAAGTCCGGTCTCGCCGAGATCTCGACGGCGTCCAACGATCTTGCGCGCCGCACGGAACAGCAAGCAGCCTCTCTCGAGGAGACCGTTGCGGCCTTGGGCGATGTGACGCGCGGTGTCAATGGAACTGCGGAGGGAGCAAGCCATGCTCAAAGCGCGATGGTCAATGCGCGCGCTAACGCAGAAAATGGTGGTGCGATTGTCGCCCGTGCGATCGCGGCAATGACCGAAATCCAAAACTCATCATCCCAGATCGGCAACATTATCGGTGTCATCGACGAGATCGCATTTCAGACCAACCTGCTGGCTCTGAATGCCGGCGTGGAGGCAGCTCGGGCCGGGGAAGCAGGCAAAGGTTTTGCCGTCGTTGCCCAGGAAGTGCGCGAGTTGGCACAGAGATCAGCAACGGCGGCCAGGGAGATCAAGTCGCTGATATCCATGTCCACGGATCAGGTGAAGACGGGCGTCCAGCTTGTCGGGGAATCCGGTACGTCGCTTTCCCACATCGTGGAGCAGGTAGGTGCCATGAGCTCGACGATTGCAGAGATTGCTGTCGCAGCGCGTGAACAGGCGGCAAGCCTGAGAGAAGTTTCAGCTGCGGGTGACCAGATGGATAAAGTCACCCAACAGAACGCGGCCATGGTGGAACAGACGACGGCGGCCGCGCAAAGCCTGACGCAGGAAACCGAAAATCTCGCGGACTTGGTGCATCGTTTCAAGACGCGCAGCACCGGCGTTTCTGAGATACGTCTTTATGCGATGGCATCATAAGTGAGTGAACTGTCCAACCTGTTTTGGTCGCAGATGTGTTGCGGCCTACCCTCGGGCTAGGCATTCTCGGCCAGAAATATCTGGATATCTGGCGCAATAGAGACTGCTTCTTCCGGGAGCCGACCCAAGAGTTTGACGATTGTCTCGACTGCCAGACGGGCTTCCAGGGTAAGCCCACGGTGAAGGCCGTCTTGCGATAGAGGGCTGCTGACTGCCACTCCTAGTGATAACATTAGGAGTGGTCATATGACGAAGCATCCAATTGAGGTTATCACGTCCGTAGAGCGCCGTCGTCGCTGGTCACGCGAAGAGAAGAATGTTGGTGTACGGCCGGAGCGGAATTGGCTCCGCTTTACGCTGAAAACAACAGGGTCGATGGTTCAGTCCTCCAAGAGCAAAATAATCATTCATGAAACCCGCTATTCAAATCGCACACAAAAACGAGAGTTTGTGGGGGTATAGACGACGTCATAGCTGGCCGTTATGCTGGCGTAATGACCAACGCTGCGCCCCCGAAACGCACCTTCGATCCGATGCTGCCGCGAACGGGGCACTATCGGCCCATTCCCGAGACGGAAGACAAGGCCTTCAGTGTCTGGCTGCAGGGCCAGTTCGACGAGATCCTGTCTTTGTCCGAAGCGCCGCCACGTTGTCCGCATTGCCAAGGCGAAGGGACAGTCCTCAAGGCGCGTGCGTCACCTCCCAGGCCCGTTATACCCGTGTTCAGCTGTCAAACGTGCGAAATACATTTTCGCCGCACCACTGGGACACCGCTGTCAGGCCTCAAGTTTCGGAAGCTTAGCCTATTCGTCTGCCTCCTGTCGCAACAGCGGCCAGTCACCGAGGCAGCCGAGGCTATCGGTGTGAAGGCCGTCACGGTAAAGCGCTGGATCGAACGAACGCGTGAGTGGATCGTGCAGCTCGATCCGAGCGGCCATTGGGACGCAAAGGTTCGGCTTGGCATGGAGATCCGTCCTGATATTCCATGCCCGAACTGCGGCGCAACAGATGGCATGCACTATCGCGGCTTTGATTCAGACACCGGCGATCGCCGGTTCCGTTGTGATGCCTGCGGGCGGTTTGCCCGTCTGTCAAACGTGCTGCGCGACCAAGAGCCAGGTTTCGTGCTCGAGCATCGTGTCGTGATGCGTCCGCCATCGACCCGCCGTAAGGTCTGATCTACCGCCGCGAAAGAAACGTGATGACTGACAATGACGACCGCCCGGATGACACGGCGTTGCCACCGGAAGACAAGATGGGTGTTGCAGTTCCGAAAACCCCGGCCCACTCGCTCATGCTCTTGAACAGCTACATGCGGACCGACATGCTCCAGCACGTCCATTTGCGCCTCCATAAGATGAGGGATGCGGACGAGCCTGGCTCGCCGTTACATCATATGGTGAAAAGCCTCTAACAGGTTATCGACACCTGGGATGGGATTCATCTGTTCGAGTGTTTTACTCGCAACCGCTTCCACATCGATCCGAACTGCGAATTTCAGCCGGAGCATGACTATCTCCATGACATCAAGCTGATGAAGCATCACCTCAAATGCCATAGGAAAACGATCAAGGGGCTGGACCGCTGGCGCTGACCGCTCTTATGTAGGGTTTCTGTTCCGTTGCATCTACCCAAACTCCAATATCCGCTATGCGTGTTCCTATCCGCATTAAGCAAAGTCATTGGTGTAAAATTCACACAGGCTTTACCAAACTTACGCGAACTCCCCAAAGTTTACTCTCCATATCCGTGTAAAGATTGACGTTCGCTGCCAAGTCCATCAAGAGAAAGGATCAATATGTGCCGCATGACGCGGCCTGGGCGAGGCGAGAAGTAGGCTACATTTTCCGGCGAGAACCGCGGACGTGGCCTGGCCTCAAAAGGGCGAGAGCGTATCGTGGGCAAGCATCCAGGGCAGGATTCCAGTAAATCGTTCAACGAGCGGACCGGAGCAAGCAGAGTCGTTCGGCGGCTGTTGCGCCTCGGACACCAATCGCTTGCTGTCACACTTAGCGCGCTCTTGTTTTTACAGCCGGCGATTGCCAATGCCCAGTCCGTATCGGCAAGCACCACGGCACCTGCCGCTAATCAGCCGGGTGTCGGAGCCGCCCCGAATGGCGTACCGCTAATCGATATCGTCACACCGAACGCCAGTGGTCTCTCGCATAACAAGTACGACAGCTTCAATGTCGGCACACAAGGGCTTATCCTCAACAACTTCAAGGGTGAAGTGGGCGCGTCGAACTTGGGCGGCGCCACCCCCGGCAACCCGAACCTCAACGCCTCCAACCCGGCTTCGGTCATCCTAAACGAAGTCACGTCGGGCAATCGTTCTGCGCTGAACGGCCCGACCGAAGTGTTCGGCGGCAGGGCTGACGTCATCATCGCGAACCAGAACGGCGTGACCTGCAACGGCTGCGGCTTCATCAACACGCCGCGAGCGACGCTGACGACGGGTGTTCCGAATATCGGCGCCGACGGCAGCCTGTCAGGCTTCACCGTCAACGGCGGCGACGTCACCTTCGAAGGGGCAGGCGGAAACTTCGCGGCCGCCCCCGGCGCCGTCGACCTGTTCGACGTCGTTGCCCGCAATATCCATGTCAATGCGCCGGTCTACGGCAAGACCATCCGCCTGACGGGCGGCGCCAGCCAATACAATTATGCCACCGGCGAAGCGACGGCGCTGACCGCCACGTCAGGCACGCCGGAATACGCGATCGACGGCACGGCACTCGGCGCCATGCAGGCCGACCGCATCAAGGTCGTCGTCACCGAGAAGGGCGCCGGCGTCAAGATGAGCGGTGACATGGCCGCCAATGCCGGCGAACTGACGCTGTCGGCCGACGGCAAGATCTCGATCGGCAATGCCTCCGGCCGCGATGGCGTCACCATCACCTCGAAACAGAAGGTGACTGCTGCCAAGGTGACCTCAAGGCAGAAGGTTTCGGTCCGAGCCAACCAGGGCATTACCCTGCAATCGTTAGCAGCGGATAGCGATATCGTGCTTGCGAACGGCACCGGTCTCTTGAGCGCCTCCGGCGACGTCAACAGCGGCACGACCGTTCAGATGAGTTCCGGCGGCGGCATTGCCGCCGGCAGCGTCACCGCTGGCAATGGTGCAGCGACGCTTGTCGCCACTTCCGGCGATATCGCGATCGGTGGTGCGGCCAATAGCACCGGCGACCTTAACCTGACGGCGACGGCCGGTTCGATCTCGGCCGCCTCGCTGCAGAGCAATCAGAGCATCGCGCTGAACGCCGGACTCGACATTGCTGTTGCAGGCAACGTGCAGGCACAGGGGAATGTCAGCGCCAGCGGCCGATCCGTATCCGCCGGCACGATCGTCTCCGGTATCAATTTCGCCGCTACGAGTGCTAATCCGAGCGGCAATGTGGTGCTTGGTAGTGGCGGCAGCCTCGGCTTGACCGCCACTGGCGGCAATATCACAACGGGTAACCTGCTGTCGGCCGGAGCACTCAATGCTAGCGCAACCGGCAATGTTTCCGCCGGGAGTATCCAGTCCGCCGGCGACCTGGCGATAACTGCAGCTTCGCTGACATCGAGCGGTATCACGTCCCATGGCGCACTCACCGTCAATACGGCGAGTGGTCGTGTCGACGTCGGTGGGCAGGTTCTTGCCGCAAGCAACGTCCTGATCTCCGGCACCGCCATTCAGGCCGGTGCGATTGCTGCTGGTGTTGACTTTGCGGCCACGAGTGCGAACGGTGGCGGCGTTACTCTCGGCTCGGCCGGCACGCTCGGTTTGACAGCCACGACGGGCAATATCGTTGTAGATAAGCTGCTGTCGGCCGGCGACCTGACTGCTCAGGCCTCGCTGTTGCAGGCAAATAACATCACGAGCCATGGAGGCGTCGACGTCGCCGGCGGCGTCAATGTCGCCAACCAATTGCTTAGCGCGGGCAATATCACCATCAATGGCAACGCCAATGGTGTCAGCGCCGGTCTTCTCGCCTCCGGCGTCGACTTTGCCGCGACCAAAGCCAATGGCGGTAATATCGTGCTCAGTGCGAGTGGCGGTGATCTGACGATCAACGACAGTGCTGGCGCCATACAGGCAGGGACTGTGCTTGCAGCCGGCGCGATCAATACCACCGGCCAGACCATCACCGCCGACACGATCACTGGCCACAAGGACATCGTGCTTTCAGGCGCCACCGCTGTAACGAACCAGGTGCTCGGCGGAGGCAATGTCAGAATCTCGGGACCAAGCATTAAGGCCGCCGCAATCGTTTCGGGCGTTGATTTCGCCTCAACGTCCGTAGCGGGCGGCGGCATCGTGCTTGCCAGCGGCGGCGATCTGCTACTTGCTTCGACCGGCAATATCAACGCCGGCACTTTACTCTCTGCTGGCGGTCTCCGCGCTCAAGGAACAACCATTGACGCCAACGCTGTGACAGCACATGGCGACATGACGCTTGCGGGAGCGGTCAGCGTCAACAGCCAGATCCTGGGCTCCGGCAATGTGCTGATCAGCGGCCAAAGCTTGTCGGCGCAAACTCTCGTCGCTGGCATCGACTTCAGCGCCACCAATGCCGCCGGAGGCAATATTGTCCTTGGCCAGTCCGGCGACCTGAAGGTGACAGCCAATGGTGCTGTGGCGGTACCGACAATGCAGGCGGCTGGCGCTATCGACGTCAGCGGCGCGTCTATCATTACAGATGCGGTCACTGGCCGTAAGAACGTCACCCTTTCCGGTACGGCGGGCGGCGTGAATGCTTCCAATCAAGTGCTTGGCAGTGGAGATGTCTCGATCTCCGGTTCCAGCATCAGCGCCGGCTCCATCGTCTCCGGCGTTGATTTCGTCAGGACGGCTGCCGCCAATGGCAATATCGTGCTGGCTGGCGGCGGCGATCTGAGCCTTCTCTCGTCAGGCAATATCAACGCCGGTACGCTATTGTCGGCCGGCAATCTCGGGGCCAGCGGCTCGACCGTTCACGCGGATACTATGACTGCGCACGGCAACATGCTGCTCGGCGGCGCGATCAGCGTGACGGACCAGATCCTTGCGTCCGGCAACGTATTGATCAGCGGCCAGAGCTTGAAGGCTCGGACCATCGTTTCCGGCATCGACTTCGATGCGACCAATGCGGCTGGCGGCAATATCGTCCTTGGCCAAGCCGGGAATTTGACGGTGAACGTCAATGGCGCCATTGCGGCGCCGACCATACAGGCTGGGGGTGCCATCGACGTCAGCGGCGCGTCCATCACTGCAGATGCGATTACCGGTCACGAGGATATCAGCCTTTCCGGCACGGCAGCTGGCGGTGTCG
>NZ_JACHZO010000032.1:0-14505 GCF_014193575.1 Rhizobium sp. BK289
GCCGACTGGATCAAGCCCGGCGCCACCGTCATCGATGTCGGCATCAACCGGATCGCGGCCCCGGAGCGGGGCGAGGGCAAGAGCCGGCTGGTGGGCGATGTCGCCTATGGTGAAGCCTCCGAAGTCGCCGCCGCCATCACGCCGGTTCCAGGCGGTGTCGGGCCGATGACGATCGCCATGCTGATGGCCAATACCGTGATCGCCGCTTTTCGAAAGGCCGGCAAGACGCTAGCCAGGTTCTGAGATCAACTGGACTTCAAACGCCTTTATTGCAGTTGAAGGGATTAGAACTCGCGGCCCTCATTTGAGGTCGGGCCCTTCTGCCGAAGGTTCAGCGACTTGCAAGCGAGATGGAATGCATTCAACCGAAATTACTGATGAGTTCCGGTTAAGGGTTCAGCGCGTTCTTGAGGTCATGCAATCCGACCATCAGCATCATGGGGTCGGACGGAGACGACAGGAAGCCGACGGCCTCGTAGAAAGCTCGTGCGTCATCTGAAATTGCATGAACCAACATGCCTCGGATGCCGAGTACTTCAGCGGCATTGAGCAGGCGCAGGCCCGCGTCGCGCACCAATGCCCTGCCGATACCGCGCCCTTGGTAGGATTGATCAATGGCGAGGCGACCAAGCACAGCGACCGGAATTGGATCAGGCATATTACGCCGAAAACGGCCAGGGGCTTCCGGCTGCTTGACGGCGCCGGAAGCGAGCGCATAATAGGCGACGACGCGGCTCTCCTCGCACACGACGAAGGTCCGCGATGCCCCGCTTGCTTGATTAGAACGGGCGCGGCGTCGCAGCCAATCGTCCAGTTCAACGACTCCGGAATTGAACTCGGCCAGTTCATGATGATCGGCCAGGGGCGCCGGTGCGCTGAGGGTCACGCCTCATCCCACGGTGCTTTGGTCGACATGGTGCGTGCTAAACGCTCATTGGACTGCGTGGGTGCATCGAGCCGGACAAGGTATTCAGCATAGATCTCCGGGCTTACCGTGAAGACAGTGCGGTCGAGCAGCACTTCCTCGGCTCGGCGCTCGGAAGCTTCCAACATGAAATCCGTGCGCGTCTTCCCAAGCAACTCAGCGGCGCGATCGATCAAGTTGCGGGTCGCAGGCTTGATGCGCATATTCAGCGGTACGCTTGCTTCGGTGCTTTTGCTCGTGTGTGAGGTCGGCATGGCAAACTCCTGTTTGCACGTTTATAGCGTAACGACAACATCTTTACAAGATCAGTAAAGATGTTGTTGTTACATGATCCGCGCATTCCTAATTCGCGGCATTTAGCTCATCTATGCTCTTGAATGGATACGAACCGTCGGCTGCACTTTACTTCCTCTAACATATTGAAATCACGACACATTATGATGTCGCCACACGCCTCGGTGTGGTAATCAGATTTATGGAACTTAGCCGGCATGGCGAGCTCTTCGATCACACCGCCGATTAAACCTTCCTGAACCCTGTTGTGCCATGAGATAGCAGAACGGTAACCTGCCGTAGCTGTTAGCGAGACACCCCGCATGAGCCAGTTTCGTGACCCGGATCTCACAGATCGTGCCTATATTGGCGCAACTGCCTACCATACGATCAAGCGCTATTTTGCGCATGCTGAAGGACTGCCTGCAGGGTATGATTTCGAGGCCCGTTACCGCGCTTATCTTGGAGAAGCATTGGAAGCGCCAAATCGGAAAGCTTTTTCCCTCGCCACGATGCGTTTCTTCGCAAGTCTGCGCAATGGCCATACCTCCTTTTGGGACGAAGAACTGACGTATCAGACAGCGTCGATGCCGTTCCGTATAAGACGGGTCGAGGATCAGTGGACAGTCGTAAGAACAAGGCTCGTTGAGCTTCATCCCGGTGACGTCGTGACCGCCGTTGACGGCAAACCCGTCGACCAGTGGCTTGAGGACGTGCGTGAGCACATCGGTCAGTCGAGTCTGGCGGCACTGGATTGGATGACATGGCTCCGTCCTTTTCTGTTGCCCCAGCGTTTTACGATCGGCACGGATGACGGCAGGCAGGTGGCAATCGATTTGACCGAACCACCGACCGGCCCGGAACGCGGTCTTCTGCTCGCAACCGAAGTCGAAACCATCTACCGCTCAGACGGGGTGGTGGTGATTCGTATTCCGGGGTTTGACGATCCGAAATATGAGGAAGCTGCGGTTGGAGCCATTCGAGGTGTCGAGAATGCCGCTGCCGTCCTCCTTGATCTGCGCGACAACAACGGCGGCAGCTCACCCGGCAACCTGCTGTCCGCCATCATGACCAACCCTTATCGCGGCACAGTGGTTTCTACTCCGATGACGATTGCCAAGTCCGATGCTTCCAACTCGTTCAACGGCAGCATTCCGGCATTGCCGACAACGATGATGCGGAGTGGACCGGGCATCACGCTGCCCCTCCCGGACGCCCGGAAGGGAAAGATGGCGCTGCTCATCAATGGCGGCAGCGCTTCGGCTTGCGAGGATTTCGCCCTGCGCTTCAAGGATGGCAGTCGGGGCCTCGTGCTAGGCGAACCCAGCTTTGGATCAACAGGACAGCCCTACTTCGTGAGGTTTCCGGAATTCGGCATGTCATTCAGGGTATCGACCAAGCGAGAATATTTCCCCGATGGCCGACAGTTCGAAGGCATTGGTGTAACGCCGGCCGTGTCGATCCCCTTGACGCGGAACGAACTGAGGAAAGGTACCGACACCCAGCTCGAACTCGCGGCCGAGATGGTGTTGTGACGGTAACCAGCTGTCAGACGAAAATCTCTTACACAAATCCAATGACGGATGCGCCAAGCCGTTCTGCAGAGTCTTTTTAAGGAAGGTAATGTCCGAAGCACTGAAATTTACCGATCACAACGGGCAATTTCACCTGGCAAGAGCCCATGATGCCCGGCTAGCCGGTGGCGTGAGAACCACATGATTAATGGCCAGGCGAAGGCCGCGATAGACTGGTACGATGGCGTCCTCTGGATTTGGCGTGGGTTCCCCATGAAATAAACCTACGCGCAAGGCACTCGATCTAACTGATCCATGCTGGGCAACGTGGAGACGAAAACATAAAGTGGCTTGTGTCGGTTATAACACTGCTTGGCGCTACTAGCTTTGCCAACACGGCGCTAGCTCTGGACCGCTCGCAGGAAAAGACAAAGAGCCCTCACATTGCTGCAATTTGCCGTTCACGGACGTGACCGAAGTCGAATTCGTCGCGCCATATCGCCGCATATGGAGTTTACACGGCCCCCAACGTCACTTACGGGGATGCCAACCATCTGTATGAAGGGGAACCGGTGATGTTGATTACCCAAAGCGACTACAATCGGATTTACCGGGTCATCAACAGCCTGCTCGTCAACGAAAACGCCAATCCCGCCACGGCTTCGATGTATTTCAGCACCTTCGGAGCCTTCATTTTGGAACACCACTTCAAGATCAAGGCAAAGGCAAAAAGTGGGCTGGCCGCTTACAACCTCGACGGAAAACATATCCTGTTCGCAGACCAGCGCGACGATGGTTACGTCTCTGGCGCTGGCGAGAACTTCCATTGCTGGGTGGAGGCTGACGATTGGGCGATCGACTTCATGGCTCCTGCATTCTCAGAGAGCACGCTGGGTCTGGTGATACCGCCGAAGATGTTTCAGCGGCCGCTCTCGTCGATGCGCCTGTCCATCAATGATTTGAGCCAATCCGGCGACTTCTTCTATCGTTCCGAACCTGATGCAACGAGCCGACGTTTCGCAGATTGGCGCAAGAACCCAATGATTGGAGACCTTGCCAGCCTCGCCGCGAACTGGTTCCGGAAATCTCCCAGGAAGATGCAGGCATCGATCACGGTGCAGCGTCAGGACGGCAAATCCAGCGCCGTACCGCTTATCGGCAACTCCCCCGTTGGTGCCTGGTAATGGTCGCAGGAGCGCGTATGTCCACGATTGGAATATCCCCGCACTCCCCTTGAATTTGCTTGTGCACGGTGGCTGCACGATGCAGTGCCCCTCGCCTGCATGTTGCGGCAATAAGGGGCTGTTCCGGAGGCCATGGATCATGCGCTTGAATCAAGTGACGGTAACGATGGCTGACCTCGATGCAGGCTGTATGTGTACACTACGCCTGGCCAGAGTGACCAATATCTTCAGCCAGATGCAGCAACAGGTGAGATCTTCTAAAGTTGCCCCTCAGTGAAATTTCGGCGCAGCAATTTGGCGTCGAAGGCAAGCCTGCATGGCGCGAACAATCTCTTCGGCATGAGCAATGATTGCGCGGTGACGTGGATCATCGATCATGGCGAGATCCCCGCGCATCATGTGAAGTGTTCTATGGATACCGACGACCGTGCGAATGATGTCGGGATGAAAGTCCTCACCTGCTTCGCGGACGACCTCCGCAACGGCCGCCGTCAGACGATCAAGCAAGATCACGCGCTCCATGGCACTCAGCCGCGCAAAGTTCTGTGAGATGCTCCCGCCTGCCGACATCCGTCCGCCTCCGCCACGAAATTGACGTCCGACGCGCTGGCAGTCAATTCACAATATCGGCATTCTCGGCCTTGCCCTCAACTGCACTCGCTACGCAAATTCTACCTACATTTGCGCCAGGTTCGCTCAGCAAACCAAAGATCACAGTCGATCTGCGCAATTGATGGCCAATTTCCGAAATTTATCGTCCTTCGTTCAAAATCGAAGGCACTTATTTACCATTATAACAGTTTCATGACAGCACAGCGCGGCCGTCCAATTTACTGATACTCGCGCAATACTCGTTTGACGCATTGCATGACGCTTGGCGCGATTTTTCATTTCTGCTGGTCCTATGATGGCAACTTGCGGATCATTTTTTGAGCGACCAAAAATGTTTTCAGCTATTTCATCCCGCATCGGCGCAAAGCTCGCTGCTCTCTCGGCCATCGGCATCCTGATGGTCGCGATGATGCTTTCGATCGTACTCTACGGCGGTCAGATGATTGGTGACCGCTCGAACCTGCTCAAAAACCAGCTAATTGTTTCCCGCAACATCGTCGACGCAAAAGCATCGCTGCGCGGAATGCAAATTGGCGTTCGCGATCTGAGACTGGCAGTGTCCCCGGAAGAGGTGGCCAAAGCCGTCGATTACCTTTCTGCACGCCATCACTCGGTGATCTCCTTTCTGGATGAGGCGAACAATGAGCTGAGGTTGCAGGCGGACCGGGATCGGGTACAAAACCTCAGAGCACTGAGCGAAAACTATTTCGCCATGGCAACCGATCTGGCCGATGTTTTGAAGACGACGCTGCAGAGTAAAGATAACTCGGCCGCTGGCCGGGCAAAATCTGCAGAGCTTCAGGCGAAGCTACTGATGATATCCGACCAAGCCGCAAAGCTGTTCGACGATGGGGTTAGCGCCGCGAAGAAAGCGGCAGATCAGGCGGACCAGGATATGAATTCGTCCGCAAATCTGGTCCTGCTGCTCAACCTTGGCATCGGCCTCCTGGCGATTATGACATTGATCGTCTCGGCCATCTATGGTTCCAAAGCGATTGCCCGTCCGATCATCGGTTTGACCAACGGCATGGATGAACTTGCACACGGAAATCTGGATACCTCCGTTCCTTACGTCAGTCGCCACGACGAAATCGGCGCGATGGCACGTGCCGTAGAGGTCTTCAAGCAAAATGGCATCAAAGTTCGCGATCTAAACGCCCAGGAAGCCGCCTTGCAGGCCAAAAGCGCGGATCTGCAGACGAATATAGCTACCGTCGTTTCCGCCGCGGTTGCCGGAAATTTCACGCAGCGCATCACGAAGGCTTACGACAATCCGGATCTCGATCGCTTCGCGGCCAGCGTCAACGAATTGGTGGCTTCCGTCGACAGTAGCATTGCCGAAACCCGCCGTGTTGTTGCTGCCCTTGCCAACGGTGATCTCACCGAAGCAATGCAGGGAGAGTTTCAGGGAGCCTTTGGCGAGTTAAAGGACAACGTCAACGCGACGATGGCCAACTTGAGCTCCATCCTGGGCGAAGTATCTGCCGCGGTCGATATCATCAACAGCAATGCTGGCGAAATGAGAATCGCCTCCGGCAGCCTATCGAAACGCACCGAACAACAGGCAGCCTCGCTCGAAGAGACGTCCTCAGCCCTTGAAGAAATCACTGTAGCAGTGAAGAACTCCACGGCACGGGCGCTTGAAGCCAGCCATATGGTCGATGAAGCGCGCAAAAGTACCGAACAGTCAAGTTCGGTGGTAAGGGAAGCCGTCGCGGCCATGGGCAGGATCGAGCAAGCTTCCGGTGAGATCGGTCAAATCATCAATGTGATCGATGAAATCGCCTTCCAGACAAATTTGCTCGCGCTGAATGCCGGCGTTGAAGCCGCCCGCGCCGGCGATGCCGGCAAGGGTTTTGCCGTCGTCGCCCAAGAGGTGCGCGAGTTGGCGCAGCGATCGGCAAATGCTGCCAAGGATATCAAGGCGCTGATCAATCGCTCCAGCGACGAGGTTAGTGCCGGCGTGAAGCTGGTCACGGCGACGGGGTCTGCCCTGGCGGCCATCGAAAGTCACGTCGTCAAGGTGAACGAACATGTGCACTCCATCTCAACGGCGGCAAGGGAACAGTCAACCGGTCTTTCGGAAGTCAGCACCGCCGTGAACCAAATGGACCAGGCGACACAGCAGAACGCTGCCATGGTGGAGGAATCGACCGCGGCGACAAGCGGTCTGGCCGATCAGGTGACGACGCTTCGCGAATTGATCGCCCGGTTCAAGCTGGCACCGGTGGCAGCGCCGCGTCTGGTTGCCACGACCACAAAGCCTGTTGCATCGCCGGCACGAGCGCTCGGTCGCAAGCTTGCCGATACATTCGCCACCAACGGATCGGCCGCACGCAACGCGGACTGGGAAGAGTTTTGATGCGCGACCGATTGCCCTATTCAAGTCTCGCTAGTCCAATCTCCGGCCGGCTTCTCCGCCAGGTACATGGCAGCGAGCTTCGAAACTTAATGCTTCCAAGGTCATCACGAATATCGGGGAGACGCTTCCCGGCTAAGACCGGTGGGCGGCCAACTTGCGCAGCGATTATTTCCTCTGCGGCTTGAAATTGATGAGCAGCGATTTGAGTTCGATTTCGCGCACGCGTCGTGCCGCTTCGTCGGGGCTAACCCAGTCGAGCCGACGCTGGCCTTGCTCCTTGAATTCGGTCCTGATTTCTTTCGCTTCGACCTGGAACATGTCGACAACACATGGCACGACCTTACCGTCAGCAAGCTCTTTGAGGTAGGTGTACCGGCCAACTGGTGTTTTCCGCACCTTACCGCGGACACCAGCCTCCTCCCAGGCTTCGATAGCGGCCGCCTCGTGGGGCTCCTTGCCTTTCATTGGCCAGCCCTTTGGCACAATCCAGCGGCCGCTCTCGCGCGAAGTAATCACTAATATCTCGATCTCGCCGTCACCATCTCTGTAGCGGAAGCAAAGTGCGCCAAACTGGTTGCGGAAGGCGCTTGAGAACAGCTTCTCGGGCGTCCTCGCAAGCTGCTGCAGCAGGTGCTTTGATTTAGCTGATGCAGGCTTTCCGCCTTCCTTTTTTGGCTTCATGCCATCCAGCTTGTCAGATTTTTACCTGCGCCTCAATTGCATCGCGTTGTTTTAAGCGTGGACGATCTCGTCGGCGTCCCGCTGAATTTCGATGCATTTCGCGATAAAGCGGGTGTAGGCAGCAGGAACAGAAAGCCCACGTAACGGCGTGGCTCACTTTTCAGAAAAAGACAGCAGTGATTTTATTGGAGAAGGTTTCTACACGAGTATTTTTGAAACTTGATGGCATATCCAGAAGTTTGCGACTAGCTTTGTGTTGTCGCATCAAACTCAGGCTTGTTGCGACGATTTTGAATATGGCTTGCTCGTTGGCGGGGATGTCGCGAGGTCCAAGGCGGATAAGACAAATCATGCTTGTCATCTTTGATTGTGATGGCGTCCTCATAGATTCAGAGGCCATTTTCTGCGCCGTCGATGCGGAAGCGCTGACCCGGCTGGGACATACCACCACCGCCTACGAGATATCGGAACGGTTTGCCGGTGTGCCGCACCAAACGGCTTGGACCCAGCTCAGCTCGGAGCTCAATCTGAAACTCCCGGAAAACTGGGTCGGAAATCTCCTGCTAGAATGCGAGCGACGCTTTCAAACCGAGTTGGCACCGATCCCTGGAGCGGCCAATGCCATCAGGGCAATTCTCGAGAGGGGCGAGCAGGCTTGTGTCGCCTCATCGACCGAACTTTCCAGTCTTCGCGTCAATCTCGACCGCGCCGGCCTTCTGACGCTCATCGAGCCGAATGTGTTTTCGGTCAGCCAGGTCAAGCGTGTGAAGCCGGCGCCCGATGTCTTCCTATATGCCGCGTCACAAATGGGCTTTGATCCAGGTGAGACAATCGTCATCGAGGATTCGGTCGCGGGGGTACTGGCTGCTAAGCGCGCTGGCATGAGAGTTTTCGGGTTCGCAGGCGGCGGCCACGCTTATGGTTCGCTCGCATCCCGCCTCTCGCAAGCAGGTGCTGCCTATGTCTGCAGCTCAATGGCCGAAGTGACGGATCGCCTCTCGTCCCAGTCGCTTGTGTAGGTTTTCCATTCCGGTGTCGCACAGATCCTTCCGTGGGGTGGATCGATAGAGCGCGCGCTTTTGCCGAGATTGATACTGACGCGATGCGGTGGCATGGTCGCAGGGCAAGCAAGCTCTTCCGCGACGCGGAACGGAGCAAGTTACCAGGGAGAGTAAAGGCATGGACGTCGATAAGGTTATTGCATTGGTTTCCGCCGCCGGGATCGAGCTGACGGACAGACGCCGAACCAGTTCAGATGATGGCTGGTCTCTCAGCTTCGCCAATGGCGCCGAGCTCACGATCGGTGACGACGGCAAGATCAATGCCTCTGGCAAAGGTTCGAACACTGTTCTCGATCTCCTTGGCCCGAGGGCAAGCGGCACCTAGAAATCAGGGACGCTGCGGCCGCGCACGACGCGTCCCTCTCACTTTTTCGGATCGTAGCCGTCGGTGAGCGTACGCAGGAACGCGACCACATCATCGATTTCGGCAGGAGCGAGTGCCGGGACCTCCCCTTGCTTGCGATCGAAGGGCGGATCCATATTGATGTTAGCCTTGGCTGTCCCCGGCAGATCGTCATACTTGTCTACGCTCCCATCAGGCGCCCGAGGATACCACCGCTCCGGATGCGTCTCCCGCTCGACATAAAAGCGCACGGCATCCTGTAAGGAATGAATGCTGCCATTGTGGAAAAAAGTCTTGCGCAGGGCGACATTGCGCAGCGTCGGCGTGCGGAAGAGCCCACAATAGTCCTCGCGCCCAATGAAATCGGTCCGCAAAGGACCGCATAGACCGAGATCGTGGAATGTCGGATCCTTGTTGGCGGGGATATCGCGATTGCGGGGCACACCAATGGCGATCAGACCATAGTCCGTGAATTGCGGCGGCGTGCCGTCATTCCCACGCTGGCTGACGTGGCACGAAGCGCAATTGCCCTTCTCAGGGGCATTGAACAATTCGAGGCCTCTTGCCTCTTGAGGCGTGAGCACGGCCTCGCCGGCCAACACCGCATCATATTTGCTCGAGTAGGGATAGAAGGTCCGATAGTCCTGCTGGAAAACTTCCAGAGCCTTGAGCGCCGTGCGAAAGGCAATCGCCGGGTCGGTGGCGGCATTTGGTCCGGCGATATCTGCGATCACTTTGCCGTAGCCCGCCTCAAGTACATGGCGGCCGACGTCAGCTTCGGATTTGTTGCCCATCTCGAAGTCGGAAAATAGTGGGATCTTCGCTTGCTCGCGGCCGCGGTCGACCCGACCGTCCCAGGTCAGACCGCCGGTCGGACCGTTGTCGATACTTTCATCCGCCTCATCCTCGGATTCGAAGAAGTGCTCGGTGAAGGGTGGGACGGCCTGCAGATATTTCAGCGAGGGAACCGCCCGCAAGCCTGGGTTATGAAGGTCGCCACCACCGAGCTGGACCGATCGATCGTTAGTCGGCCCAAAGCCGTGCTCTGGATCGTGGCAGGAGGAACAAGCCATCTTGCCCGACGCCGACAGCGAAGTATCGAAGAAGAGGACTTTTCCAAGTGTCGCCAAGGCCCGTGTCTGTCGTCGTACCTCGTCGCGCGATAATGCTTGGCCCGTGGCGGACGGCGTTACCTGCAACAGCATTGCGGCGACAACACCGATTGCGAACCATTGTCCTCTAAGCGGCTTCAATTGCATCGCTATGATCGCTGCTCCCTGTTGCGGTCCGCACATCATCCCGCGGCAATGGTTAGCGGGGTTTTAGAATCGTTTCAATTAGCGCTTGCCTTGGTCACTTGCCGGAATATGTTGCCTCAGAGAGGTGGAGGCGCATCCACTGAACCCCCCGGGAGGACAATCCAAAATGAAGTCGATCACTGCTACCGCCATCTGTGCGTTAAGCCTTTCCGTGGCCGCCTTTGGCTCGGCCGGCGCCGGAAGTTCCGGCGCAAATACCGGGTCAAGCGGGAAGATCGCCGATGACCTGAAGCTCATCGACACGGTCGTCGTGATCTATGCGGAAAACCGCAGTTTCGACAATCTCTACGGCAATTTCCCGGGCGCAAACGGGGTCTCGAAGGCGCCGACGGCCGCCCTCATCCAGCGCGACCGCGACGGCAAACCACTGAAAGAATTGCCGCCGATCTGGGACGGCCTCACCGCCAAGGGAGTAACGCCACCCGTAACGCAGGCTGAGACCGAGCATCTTCCCAATCGGCCATTCCATGTCGACGACCCCAGGGGTTTCAAGCTTGGGCTTGACACGATTACGCACGATCTCTGGCACCGATACTATCAGAACCAGATGCAGATCGACGGCGGCCGCAATGACATGTTTGTCGCCTACGCGGATTCAGGTGCGCTGCCAATGGGTCTATGGGATGGCTCAAAAATGCCGATGTGGAAGCTGGCTCAAAAATACGTGCTGGCCGACAACTTCTTCATGGGCGCGTTCGGCGGCTCCTTCTTCAACCATCAATGGCTGATCTGCGCCTGTGCACCATATTATCCGAATGCCGACACCAGTGCCGCCAAACCCTCCATTGCGGTCGTCGAGGCGGATGGCGTGACACTGAAGGCCGCACCCAACTCGCCGAAGTCTGCAATCGATGGCATTCCGAAATTTGTCAGCGATGGCAATCTCACGCCCGATTTCTATGCCGTCAACACCATGCAGCCCCCTTATCAGCCAAGCGGCAATGGTCCCGCGGCAGATGGCGACAAGGCTCTTGCCGATCCGAGCAAGCCAACGACCTTGCCGCCACAGACAGAGCCCACCATCGGCGACTTGCTTAGCCTTAAGCACGTAACCTGGGCTTGGTATGGAGGCGCCTGGCAGGATGTGCTCGACAACGGAAACAAGCAGCCGGCACCGAATTTCCAGTATCATCATCAGCCGTTCAACTATTATGCAAGTTTCGCCCCCGGCACGGCGGCCAGGACTGAACACCTGAGGGATGGCGGCCTAGCGGGTGCCGAGTTCATCAAGGCAATCGACGCCGGCACGCTGCCTCAGGTCTCTTTCTACAAACCACAGGGCAACCTCAATGAGCATTCCGGCTATGCCAGCATTGAAGCCGGCGACGCCCATATTGTCGATGTGATCGCGCATCTGGAAAAGAGCCCGCAGTGGCCACATATGCTCGTCGTTGTCACCTATGACGAAAACGGCGGCCTTTGGGATCATGTCGCACCGCCCAAGGGCGATCGTTGGGGGCCTGGTTCCCGCATTCCCGCCATCATCGTCTCGCCCTATGCACGGCATGGCTATGTCGATCACACACCAATGGACACGACCTCGATCCTGCGTTTCATCACGCGCCGTTTCGAGCTGCCGACGCTGCATGGCATCACCGTTCGAGACACAGCCGTTGCTGCCTATAAGGAAAAGCCGCTGGGCGACCTGACCAGCGCACTCGTTCTTAAGGACAAGTAGGGGCCTTGCATCTGCACGATGTGCAACGCTGCGACGGGCCTGGCGGTCGAACAACTGCTACGCCCGGGACTTGGCGAGCGGTCCGCATTGGCTTGCGAGAACCAGCGTCTTGAGTGAACCACAGCTGTGGGGCGAGGATGAAAGATGAAGGCGATAGCACTCGGCATCAGCTTTGCGCTCAAACTTTGCATACTCGCTTCGCTCGTCGCATTGGCCGCACACCTTGCCGTACCCATCCCGGCACAAGTGCTCTTGGGACTGGCGTTTTGTGCAGCAACTGCCGCAGCGTGGGTTACATTCCTTTCCCCGAAACGGAGATACGAAATTGGCGCAGCTGGAAGGCTCGTTCTCGAAGCCGGCATTTTCGTGGGGACGGCTTTGATTTTGAACTACCTCGGTTCGTCAACGATGGTGATCGCGCTAGTCTCCGTCGCGGCTGCCAATCGGATTGCCGTTGCGCCGACTCCATGATCGACGGCGAACAGCGCCCCACTGGCGTTATTGGCATAGAGCAGGCTTTCATCTTGCCGAGATTCAGTGACCCTCACATGCAATGAATAGCGTCGCTCTTGAAGGGAGTCGAACTTGCGGCCCTCGCAGAAAAATGCATTCGCGCATTGCTCGGAGATTGCGCACGTGATCGATAATGCTGTTAAATATCCCATTGTATACCGATGTAGCTTGGGTTTTCTAAAGCGATTGTGTTGTGTAGGCATCAGAGCCCATTAGTAATAGTCGACAATCTTAGGGGTCAGCTCGCTAGAGCCTGTAAAGGCGGTTGTCGGTAAGTAACGGTCTTTGGAGCTTCCGCCTTTGTCACCCTATGTTGCGATAATCAGAACGCTCCACGCTTGGAAAAATGCGGGGCCATAATTGCTACAGACGTTAGTCTCCGGCGATAGAAACCGTCACTTGAATGTCCAAGCCAGCATTAACAACGGCCGCTAACTCGGAATTCGGCAATCTCAATGTGTATCCAGCGTCGGCCTGCCGCTGGCTTATAAAAAGCAATACATCCGCGTATGCGCTGTCTATTCCGGGCACTGACAAGATTCTGAGAAAATTCTTGCCAAGTGTCTCAGTCAACTTTGCCAGTATATGGTCTAAGTCTACTTCCTTTAGTGGAACGGTCAGCGTCCACATGCCCGTTTTTGCTTTCACAGAGCTTCCACTACTAAGCAGTCTTTCGTCACCGGATTTCCACTGCTCATCTGGCTCGACACCGAGAAAATCAGTGATCCGTTCCGGTTCCAAGTTATCGCCATGTATATATACTGCAACAGTTCCGGCTTTTTCTGTGTTAGTCATCCAGGTTTCCAATCACTTCGCCTTCTGGATTCGCAATGTCTCCTGTTCCAGGGTCGACGCCGTAGTCGTCTCTTGCCTTTCCTTTATCCTTCTGTTTGGCACGATGAGCCTTGTCTTTAGCCTCTCTCGTGGGAACTCCGTTTCGACGCCCCCATTCGGCCGCTCCCGTGTCCAAGGGCCAATAACCTCGCGGAGGCGCCATTGCACTATCGCTGCCCAACAAATCACCGAGTGGATCCTGGGACGATAAGTCATCGGGGAGGGGGCACATGCCAAGTGATGGCTGCGGAGCCTGATGCCGTAGCAGCCACGGCAAGATCGATATTTGTCCATCACGGTCAGCGTAAACAACTGGAGCATTCTTCGCATAGGAATACAAATTAAATGTATGACTAGTTCCCTCACCAAGAGGATCTCTGGAAATCCAGCGCCCCACATTAGCATTATAAGCTCTGAACCACGTCAGGCCAAGGCCGCTCTCGGAGTGGGAGAACATTCCTGCGAAGCCATAGTCAGTGAGCGCCGGACCTGTTTGTACCGTTACGCCCCAAGGATCATAATCGTAAGCGGGAGCGTTGGTGGCGCTTTGGAATACGCGCCGAACGGAGCCGATATGATCTATTCCGTAGAAAAGTAAGGGATCATTCGTCCCAATCTTGAATTCACCCTCGGTGAAGTAGCCTTGTTTTGGTGCGTAGGCAGCATCGCGGGCTTGGCATAGCCTATTCCCGCACCAGACGTACTTGAAGGTAACTGTATTGCCGCCGCCTGCAGGAATCTCATCAATTTCAATGCGACGACCAATCCCATCATACACGAATCTCGTCTGCTTTCCCGCCTGCGATACATAGGTGGTACCAACCAGCCGATTTTCGCCGTCCCAGGCATAGGTTCGTTCGCCATCAGACAGCAAATTCCCGTTGGCATCATAGCTGTAGCCCTGACCGGAAACCTTCGTGGTCTCGTTGAGATTGTTGAATGCGACTGTCTGCGCTGCGGGGTTCGGTTCGGCGATGCTTGCGTCGCTGTCCTGCGTAATGCCGGTGATGAAATTCTCCGGCGAGGTTTGAAAGGTGAAATTCGTATACTGCCCACTCGTCAAGCCGGTGTTGGCGATGCCTGTTGGTTTCCACGCTGAACTGAGCCGGTTATGGAGTGAACCCCTCGGGCTGGACCACGGGACACGGAAAAACTGATACACTCTGCGGGCCTCAATCGGAGAAGGCTCATGAAGTCCCGAGGTCC
>NZ_JACHZO010000033.1:0-11448 GCF_014193575.1 Rhizobium sp. BK289
GTTTACGCTGGTGACGCGGGGTGGAGCAGCCCGGTAGCTCGTCAGGCTCATAACCTGAAGGCCGCAGGTTCAAATCCTGCCCCCGCAACCAATTATAAAAAAAGCCCGCTCAAGCGGGCTTTTTGCGTTCTGCCAACGCCGAAAGCATCCAACCAATCAGCCCCCAGAAAAAAGCCTAACCAAACCACGCTCCACAATACAAAGCCGCCTAACAAAACAATAACCTCCCCAAGCACTAAACAATCGCTGGCCCAAAGCATAAGCGCAAATCCCAATCCTAGCGCCGCGTGCCCTTACCCTTCAGGCTTCAGAATACAGCATTGCTCCGGCACCGGCACGAGCATCGCGCTGCTTCCGGCAGCCATCGGCTCCGATAGGACGCCATTGGCGACGATAGTACCGGCCGCTGTTTCGCATTGATACTGATAGGCGCGGCCGAGATAGGTGCGTGTTCCCAGAACCGCCGGCAGGCCGTCGCCTTCGCGTCGAACGGAAAGCCCGTCCGCGCGGCAGCCGAGGACAAAATTGTTCGGGATCGGCCCGAAATCTTCCTGCGACAGAGTGATCCTTGCGCCCCCTGCAGCCTCCGCCGTCACCAGTGTACCTGTCCGCTCGACGACCCTCAACGGCAGCAGGTTTTCGAAGCCGACGAAGCGGGCGACGAAGCTGTTGGCAGGCTTGCGGTAGAGGGTCTCGGGTGTATCGAGCTGCATGATGCGCCCGGCATTCATGATGGCGACGCGATCGGAGATCGAGAAGGCTTCTTCCTGATCATGCGTCACATAAAGCGAGGTCGTGCCGTTGGCGCGCTGCAGCTGGCGGATTTCCACGCGCATGTCGACCCGGAGCTTCGCATCGAGATTGGAGAGCGGCTCGTCGAACATGAGGAGTGGCGGCTCGATGACGAGGGCGCGAGCGAGCGCGACGCGCTGCTTCTGGCCGCCGGAAAGGGCGCCGGGCAGGCGGTCACCGAGGCTGGAAAGGCCGACGCGGTCCAGCATGGCGCTGGCTTTTATGAGGCGCTCCTTCGTCGGCATGCGGCGCTGCTTGAGGCCGAAGGCGACGTTCTCGAGTACCGTCAGATGTGGAAACAGCGCGTAGTTCTGGAACACCAGGCCGATATCCCTGGCATGCGCCGGCAGCGTCGTCAGATCGCGGTCGCCGAGCTTGATCGTGCCGCTCGTCGGCTGCAGGAAGCCGGCGACCAGCCGCAAGGTCGTCGTCTTGCCGCAGCCGCTCGAGCCGAGTAGCGAAACGAGTTCGCCCGCCGCGACCGAAAGCGAAAGATCCTGCAAGACGGCCGTCTTGCCGTAATGGGCGCTGATGGAGTTGATGGAGAGCGATACGGTCACGGGCGGCTACTTTGTCAGGAAGGTGAGACCCAAGGTCGCTTCGACGATCGCCATGACGGCGACGGTGACGAGCATCAGCAGCACGGAAACCGAGGCGATGGTCGGGTCGAAGAACTGCTCCATATGGGCGAGAATCTGGATCGGAAGGGTGGAGATGCCCGGGCCGGTCAGGAAGACCGAGACCGAGACATCGTTGATCGAGGTGATGAAGGCGAGGATGAAAGCGGCAATGACGCCGGCGCGGATATTTGGCAGCACCACGGTCATGAAGGTCTTCAAAGGGGGGCAACCGAGGCTGATCGCCGCCTCCTCGATGGAGAAATCGAAACTTGCGAGACTGGCGCTGACGACGCGCACCGAATAGGGCAGCACCAGCAGCGCATGGCCGATCAGGAGACTCGGGAAGATCGGCAGCCCTAGCCCGATCGTGATCGATTTCATCAGCGAGAAGCCGAAGACGATTTCCGGAACGAGGATCGGCAGGACGAAGAGGGTTGAAAGCCAGCGCGGTAGTTCGACCCTGTAACGGCTGATGGCATAGGCCGCTGGAATGCCGAGCAGCAGCGAAAGTGCCGTTCCGAGGAAGGCAAGCTCCAGGCTGGTGATCGCCGTCGTGCGGAAGGCCTCGATCTGAAAGATGTTCGAAAACCAGTGCAACGTCAGGCCCTGCGGCGGGAAGGTGAGATAGGTCGTGTCGCTGAAGGCGGCGCCGATGATGATGACGAGCGGCACCAGCAGGAACAGGAAGACGAGGGCCGTGAAAGCGATGAGTGCGGGATGGACCGTTCTTGTCATGATCACACAGCCATCGGGTTCAGCCGTCGTGCGAGACGGCTCATGATCGCGACAATTCCGATCGTGACGACCACCATGATGGCGGCGATCGTCGAGGCGCCGACCCAATCGAAGGTGACCATGGCGCGCTGATAAAGGAAGGTGCCCATCATCATCTGCTTTTCGCCGCCGAGCAGCTGCGGCGTGGCGTAGGAGGTGAAACTGCCGGTGAAAACCAGCACGGCGCCGACGATCAGGCCCGGCGTTGCCAGCGGCAGGATGACCTGGCGGAAGGTTGCGGCCGGCGTAGCACCGAGCGACGTCGCCGCCTGGATGAGATCCTGCGGTATGCCTTCAAGCACGCCGACGAGGGTCAGGATCATCAAGGGCACGAAGAGATAGACCATCGCGACGATTACCGAACCCTCGGTGTAAAGCATCGAGAGCGGTTCGCTGATGACGCCGATCGACAGCAATATTGTGTTGAGAATGCCGTTCTTACCGAGAATGATCAGCCAGGCGAAGGAGCGTACGACGACGCCGGTCAGCAACGGAAAGACGGCGGCGATGATCATCACGCTTTTGGCGCGGCCCGGCATCTGCGCGATCACATAGGCGGCGATGAAGCCGATAAACAGCGAGATCGCTGTCGTGATCAGCGCCACTTCGATCGTCCTGAAAAGCACGGTGCGGCGAAAGCCGCTGGAAAAGAAGGCGACATAGGGGGAGAACACCCCCTTGGGTTCGCCGAAGGTCGCTGCAATCGTAATGACAACGGGAACGAGCAGGAAGAGCGTTACGGCCACGATCGCCGGCGTCGCCAAACCCCATTTCATCAAATGCTTCATCAACCGAATTCCGTGAGAACGCCGCATGCGTGTACGGCATGCCCTGTTACATGCCGAAGATCTCGTTCCAGCGATCGACCCAGTCCGACTGCGCCTCGATCAGCTTCTGATAGTCGATGCGGCTAAGCTTGGCGATCATCTCGGCACCGTAGGTCCAGAGCTTGGCCTTTTCCGCCGGCAGCACCACCTTGGTTGAGACCGGAGCGTCGACGCCCTGTTCGGCTTCCGCCTGCTGCACGTCCTTCGACAGGATGAAGTTGATGAACTGGTGCGCGAGCTCGACGTTTTCCGAGCCCTTTGGAATATTGACCGTGTTGAGGACAGCGATATCGCCCTCCTTCAGATCGGCCCAGGCCATCGTCGGAACGGCTGATCGCAACGATGACAGAACAAAATCCTGCGTGATCGCCACCTTGGCCTCACCCGTCGAGATCAGGTTCACCAGTTCGGAGCCGGTATTGTAGTTCTTGACGACGTTCGGCTTCAGCGCCTCGATGGCTTCGAAGGCCTTGTCAGCATCGGCGTACGGATCGGCGCCGGCATGCTTGCCGGCTTGGAGCACCGTCAGCGGTCCGCCTGTCGTGGTGATGCCCGGCAGCGAAATGGCGCCCTTCAGGTCGTCGCGCCAGAGATCGTTCCAGGAGGTAATCGGCGGGTTCAGCTTCGCCGTATCGTAGACGATACCGATGCGGCCGATCGTGTAAGCGGGGCCGTAATTGCCCTGCGGTGCCTTGGCGATATCGTAGAGATCGGCAAGGTTGGGGAGCTTGCTGCGGTCGACTTCCTGGAAGAGACCCTGCTGTATGCCGAGCTGCGAATAACTATCTGTGAGATAGATGACGTCGACGCCCTTGCCCCCGCGCAGTTTCAGCTTGTTGAGGCGGTCGGCATTGTTGCCAGTTTCAAAGACGACCTCGCAGCCGCAGATCTTCTTGAAGGGCTCGATGATGTTGGCCTTCATCTTTTCGCCATTATAGCCCCACCAGGAAACAGTCAGCGTCTTTGCCTGGGCAAAGGCCGGATTGGCGGCCGCTGCTGTAAGCATGGCAAATCCCGCGACGCGGGCAAGGGAGAGGCCTTTCATTCTCGAAATCCTTTTGGTCAATGAAATCGGACATATGTTTCAAGCTTGCAGGATACTATTTTTCGAGCACCGGCTTTACAAGCCCAACAAATGGGCAGGGTTGCGGGTTTTTGCTTTTCATAGGATGAATACCTGTGGCGTCATGATGCAGTGCTGGATTATTGAAGTGCCTGAGATCATTGGGCTTCCTTGGGTCAACCGGTCGGCTTTACAGGCTCGTCCCTCATCTCTACCCTCGGCTGATCGATTTCACTGGCAGGCATGCGTCTCATGACATCCCCGAACACAAATCTTCCCGACGACCTGCTCGTCAACGCGGCGGATGAAGTGCGGATCCGTCAGGATCTGACGCTGACCGCGCTCGGCCGCCGGCCGGCGGATCGCCTGCTGTGTGTCGGCAAGCTCTTGGATGTGCATAGCCGCAGCTGGCTGGATGATCAGGAAATCGTCATCAAGGGCCGGCGCATCGCCTATGTCGGCCCGGCCGGCAGTTATCAGGGGGAAGCGAGCGAGCGTGTGCACGAACCGCATCTCGCCGCCGTTCCCGGTTTCGGCGAAGCGCATAAGCATATTGAAAGCTCGCATCTTACGCCGGAATGGGAAGCGGCTTTGGTCATGCCGCATGGCGTCACCTGGACTTGTGAGGCGAGCCATGAATTTTCCAATGTGAACGGCGCCCGCAATCTGGAATTCTGGCTGGAAGCACGCCGCCGCGGCTCGCCGATGAAGATATTTCCCTTGCCGGGATCGGCCGTGCCGCCGACGGCTTACGAATGGGGCGGCGGTCACTTCGGCTATGACGAGCAGAAATCGTTTCTGAGTGAAAGCCTGATGGTGGCCGGTCTCGATGAGGTCATGGACTGGCCTTCCGTCAGTAATCCCGAGAATCCGGCTTATGATCGTCTCTGGGGCATGATCCGCGCCACCTTCGAACAGCGCGGCGTCGTCGAAGGCCATGGCGCGGGCCTGCGCGATCTGGCGTCGATCAATGCCTTTGCCGGCGCCGGCCTGGCCTCCGATCATGAAGGCTGGTTTCTCGACGAGATCTGGGAAAAGCTGACGCATGGCCTCTTCATCGAACTCCGTCCGCATTCCCTGCCCGAGGTGATCAAGGGCTTGATCGAGAAAGGCCTGTCCGACTGGTCACAGATCGCCTTCGTTACCGATGATCGCAGCGCCAGCGATACGCTGAAGATCGGTGCGACGGATTATAATGTCCGCCTTGCGATCGAGAATGGATTGGCACCCGAAATCGCCATTCAATGCGTGACGATCAATCCCGCCCGCCACATGCGGCTGACGCCATGGGTCGGCTCGATTGCGCCCGGCCGTTTTGCCGATATCGTGCTGCTGGATGACGTGAAGACGCTATCGATCGCTAAGGTCTGGGCCGATGGCAGGCCCGCATCCGAAGGCAAGACTTTCATCGGCGTCCGGCCGGAGATCGATTGGCCGGATTGGGCGACGCGGACGGTGCGCCTTGATCGGGTCGTTACGGCAGAAGATTTTCGCATCGCCGCCCCATCGGATGGGGTCACGGCCAAGGCTGCATTGCTGCGGCCGTTCCATTGGGCAGATGATTTCATCACCATGGATCTGCCGGTCCGCGATGGCGCCGTGCAGCGCGATCATGATCGTAACGTCACGAAATTCGCGATCGTCGACCGTTTTTCCGGCGAAGCAAAGGTCGCGCGCATGTTCTGGCTGGGCACGGGCCCGCGCACGCCGAATACCGCGCTCGGCTCGACGCTCGGTCACGATAAGCACAATATCTGGGTCGTGGGTTCCTCCGATGAAGCCATGGCCATGGTCGCAAACGCGCTAAAGGAACAGGAGGGTGGCTGGGTGCTGGTTTCGGGCGGAAAGGTCGTCGCCCGTGTCCGTTACGAAGTCGGCGGCCTGATGACGGCGCGCTCGGCCGAGGAACTGGATGCGGAGATGCAGGCGCTCTATAAGGCCGGCGCCGAGATCGACTGGATGTACGAGCCGACCTTCTCGCCGCGGTGGTGGCCGGGCTTTCCCGAGCGGCTTTCCTTCGCGACGCTTACCTGTGCGCCCTGGCGCTGGGTTTTGGTTGCTCCCTCCGAAAGGGCGCCGGAGGGTTTCGTCAATGTCGCGACCGGTGAAACCCATCCCATCGTTTGGTGAGCAATATCCACTTTCCTTAATAAGAATATCCGCGCTCAAGCCGCCGCTTAAACGAATCACCTTATCTCGCCAGGTTGCAGTTCGATCGAGCCTTGACGGCTTGAGCATGCTCCTTAATTATCCATTTGGTTACTTGTGGCGCGGTGCGACCATGCGAGAGGACGAGGATAACCGTTGACGCACGTAGGCGGCGCTGTCGGGAAACCAGACGGAGGAGAAAACTGTGGTGGCCGTTGACAACGATGCGCCGCGGATCGTGTCGGCGTTTTCCACGCTGGGATGCGCGGAATTCGAATTGGATGAAGCGCTCGGCTTGGCGGCACGCCATGGTCTGGATGCTATCGAAATCCGTGCTCTTGGCGGCACGATCGATCTTTCTGCTTATTTCACCGAAAGGTTCGGTTCTCCGTCCGGCCTGGCCAAAGTGCTGCAGGCCTCTCCTGTTAGCGTATGCGCTTTCAATACCTCGCTGCGTCTTGTCGGCGCGACATCGCAGGCGAAGGAGGAGTTCCTGCGCTATCTTCCCTGGGCGGAGGCCGCCGGCGTCCGGTCACTGCGGGTTTTCGATGGCGGCGAAACCGGTGATGACGGCGAAATGGCGGAAGCGCTGTCGACGTTGCAATGGTGGAAGGAGACGGCCAGGCGTGAAGGGTTCCGCGCCGATATCATCATCGAGACGCACGATTTCCTCGCGCTGACCGATGCCATTCCCCGGTTCCTTGAAATGGCGCCCGATTGCGTGCTCCTTTGGGACACACATCACACCTGGCGCAAGGGTGGGCAGGATCCCGTCGAGACCTGGAAGCAGGTTCGCAACAATACACAGCATCTTCATGTGAAGGACAGTATCTCCAAGCCGGGGCCGAGGCTGCCGTATCGTTATGTTCTGCCGGGCGAGGGTGAGTTTCCCATGGCTGCACTGCGCGCGGTGCTTGCCGCGGACGATTATACTGGTGTCATGAGTCTGGAGTGGGAAAGACTGTGGCATCCGGATTTGCCGCCCCTGGATTTAGCTGTGCAATCCGCGCAGCATAATGGATGGTGGTTCCAGACGCCGCGGTGAATAGTTGTTGAAGTTTACTAATATTTTAGCTTAGTTTCATATAAGAAGGCGCTGCAGCAGTTGACTTTGCCGCGGCTCGCTAATTAATATATTAGAAATAGTTAAATAATAGCTTGTCGCCGCACGGCGCCGGGTTGATTACGATCGGTGCAACGTTTCCAGCTCGATGAAGGGGACCTCGGTGACATGGGGTTTGTGGGTGTCTGGAAGATGGAAAAGACGGATTTTAGACACCAGAAATCCGACGCTTCGGGGTCACGCGCGCTGTTGCCGGCCGTCGCTTCCTGTTTCCGAAGTTCCGGCCACAGCCGGCTCCCCTGCGAAGGGCTACGCGATGAAGGATAGTCCGAGCCTCGGAGAGGAGGGACATAGAGCCCTGATTTTGAAGGCGATCGCCGAAGGTGGCCTGGGTTTTGCCGCGCAATGGGTCCATGACGTCGCAAATGCCGGCGAAGTCTTCTATGCGGAAAGCCTCGCGCGCGTTACCGATGCGGACGGCACGGTGCACACCGCCGGTACATTTGTCTCCTTCCTCGAGCGGCAGGATCGCTGGTTCGATCTTGATCTGCGTATTCTTGATATGGTGCTCTCTGCTTTGGCAGAGGATGAAAGGCTGGTGCTCGGGGTCAATCTGAATGCGGCTAGCCTGTCCCGCTCCGATCGGTTTTCCGATGTCTTCGGCCGCATCAGCCGCAAACCGGAGCTTGCCCCACGACTCATTGTCGAGATCACGGAAGGCTATCCGGTCATCGGCGCCTCCATAGAGCGCATGAAGATGATCCGCGCTCTTGGCTGCCGCATCGCGATAGACGATTTCGGATCCGGCTTTGCCACGCCGGCGTCGCTGTTGCCGGTAGCCGCCGATATCGTCAAGGTCGACGCCGCCTTCGTACGGGACAACAGGCGCGGTCGCGACGGAAGCGACAGTCTTTCCCATCTTGTCGGCTTTGCCGCCTGCTTTGCGCCCTTCGTCGTCGTTGAAGGCATCGAAACGAGCTCGCAGCTTGACGCTGCGCGGGAGGCTGGTGCAACGCATGCGCAAGGCTTCTTCCTGTCGCAGCCGGTTTCGTTGGCGCAGCTTCGCCGCGGGGAAGGCCATTTTGCGGGGGGTGGGATGAGTATTGCCGCCATTATCCCGCCAGGCATGGCAGCAAGGTCGCCTTCGCGGGTGTCGCCGTGATGAAGCAACCGGCCCTTCGCTGACCGGGATTCGAGCGCCTGAAAGACGGCGCAATTTGAAACGGCGGGATGTCCGGCAGCGGGCGTCGCGCATGATGCAATTCGGGCGGGGCGGCGCGCGAGGAACCAGATGAAATTCGGGAAAAGATCATGGATTCTTTTAGCGAGAGAAAAGTGCCCGCCCAGCCGCAGCCGCGCCCTCTGTTCGACAGCTGCGTCAAGATTGTTTCGGCCTATGTCAGCCACAACGCGGTTCCGCTTCACAGCCTTCCCAGGCTGATCAAGGATGTCCACGAAGCGCTGCAAGCCTTGGATGCAGGCAGCACGACTGTCGGCCGTGCCAATCTGGTGCCGGCGGTGGATTTGAAGAAATCGGTGACGAACGACTACATCGTCTGCCTTGAAGACGGCAAGCGATTCAAAACGCTGAAGCGTCACTTGCGCGTGCATTATGGGATGACGCCGGAAGAGTATCGCCAGAAATGGGGATTGGCACCCAATTATCCGATGGTTGCGCAGAACTATGCGAACCGCCGTTCGGAGCTGGCGAAACTGTCCGGCCTCGGCGCCAATGGCAACAAGAAGGAAAGCGTGCGGTAGGGCTTGTTGCAGTCAGTCGCCGCAAGAAGAATGGCGCCCGGAAAGGGCGCCATCGCTTTCGGATATGGAGGCCGGATCGCGAAATCGGCGTATCGGCCGACACGGTAGGTCAGAAGACCTGACGCAGCACGATGAACAGCACGAAGGCCAGCGCGATCGAGGCGGGCAGCGTCAGGATCCAGGCCATCAGCATGTTGCGCACGGTCGACCATTGCAGACCGGAACCGTTCGCCGCCATGGTGCCGGCAACGCCGGAGGACAGGACGTGGGTGGTGGAAACCGGAAGGCCGAGATGGTCGGCCGCGCCGATCGTCAGCATGGCAACGACTTCGGCGGCAGCACCCTGGCCATAGGTCAGATGCGTCTTGCCGATCTTTTCGCCGACGGTGACGACGATCCGCTTCCAGCCGACCATGGTGCCGAGGCCGAGCGCGAGCGCGACGGCGACCTTCACCCAGAGCGGAATGAACTTGGTCGCATGATCGACGGCGGCGTGGTAGCTGGTCACGGCTTTGAGGTCGTCGGCGCTCATCGGCAGCAGCTTCTGCTTGTCGATAAGCTTCAGCGATTCACCGATCAGGTAGATATCGTTACGAACGTTGCCAACGAGGCCGTTCGGCAGCTTCTCGACGCTCGGATAAGCTGATATCTCGGCGCTGGTGGCGTGGATATAGGCCTGGAGCGCCGGAGTCGTCGCGTCCGTCCAGGTCTTGCTCTTGACGGCGTTGCTGACTGCAGCCTTCGGATCCGCCGGCACGGCAACGCCTGGTTTCACATACTTGCCGAGTACGGTCTCGACCTGCGTCGAGGCAGCCTTGTAAGCTTCGAGATAATTGACATCGGGCGTACGGTTCAGCGCGAAGGCAGTCGGTACGAGGCCGATGAGAATGAGCATGATCAGACCCATGCCCTTCTGGCCGTCGTTGGAACCATGAGCGAAGCTGACGCCGGTGCAGGTGAAGATCAGCAGGCCGCGGATCCAGACCGGCGGTGGCGCATTGCCCTTTGGCGCCTCATAGAGTTCCTTGTTGCGGATCAGCACCTTGGCGACCAGCAGCAGCAAAGCGGCCGCGCCGAAGCCGACGATCGGCGACAGCAGCAGCGACATGCCGACGTTGCTTGCCTGTGACCAGTCGACGCCGCTGGTAGCGGAGCCGGCGGGTGCCAGGAACTGGTTGGCGAGACCGACGCCGATGATGGAACCGACAAGCGTGTGCGAGCTCGATGCCGGCAGGCCGAGATACCAGGTGCCGAGATTCCAGATAATGGCAGCGGTCAGAAGCGCGAAGACCATGGCGAGGCCGGAGCCGGAGCCGACCTGCAGGATGAGCTCGACCGGCAGCAGCGCCAGAATGCCGAAGGCGACCGCGCCCGACGAAGTGAGAACACCGAGGAAGTTGAAGAAGCCGGACCAGATGACGGCGAATTCAGCCGGCAGCGAGCGGGTGTAGATGACCGTGGCAACGGCATTGGCCGTATCGTGGAAGCCGTTGACGAATTCGAAGCCAAGCGCGATCAAAAGCGCCAGACCGAGCAGAATCCACGGAACGGCGGCCGCATCGGCAAGGTCGCTGCCGAGGGCATAGCCGACATAGGCGAGGCCGCCGAGCACGACCAGACCGAAGAGCGGCAGAAACCATTTTGCCGAGGCCCCGGCGCCGTGAATGGGGTGATTGGCGTTGCCACCCTCGGAAGTGGTTGAAGCGAGGTCGACCATCCCAAACTCCTTTATGGCCATTGATATCCTCGGTGTAAGCCTCGTTCATGAAACTCTCGT
The DNA here is from genome assembly GCF_014193575.1 of Rhizobium sp. BK289. Taxonomy (NCBI): domain Bacteria; kingdom Pseudomonadati; phylum Pseudomonadota; class Alphaproteobacteria; order Hyphomicrobiales; family Rhizobiaceae; genus Rhizobium; species Rhizobium sp. BK289. Next base: position 10,826 of record NZ_JACHZO010000033.1, read on the forward strand.
GACGCGCGAGAGGGCGGATGGCAGCCGTATCAGTGGAAGGCAGGCGCTCTTTACGGACATATGGCTCCGACCTGCCGTCTTGATTTTGCCTCCAAAAGGCCTTTTTCGGTTCAGCCGTCGTTCATACGTCTGGGGGTTAAATCCTGCATGTAAGGGACTTGGATAGAGGGCCATCAAAATGAGATCGTCCGTGATTACCATCGCTGCCTTGCTCGGCAGTCTGGTTGTATCTTCGGCAGAGGCAATGCCTATCCCAGCCGTTGGGACAACGGCCTCCGTGCCGGTTGTGAAAGTGGATTATGCCTGCGGTCGTGGTTGGCACCTGACGCGTTGGGGCGAATGCCGCCCGAACCGCTGGGGCCCGCCGCCGCGGCGTTGGGGTTACTACAGACCGCCACCGCCGCCGCCATGGGGCTGGCATGGCCATCGTCGCCACTGGCGCGATGACTACGGCTGGCGCGATCGGCGAGGCTACTGGTGATCAGGCTGTGAGATGACAAACACCGTCGTGTTTCGCGGCGGTGTTTCCTTATATCGATAAATAAACCTCCACCTACGGTGGAGGACTGGACGAGTTCTACACGGTAGTTGAGAGACCTCCTGCTTGAACCGCTGGGGTGGCC
>NZ_JACHZO010000034.1:0-8389 GCF_014193575.1 Rhizobium sp. BK289
GGCGCTCGCTCAACAAAAACAAATCACTCATCGCGGCCTCCTATCGGAAACCGTGAATCACATCTCAAGCAAAATTAATAGGTCCTGAGCCTAGAAGTTGCTGAAGCTGAAGGACGAACTCAGCGCGAGCTCATTCAAAGCGTCGGCGAAAGCATCGACCTGATCGTCGAACTGCCCATTCGGAAAGGCACAGATCTCGTCGAGAAATGCCTCATTCCAGTCCCCACGCAAAAGCTTGACGTTTCCCGCTTCAGCCTGCGCCGAGGCAGGTTTGGCGCGCGTAGCCTTGTCGCCGGTTGGTGATATCGCTTTTACAGGAAAGCCAGCGAGCAGCTTGATCTTCGTTTCCGCATCGGCCTTGCCGGCCGCTCCCGGATCCTGCGGCATGCGGATCATCACCGTCGGCCCGTCCTGCGATGCCGTATTCTTGAGATTGCGCTCCACTTCGGCCGGAGACCAGCGTCCCCGCGCTATGGTTTCGACGTAGAAGATACCATCGACCCAAGCCATGCGCAGGCCAACGGTCCAATCCGGCTGGCGACCGGGACGCGCTTTCGAAGCGGCGAAATCCCAGGCGCGGCAACGCTTTGCACCTGCCGGCACAACTTCGACGATTTCGAAGTCGCCGCGCTGAAACAGACCACCGGAACGTGGCGCGGGCCGTTGCTGGAACTGGCCGGCCACCGCATAGGAACCGAGCGGAATCTTGTCACGCTCGACCACCGCCAGAGGGAAACGCTGCGGAAAGAGCAGTTCGCCCTCCTCTGTCCTCGGATCGACAAATCCGATCGAAGTCCGGCAACGGCGCTCCGGCTCGAATTCCATCGGCAGCATCAGGTGTTCGTAGCCGAGCCGCACCGCCAGGATCGTGCCGGAGACATCCGCCTCGTGTAGCCGCTGCATCACGACGACGATCGCGGAGCGCTGAGGATCGTTGAGACGCGTTGGCACGGATTCGCGAAATGTGCGAACCGTCGTCAGCCGCTCGGCTTCCGATTCGGCCCCATCGACCGAATGCGGATCGTCGATGATGACACGATCGCCGCGTCCACCGGTCAGCCTCGAGAATGGCACGCCCTGACGCGAGCCCGTGCGGGTATTGGCGAAAGCCATCTCGCCGGTTCTCGTCAGCTTGACCTGATCGCCCCACAGCGCCTGATACCACTCTGAGGCAACAAGGTCGCGCATGCGCCTGTTGTCGCGCTTGGCATAATGTTCCGAATAGGAGGCGCCGAGATAACGCAATTGCGGCTTGCCCTTCGGCCCCCATTCCCATGCCGGCCAGAAGACGCCGCAGAGAAGTGATTTCATCGTCCCCGGCGGCACGTTGATCAGCAGCCGGGTAATATCACCGGCGGTCACCGCTTCGAGATGCTGACAGATGGCGTCAATATGCCAGCCATGGACATAATCGACCGAGGGCTCGACGACATGCCAGGCCTCTCGCACGAAGCCGGTTAGCGATTGGCAATTGGTACGAATTCTCTCCGCATCCGCTGCAATCCGGGCGGCGACCTCCCCTTGCTCGCGCTCAGCTATCCGCCTTGCCTTCTCCTCCCGTATCGCCGCCATCATCGTCGCCGGATCCGGCAAGTGGGCCGAAGAGGGATTCGAGTATTGCAAGCTGCTCATCCGTGGCATTGGTTAAGTCGATGGTGACACCCCTGCCTCCCTTGGCCCCGGCGCCGGAGCGTTCGCTCGGCTTCTGGTGAACATAGGAGGCTGCGATCTTCGCCATTTCGTCGCGCCGCTTCTGATCCGCCTCGTCGTCGCGCATTACTTTCAACATGTAATCAAGCGGCGTGTCGTCAACAGAAACGGCCTTGCGACGGCGCGCACGCGGTTTGCGCGGCGCGACCGGCTTGTCGGCATTGGTCATGCTTCAGATTTCCGATGGGATTTTGAAAGAAAACAAACGGTTCAAAACAACGCTTGCGGTCGACAGTGCGTCGCTGCAACTGTTCTCATCATGCCAAAATAGATACCCTATTCCGGCGCAATTGGCGACACCCTTGAAGGCCGACCAGCGCGCAAGGAATGGAGACTTTGACGAAGGTGCCAAATAACGGTCTGAAATTACTTGTGAATATCGCAGCCTGCAGTCCGACGAATTGAAGGGTCTGACCTTAAATTCATATCGGTTAGCTCTGGAAAATAACGAAGATGCACGATCAAATTCAGTCCAGTGAAGCTTTTGAGCAGGTTCGCACCATACTCCTGCAGGAGTGGGATCCGATCGGCGTTCAAGATGCGCAGGGACCGCCTAACGAATATGACGGCTACGCCGAGGAAATCCTCGCCATGTTGTCGACAAGAGAAATGACCACCGAAGAGATTGCTGCTCACCTGCTGCAAATGGCTGCGGATCACATGGCGCTTCAACGCACACCGGCGCTGAGAACTCTTTGCACGCATGCGGCGGAGCATCTGATGAGAACCTCTCTAAAACACGGATACAGAGAAACATCAGGCTTCAGTTCGGCTGACGCCAAGAGCGATGATAGGATTCGGCAATTTATCGCCGCCAACCTTCCGGTCCTGCCCGTTCCCGGCATCGCGGGCATTCGGCTGCATAGAGCAGGCCCGCAAAGTGGGCTGCGGCGCCCCGCCGAGCGGGATCCGCAATTCGGCTCACCCTATTGGGCACATTATTGGGGAGGAGGTCTGGTCCTGGCTCGCTATCTTTTCGACAGGCCGGAAAGCGTGGCCGGCCGTCGCGTGCTGGATCTCGGGGCCGGCTCTGGAATTGTCGGGATTGCGGCCGCAAAAGTGGGTGCAGCGGAAGTCTATGCCGCCGACATCGATCCCTATGCGATCGCGGCCATCGAGCTCAATACGGCATTGAATGGAGTAACAGTCAACGCGACGCTCGCAGACTTGACGCAAGGCGAACCGCCCGAAGTCGATGCCATATGCGTCGGAGATCTTTTCTATGAAGCGACGCTTGCCGAGAAAGTCACAGCATTTCTGGATCGCTGTCTGGCGCAGGGGATTGCCATCTTGATCGGCGATCCCTGGCGCGCGCATCTGCCCAAGTCGAGGCTTCGGCTTCTGGCGGAATATGCGGTTCCGGATTTCGGCGAGGATACCACAAGGACGCGCCCGGCTGGCGTCTTTGCATTCGCCTGAACCAAATCACCGAGCGGAGACCTTGGCGCAGCGTAACGATTACGCGGGCTCGGACCGCAATCGTCGCTACGATTCAGGCGTTCATCTTGGCGCGCCTTCGGTTTCCGCGCTCCAGTCGTTTCGCCAGCTCGGCAAGCTCCGGGCTTGCCGCATCGAAGACAGGCCGCGCATCATCCGGCAGCCAGTGGTTTTCATGCTTGGGCGCTTGCGGTGTTATCCGATCAAGCCGACTAGGCGCATTCGGCATCATCGGAGATATGCGCGACCAATCTGGCTGCTGCAATATCGGTGAGCCGGCGAGAAGCCTGCTGGCAAGATTCTGGAATTCACCTTGAATGCGCCGTTCGGCCGTGCGGCGTACGCGCCCCGTCCGCGCGCAGAAATCCCGGAAGGATCCGGCAATATACGGCGCAGCTAGGCAAATGGACCAGCGCGAAAGCAGAATGCGCCGCTCCTCGTCCTGTACCTGCGTGCGCAGCCATTCCTGCAAAACTTCCTCCGCCCGACTGATCGCCGCGGCATTCGGACGATAGCGGATGCGGATATCTGCATGGTCCGTCGGCTCTGGCAAAACCTCCGGCCAAAGCGTCCGCATTCGGTCAGGCCGAACGCCGCGCACGTCGAGATGGACCATCGTGTCGGCAGCCTCGACGAAGCGGGCGCGCACGATCAGGCTCAAATCGGCGATCTCTGCCGCGTGACTGGACAGGTCGTCAAACTGCGAGGCGGATCGGTGCATCAAGTCGTTTCTCCAATTCCCGATAAATCAGCGTGCGTAATGTCGCGCGAACGGGCCAAGGCCGCCGTGCCACCGCGTCCGTGCGTAAGGAAGCGAGCGCGATATCGTCGAAGGCGCCCAAGAGATCACCTGGACGCTGCAGTGCCCAATCCTGGCGCTGCGCAAGGACATCGGACACCGCACCGATCGTGTCCGACCAGAGTTCGTCCCGGTTGCTCCCCGTCTGCCGGATGCACCGCAAGACGAAGACCAGATGGCCGTCGCCATAGCGACCTCGAATTTCCTGCATCGTCCCACGCGCGTGACTTTCCGCCGGGGCGCGTCGCCGATGGACCGGAACCAGCTTGATGCCGAGCCCATCGAGAAGAAGATCCAGCCTGCCTTTGGTCATGCAGCTCAACTCCTTTCCTCAGTGAATTTGATGCTTTCTGCATTCCGGCGAACGGATCAGGCAATGCCGGCGGCAGTAGCAGGCTTCGGCTTGAAGAGGGCTTTCGCTTTGGAAATTGCTTCGACCCTCGCCCCGTCACGCAGCATCGGCGTATTGAGATAGGCGACCATCGCCTCGCCCGCAGCGGCCTTCGCTGCATCCTGCGTCGCGAAAACGATTGGCTCGCCGCGACTATCGCGGACTATCTCGTTTGTCGCTCGATGCACCTTGCGGATCCAGCCGTGATGACCGCCGGCAACAGCTTCAGTTCCGATTTGAAATTCATTCATGGCAACCTCCTCCGGCCAATGGGCCGGATCTGTCTGTTGAGTGTTCTGGTGGGATTCGAATGGGAAGCGTGGGTGATCGTCAGCCCATTTCGACGAGACGTGCCAACTTCTCGGCACGAGTATTTTCGTCTTCAGCGATGCGAAAGTGGATCTGATCCCCTTCCGGCGCGCCACAATCTTCATCGTCATCATATGAGCATGACGATCTGCAGATGCTCGATTTTACCGCTATCAGCATGGTGCCGAAGAAAAAAAAAATGCCGCGCCCACGCAAGCCAGGAAGCCCTGAAGCAACTCGCTCATCACAATCTCCCCAGATCCGGAGCTTCATTGACTGGCTCGCCCATGGCCATTTCCGATGGCACGATCGCGAGGTCGCAGTTTTCGCAATGCAGTTCGATAACTTCTGCAATCGACAGGATGCGCCGGCAGCCTGGGCAGCCCCAGAAGCAGTCGAAATATCCCGCGCGAGACGATGTTCTCCTACTTCTTCTGCCCGTGGTCATACCGTCACCTTTCAATACATCCGGCCTAAAATCCGCAGATCAGTCCGCGTACCGGCATGCGGCAGTTTACGCCGCACGCCCCTTGATAAACACCAATTATGTTGATAATAATGATGATGTCAACATGATTTATGTTGCAAATTTTGCAAGGGTCGAAAAATGCAAAAATCCATGGGCGAACGACTGAAGGCGGCCCGCGAGGCCGCAAATTATCCATCAGCCACGAAGGCAGCGGAAGCGCTCGGCGTGAGCCTGTCCACCTATCGCGCACACGAGAACGGGCAGAACGAGTTCAGCGCAGAGATCGCCAATCGCTACGCCAAGAAATTCGGGACCTCTGCCGGCTATCTCCTGACGGGAGAAGGGCCGCGCACGGTGGCGCGTGTGGCGCCGACCATCGTCACCTCCTTCGATCCCGACGTACAGGATCAAGACGGATTTGCCGAAGATGGCGAAGAGCATAGCTATAGCCGCGAGCATTGGACGCCGCAGATCGCAGGCGCGATGCCGGAGGTTGATGTCAAATTGGGAGCCGGAAGTGGCATTGTCGGCGAAGTTATCAATCTTCCCGTCGGCTCCGGTAACGTCGCAGGGCATAAAATCGTCGCGGAATGGCTTATTCCCACAGGCTATTTGAGGAATGAGGCAAAGGCCTCGCCGAACCATACCATCATCATGGAAGTCGTCGGCGATTCCATGCAGCCGACCTACATGCCGGGTGATCGCGTCATCGTCGACCTCTCCCAGAACCAGATGACGACTGATACCGTTTACGCCATCAGTGACGGCTATTCCGAGCCGCAGATCAAGCGCCTTCAGCGTGTGCCCTTCACACACCCCAGCCAAGTGAAGATTATTTCGGACAATCCTGCCCTTGAGACGTTCACCGTCGAACTCGAGCGACTGACAGTCATCGGCCGCATTTGCGGACACATTGCCCGCAAATAGATAATTCGCACGGACTTACAAACACTTTTAATGTCGGCCCCGATTTGATAAACATAAATAATGTTGACACGTATTATGTTTATAGGCAGTATCCCTATCGAGTGCCGTTGGCCCTGAAAGGAATGAGCCCATGCAAGACGTAAGGCTTGCGTGAAGTCAGCGAAACCGGACAGGCATGGCATTGATATTCGATCGGAAGAAATATCGAAGGAGATTGCCGTAATGTTCGGAGCATCGCTTAATATCTCACCCGGATCAGCCGGGGCTTCGAAAGCGGCCGGTTTTCAGGAAGCAAACGCCTTCTCTGTATCGATCGCACAAATGGAGGCTTGATCATGCAGGCCAGCCCCGCCTTCTCCTGCGAATATTCATTCGACGAGCTCAGCATTCGCCTCTGCGATCGCTGGGAAACCGGGCTGTTGCTCTATGGCCGCGCCGAATTGACCTCTGCCGGCGATGGTTATGAAGACGAATTTTACGTCTCGGCTATCCGTCTCGATGGCGGCGCGAGATTGGCGAGACCGAACCGTTCGAACACTGCCAGCAGCTTCGAAATGGAGCTATTTCGACGGATAGCTGCGGTCATCGAAGATGACAGGACACATATCGGCCGCCACGCCGCAGAACTCTTTGCCAATGAACTGGAGCAATGCCGGCAAATCGATCATGATGAGCCCCGCAAGCTTGAGCAAGAGCGAATTCTCGAACCATTGATGTAACCGGAAGCGTATGACGATCGCAATTGGACCGCGCGGGGGTCGTAGATGGAAGTCTCACAAAGCGAGTTCGAGGAAATCCGCAGGCTTGAGGAAGAATTGCATCGTCCTGAAATCCGGCAATCGGCAGGCAGGGTGGCAAGCCTCCTCGCGAAAGGCTTTGTCGAATTCGGGAGCTCGGGAACGATCTACGATGATAGAGACGAGCTCATCATGCATTTGGCAGCGGAAAAGACGGAACCGTCTTCACAGCCCGTCATGGCGCGCGATTATACCTTTCGGTCGATTTCCCCTGACGCCGTCCTCGTCACATATCGAAGCGTTCGATCTGCAGAAGGAGATAGGCCTGCCCGGCATGTCCTGCGAAGTTCGATTTGGCAGCGCGTCGATGGTCGATGGCAGATGATATTTCATCAAGGCACGCCGACAACGCCGGATGGCTGAAGCCGGCAAATTATATGATCTGCACTTCACACCTGCTCCGTCGGTACGGCTTCCATAGAGCATTGATTTCATTCGCTGAGAGCTTGGCCAACATGCCATGCACGGATTGCACGTGGCCCGGGCATGGCCGCATTGTGAACCCCCATATGAGATCGGAATTTTTCATCGTCTGACGTTCCACCATCGAGGCTGAGTTTTTCCGCAACAATAGCTTTCAAAAGAGAGAGAAAAGAATAGTTTAGTTACAAATAGTCATGCCTTGCCGCAGAAATGTCTGATCGAGTCCACTATTGTTGCGGCATTCATCTGCGCCTGTAATCGCCGGAATGCCGAAAGATGGCGATCATTGCATATCCAAGGCAATGTAGAAGACGCGATGGAGTTTTCACTCTGAACATTTGGAGAAATCGTTCTTCTGGATAAGCAGGGATCATGCGGAAACGCTGGTTCATTTTTCCCAACCCGGCCCGGCACTTTAAAAAATCCATCATGCGATGGAGCTCAATCCCATCAACCCGGGGCTTTATCTTTAAACGGCCACCTGCGCGAGCTACACTCCCAGCCAGTTCCAGACTACGCTCGATTACATCAACCAGATGGCGCCCCCGCTTCGCAGACCGGCTCGCAGCAATGCTTGGTCATCAGGACGAGGCGTGCATGCTGGTACGCCGCGTCCGAACCAATCCCGACTTTGATGCCGACTGATGGCTGTCACTTGCTCCCGCCAAGGAGCAATGGCACAAGGACCTCTATCGCGAGGGTTTGAAAAAGGCGGATTTTGAATATCGCCGTAGATCTCACCCGCCGGCGACTTCTGCCGAAGGCGATCAGCCGGGGCAACAATGCTTCCGCACTGGCTAGCAATTGCCGTTCGGCGTCGCAATGCGCATGTCCTCCGTACTCCATTCGAGACGTGCCACCGTGTCAGAGAATACGCAATCCAAATCCATCAGCATGGAAGACCCTATCGTTGACCGAGCCTTCCGCAGGTCGAGGAATACGTCATCATCTCAAACGTGAAAACAATCGTAGCCGATCCCAACGGTACATCTTGATGTCCCGAATGGTTGAATGCGCTTAATCCGCTAGAGCGTAAGCGGTTAGCTGATGGCGTCAGGCCTGAAGTTCCATGGCATAAGCGCCTCGAGCTCGGATACTGGCCAGCCTTGAGCGATGCGGGTCAATGT
>NZ_JACHZO010000035.1:0-6802 GCF_014193575.1 Rhizobium sp. BK289
ATGGAGTGAACCCCTCGGGCTGGACCACGGGACACGGAAAAACTGATACACTCTGCGGGCCTCAATCGGAGAAGGCTCATGAAGTCCCGAGGTCCATATCGACGGCATTCGACACCGTTCAAATTGCAGCTTTGCCAAGATATCCGAAACGGCGTTATCGGACGGCGCGACGCGCAGCGCACCTACGGTGTCTCGGCCAACCTCATCCAGTTATGGCTCACGCAGTTCGATCGCGGCGAGCTGAATGATGAAGAGGCCGAGGCCAGCGTCATTGCGGAGTACGAGGCCCACATTGCGGCGCTCGAACGTAAGGTCGGCCAGCTCACGATGGAGCTGGACCTGGTTAAAAAAACACCGCGCCAGCCGATCGCCGGCGACAGCGGGAACTCCTCCATCGTCACCGGTCCCCGGCCTGTTCTGTCAGACGGGGGTGCAAAATGATCGATCTCCCCAGGAGCACTTACTATTACCGATCGACGGCAAAAGCATTAAACCTCAGCGACAGTCAGCTCGTTGCAATCATCGAGGATATCCAGGACGAGCTGCCTTGCTATGGATATCGACGCGTGACGCACGAGCTCCAAAGGCGAGGTCATCTCGTCAACCACAAGCGGGTCGCCCGCGTCATGCGGGCCAATGGCCTCGGGATCAAGCCCCGCAAGCGGTATGTTCGCACGACGGACAGCAACCACGATTCGCCTGTATACCCAAACCTCTATCGCAACGTGATCCCGGCGGGACCCGATATGGTCTGGGTGGCAGACTTCACGTACATCCGCATCGCCGTCGGCTTCTGCTATCTTGCCGTCATTCTCGACGCCTGCAGCCGGAAAGTCGTTGGCTATGGCCTTTCAAAACGCCTGGATACGCCGCTGGCGCTGGCTGCGCTGTATTCGGCCATTGAGAACAGAAAGCCTCCGCCTGGCTGCATTCACCACACGGACCGCGGATGCCAATACGCAAGTCAGACCTATCGACGAGCGCTCGAAGCGGCAGGCCTACAGGGATCCATGAGCGCCGTTGGCAACCCTTATCACAACGCGCAGGCCGAAAGCTTCATGAAGACCCTGAAAGTAGAGGACATCTATCCGGCTGAGTATGAAACCTTCGCTGACGTCGCCGAGCGATTGCCCAGGTTCATCGAAGAAGTCTACAATGCCAAGCGGCTGCACTCAGCCCTTGGCTATCGATCGCCAGAAGAATTTGAAACCCAACTCGCCCAGCAGGCGGCTTAGTTTGAAGCGCCCCGCTGGTCCAGCCCGAGGGGTTCACTCCACAAGGGGGTCAAATTTGCACGCCGAAACACAATCAGCCGAGTCGACGCGAAAGCGGGTAATCTGGCGCGTCGTAGAGCGCACGGATCTGGTTCTGATCGAAACGCGCCTCGTCAATTTCCAACATAGACCCACGCTGCTGACTGCGTGGCATGTCTTCTATTGCGAAACGGAGGGCCTCGGCAGCTGTCTCGAACCGCCGATAGCGAGGGCCGCTTATTCCAGCTTTCGACTTGCCGGCGTAAAGTCCAGCTCCGCCCGTATAGTCGAACCGGGTCACATTTGCGCCCTCGCGGTTGCGACAGGATGACGGAGGCGACGGGCGGCATCTCGGACGGTCCGTTCGCTATCGCGCAGTTGGCGCTGGCGCAGCTGCATCCCTTTTCGAAGGTTGAAGAGCTTTTCGGCACTGGAACCGGCTTCGGCGGCAGGTGCACGAAACAGCGCTTCTGCGGATTTTCGGGTGGTGTAGCTTGTCATTTTGTCCTCGAATAATGAGCGCGTTATCGCGCCCTTTGCGATGGTATTGGCGTGACAACGCCGAGCTATTTCTTGCTGAAGCTCGCCGTATGGCCGCCCGTGAGCTTGACCTGCGCGCCAGATGGCGCGGGTGCCGCTGCTGCGGATTTGTCTTTTTTCGGTTTACGGATCTCGCGGTTGCTACGCGTTTGGCCTTTGGCCATGGGTTTATCCTCTGGCGCCCGGATAAATGTCGGCGCTGTTTGAGCTGGAGTGATTTGGGTCGGCGTTTGTCTCGAAGCAAATTTGCTAAACTGGGAGGAGTGTCCTGCCTTGAAGTATCGTCCGCATGTGGGTTTTTCCGTCGATGCCGAAATTTGGAAAGGCACTCATCGCCGCGGGCAGGATTCGCTGAGCGGCTCGGGTGACCACGGTTTCGAGAAGCGCGCGAAGGGTCGCTTGTTCATGATATCCGAATGGACTCGAACGAGCCAGATTTTGTGAAACGTAGCCGGAATACTCGTTGGAAGACATCGCGTCCTCCTCTCGGTTGGGTAAAGCCATCGGAAAGACAGCGATGCCTATGATACGGCTATTGCGTCTGCCACATGCCTGCCTCGCCGTTTGGGCAGGCTATTGTCATTTCTGCCTGCGGGCCGCTCGGGCTAGATGTTGCAGCGGTTGAAACCAGACCCATCCTTCCGGATGGTACAGGTACAATGCTGTCACTGGGGCATAGCCGGTGGGGGTGCCAATCTCTCTCGCGAGAAAAACAAAAGGCCGGGCATGAACCCGACCTCTCACAGTCATTCAGCTTTGCTGCCAGTACATCCGTGGTCAACGGTGCGAATGACCTTATTACGCCGCCTGAAGGTTGTCGGCAGAGTTCTTGCCGGACTTGCGGTCCTGGACGATGTCATAAGTAATCTTCTGACCATCCGAAAGTGAACGCATGCCGGAGCGCTCGACGGCAGACACGTGCACGAACACATCCGTGCTGCCATTGTCAGGCTGAATGAAGCCGAAGCCTTTGGTGGAGTTAAACCACTTTACAGTACCAGTGTTCATAACGATTTCCTTTCAAAGCAATCGTTGTGGTTCCCGCGATGCCTTGCGGGATTAGATCGATTATTTGAGAGGAAATCCAACGGGAGCATAAAGCTCTGGAACGACGTCACAAGCATTGGTCGATAAACAACATATAAGCTCAATTTTTGGTTTTGCAATACCTATCTCGTTTTTGTTCTAAGCTCCTGTATCCTTTCAGCATCACGGTATGCTCAACGAAAATGCGCGAGATCTAGCGTGATGGCGCTGGATCGAGCTTTTGAATAAGCAGAGGTCGCAGCTTTCAGAATTCTTGGCCGCAATGCATCGAACGCCGTCAGGTAGTCTGCCTCGCTGGCATTTCGATGCGATTTCTCGCAGGCCAAGACTTCGGTCGCCAGATAGAATTTGATCTCGAACATCCCGTCGTATCCGGTGAAACGGACACAGCGATTTCTGTCGTCAAAACTACGAGCTTCGTTTGGGAAGGAGATGCCCATCAGCGCCCACCCTCATCTTGCCACCGGTCAATAGCGCTACTCTTGAATTGGGGATCAAGGCTTGCTCGCGTCGACGACTGTTTCCGGTTGGCGAGAGAACTCGGGAGAGCCGATTTTGTCCTCACACCCCAGCGGAACTCGGTTGAGAGAAAGAGTGAGGCGTCACGTTTCATGTCGGAAGTCGCGTCCGACCGAAATCCCCGGAGGCCGGCGGACCTTAAGACTTCCCTGACCAACTTGAAGCCGGCGGGTTCGATATGCGATGCTGCTGGATTGGAAGACATCACATCCTCCTTTGTTGGGGCAAGGTTCTGCACCCTTGGTGACAGCGCCCTGAAGACAAGCCGTCACTACCATCTAAGTCGTGCTGAAATACTGGATTACAAGGGGAGGCCGGGCAAAGAGGTCTGGAGCCATAACCAAGGATCGTCGAGAACTACGCTCGACAACCGAAAAGGGAGAGAATTTCTGGCCTTGACGCGCGACGAAATAGCCGGGCAGAAGTTCAACTCCCTTCAAGAGCAAAAGGAATTATCTTCGCCCCCTGAACCGGTCGAATGCCGACAAACGCTGGATCGGCGGGTCGGCATCCTCCCAGTGGTAGATTTCGTTTCGCAGGAACTGAAGCTCATCGTCCATGGCCTCTTCTGCGATCTCGATCCACCACGCTTTCGGCCGGCCGTCACTGCCATCGGACCAGCGATAGCCCCGTTCCTTCAGCCGGTCCTTGAGGTCGAAGGGTGAGTTTTCCGCGAAGATGCGAACGCGGGAACGCAGGCTTGCCTGATAGAGCTCGGCGAAAGGTGTTTGATCGTTATCGCCCTGAGCGAGCGCCAGCACCTCCAGCAGCGCAAAGCAATCATCGACCGCCCGGTGCCCGACATGAAAATAGCCACTCTGGTTGATGAGATAGCCAAGCTTGGTTCCCTCATATCCCCTGGCGCTCCAATCGATCTCGGAATTGGAACAAGCCCATGCCTTGCGGGCAAAGATCGAGGAGAAGGCTTCGCAGAACGGGCGATCGAAGCCGGCATTGTGGGCAATGACGAGATCGGCGGGCTCGATGAGCGCGCGCATGGCCGCCAAGTCGATCATCTGGCCGAGGACCATGGCGTCGGTGATGCCGGTCAGCCGGGTGACGTCGGCCGGGATCGGAATGCTCGGTTGCTGCAGTCCGCCATAGACACCGGTGATATCGCCGATCTCGCCGTCCTCATTGAAAGTGAAGCCGATCAGGCCGATTTCGATGATCTCGTCCTTTCTGGCATCGAGCCCTGTGGTCTCGGTGTCGAGGATGACAGCCCGAAGCGGATAGCCCGGCCTGGGAGCAGCAGCAATGGGCCGAGCTTCGAGTTTTCTCAGGATTTGGTAGCGGCCGGTTGCTTGCAGGATCCGCACCATCTCAGTCTCGTCAGGCGCTGATCCGGCTGGCCGTGCGCGCAGGCTTGGCGCCGACGTTCTGTGAACGGGCTGAGCATTCTCCGAAAACATGTCCAGCTGAGACGTCATGGCCTATCCGACGAAAATGATCGGCGTGAATTTAACGCCTTGGTTGACTGATGAGAAGCTTTCGATCGAGCCGGCGAGCGATACCCACGGATATTGCGAATAAAGGGCTTATTGACGAGGATGAAACCCCGATCGGTATGATTGGGCATCCTTCGACAGTTCGTACCTTACTGCCGAGCTGAAGCAGGTTGCCCCAGCTTTGTGGCCCACCAGTCGGTCGATAGGCCGGACGAATTTCTGCTCTGCGAGCATTATGGCAAAGAACCAGATTTCATCGATCATCAGGCGCCGCCACATTTCAAAGAATTTGTCCTCGGGCGGGCCGTGCCGCTTCTCGCCGCGCGCGCGCCTTCCGTTTACAATCCTGGTTTGACTGACGCCTCCGAGATAGTTCGCTGGCCGAGGAACTGCGTCCTCACCGGCACCACGTTGTACAATTCACTTAAATCATACTGCAATTTAACAATCGTGGGGCCTATCACAGCCCTCGAACAGAGCTGGAGCGGAACCTTCAGCCGAACTTGCCTGGATCAACCGGCTTTCTCTTATACCGTTGACGAACCACGTCATTCCTGGTCCAGATTTCTGCAGGTTTGAAGCCACAGTATTTATTATCGCGAGAATTTGACCCACTTTTTCATTTCGCGGTGGTCCAATCGGACCGTTAAATGGCGTTTGCCGACAAAATGATAGCCCGGATATTGTGGGTCAATGCGAAATGAAAAGTGAGTTAAATCTGGAGTGAACCCCTCGGGCTGGACCACGGGACACGGAAAAACTGATACACTCTGCGGGCCTCAATCGGAGAAGGCTCATGAAGTCCCGAGGTCCATATCGACGGCATTCGACACCGTTCAAATTGCAGCTTTGCCAAGATATCCGAAACGGCGTTATCGGACGGCGCGACGCGCAGCGCACCTACGGTGTCTCGGCCAACCTCATCCAGTTATGGCTCACGCAGTTCGATCGCGGCGAGCTGAATGATGAAGAGGCCGAGGCCAGCGTCATTGCGGAGTACGAGGCCCACATTGCGGCGCTCGAACGTAAGGTCGGCCAGCTCACGATGGAGCTGGACCTGGTTAAAAAAACACCGCGCCAGCCGATCGCCGGCGACAGCGGGAACTCCTCCATCGTCACCGGTCCCCGGCCTGTTCTGTCAGACGGGGGTGCAAAATGATCGATCTCCCCAGGAGCACTTACTATTACCGATCGACGGCAAAAGCATTAAACCTCAGCGACAGTCAGCTCGTTGCAATCATCGAGGATATCCAGGACGAGCTGCCTTGCTATGGATATCGACGCGTGACGCACGAGCTCCAAAGGCGAGGTCATCTCGTCAACCACAAGCGGGTCGCCCGCGTCATGCGGGCCAATGGCCTCGGGATCAAGCCCCGCAAGCGGTATGTTCGCACGACGGACAGCAACCACGATTCGCCTGTATACCCAAACCTCTATCGCAACGTGATCCCGGCGGGACCCGATATGGTCTGGGTGGCAGACTTCACGTACATCCGCATCGCCGTCGGCTTCTGCTATCTTGCCGTCATTCTCGACGCCTGCAGCCGGAAAGTCGTTGGCTATGGCCTTTCAAAACGCCTGGATACGCCGCTGGCGCTGGCTGCGCTGTATTCGGCCATTGAGAACAGAAAGCCTCCGCCTGGCTGCATTCACCACACGGACCGCGGATGCCAATACGCAAGTCAGACCTATCGACGAGCGCTCGAAGCGGCAGGCCTACAGGGATCCATGAGCGCCGTTGGCAACCCTTATCACAACGCGCAGGCCGAAAGCTTCATGAAGACCCTGAAAGTAGAGGACATCTATCCGGCTGAGTATGAAACCTTCGCTGACGTCGCCGAGCGATTGCCCAGGTTCATCGAAGAAGTCTACAATGCCAAGCGGCTGCACTCAGCCCTTGGCTATCGATCGCCAGAAGAATTTGAAACCCAACTCGCCCAGCAGGCGGCTTAGTTTGAAGCGCCCCGCTGGTCCAGCCCGAGGGGTTCACTCCAA
>NZ_JACHZO010000036.1:0-6226 GCF_014193575.1 Rhizobium sp. BK289
GCTATCGATCGCCAGAAGAATTTGAAACCCAACTCGCCCAGCAGGCGGCTTAGTTTGAAGCGCCCCGCTGGTCCAGCCCGAGGGGTTCACTCCAAAACCGGCTCAGTTCCGCGCGGAAACCAACAGCCTGTAAGAGGATCGGCGTTTGCTGCCCGGAGCAGACGTTGCTCATAGCGCACTTTCTCGGAAACATCCTGAACGATGCCGAACAGGCGTCTTGGCTCGCCTTGCAGGCGTTCGATATCGCTCACAACGCGAATCCATCGTTCGTCGCCTTCCGGCGTGATGATGCGGTATTCTTTGTCAACTCCGGTGCCTGTTCCGTTCAGGACGTCGCGGATTCTGCGCCTGACGCTGTCACGTTCTTCGGGAGCATAGCAGCCGATCACCTCCTCCGAAGTCATACGTTTGCCGATCGGCAATCCCACGGTGCGGTATATCTGATCCGACCAGACGATCGCACCGGTGCTAAGGTCCATCTCGAAACCACCGATCTTGGCAGAGCGCTCGGTTTGTTCGAACCGCGCCTGCTTCAACTCCAGTTCACGTTGCTGCTCCTTCAGCAGGCTTTGCTGACGATGCTCCCGGACAAGGCCCATGATGACGCTCGCCAGACTATGGAGCTGTTCGAGATCCCGATCGCTGAAGCGGCGGATCTTGGTGTCGAGGACACAAAAGCCGCCGTAACACGTCTCCCCTTCCGAAAGCGGAACCCCCGCATAGAACTGGACGGAACAGTCTCTGACGAAAATGTTTCCGCAAAAACGGGAGTCTGCGCTGACATCTTCAACGACGAGCGGAGAGCCTGTTTCCACGACGTAACCGCAAAAGGAACGCTCGCGCGGCGCCTCCGCCAAAGGAAAGCCTTGCCGAGCCTTGAACCATTGCCGGTGCTCATCGACAAACGAAATCAACGCCATCGGCATATCGAACATACTGCAGGCAAGACTTACGATGGCGTCGAATTCCGCCGTCGGCGGCGTATCAAGAATGCTTGCTTCGTAAAGAAGGTTCAGCCTCTCGTCTTCTGTCAATGACATGCGACCTTACTCCTCGCAGTAGCGACTGAGTGGGACCCTTCATGGATCGTGGAAGCGGACGAACTTGCCGCTGAGGGGGTGTAAAATTACGTCACCTCATGGATGAGGCGCGCGGGGTGGGAAGCGCCATTGCTCGTCCCACTTGCCGCAGTGCTGAAGTCTGGGCTGTGCCGACACTGAACTGCGCAATCAGGGCACGCAGCCGGCCTGCTTCTCCAGCAAGCGCATTGGACGCCGCATTCGATTGCTCGACCATGGCAGCATTCTGCTGGGTCGTCTGGTCCATGGAATTCACGGCGGAGTTTACCTCGGCCAAGCCGGTCGCCTGTTCCTTGGCGGAGGCAGCAATCGCCTCCATATGATTGTTGATCTCGATGATGAAGTCTCCGATGGTTTTCAACGCCTGGCCGGCATCGCGTACGAGCTTAACGCCGCTTTCGACTTCGGAGGTGGACGTTTGGATGAGGCCCTTGATCTCCTTGGCCGCCTGCGCTGAGCGTTGCGCCAACTCCCTCACCTCCTGCGCGACGACCGCAAAACCCTTTCCAGCTTCCCCGGCGCGCGCAGCTTCCACGCCGGCATTCAGTGCCAGCAGATTGGTCTGGAAGGCAATCTCGTCGATCACGCCGATGATGTTGGAGATCTGCTGCGAGCTGTCCTCGATTTTTCGCATCGCCTCTTCCGCATGTGAAACCACTTCGGCGGACTCTACCGCGGATTGATTAGCCCGGCTTGCGACACCACGCGCCTCTTCGGTCCGCTTCGTCGAGCTGTTGACGTTGGCGGTAATTTCGTCGAGAGCGGCTGCCGTTTCCTCGAGGGACGCCGCCTGTTGCTCTGTCCGCTTCGACAGATCGTTCGCACCTGCGGCAATCTCGCGAGTGCCGGAATCGATCCGTACAGTCGTCTCGGCCACGGAACTGAGAGCCATGCCGAGCTTGTCGACAGCGTCGTTGAAATTCTTCCTAAGGCTTTCGAAGTCGGCTGCGAACGGCTGCTCCAGGCGAAAATCGAGCCTGCCCTCGGCGAGCTGGTTGAGGGACGAGCCGATTTCCGTAACGGCAAAAACCCTGTCCGTGACGTCGGTGGCGTATTTCACCACTTTGGCGACTTTTCCGTGCTCGTCGAGGATGGGGTTGTATGAGGCGTTCAGCACGACTTTCTTGCCGTTTCGACCGACGCGCGTAAATTCACGCGCCTGGAATCGGCCGCTTTTAAGCTCGCTCCAGAACTCAGCATAGTCGGAACTGGCGGCGTAAGCAGAGTCGACAAACATGCTGTGATGCTTGCCACGGATCTCGTCTAGCGTGTAGCCCATCGTCTTGCAGAAGTTCTCGTTGGCTGTAACGATCTCTCCCTCCAGGGTGAACTCGATGATGGCCTGCACACGGCTGATCGCAGCCATCTGGTTTTGATAATCCAGGTTGAGAAGGCGCTCCTTTGCATCAGCCCATTCCACCACAAACGCCTTCGTCTTTCCGCCTTCTATGATGGGCGTGACGTGCAGATCGAAGCTATGGCTGCCCACGCGGATGGTTGCGCTGTGGGGCTTCGTCAACCGCGCGAGCATGTCGCGCTGGTGCGACGGATTCTTGTGAAAAATATCGATATTGCTTCCGATCAAGGTATCGACGGCAAAGCGCGGGAGTTCCTTCTTGAGGTCGTGTTCGGCGGCCGTCAGCAGCTTGCGGACAGCGTCGTTCATATAAATAATGTTCAACTTGCTGTCGGCAATCATGACGTTTGCCTTGAGGCTGGCCAATGCTGCAAGTTGAGCCTTAGTATTACCACCGATCATTCCAATCATTTCACTCCTTTCGAAGCCGTTGCTTCAAGTTGAAATCTTGAGCGATCGACAGTTCAGCTGAACTCCACTCTCACGCATGCGGAAATATTTGCACTCTCCTATTAATGGCGCCTTAATGTTAACAGAGCTGTTGGCCGTGCCGGCGATCGATATCGATGGCGCCATCGCGGGCGCCGGTCAGATCCTTCCCGTTCAAGACGCCACGACGGCCCAGGTAAGCGATTGGCCGGCACAAGGAACAACGAAGAACTGAGACTTCAGTGCGACCCTCTTCTATCATCACGAACAAACAAAACATTCGTCGATGGTGAACAGCACGAGTTGAGGCGCTCCGCGTCTCCCTATCCATTCTCCGAGCAGGATTTGCCGACACCAGTTCCAGGCATCTTAAGCAGTTGTTATTCATAATGTTCTACGGCTGGCGAAGTAAACTCTTGCCCCGAAGGACATATGAAATGTCACTACAAATAAAGCCTACCCGCCTTTCTCCGGTATACAAGAACTCGATTGCCGCGATCACGCTGTTCTCCGCTATCGCAACGCTGCCCGTAGCCACCCATGCTCAGGACATGTCCATCATAAACGGCCAGAATGTTGGCGCGGTCGGTGGCGCTGTCGCCGGCGGGCTGGTCGGTCGCAAAGTCAGCGGCAAAAAGCACAAAACACTGGGCACGGTCGCCGGCGCACTCGGCGGAGCCGTCGTTGGTGGCGTGGCCGGTCGTATGATTGACGGCAACAACAACCGCGCTGCCGCACAGGCACCGCAGTATCAGCCCACTCCGGTTGTCGACCCCCAGTCCACGGGAAGCATCGCAAACGGTGGCGGCAATTCCTTGATCAATGGCCAGAACGTCGGTGCAGTCGGTGGCGCCATCGTCGGTGGCATCGCTGGAAACAAACTTGGCGGCAAGAAGCATAAGACCCTCGGAACCGTCCTCGGTGTTGTCGGCGGAGCCGTTGCCGGGGGTGCGGTCGGCAATATGGTCGCACCGCAGCAATAAGTGCTTGCATTCTTCCTCGCAGCGCCGGACCTGATCTGGCGCTGCCGCTCCCCTGAACCAACGTCGCGCTCTTCTCCTACAAAGCCATCCTGCGCACTTCGCCGACATTCGCTCGAAACAGCGGCATGATAACCCCGAGCCCCACAGCCGCGTACTCGGCCCGATTGACCTGACATTTCCGGGCATTGACATAAAGCACCATCAATTGTCGGTCGCTGCTGAAGCTCCATCCCAACTTCAGTTTCCCTGGGGAGGCTCGTTAACCGGAACAATCCTGCCGGCTTTCCACATGTAAGATGAGAAGCTCGGTGGTATCTTGTTTCCCGTCGCCTTATCGATCTCCCGCCGGGATAGCTGCGCTCGGCCCTCGACTATCTCGCGCCGGACGCTTTTGAAGCCAGCCTCTCGCAACAGCGGCAAGAGACATCAGACGCAATTCACGGCCGGGAGAACTGTTACCGATTGCTGTCTCACCAAAGGGGTGCAGTCCATCAGCATAGTTCTCAAGATCACATGTTTGGGTGACGGCCGTAGCCGCCAGCCTTAACCTGTCCGTCACGCCGCCCACGGTCGATTGATCGTCAGGAAGTGACGGACAACCGGCTTGTCGGGACCGACATGGTAGGCCAGCACCTTGCCCTGCAGATCGGCGTCGGCGTTGGAAACCCGCTTGTGCTGGCGAAGATGTTCAGCCCAGGATTCAACCATGAACCACTCCACGATCTTCTCTGGGTCGGCCGAGTCCTCGGTGACGCCCCATCCGTAGGCACCGTCCCGGCGGCGTTCCTTGGAAAGATCGTCGAGGGCATGCAGGAATGCGCTCCGGTGCTGCGTCTCGGTCTTGTACTCGATCAGTATCAGAACCGGGCCACGGTCATGGGCAACGGGTTCGGCGACAAGAGGCTCGGGCCAGTGGTTCGACGGCACCAGGTCGGCATCGCCGGCCGGAAGCTTCACGCGGTGCAGGATGAACCCGGCGATAAGCAGTCCGATAGCTCCGATGATCAAGGTGAACTGGATGCCGACAGCTTCGCCGACCGCACCCCACCCCAGACTTCCGGCAGTCATCGCTCCGTTGAAGACGGTCAGGTAAACGGCAAGCCCACGACCGCGCACCCAGTTGGGAAGGACGGACTGCGCGGTGCCGTTGAGCGTTGTCAGGGCGGTGATCCATGCACCACCGAGGAGGAGAAGGACGATGATCGCAACCCACTTCGGTGGAGCAAGAGCAAGGACTCCCATGACGGCGGCGGTGACAACCGCCGCGACGAGAAGCAGGCCATCGGAATTCAGGCGCTGGCGCAGCTTAGGCATCACCAAGGCTCCACCGATCGCGCCCGCACCGACTGCACCGAGCAGGATACCGTAGAAGCTGGCATCACCACCGAGCAGTTGGCGGGCAACGAGCGGGAGAAGAGCCCATACGGCGCTGGCGAAGGCGAAGAAGATCGCGGCGCGCAGGAGGACGACGTGCAGTGGCGTGCTCGAGCGGGTGTAGCGAAGTCCGGCTCGAAACGCCCCAAAGAAGTTCTCCTGGAGCGCGTCGTTTCCATTCTTAGCCCGCGGCCACCAGACGAGAGCTGCGATCACCACGATGTAGCTGGCAACGTCGGCGCCGTAGGTGATCCCGGCTCCGAATGCTGCAAGAAGCAGGCCGCCCGCGGCAGGCCCGATGGAGCGGGCGATGTTGATGCCGAGCGAGTTCAGCGCCACCGCGCTCTTCACGTCCTCGCGCTTCACCAATTCCGGAACGATCGCCTGCCAGGTCGGCCCCATCAGCGCGGCTCCAATCCCGCCGAGGAACGTCAACCCGATCAGAGCGCTGACCGAGAGTATGCCCGTCTGCGAGAGAAGCATCAGCGAAATACTGACGGAGGCCAAGAGCACCTGGACGGCGATCAGGAACTTGCGGCGATCGAGGATGTCGGTGAGAACGCCTGCCGGAATGGCAAGCAGGAAAACCGGCAGGGTTCCGGCCGCCTGGACCATGGCGACCGCGGCCGGCGATGCCGAAAGATCCGTCATCAGCCAGGAGCTTGCGACGTCGCGCATGAAGCTTCCGGTATTGCCAAGGACCGTGGCGATCCAGAGGACCGCGAAGACAGGCTGGGCAAGGGGTGCAAAGGTTCCCTCCGATGTTTTTGCGACGCTCATCTGCCCGCCCCCCTTGGGAAGTCGAATGTGGCGACGAAGACGAATGCGCCGGCGAGACCGAGATGTTCGAAGAAGGCGTTGGTCGCCATCATGCGGTCGATGCCGGGCGCCATTTCCCAGAAGCGCAGTGCGATGAAGGTTGCAAGAAGCGTAAAGCCAGCGAGCGCCAGGGCACCTGCCCAACGCAGGAAGCCTGAGATCACCATGGACGAAGCGGCAAGTTC
>NZ_JACHZO010000037.1:0-3030 GCF_014193575.1 Rhizobium sp. BK289
GCATAAATCGATTTCATCGATTTAGCGTGGAGTTGCGATTAGCAGACCTGGCAGCGACCTACTCTCCCGCGTCTTAAGACGAAGTACCATGGGCGCAGGGGCGTTTCACGGCCGTGTTCGGAAAGGGAACGGGTGCAGCCACCCCGCCATAACCACCAGGTCGGCAAAGCGCAACTTAGGGCTAAACCGCTTGAGCGGTTTATGCCCGATGAGAAGCTGGTGAGATCGAAGATCTCGTTTGTCTTATTTGAACACGTCGTTGGATGCGTTTCCGGACAAAGTCCGCAAGCGCAAAGCGCGTCGCCGGAAGTCCGGCGCGCCGTCCGCAGCGCAGCGATCGAAGATCGCGACAGCGTGAGGACAAAAAGCTCGTCGAATTTATTCGATGAGCACTGGCAATGGGAACGATCAAGCCAATCGAGCTATTAGTACCGGTAAGCTTCATGCGTTGCCGCACTTCCACACCCGGCCTATCAACGTGGTCGTCTTCCACGGCTCTGATAGGGAACACTCGTTTCCAGGTTGGTTTCCCGCTTAGATGCCTTCAGCGGTTATCCATTCCATATATAGCTACCCTGCTATGCCCTTGGCAGGACAACAGGTCCACCAGAGATATGTCCATCCCGGTCCTCTCGTACTAGGGACAGATCCTGTCAATATTCCTACACCCACGGCAGATAGGGACCGAACTGTCTCACGACGTTCTGAACCCAGCTCACGTACCGCTTTAATTGGCGAACAGCCAAACCCTTGGGACCTGCTCCAGCCCCAGGATGCGATGAGCCGACATCGAGGTGCCAAACAACCCCGTCGATATGGACTCTTGGGGGTCATCAGCCTGTTATCCCCGGCGTACCTTTTATCCGTTGAGCGATGGCCCTTCCACGCGGGACCACCGGATCACTATGACCGACTTTCGTCTCTGCTCGACTTGTCAGTCTCGCAGTCAGGCGGGCTTATGCCATTGCACTCGACGACCGATTTCCGACCGGTCTGAGCCCACCATCGCGCGCCTCCGTTACTCTTTCGGAGGCGACCGCCCCAGTCAAACTACCCACCATACACTGTCCCGGATCCGGATGACGGACCGCGGTTAGACATCCATGACGATAAGGGTGGTATTTCAAGGATGGCTCCACAAGAACTGGCGTCCCTGCTTCAAAGCCTACCACCTATCCTACACATGCCGACACGAATGCCAGTGTAAAGCTATAGTAAAGGTGCACGGGGTCTTTCCGTCTGACCGCAGGAACCCCGCATCTTCACGGGGAATTCAATTTCACTGAGTCTATGTTGGAGACAGCGGGGAAGTCGTTACGCCATTCGTGCAGGTCGGAACTTACCCGACAAGGAATTTCGCTACCTTAGGACCGTTATAGTTACGGCCGCCGTTTACTGGGGCTTCGATTCAGAGCTTGCACCCCTCCTCTTAACCTTCCAGCACCGGGCAGGCGTCAGACCCTATACGTCGTCTTGCGACTTCGCAGAGCCCTGTGTTTTTGGTAAACAGTCGCTACCCCCTGGTCTGTGCCACCCTCACATGCTTGCGCACATAAGGGTCACGCTTCTTCCGAAGTTACGCGTGCAATTTGCCGAGTTCCTTCAACATAGTTCTCTCAAGCGCCTTGGTATACTCTACCTGACCACCTGTGTCGGTTTCGGGTACGGTCTATACGGTGGAGCTATTTCCTGGAACCGCGTCCCCGCCCACACAATCCAATAAGTGTGAACAAGTTAAGCAATCCGTCACTACCACCAGGCCCACGAATATTAACGTGGTTCCCATCGACTACGCGTGTCCGCCTCGTCTTAGGGGCCGGCTAACCCTGCTCAGATTAACTTTAAGCAGGAACCCTTGGTCTTTCGGCGAGAGGGTCTCTCACCCTCTTTATCGTTACTCATGTCAACATTCGCACTTCCGATACCTCCAGGACCCCTCACGGGTATCCCTTCATCAGCTTACGGAACGCTCCGCTACCACTCCTCAAAGAGGAATCCTCAGCTTCGGTGCATGGCTTCAGCCCCGTTACATTTTCGGCGCAAAGACCCTTGACTAGACCAGTGAGCTGTTACGCTTTCTTTAAATGATGGCTGCTTCTAAGCCAACATCCTGGTTGTTTTGGGATCCTCACATCCTTTCCCACTTAGCCATGACTTGGGGACCTTAGCTGGAGGTTAGGGTTGTTGCCCTTTTCACGACGGACGTTAGCACCCGCCGTGTGTCTGCCTGGTAGTACTTCCCGGTATTCGGAGTTTGGTTAGGATCAGTAAGACGGTGAGTCCCCATAGCCCATCCAGTGCTCTACCCCCGGGAGTATTCGCCAGACGCTCTACCTAAATAGATTTCGCGGAGAACCAGCTATTTCCGAGTTTGATTGGCCTTTCACCCCTAGCCACAAGTCATCCCAATCTATTGCAACAGATGCGGGTTCGGTCCTCCAGTTGGTGTTACCCAACCTTCAACCTGCTCATGGCTAGATCACTCGGTTTCGGGTCTAATGCAACAAACTATATCGCCCTATTCAGACTCGCTTTCGCTTCGCCTACACCTACCGGCTTAAGCTTGCTTGTTACACTAAGTCGTTGACCCATTATACAAAAGGTACGCCGTCACCCTTGCGGGCTCCGACTGTTTGTAGGCATCCAGTTTCAGGTTCTATTTCACTCCCCTTGTCGGGGTGCTTTTCACCTTTCCCTCACGGTACTGGTTCGCTATCGGTCATGCACGAGTACTTAGGCTTGGAGAGTGGTCTCCCCATGTTCAGACAGGATTTCACGTGTCCCGCCCTACTCTAGGACAATAAAGCTATCTACGCGTACGGGGCTGTCACCCTCTACGGCAAACCTTTCCAGGTTCTTCCACTTTAAACTTCATTGCCACTGGCCTGGTCCGCGTTCGCTCGCCACTACTTGCGGAGTCTCGGTTGATGTCCTTTCCTGCAGGTACTTAGATGTTTCAGTTCCCTGCGTTCGCTTCTTACACCCTATTTTATTCAGGTGAAGATACCTCTTAACAATGCTTAGAAACCC
>NZ_JACHZO010000038.1:0-2610 GCF_014193575.1 Rhizobium sp. BK289
GCCGCGCTCTCAAACCACCATCCACCACAACGATGTCCTCACTGCCGTATCAGGTTCCTAATGACCCCAAATTCAATTCTGCCAAAGTAGTGCTAAGCTTTCTGATCGTTGCCATGTCATCTCCAATCGAAATTGAAGATCACGCGTAGTATGCCCCTGGAGAGGTGCCAAGGATTATCCCGGAACGAGCGTCGTCCATTAACCGCAATCCAGAATATACAGCCTCGCGCCTACAACAACCTTGTCAGCTTGAGGTCTATGTAGTTTGATAATCTTGGGCTGGGGGCTTGTTCATGCATAAATTGCTTCGATCTGCCGCGTTGAGCGCTGCGCTATGTGTAACAACAATGGCCAGCCCTGCAGCCGCGTCTGAGAAAGTCTTTGGCCCGTTTGTCTTGGATGACGCCAAGCCAGATGTCATAGTGATGAACGGCGATATCGACGTCGGCTCAGCGCTCAACTTCCGGCGGGCTCTTCACGCAGCCCCCGGCGCTAAGCTTATTACCTTGAACAGCTCAGGCGGCGCCGTGCAAATGGGTCTGCTGATGGCGGACGATATTCATGAGCGAAAGCTCGCGACCTACATCCCGAAAGACAGCGCATGCCTATCCGCATGTGCTTATATGTTTCTTGCCGGCATCGAGCGGAAAGTTGACGGCAAGCTCGGCGTGCATCAGATTTCCTCTGATACCTCGGACCTTGTGGGAGCGCAGCTCACGATTTCCGACATCATTGACGTCCTCAACCGCTTCGATACTCCGGTTGACGTGTTGAGCGTCATGTTCAAGACGCCGCCGAATGACATGCACGTCTTCACGCCAGAAGAGATTGACCGTTATAAGCTCAATCGAACTGGCGATGCGTTAAAGCCCTCTGCCGCCGGCGCGTCGGCAGCACCAGATACAACTCCGCCCGCCCCAAACGCGACGAGCACAACGGAATCAACTACGCAACCGGTGACACCGGAGCAGCCGCACTCGACAGAAACAACGGTAAGCGCAACGCCGACGCCGCAGACTCAAGCGAAACTCTCAACGATCGAAGAATTCACGAAGCGCCCAAATCGGATCGCCGTCTATACCGGCTTGGATCTCTTCGGCGACGACATTTCTTCTATCCGCGCAAGCGACGCTGCGGAATGTGCTCAGAGTTGTCTGGTGATGAACGGTCAATGCAAGGCGTTCACCTTCAACGCCAACCCAAAGATCACAAAAGGACCGAACTGCTTCCTCAAATCCAGCGCAGGGCGGGCAGATGGAAATAGTGTCGCCTTCTCAGGCCGATTCCTCAGCGGTGCCGACGCCGACCCGCCGACATTTGCTCTTGGAACGATCGACCCGCAGAGCGCACTCTTTCACGACGTTGACTTTCGAGGCGGCGATCTCTCCCCACGCCCTCATAGCACCGCCAAGACGCCGCTCGACTGTCGCCTCGCTTGCGTTGACGACAATCGCTGCATGGCATTCTCCTATAATTATGCGAAGAAGCAGTGCTGGCTGAAAGGGTCGATTGGCACACCCATGCCAGGCAAGGGAATGGTCAGCGGGTTTAAGAAGTTTCAGAACTTCTCGCCCGCGAAGATCATCAGCTTGAACTAAGGGGCGGCCATGCGATTTTCTGAAGAAGTATGCGAGCGGCTTGGCAACTACGTCTATCGCCTCATCGATCCGCGGAACGGCGAGACGTTTTACGTTGGTAAAGGTCGTAACAATCGCGTATTCGATCATGCCGCTGGCGTCGCAGACTTAACAGATGACGACAGCCAAACACTTGGATCAAAGCTCGATCGCATCCGGGCGATAAAGAACGCTGGGCTTGAAGTGCTACATGTCATCCATCGTCATGAGATACCTGAGACAGCGATCTTTGAAGTCGAGGCTGCACTGATCGATGCCTATCCAGGCCTCACTAACACCCAGGGCGGCCACGCCAGCAGCGACCGTGGTCCCATGAACCATGTCGAGATCGTGGACAAATACAGCCTTCCGGCATTTCCTTCGAATCCAGAGCATCGCCTTGTTCTGATCAACATCAATAAGCTTGATAATAAGTTCGATCGTCGAGCAATATACAATCTCGTCCGCTATTGCTGGAGAATTTCAAAGTCACGCGCTGAGAATGCTCAGTATGTTCTCGCTGTTGTCCGCGGTGTGGTTGTAGGAGCGTTTGAGGCCGAGAGGTGGATGGCCGCAACTGCCGACAACTTCCCTGACATCCCTTATGCCGATGGCTCAGAGGCACAAAGGCTCGGCTTTGTCGGGCGGGATGCACCGAAAGAGATATGGGATCTCTACGTTGGTGTAAGAGGTAAGCGGATAGCTGCCCCCGAGCTTAAGCACGTTCAAAATCCCGTCCGGTTTTGGAATTGTTGAAGAATGGCCGATGGGCAGAATAATGTTGAAGCGTCTCAACAACTCTGCATTTGACGATGTATTGCACTTCAATACACAGATTAACAATCGGATTAATTATCATTTTACATCGGGAGCGGCCCAATGGCGAAATCTAAGATAACTAGAGCGTTTCCCTGACTGACTGAATCGAGTTGCTTTTCAAATCGCTCACATTCTGATTCAAACTATCTGCCGATGGAGGTCGGCAGATATGTCG
>NZ_JACHZO010000039.1:0-2508 GCF_014193575.1 Rhizobium sp. BK289
GTAAGCGGTTAGCTGATGGCGTCAGGCCTGAAGTTCCATGGCATAAGCGCCTCGAGCTCGGATACTGGCCAGCCTTGAGCGATGCGGGTCAATGTCTGGGAGAGCCAGTCGAGCGGATCGACGCCATTTATTTTGGCTGTCTGCAAGAGGGTGGCGACCGTCGCCCAGGTGCGTCCACCACCCTCGCTGCCGGCGAATAGACTGTTCTTTCTCGTAATTGTTTGGGGCCTGATCGCGCGCTCGACGACATTGGAGTCGATTTCGATCCGGCCGTCCGTCAGGAAGCGCTCCAGTGCTTCGCGCCGGGTGAGCGCGTAGCGGATTGCTTCGGCGGTCTTGGACTTGCCAGAGACCTTGCCCAGTTCCTTCTCCCAAAGATCAAAGAGGCCGGAGACGATGGTTGCAGATTTTTCCTGACGCAGCACGGAACGGCTGTCGGCATCTCGACCGCGGACATCATCCTCGATGCGCCACAGCTCGGTCATCGCGATGATCGTGTCCGTTGCAGCCTTCGAGACTCCGCTGATGTGAAGGTCGTAAAACTTGCGGCGTAGGTGCGCCCAGCACCCTGCGAGTTGGATCGTTTCATTGCTGCCGGCTTTGGCACGCGTCTTGGCGAGATTGGTATAGGCCGAGTAGCCGTCGACCTGCAGAATACCGCTGTATCCGGCGAGATGACGTGCCACGCAATCAGCGCCCCTGCTGTCCTCAAAACGATAGGCCACCATTGGCGGACTGGTTCCGCCATAGGGGCGATCATCGCGAGCATAAGCCCAAAGCCAGGCCTTCGTCGTTTTCCCCGAACCGGGCGCAAGAGTGGGTAAGGTGGTTTCGTCGGCGAAGATCCTTTCGCCCTCCTTGACGCGCTCGAGGATGTAATCGGCGCATATCTGCAGCTCGAAGCCCAGATGCCCCATCCACTGGGCCATCAACGATCGGCTGATCTCGACACCGTCGCGTAGATAGATTGCCTCCTGCCGGTAAAGCGGAAGGCCGTCGGCGTATTTGGAGACGGCGATATAGGCGAGCAGCCGCTCCGTCGGCAGGCCGCTTTCGATGATGTGTGCCGGTGCCAACGCCTGGAGCACGCCATCGTTGCCCCGGAAGGCATATTTGGGGCGACGCGTCACGATGACCCTGAACTTCGGTGGCACGACATCCAGTCGTTCGGAGCGATCCTCACCGATCAGGACCTTTTCCAGCCCCTCGCAGCCGGCCGGGATCTCCGGCTCGATCACTTCCTCTATGCGTTCGAGATGAGCGGCAAAACTCTTGCGCGGACGTGGTGCTCGTTTCGGCTTTTCCTTGGCCGCGCGATCGAGCTCGCTCTGGATCGCCGAAAGGCCGGTCTCAACTTCCTCGAAAGCAAAGGAGACCTGCTCGTCGTTGATGCCAAGGCGCAGCCGCTCGGAACGGGTGCCATGTTGCGTGCGCTGCAGAACCTTCAAGATCGATGTGAGGTTGGCAATCCGCTCGTTGGCGCTCTTCTCCATCGCCTCCAGCCGGGCGATCTCAGCTTCAGCGGCCCTCAGTCGGGCTTCTTTCGCAGCCTGCTCGCGCGCCATCGCGAGGACCATCGCTTTCAGCGCGTCAATGTCGTCCGGCAAGTCGTGAGGGGGCAAATCCATGGGAATGAGTAGAGCACAAAAACCGCCGTTTTCCCAACCATTACAGCGGCATGATTCATCTTGCCGCAGGCCCTGTCAGCCCGTCAACAAGGGCCGCCGGACCTTGGCCGGGCGGATCTTTTTCCAATCCATTCCGGCTAGCAACGCCATCAGCTGAGAATGGTCCAGACGTATCCGTGCCGCCGATATGCCCGGCCAGCAGAAGCCTTGATCTTCCAGGGTTTTCGAATAGAGGCAGACACCACTGCCATCCCACCAGACAATACGAATACGATCAGCCCGTTTCGACCGGAAGACGTAAAGCGCGCCATTGAAGGGATCGAGGCCGCCATCCCGCACCAGCGCCATCAAAGAGACGGCCCCCTTGCGGAAGTCGACCGGCTGGCACGACACATAAACCACCACACCGGAGGCGATCATGCCTTGCGAGCCGCCCGTAGAACCCTCACCAGATGATCAGGGTCGAACTCGCCGCCGACGCGCACCACCATATCCGCAATGACAATATCGACCGAGCCGCTGCTCATCGTATCAACGCGCGCGAACTTGATCTCCTTGCCCATTCCCTCCGTCAGGGGCGCAACAACTCCCGATGCCAGTGCCTTGCGACGCCACCCATAAAGCTGCGAGGGATCCAAGCCTTCAGACCGGGCAATCGCCGAGACATTGGCCCCAGGCTGCAACGTCGCGGCCACGATCCGCGCCTTCTCATCATCCGACCAGTCACGCGGCTTGCGTCGTCTTCGCACCGGCTCCGCCGTCAAAACCTCAAAGGTTCGAGGGTGATTCACACTGTCGCTCATGGAATTCTCCGCATGACTCATGCAGAAAATCGCCGATCAGCAGGCCGAAAGATACGTGGGGTGGCCTACGCGCTTAC
>NZ_JACHZO010000040.1:0-2462 GCF_014193575.1 Rhizobium sp. BK289
GAAGGCCATCGGCGATATCTGCACACTTTACTCACCCACAGAATGCCAAAACTACTTTAAAGCCGCCGGATACGTCTGAATGCACGTTGCTCTAGGTGCAAATGAGATCAGACGATGGCGGTGCAATCGTCACAACGCCAGTAGACGGCTGCCATCGATGACCATCGGAAGAAGTGCCGGCTGCAATGGTCGCACTCGATTTCAATGATGTGCGTCTTTTCGGCAATGACGTGTGGCTTTGCCTTGACCTTGCGCTCGCTCTTCCACTGCTCAAGTCTCGTGACGGGCATCATCAACCTCCACGCAATACTTCAACCCCGATAGACTAGCTACCTAAAGTAGGCGTAACTAATAAAAGAAATATTGCAAGTCCGACCCAAGCTTCCGCAGGGTTGGAAGACTAAAATTATCCATAGTAGTGCAGGAAAGACATAGCGAACCGGCGCGGCCCGGTGATGCGGCATCGCCCGATTAAAAAATTCCGACAGCCGATATCGCCATTTTCGCGCGTGACACCATGTCATCTGTGGGCGATTTTCCACCAAGACAATAATGGGAGGCATATTCATCATGCGCCAATTCCGCCAACGGGCGATATCCTCGGTGACGCTCGTCACCTTCGCCCTCTTTTCCGTCACCGCCAGAGCCGCCGCGCCACCTCCCGTCGAAGCTGAACACGGCATGGTGGTTACGGCACAGCATCTGGCCACGGACGTCGGCGTGCAGGTATTGAAAAACGGCGGCAATGCCGTCGATGCCGCCGTTGCCGTCGGCTACACGCTCGCGGTGGTCTATCCGACCGCCGGCAATATCGGCGGCGGCGGCTTCATGACCATCCGCATGCGCGACGGCAAGACGGACTTCCTCGATTTCCGCGAGCGCGCGCCGTTGGCAGCCAAAAAGGACATGTATCTCGACGACAAGGGCAATATCGTCAAAGGCGCCAGCACCAATGGCTATCTCGCCGTCGGCGTTCCGGGCTCGGTCATGGGCTTCGAGACTGCCCGCGAGAAATACGGCACGAAATCGCGTCAGGATCTGATGGCGCCGGCCATTCGCTACGCCAGGGAAGGCTTCACGCTGAACCAGGCCGATGCCGCCGAACTGAACGAGAGCAAGGATCGACTCGCGCGCGATCCGGCCACCGCGGCGATCTTCACCAAGTCGGATGGCAAGCCCTTCACGACGGGCGACAAGCTCGTACAGCCGGATCTCGCCAATGCGCTGTCAGGCATTTCGGATCAGGGGCCGGATGGCTTCTACAAGGGACCGGTCGCCAATGCCATCGTCAAGGCGAGCCAAGACAAGGGCGGCATTCTCGCAAACCAGGATTTCGAGCAGTACAAGGTCCGTGAGCTGGACCCCGTGAAATGCGACTATCGCGGCTACGAGATCATCTCATCTCCGCCACCCTCCTCCGGTGGCGTCATCATCTGCGAAATCCTCAACGTGCTGGAAGGCTATCCGCTCTCCTATACCGGCTACGGCTCGGCCGATACCGTCCATCTTATGGTCGAAGCCATGCGCCACGCCTATGTCGACCGCAACTCGGCCCTCGGCGATCCCGACTTTGTCGACAATCCCGTCAGCAAGCTGCTGGACAAGGCCTATGCCCAGAAGATCCGCGACGACATCTCGCCCTATAAGGCGGGCGTCTCCAAGGATCTGATGCCCAAGGGCTTGGGCGAAAGCCACGAGACCACGCATTATTCGATCGTCGACAATGACGGCAATGCCGTTGCCGTCACCTACACGCTGAACGGTTCCTTCGGCGCCGGAGTCGTCGCGCCTGGTACGGGCATCCTCTTGAACAACGAGATGGACGATTTCACCTCCAAGCCCGGCGTGCCCAATCTGTACGGCCTGGTGCAGGGCGAAGCCAACGCCATCCAGCCGAAGAAGACGCCGCTGTCCTCCATGAGCCCGACGATCATCGCCAAGGACGGCAAGCCCTTCATGGTGATCGGCAGCCCCGGCGGCTCGCGCATCATCACCATCACGCTCGAGGCGATCATCAACGTCATCGATTTCGGCATGAACATCCAGGAAGCGATCGATGCGCCGCGCATCCATCATCAATGGCTGCCGGATAAGGTCTACATGGAGCCCCGCGCGTTATCGCCGGATACGATCAAGCTCCTGACCGGCATGGGCTACACGGTTCAGGTCGACAATAGCTGGCCGATCTGGGGCCAGGCGGCCGGCATCCTGGTGGGCGGCAAGAGCCTCAGCGATATCGCCAAGGGCGGTGGCGCCCGCTACAACGGCGCCATGGACAGCCGCGCCGGCTCGGGACTTGCCGAAGGCTACTGATCGCCTCGGTGCCTGCTGACGACTCGGATCGGTGCCACCACCAACCGGCACCGGTCTTATGGGATGGCCCGCCCTTTCACCCAGCATCGAGTACAATGCTGATATCGGGAAAGGGAAAGGACCAACCAATGTCTATTGCTATTCTTGGA
>NZ_JACHZO010000041.1:0-1843 GCF_014193575.1 Rhizobium sp. BK289
CATACTTGCTGACAAACCGCTCGGTCATTGCCGTTTTCCTCCTCCAACCTATCGACAATCCCGTATGCGGATAGAAATAATTTCGGTCATATTCCCCTGCAAGCTCTGGGCTTGCGCCGGCAGGCTGTTCGCTTTCGGCCAAACAGGAGGTGCTCTTGACTCCATCTAAAATGAGAACATAATAAGAACAAATTGCCGGAACAAAAACCGACCGCGCAATTTCCATATCACAAATCAGCAGTTTGACCCCCATAATTTTAGGGGTGCAGGAGACGTATTGCCTCATGACAGCCGCAGCCGTTCAAACGGATGAACTGCAATTCGATCAGGTGGTTTACGTGCTCGAGCTCTTTAAAGGCAACGCCCATGCGGCAATCAGCGCTCTTCTCGCCGAGCTGCAGTTCGTTCGAGGACAGCTGGCACTTAGCGAGGCCGGGATGAGCGTCGGCTTTACGCGCGGGTGGGTTCCGAGTTTTGAAAGCGGAGGAGATAGCAATGTTTGAATATTCGAGAGATCCACGGCCGAGAGACGGTGTTCTCACCATAAGCCAGGACGAAGCGCAGGCGCTTTATGACTTCGTCGGCTACTTGGGCCGGCATGCCTTCGATACGTTCAGAGACGATGTGCCTGGCTTCCGTGGCAAGTCGCCAGACATGCTGCACCATCTCTGCAGAATGCGCGATCTGCTGAAGAACGTCATGGACTACCCGACCTTGGACGAGGAACTTTGCTGGGATGAGCCGCAGCCGCTCGCGACGGACGAGGTTCGTGGCTTGCTGTTGACGGAGATCGGAAATCGGTCGGGCATCCGGTTTCTCAGGATTTCGGTTTACTGGAATGACGAACACCGAAGTTTCGGTACGCTCGACCTTGCCGTCGATGACGAGACTGGCGAAACCTGTGGCCTTTTCGAAGTCGAGGATCTCGCCGGCCAGCAGGTCAGTTGCGGTCCAGGCTGGTCGCAATCCGGTGCCGATCTCGACGAGACGATCCGCGTGTTTATCAGAGCCTTTCCGATGCAGCAGCTGGAAGCGCGCAACGAGGACTGCATCAACGAAATGCTCGCATCGAAAGTCGCCTGATTATTTTAATTGGAGGCGTGCGACGGAACGCCGACGGGATTTGCCTGCTGGACTCCCAAAAGTGTGGACGGCCATACGCTTTTTAGGCGTTTATGATATTCAATTGCCAACGCCGGCAAATCAGTTCACCTTTCCTCAATGGCCGATATCGCACGACCCTTCGTGACCACTGACGATCCTGACAGAAATATACGCTGCCAGGATGCGCTTCAAAAGGCTGTTCAGGAGCTGGTGAGTGCGGCGATTTCTGCGGGTTGGTCGGAACATGAGGTCTTGCTGGCGCTTGCCGATCTCGTGGATCATCAGTTGCTCGCGCTCGAAGCCAACAACAACACTGACGCCCTGATCGCACTATTGAAGCGAATGACCTAGCCTCGCTTTTAGCTCAGGTGGATGGGAAAACCTTCAGCGTGTCGATGTGCAGGTATGTGATGCTCAGCCAGCCTCCGACTGCCCAAGATTTCAGCCGCATTTTTTCGCATAATATTGAGTTTTATTTGACCGCTCTGCGCGTTCATTTTCTATCATTCGAGCTGCCTCGGCGAATATCGAAAGCAGCCTTTCTGTTTTGGCCGGAGCTATGACCGAAATGAACAAAGCGGACGTCACTCCAAAACGAGTTCGACATTGTCTCCGGCCTCGTCACCACCGACGCCATGAATTTGGTAAGCGCGTAGGCCACCCCACGTATCTTTCGGCCTGCTGATCGGCGATTTTCTGCATGAGTCATGCGGAGAATTCCATGAGCGACAGTGTGAAT
>NZ_JACHZO010000042.1:0-1467 GCF_014193575.1 Rhizobium sp. BK289
AAGGAGGTGACATGAAAGAGGCCACCTCCGCCGATAGAACGGATGACTGAGATGCAGGTGATGATCGAGGGACAGTCACACTTCCGGTGTTTCGGCTTACCTTATTGGGGTTCGCAAGATCTCAACAAGGGAGTTGGAAGCATGACTGCCTCTTATGAATACCATATCGGGGTCGATTATCACAAATCCTATAGCCATCTGGTGGTGCAGGACTCAGCCGGGAAGACGTTACGATCCGGCCGGGTGAAGAACGACCGCCAGTCGCTTGGCGGGTTTCTCGAACGCTACCGGGAAAACAGCCATGCGGTTGTCGAAGCGACGCGCAACTGGATGATGATCTACGACTGGCTCGACGACATTTGTGATGATGTCGTTCTCGCCCATCCGTTGAAGGTGAAGGCGATCGCCGACGCCAAGATCAAGACGGACAAGATCGACGCGACGGTGCTGGCGCATCTGCTTCGAGCCGACCTGGTTCCGGAGGCCTGGGCTCCGAGCGACAAGGCCCGAGAGCTGCGTGTCGCGCTGCGCGAGCGGATGTTTTACGTGCGGCTGCGCACGATGACGAAGAACCGCATCGTGACGGTGTTCGATCGCTATCCGGAGCAGACGGCGCAGTTGAAGAAGCTGAGCGACCTGTTCGGCAAGGCTGGACGCCAGCAGCTCGCCGCGCTCAATGTGTTGGAGATCGACCGTATCCAGATCGACCGTGGTCTCGACTTCATCGGCGACATCGACGGCCGGATCAAGCAGTCGGAAGCCACGATCCGGGCGTTGACGAAGACCAATGGCAACGTCAAGCTGTTGAAGACGATCCCCGGTATCGGCGAGTTCTTTGCAAGGCTGATCGATGCCGAGATCGACGACATCAAGCGGTTCCGCAACCCGAAGAAGCTTGCTGCCTATGCCGGGCTTGTGCCCTCGACCTATTCCTCCGGCGGCAAGACCTTCCACGGCAAGATCATCAAGCAGGGCAACAAGTGGCTGCGCTGGGCTTTCGTGGAAGCGGTCGCTCCCGCTGTCGCCAGTGATGCGCAGCTTCGCGGCCAATACGACCACCTGAAGATCAGAGGAGTAAACAAGGCGCGTGTTGCCATCGCGCGCAAGCTTTTGACGATCGCCTTCCAGATCCTGCGTGACCAGCGCGCTTACGAGCCGCGCAGCACCACCGCCATGGAAGCGACGTCGACGATATCCCGGTTGTCCTGATTGCTGGCTAGTGAGCCCGGTAGAACTGGGCTGCGCTCTTAAAGGAGAATGGGAAACCGGGAGCCGAACGTCACTCTGTGACCGAAGCCAAGGCATCAGGTCACGCATTGGAGATTGGTTCAAGAACCGAAGGACAACTCCGTCCTGCGGACGGAAGAGATTTAGCCGATCGGCGCAAACGCCGGTCAAAACATAACCGAACCCAAGGAAATTCCCGCAAATGCTGGTGTTTTGCCCCTTGAGTTCTTTCATTGGAGA
>NZ_JACHZO010000043.1:0-1075 GCF_014193575.1 Rhizobium sp. BK289
TCTTCCTTCGGCTTCTGGGTGAAGAGGTTGTAGGCGAGGCGCACCGTCATCTGGTTCTCGTCGGACAGCTTCTGGATGACGGCGTAATCGTCCGGATAGTTCTGGAAGCCGCCACCGGCATCGATGACGCCGGTGACGCCGAGGCGGTTCAATTCCCGCATGAAATGGCGGGTGGAATTGACCTGGTAGTCGAAGGGCAGCTTCGGACCCTTGGCAAGTGTCGAATAGAGGATGCCGGCATTGGGCTTGGCGAGCAGCATGCCGGTCGGGTTGCCGTTGGCATCGCGGGTGATCTCGCCGCCGGGCGGGTTCGGCGTGTCACGGGTATAGCCGACGGCGCGGAGAGCGGCGCCGTTCAACAGGGCGCGGTCATAAAGATGCAGCAGGAAGACCGGCGTGTCGGGCGCGACAGCGTTGATCTCCTCGATGGTCGGCAGGCGCTTTTCCGCAAACTGGTGCTCGGTGAAGCCGCCGACGACGCGCACCCACTGCGGCGCGGGCGTGATCGCCACCTGGCGCTTCAGCATGTCCATCGCATCGGCGAGCGAGCGCACGCCATCCCAGCGCAGCTCCATGTTGTAGTTCAGACCACCGCGGACGACGTGGGTATGGTTGTCGATCAGGCCGGGCAGAACACGCTTGCCCTTGAGGTCGACGATCCTAGTGCCAGAACCAGCCAGCGCCATGATCTCGCTGTCGGATCCGACTTCCAGAAACAGCCCGTCCTTGATGGCGATCGCCGTCGCATTCGGATTGGTTCGGTCAAGGGTCGTCACGCGGCCATTGTGGAGGATCAGGTCGGGATGCATGGTGTCTACTCCGGTCGGGTTGGGATCGGCGGCGTTTGCCGGGGAGAAGAGGTTCGAGAACGCCAGGCTCGATGCGCCTCCAAGAAAGGATCGACGCGTCGTCATCAGCTTCGCTCCTCGGCATTGACCTTCGCCTGATGGGCAGTCTCGATACGATCGGTGCCTTTCGGCAGGTGGCCGAACATGTGCGGCTTGATCTGCTGCATCCAGGAGACGGCAGCCGGTTCCTTATTGATCAGCGTTTTGGCGAAGGGGATGATCTGCTC
>NZ_JACHZO010000044.1:0-1047 GCF_014193575.1 Rhizobium sp. BK289
CTAGAGCGCCGAGCATTCAGACTGAATCGAAAGGGATTCCTTCGACTGGAATTTCGTGATTCACTTCGGTCGGAGGTGATTTGCGATGACGAGATCCTATTCGCTTGATCTTCGAGAGCGTGTTGCACGGTTCGTCGACGGTGGCGGGTCGCGTCATGCGGCTGCGGCGCGTTTCGGGGTGTCGGTCTCCTTCGTCGTGAAGCTGATGGCAGCGTTTCGCGCGACCGGCAGCCTTGAGGCGAAGCCCGGAGGTGGCTGGCGCTATTCCAAGCTCGATCCGCACAGGGACTTCCTGATACGACGCGTGGCTGAGAAGGACGACATCACCATGCCGGAACTGGCAGCTGAACTGGCCGATCGGGGCACCGTCGTTGCTGCGTCCTCTATCTCGCGCTGGTTGATCCGCGCGGGCTACCGCTTCAAAAAAAACGCTGCTGGCCAGCGAACAGGATCGCCCGGACGTCGCAGCCGCACGCGAGGCGTGGATAGCCAGGCGCCAGCCGAGGATGCGCCTTGAGCCGCATCGGTTCGTCTTCCTCGATGAGACTGGTACGACGACGAAGATGACCCGCCTGCGCGGCCGATGCCCGAAGGGTCAGCGGCTGCGCTCGAAAGCACCGTTCGGACATTGGAAGACCCAGACCTTCATCGCTGGCCTCAGGTACTTCGGCCTGACCGCGCCCTTCGTGGTGGACAGACCGATGAACCGGCGCATCTTCGAGGTTTATGTCGAGACCCAGCTCGCCCCGACACTGTCTGAAGGCGACGTCGTCATCCTCGACAATCTGGCCGCCCACAAGAGCCCAAAGGCCGAGGCCGCCATCAGGGCGCGTGGTGCATGGATGCTGTTCCTGCCGCCCTACAGCCCCGATCTCAATCCCATCGAGATGGCCTTCTCGAAGCTGAAGTCGCTCCTCAGGGCACGAGCAATCCGAACCATCGACGCCCTCTGGAAGGCCATCGGCGATATCTGCACACTTTACTCACCCACAGAATGCCAAAACTACTTTAAAGCCGCCGGATACGTCTGAATGCACGTTGCTCTAG